>NZ_FNZO01000004.1:0-602160 GCF_900109305.1 Paenibacillus sp. cl141a
CCATCGAGAGCCGGCACCTTGCACCAAATGCTTTTGACGACTTCACCCTGGCTGACGGCTCTGTTACCGGAAACCAAATCGCTGAAGGGACCATCGAGAGAAGACATCTTAGACCGGACGCTTTTGATACCTTTACCCTCGCTGACGGAAGCATTGACGGCGACAAATTAGGCAAGTCGGCTGTCGCTAGCGTTCATATTTCCAACGGGGCTGTTACCGGCCAGCAATTGGCTGAATCAGCAGTCACTGCACAGCATCTGGCCTTCACGCCGGTGCGCAGCTCAAGCGGGAAGCCGAAACTTCAGCAATTTGGAATGACCCCCTTTGTATTGACAGGGGCCGACACTCAGACCGAGGTGACCGTCCTATTCGATGAACCTTATGCCGGCATTAACTATGTTATCGTGGGGATGAGCAACAACCAGGGCTTTCAGATTTCACTGAAGTCCCAGCGCGAAGATGCAGCAGTTCTGGAAGTGATCCGCCAACCGAATTGCAACCTTTCCTACGGCTTCGTGTCCTGGATTGCCCTTGGCCCTTCACTGTAACCAGAATATCAAGCCCAAAAGCGGCTCTCCTATAGCGATAGGAGAGCCGCTTACACGTTATTCATGCCATCGTCATTCTAATGAATCGTATGCTCTGCCAGCCTATGTTTCCGCAGGAAAAGGGCATGGATTGTTTCAATACGGCTCACGAAATTAAAGCCTTGCATAAGGATATGGATGAAACGCCTGCTCATAACGCGAGTCCCCGTAGTATTCAAAAATAAAAAAGGCGAGCTTCACGCTCGCCTTTTTTTATTTTGAAATCGCCTGCATGTATGAAACTTGCAGTCATCAAGTCCGGCGGGAGGATGAACCTATATGCCGATTAATCCGCGCATCCTTCCCCCTGGGCTGCCCTCTCCCCTGCCTCCAGCCACCTCGTTCGTATGATTGCAGCGTAACAGCCCGAGATGAACAACACCGCAGCTGCAATGATATACGTAGTCCGGACGCCGTATTCGTCGGTGATGAACCCGAACAGCAGCGTGGATAGGCCAAATACCAGCGAAACCATCGCGCTTTGAGCCGCATACACCTTCGGCAACAGATGAACGGATACGCTCCGCTGCAGCGTGGTCTGCAGCGAGACGGATTTCAGCTGTTCAAAAACGCCGAAGCCTGCCGAGAACATAAGGGCCAGCCAAGGCACCGAGGTCAATCCAAAACCGAGCGTCATCAGACTGATGCCGAAGGAAGAGCAGATGACGAACTTGCGAATATTGCGGTCGATCAGCCCCGCGCCTCTCATTCCAAACAGTCCGCCCAGCATGAGTCCCAGGAAAAAGCTTGCGTTGATGTATCCCCACCACGCCTCCTCCCTGTGCAGCACATCAGCCACGTACACGTAGATGATCGCTGCAATCCAGATCACGCCCGCCATCGTCTCCAATATATAAATCACATGAATCGCCCGAAGGGAAGGCTGCTTCCAAATGAGTGCCCAGCCTTCTTGAATGGAGCGCCCTTTCGAAACGCGCGTCTTCTCTTTCGATTCCGGGGCGGCTTCATGCCGATCCTCTATAAGTTTCATGAAGACTGCCCCTACCAGGGATAGGGCAAAGGTCAGTCCTATCACGCTGCTTCCGCCCAGGACTGCGACCAGCAGTCCCCCAACGGCCCAGCCACCCAGTTGGATCATCTGATCCACGATGGCAACAAAGCTGTTTGCTTTCGTTAACTCGGCGGCATCCACCAAACGCGGCAGCATGGCATGGCTGGCAGGTGCAGCCCAGCCATCGAGCAAGGAGATGAGAAATACGAATCCGAGAATCGCATAAACCGTCGCCTCCTGCTCTCCCAGTGCATAGCAGGTTACCATCAACAGGAACAACACGGCGGTTTTTCCGGTCTGAGACGAAACAAGCAGCGACTTGAGGCTGTACTTGTCCATTAAAACGGGCGCAAAGCTCCCGCTTATAAACCGTGCCGTCGTCGTAATGAAAGGGATCATGGCCATCAACATGGCGGATCCCGTAATCCCATGGATCATAGCCATCAGGCCGACAATGTAAAATAAATCGCCGCTATTGGCGAGCGCCTGGCCTATCCAGAGATATCGAAAGGATTTCCGTTTCATCTTTTCTACCCCAATTCTGTATTTAGTTGTGCGGGTTGGGTAGAAAAACCTACATGTTCTGGCCTCCGTTCATTTCATATGACTCATATAGTAGCATCCTTCATGTCTTTTGTTAAGCTGCTCGGTATTTTTCAATCCCTCCTTATTTCAGCCTTGGATTCGCACATACGGCGTAATCGGCCTGGTATATCCCTCCATTCGTCTATTTTTTATCCCGTGCTAAAACTATTTGGCCCTCTCCACGGTCTAATGATCAGTCAAGCGCACTCAAGTACTTGAGTTGATCCCATCATTCCGGCCAATGAATGAACAGATCAACGAATTCGTGCCATGACATGTATACTAGTGCTAGTAGTTAGGAGTGAGTGAACTGAGAGCGAAAGAATCGAAGCAACAACAGTTCAGCGAACATATCCAGAAATGCAAGAACAAGTTGTACCGGGTGGCCTTTTGCTATGTCAAAAACGAGCAGGAGGCACTGGACATCGTCTCGGAAGCGACCTATAAGGGATACCTCGCTTATGAGCGGATGAACGCGCCGCAGTATTTTGATTCTTGGATGACCCGGATCGTCATTAACGCTGCCATCGACCATCTCGGTCGCAAGAAGCGGTTTACCTATATGGAAGACCAGGATCAGGACTACGCGGCCGCAGAGCATGCAGTCCCGCTGGAGGAGAAAATGGATCTGTACGATGCGCTGGACAAACTGCCGCCGGAGGAGAAGACCTACATGATTTTGAAGTTTTTTGAGGACCTGCGCTTTAGGGAAATGGCGGATGTGCTGTCCTTGTCCGAGAACACCGTCAAGACCAGGTTTTATCGCATTATCGGAAAATTGAAATCTTATTTAATCGAGGGAGAGGTCGATAGCCTATGACAGGAAAAGAACGCTACGAACACATTGAAATTCCCGCTCAGTTAACAGGCGTCATAGATGCTGCGCAGAAAAAGGCGGCCGCCCGTAAACGATCCAAACGCATGATGAGGTATTCTTCCGTTGTTGCAGCGGCCGCTGCCCTGCTCTTCGTGGTCAATATCCCAACGGTAGCCAATGCCTTATCCAAAGTACCCGTGGTGGGCAGCATCGTTCAGGTGCTGCAATTCGGGGGCGGCGGCGAGCGGACCGACGGCGTTACCGTAGGAACGGAAGCTTCAGAGGATGTATTCAAGATTCATTTTGATCAGGAAGGCGAGTCCGTTTCCAGCGTGCCTGCCTATACCGTCGACCATAGAGATGCCCCGAACCGCCTTATTTTCACGTTTAACGGGGTTCGAAATTTTGACTATGATACCATCAAGAAAGACATGCTGGCGCTTCCGCTGGTGAAGGATGTTTATGAAAATGTGATTCTGGACGATTCGGCCATGCGTTTTGTCGTTGAGCTGAAGGACGGCGTGAAGCATTCCGTATCGGAATATAAAGATCCCGGCTATTTGGAGCTGAAGCTTACTTCCACCGGCGAGCCGGTAACTCCGCACGAAGTCTTCTATATCCGCAGTGAGACGATGCCGCAAGGGGAATCCCTTGCCATTCTTGAAGAGATTTACTTGGAAGACGAGGTGACCTTCATTAAGGCGGCCGGCGGGGACTTTATCGCGGTCATCGGCGGATTCGATACCCGCGAAGCTGCCGAGCAGAAGCTCGGCGAAATTTCGTCGCGCGAGACCTACGGCGATGATCTTCGCATCGACAGCTGGATGAGCAATGAGCGCCCGGACTAACCGGTAACACATGAAAAAAGCACCGCTCCAACAAGTGTTGGGGCGGTGCTTTTTGATGATCACATTATTCAGGTTCGATTGTACCGCCAGCTCCGGAGCAGCTCTTCCTGCCGCAAAGAACGTTATGCGTTCTGATGAGGATAGATCATGACTTTGACGCTGGTATCCTTTTGCGTGCGGGCAAGCTCCACGGCCTCCTCGATCTGATCCAAAGAATACTGGTGGGTGATGATGTCCCGTATGCGGCTGCCCTTGTTCTGCAGCATCTGAATAGCGGCCGGATACGTATTTGCATAGCGGAACACGCCGTATACATCCAACTCGGCGTCAACCAAAGCGCCGATATCCACCGGAGTGGCATCCTTTGCAGGCAAGCCTACAAACACGATGCGCCCCCCGCGGTTCACATAACCGATGGAATCCGCGATGGCCCTTGCGTTGCCCGATGTTTCGATGATGAGATCGATTCCCAAGCCGCCCGTAAGTTGCTCCAATCGCTGCGGAACGGATTCGTCCATGGGATTGATCACGCCGGAGGCTCCCATCTGAAGGGCCAGATGGCGCCGGTATTCCACGACGTCGCTGCCGAATACCTGTGAGGCTCCGGACATTTTGGCTGCCTCCATGGCAAGCAGGCCAATCGGGCCCAAACCGAGCACCAGCACCCTGTCCTCCGGCCGGATACGACCGCGGCGTACGGCATGAAGGCCAACGGACAGCGGCTCAAGCAATGCGCCCTCCTCGAAGGACATGTCATCCGGCAGCCGGAACAGGAAGTCGCTGCGAACCGCAACGTATTCGGCCCAGGCACCGTCAACCGGAGGAGTCGCCATGAACACCACGTCCGGGCACAGGTTGTAGCGTCCGCTTTTGCAATAGGCACATCGCCCGCACGTAACGCCTGGTTCCACGGCCACGCGGTCACCGACGGAGACATTCGTTACCTTCTCCCCCGTTTTCACAACGACTCCAGCCAGCTCATGTCCCAGTATCAACGGCTCCTTCACCTCATACCTTCCGATCCGTCCATGCTCATAATAATGCACGTCCGAACCGCAGATGCCGATGCAATACACCTGAATCAAGGCTTCATCCGGCTTCGGCTCCGGAATGGGCACCTGCTTCACTCCAATGGATAAAGGACGATCAAGAACGGCGGCAGACATCATATTAGGCTGCGACAAGCTGCATTCACCTCTCATCTCAAGAAATCGCTTACCCACTTAGTTTACACGATAAACTATCGCTTCATAAGGGTTTAAGGTAAATTGGCCGAAACTCCGGTCCGACCGCTCGTAATTGGTGAGCACCACTTCCGGATGACGGCCGCTCCATTCCGCGGGAAACTGAAATTCCGGCGTCCTGCCGTAAAAGTTCAATACGATCAGATATACCTCGTTCCCTAATGTCCTGGAATAAGCGAAGATTTCCGGATGCTCCTCCAGCACGGCTTCGTATTTTCCGTAGATCAGCACCTCGGTGGACTTGCGCAGACGGATCAAGGCCTTATAGTAATTCAGAATGGAATCCGGATCGGCCAGCTGATGCTCCACGTTGATCTCATGATAATTCGGATTGGACCGAATCCATGGCACGACGGATGAGAAACCGCCATAAAGCGTGTCATCCCACTGCATCGGCGTTCTTGCATTGTCCCGGGCCCGGTACGCGATTCTGCGCATCGTCTCGGGCACGTCTTTTCCGTCCAACAGACGCTCGCGGTAATAATTGTAGATCTCCACGTCCCGATAATCGCTCAGCTCCGGAAACTCGACATTCGTCATCCCGATTTCCTGCCCCTGATAAATAAACGGCGTCCCTTGCATCAGCATAAAAAAAGTAGCCAGCATCTTAGCCGATTCCTTATGATAGTGGACCGGATCGCCAAAACGGGATACGGAGCGCGGCTGATCATGGTTCTCCATATAGAGAGCGTTCCAGCCTGTCCCTTCCAGGCCCGTCTGCCATTTATACATGATCTGCTTCAATTCGGCCAAGTCCCAGACGGCGTAATCCCAGCGCCCTTCGAGTCCGAAATCGAGATTGACGTGCTCAAATTGAAAAATCATGTTCAGCGTCCCGTTCTCCTCCCCGATCCAGCGGTCTGCTTCGGCGATCGGAATGCCGCTGGCTTCGCCCACCGTCATAATGTCATAATCGGCGAACGCTTCGCGTTTGAATTGCTGAAGAAATTCATGGATTCCCTCGATATTCCGGTGACCGGGATTTGAATCGACATATCGAAGGTTGTTTGGATTCGGCATGTCGGGCAAACCCGGCAGCTTCTTAATATGGGTGATCGCGTCCACGCGAAAGCCGTCGATCCCTTTATCCAGCCACCAGCGGATCATCCGCACCAGCTCTTCCCGGACCGCCGGATTCTCCATATTTAGATCAGGCTGCTTTTTTGAATAGAGATGAAGATAATACTGACCCGTTAACTCGTCGTACTCCCAAGCGGAACCGGTGAACACCGATTCCCAATTGTTCGGCTCGGCCCCGTCCCTCGGGTCCCGCCAGATGTAATAATCCCGCTTCGGATTCGTTCGGGAGGAGCGGGCTTCCATAAACCACGGGTGTTCATCCGAGGTATGATTAAGCACCAGATCCATGATAAGGCGCATGCCGCGCTTATGGATTTCGGCCAGCAGCCGGTCGAAGTCGGCCATCGAGCCGAATTCCGTCATAATATCCTGATAATCGCTGATATCATAGCCGTTGTCGTTATTGGACGATCGATAGATAGGGCATACCCATATAACGTCAATCCCGAGATCCTTCAAATAATCCAGACGGGATATCACCCCTTGCAGATCCCCGATGCCGTCTTCATTCGAATCCATGAAACTGCGCGGATAGATCTCATACGCAACGGCTTCTTTCCACCATGCTTTCCGCATTGCCTGATCCCCCGTTTACAATCAAAATGCCGCCCATCGCGGTATGCGGACATTAGTCGTTTATACATTCTTATTAACCGACTCCTGCCGAAGCCGCAGTCTGTGGCAGCATACAGTATTGCCGTTTAAACGATCATATAAGCCTGATAACCATAGAATGGCCATGCCGCGGAGATATGCGGCACAGCCATTCTAAGTCTATCCTCTCACGTATTTACCGGTCAGGGAGTGATCCGCCGCGATCAGTTCGGCGGGCGTTCCTTCGAATATGACACTCCCTCCCCTGCTGCCGCCTTCGGGCCCGAGATCGATGATCCAGTCCGCCTGACGAATCACGTCCAGATTGTGCTCGATCACGATCACCGAGCTGCCGTTATCGACGAGCCGATTCATCATGTCCAGCAGATGCCCGACATCCGACATATGCAGCCCCGTCGTCGGCTCGTCCATGACGTAAATCTGCCCCTGCTTGTGCAGCTCGCTGGCCAGCTTGATGCGCTGGCTCTCGCCCCCGGACAGGGTGCTCAGCGGCTGTCCGAGAGTCAGATAGTGCAGACCCACGTCATGCAATGCTTCCAGCCGCCGCCTGATTTCTTTTTTCTCGAAAAAATCCAGCGCCTGCAGCACCGTCATGTCCAGCACCTCGGTGATCATTTTTCCCTGGAGCTTGTACTGGAGCACATCATCCTTAAAACGTCTGCCGTCACAGGTATCACACGGCGACTTGATGCCTTCCATGAAAGCCAGGTCCGTATAGATGAAACCGAGCCCATGGCAGTCGGGGCAGGCCCCTTTGGAATTGAAGCTGAACAGGGAGGGACTCTGATCGTTCGCCTTGGCGAACATGCTCCGGATGTCATCCATGATCCCCGTGTAGGTGGCAGGATTGGAACGGATCGAGGCGCTGACAGCGGACTGGTCGATGACAACAGCCTCGGGATGCCGGGACAGGAAGGCATGGTGAATGAGCGAGCTCTTTCCTGATCCCGCTACGCCCGTGACCACGGTCAATACGCCTACCGGGATATCCACCGTCACATTGTTCAGGTTATGATCATTCGCATTGGCGATGCGCATATGCCCTGTAGGTACGCGAAACCGTTCCTTCATCGGCATCCACCGCTTCATATACTGACCTGTTAAGGTGGAAGCTTGGTCGCACAGCTGCTCGACCGTCCCTTCAAAGACAATTTCCCCTCCCCGGGTACCGGCATTCGGGCCCACATCCACCACATGGTCGGCAATTTCAATCACGTCACGGTCATGCTCCACGACCAGCACGGTGTTGCCCTTGTCGCGAAGCTTCCTCAGCATGCCGTTCAGACGGTGAATATCCCGCGGATGCAAGCCCACGCTCGGCTCATCAAAAACATACATCATGTCCGTCAGGCTGCTGCCCAGATGCCGAACCATCTTGACCCGCTGCGACTCGCCTCCTGAAAGCGTGGTCGTCTCCCGGTTCAGCGTCAGGTAATCCAGTCCCATATCCATCAAATGCTGCAGCCGCTCCGCTAAGCTGGCTACCATGCCGGCAGCGATCGGCTCCTTGATATTCAGGATGAACGCTCTTAGGTCCCCGATCTCCATGGCCGCACACTCGGCGATGTTATATCCGTTGATCCTGCAGCTTAACGCAGCTTGGCTGAGCCGTGTTCCCTCGCATAACGGGCATGTGCCGTGCGTAATGAAATTTTTCACGTGATTGAAGGTTCGTTCGGACAATTCGCTGCTGTCTCGCTGAATATACAGCCGGTTGAACTTCAGCACGAGGCCTTCAAAGTCGGACTGCACCGGTCCGCCTTTGGACGGGAACGTCACTTTTCCCTCCTTGCCGTACAGGAAGAGATTCCATTCCGCTTCGGAATAATCGGCCAGCTTCTTGTCGTTATCAAAGAAACCGGACATGGTGTAGTTCTTCATATACCAGCTGTCCACCGAGAAAATCGGAAACCGGACCGCTCCCTCATTCAAGGATTTGGTCGTATCCAGCAGCTTTGTCAGATCGAGCTCCACCTTCTTCCCGATTCCCTGGCATTCGGGGCACATGCCCTGCGGATCGTTAAAAGAAAACGCATTGGAGTAACCCACGAATGGCTGCCCCACCCTCGAAAACAGCAGTCGCAGAACGGCGTACAGATCGGTGATCGTGCCGAGCGTGGAACGCGAGTTCCCTCCCAGCCGCTTCTGGTCGATGACGATGGCGGTCGACAAATTCTCGAGCGAGTCCACGTCCGGGCGGCTATGCCGGGGAAGCCGGTTCCGGACAAAAGCGGTGAACGTTTCGTTCAGCAATCGCTGGGCTTCGGAACTGATGGTATCAAACACGATGGACGATTTGCCCGAGCCGGATACGCCGGTAAAGACGGTGATTTTTCGTTTTGGAATTTGGAGCGAAACATTCTTTAGATTATTCTCCCTGGCACCGCGAATGCGGATATATTCTTGCGGCATGGCCGTTCCTCCTTTGTGCCCTGTAGTGCTCCTATTATAAAAGGGCATTCATGACATGTACTGTCATAATGAAGGAAATCTGCTGTGATTCCGGTAGAACCCGCGCCGGGAAAATATCAGAAGGGTTGCTGGCCTATTAATGTTATACTTAGTTTATAATGAGTCAGGGGAAAGAAATGCAACATCCTTCCATTTTTGATTTCGGTTTGCCAATATGCATCCTGTCCATTACAATTTACGGAACATCATCTTTCGAAGATTTCATGATTACAGGAGAGTAATGACGATATGAGCAAAAAAATAGTCGCCATCGATATGGATGATACGATCTGCCATCTGATTCCCAAAGCCATCCATTATCACAATTTGCAGTACAAGGATCCCCAGCTTACGCTCGATCAGATTACCGATTACAACCTGCACCAAATCTGGCATCCTGAATGCTCGGAAGAATTTTTCTTCGGAAAGCCCGGTTTGTATGAAGAGCTCGAACTATTTGACGAATATACGATTGACGAGGTTCACAGAATGACACATGATTATGATGTCATTGTCGTTACCGCAGCCCGCCCATCCTCGGTGCCCGAGAAATGGAGATGGCTGCAGAGGCATATGCCTTTTATTCCGTTCGAGAATTTTTTCGTGGCCAAGCGCAAGGATTTGGTGGAGTTTGACCTTCTGATTGACGATGGTCCCCATAATGCGATTGCTGCGAGAAAAGCCGGAAAACAGACCATCCTGATTCCGCGCCCATGGAATGCGCATATTCAGCATGAATTTATTCTGAAGGATTCCTGGAAGGGAATGAACGAGTTAGTAGACCGCATGTTATCCGATTCTAATCATCAAGGGGAAATGAAATGAATATAGACCGCAATAGCCGGTACCTATCGCAAGACATCCATTTTTTCGCTGCCGCGCTGTCGGAAACGCTGGTTTCCGTGTGGGAGGAAGACCCCGCAAGCGTATACGTGGAGATCGAGCGAGGTTACATTGAATGCTACACGCCGGATGTCGTCCGCATCCGCAACGAAGAAACAGGTTATTTGACGCACTACAGCCGTGATACCGCGATGTTTCAGCGGATGTAAAATACGATAAGAGCCGCTTCCCTTGCCGGGAGGCGGCTCTTTTTATTGCCCGATTTACCTTTTTTGCCAAGTTCACCTTTTAGCTGACAAGACAAGAAACAGGGTTGCGAGCGGGCCTAACAACAGTGACAACAGAAACCAGTTTAATCCCGTTCTGTTCTTTCCTTGGGCCAGCCCGGCATTGATCAGTGCCAGCGTTCCCCATCCCACGTAAAATTCGTTATTCATCGTATCCCCTCCGAACCGCATTCTATCTGGCTTAATACGTATGGCGGAATGAATCGTTGCAGGATATGCGCAAAAAGAACAAGGAATGCTCCCTGCCCTGCGTGGTTATAAATATTATAGGCACATTCGCTTAAAATGCCGCGATGCGCGGCTCCGGGAAGAAGCCGAAGCTTCCCAGCGTCGGGACGATGCTCACGCTTGCTCCAATTCCCTTAACAGCTGAAACATCTGTCCCCTGTGATGGGACTCATGCTCAATCAGATGATAGATGACCCATTCGGGCGTCACATCGTACGCCTCCAGTCGTCTGGGTCTTCTCCAGTCCGAAAGGTCCATGCCTCGGAAATGGGCAACCAATTCCTGACGAACCATGTGCATACGGTGGAGATGCTCAGCGAGCGGCTGATCCGGCACTTCGGAAAGACGGTTATCCTCCGTACGGTGATCCCAGGGGAAACATGCCTTTATTTTTGGATTCCAATCGGATTCAAGCACCTCGACGTACAGCCAGTCCGCTTCGATTAAGGCAATATGGTATAGCAGTGAACCGATGGATTGCCGGCCGGCCGCCTTATGATTCAGATGCTCATATGGGATCCCGGCCAGCCGTTTCAATATCGTCCGCCGCACGTCCTCAAGTCCCCATATCCAGCGGCCGATCTCCGGCTCAAACCCAGGCAGCGCCGCAACGGTCAACGTTTTCCTTTGCAAGTCTTTCACGCTCCCTCTCATGATCTCATGAACTTTAGGATAACAGGCGGGAGTCGCAGGCTACAAGGTAACGTTCGGTTTAGACCAAAATGATCCTGGGACCCATTGCAGCCGTTCTTACTTCTTTCTGGTCGCAATCGCCTCTGCCGTTTGTTTAACGGCCTGATGCCCGAATACGGCGAACGCCCCCGCAAGGATGCCTTGGATGATATTCTCCACGCTCCAGCCGATCAATCCGGTTGTCAACAGGATGGATACGACCATAACCACATATACGATGCTCCAATTCGGAACCTTAGGCGTTTGCTTCAGCACGTATCCGATCACCCAACAAGCGGCAACGACCATGAACAGCCGTGGATCGATCAGTTGAAAAATGACGCTCCATTCCATGACAAACCCACCCTTCCCATTCATTTTCTACATCCTATTCCTAGAGCCTATCGATCGGCTTGTACTTATATCCTTATTCCCGCAGGCAAAATAATAGAATCTGCCGATGGAATTCATGATAGGTTCATGGAAGGGCAGACGAAGACGGGAAAGGCGATCTGACACCAGATCATCCATGTTGCTATGGTCCAGGTGATGACCGAAAGTAATCAAGAACTTGCGATTCTTCATGCAGAACTTTCCCTTATATAACCGATACAACCCCAGTATATTCCACCTATTATTATACAAAACAAGGCAGCCTCCTTTACCAACGGAAGCTGCCTTGCTCTTAAACCTGTTCAAACATCCCCAATTTCCAAACCACATGTTATACCTTGCTGACCTCGGTTTCATCCGCTACGGCGGCCTCCGTCTCGGTCGTGGACTCGCCCTGCCATAACAACTGCATCTCTTCGCTCGTGGCGAGCAGCTCCGCCAAGCTTCCCTCCGCTTCGATCCGTCCATCCTTCATGACGATGATATGATCGGCCTTGGACAGAGCCGCCCTGCGGTGCGATACCGCAATGCAGGTGACGTCACGCTCCTTGAACAGTCCCTCCCATACCAGCTGCTCCGTCTCCACGTCCAGCGCGCTGGACAGATCGTCGAAGATGTACAGATCCGCGCCGGTCATCAGCATGCGCGCCGTGGCCGCGCGCTGGATCTGTCCCCCCGACAGCATGACGCCTCTCGGGCCGACAAACGTCTCCAGCCCTTGATCCAGATTCTCGATATCCTTCTCCATGACGGCCAGCCGGACGGCCCGTTCCAGCGCTTCCTCGGCCCGATCTTTCTTCCCTTGCACGATGTTCTCTCTCAAAGGATCGCTGAACAGCCTTGGAACCTGCGGGGTATAAGCCGCCCGAGGGGGCATCAGGAAGGTAGCCGGATCGACTTCTTCCCCGTTCCAGCGAATCGTGCCCGCCTGCTTGGGCAGCAGCCCCAGCAGGGTCCGGACAAGCGTCGATTTCCCGGCCCCGATTCGGCCGGTCACCACCAGAAACTTGCCACGCTCCAGGCGGAGGTTGATATTCGATATCCCATTCTCCGAATTCGGATAATGATAGGATAAATTCTTTACTTCCAGCTCCTTGAGCTTCTCCCCCGGCTCCCTCCGAATGAGAGGCAGTTCCGGAGGATCTTCGTTCAGATACGTTTCCCTCGCTTCAATAATCCGGTCCTCCTCGCCGGGGCGGAACAGCGAGCGCATACGGTCAAAGGAAACCTTCAGCCGTTTGTGCTGGAACACCATATATCCGAACAAGGAAATGCTGAACCCGATATTGGCCAGGTACGTCGTAAACAACGCAAAATCCCCGACGGTGAAATGCCCGGCCTGCATTTCGGCTGCGCACATCAACAGGATCAGCCCCGTACAAATGCTCAGCACATGCTGGTTCAGAGACCGCATCCATTGTTTGAACAGATTATCCTTCAGCGCTGCCTGCCGGCGGTCCTCATTCAGCTTTGTGAAGCGTTCATGGACATGATCCTCGGCCTGCCCGAGCTTCAAGGCTTGAACCGCGCCGAAGGTTTCGGCAATGAAGCTGGTGATGCGCCCCGTAGCTTCCCGGTTCTTCAGGCCGTAACGCCGCGCGCGGTTGCCGGATAAATTGTTCAACAGCGTGACCACTACGAGCGGCAGCACGGCCACCAGCATGATTTTCCAGTTGATGCTTGCCATGATGACAACGGATACGAGCGCAAAAACAAGGCGTCCCCAAAAATCCACCCAGGATTCCACGTATTCCACAACTTCATCCACGTCATCGCGGAAGCGGCTCATCGCCTCCCCTGGAGAAGCCGGTAAATTCCGTCCCGGCCAGCGCATGATCCCCGCCAGCATGTTGGTGCGCAAGATAGCCTGGATATGATAAATATACGTTACCCATTGATAGAAAGCCGCAAAAAACGTCCCTACTCGCACGACCCTTACAACGGCAATAAAAATCAAAGGAACGGCCAGCCATACATAATCCGTGGAATTCGATGTGGCCCGGTCGAAAAACCACTGCATCCCGAGCCCGATCAATAACGGCAGCGAATGAAAGATGCACCACAACAAACCGTTGATTAAAAACAATGAGGGCCTGAATCGAAACAGCCGCCCTATAAAACCTGTGATGGTCACGCCAGCTCCTCCTCTCTGCCTGTGCTAAGCAGTCTCGCATAATGCGATACCGGATCTAACGCAAGCGCTTCTCGTGCGCCGAATTCCAGAATTCGCCCGTCACCCAGCACCATGATTTTATCCACCTGCTCCAGAGTAGCCAGCCGATGCGCGATGATGATGCCCGTACAACTGCTCATCAGCTGATCGACGGCTGCCTGCAGCATGGTCTCCGTAGCGGCGTCCAATCGTGAAGACGGTTCATCCAGAATCACCAAGCTCGGCTGCGTCAAAAATACCCGGGTTAACGCAAACAGCTGCGCTTCCCCGGCGGACAACGAGGCCCCGCCTGTGGTCAAATGCGTATCCAGACCTTCCGGCTGCGCATCGATCCACTGCCGAAGCCCGAGACGCTCCGTCGTTTCCAGGATGAATTCATCCGACACGCCGTGATCGAACAGCGTGAGGTTGTCGCGCAGCGAGCCGTCGAACAGCTGCACATCCTGCGTAACCATCCCCACCCGGCGGTAAAGCGCGGGCAGCTTCAGCTTCGTGATATCCGTGCCTCCGACGCGGATGACCCCGCTGTCGATGTTATACAGCCGAAGCAGAATGCGGCTGAGACTCGACTTCCCGCTGCCGGTACGTCCGATGATCCCCAGGCGTTCTCCCGGCTTCACTTCAAAGTTAATGTCCTTTAATACCGGTTTATCCGCGTTGTAACTGAAGTTGACGCCCTCAAACTCCAAGCCGAGCGCGCCTTCGGGCAGCTCTTCCTGCTCTCCGTCCACGATCTCGCTCTTGTTGGACAGCAGCTCTCTGGAACGCAGCATGCCGGATTTCGCTTTCTGGAACTCCTGCACCTGGTCGCCCAGCATCTCGATCGGATCGTTTAACATCTGCGTATATTGATAGATCAGGAACAGGGTTCCCAGCGTAATTTCATCGATCAAATAATAGCGTACCCCCAGTAACAGGACTGCGGTAACCGCCAGGGCAAACAGGATCACCGTGGTGTTCCAGGGTACGACTCGGAGCATCCAGGCTTTTCTTCCCTTCAGGAACACGCTGCGCATCATGCGGTGAAACCGGTTCATGACGTACGGCACGTTGCCGTTCGCCTGAACATCCTCGATGCCGGCGATGCGTTCCTCAATCAATCCGAACAGCGAAGCACTGGCTTCCCGTTCGTTCTTGGAGGAATTGACGCCCATATTCCGGATGAACACCATGAACAGAATGGACAGCAGCGTGAACACCGTCATCACGATCGCGATGGGCAAATTGACCGTAAACATGAATCCCAATATGCCGGCAAGCAGCACGAAGCTGCCGATCACCTGCACGATGAACATCGCAAAGAAATTCGAGATATTCGTCACGTCTCCGTCAATCCGCTCAATCATCTCGCCGGGCGTTTTCACATTATGAAACCGCATATCCAGCCGTAAGCAATGCTTCAAGAGATCGCCGCGGAGCCGGTTCGTCGCGCGCCATGAAATATCGTTCCCCAGATAACTGACAGCTACGGTAATTAGCTGGTTCAGCACAGCCACGACCAGGAATAATCCCGCAAGCTGGATCAGCGTGGCTATCACGCCTCCGCCGGCTGCCGTGTCGATAAAGCGTTTGACAATCTGCGGATTCAGCAGCTGCAAGCCGGTCGACGTCAGCAGCATGGCCAGCAGCAGGATCAGCCGTCCTTTTACCGGTTTCAAATACCGCAGCAGCCATGACATGGATACCTTTTCTTTTTTGGGCACAGTGCCCACCCCCATATGCAAGCAAGTATGTACGGACCGTCATCCCCCAAACACAGGCATGCCCGGCAGTAAATCATAACCAGTCTACATGAAAACCACGATCATTCCTAGGTAAAGAATAATTATAATGTGATGATCGTTTATGACTCTGTAGCTTTGAATTGTTCATCTCAAGATGCTTTCACTATAAGTAATAATTAATAAAAAACGAACGCTTAGCTTCTGCATCCATGATGCAGAGCGGCGTTCGTTGTTAGTCCTGATTATGAGTACTGTCGTTATCTCGTTGTTACCGTAATGTGATTTGGGCCTTGTCCTTATCTTCAAGCTTGACTACCAAGCTTTCTTTAGAGTCAGCAACGCTATCGGGTACTTCTATGACAACGAATCCAGATTTTGTAGCCAAAGGTTTGATGCTGCCCGTTCCCAGATCACCATCGATCATGGTTACCGTGTAATTATATTCATATTCCTCTTTAAATATGGCTTTCATACTAACGCCGCCAATTATTGAAGTGAAGTCCTTTGCCTCTTTACCATTATTCGTAACAGTGTAATTTAGTATAAGGAACTTATTCCCTTCATCAGCGCTTGACGAAAACATATCCGCGCTTACTTTTTGGTCAAACTCAAACGAGTCAAGCACAACTTCCCAATCCCCTAATGTAAACTTTTCTCCAGGTTTGTTGGAAACCTCTTTTGGCTCTTCTTTGGTTGGTTCTGTTGCAGCTTCTTTGCTTGGCTCTTCTTTAACGGTTTCCCCTGCTGCGTCCACACTTTGCTCATTTTGTTGTGGAGTGTCACTGCTTGTAGTATTATTTCCGCATGCCGAAATAACTAAAAATGCACAAATCATCAAAATCAAACCAAACTTTGTTCTCATTTACTGACCTCCGTGTAGGTAATATATACCACATTATCATACCATATATTATTTTTCTATTATTTTCTTAACTTTTTGATATTTTTCCCCAATTTATAAAATTGAATTAAAAAGTGCCTAAAGAATCGCATCAGTTAGAGAAATGATTCATGTTCCTTTCTGCAATTCCGTCTCTTCTTCCTATATAAATCTTGCGAGTCAATACCCGCTTCAAAAAAAAGCGAATCCGATAATTCAGCATACTCGTATATGTATAATAGAGTGACGTGCAACTTTTTGGAGGTGGGCATAATGAATACTGGGATCAGTGGATTAGACGGACTGGATGAAGAGAAGCTATCAGAAATTCGCGAAAATGCCGCAAGGCTCTCGGACATGAAACAAGAGGTGCCCGTGGAAGAACTGTTCTCGGAATCATTTATTCAAAGACATACGAAGTTCTCTTCCATCGATCACTTGCTGAAGGCCGCTGGATACGAGGGAAGCACCGATGAAGATTTTGACGAGTTCATACAAGGTCGCACGATTAACCCGTTTATCGTTGAGCATACCCCATTTCGCAGCTGGCAGGATTTTCAGGAATTAGCCGTATCCGCTTATATTACGAAATGGCTGGGATTGTAAATATTCCATCAGTACCTTGCCTTGGGTCTTTCCTCCAATAAGGGAAGACAACCAAAGAAGCCCCTCTAACCGATGTTAGAGGGGCTTCTGATATATTTTTTTAAAAGGGGTGCTTTTATCTTATGCCCGAAATATTAAGGGGAGCTTAAATTACGATTAAAGAGACATAAATTGTTCATCATGAACGCATCCTTGTGCATCTGCATCAAGGATCGGCTCCATTCGTTTGTGGGAGACACGTCATTCTAAAATCCCCGGACCATAGCCTATTCGGTCGTCACCGTAGCCGTCTTGGTCTTGTTATCCCATCCCACCTTGGCGCCTAATGCCTCACCGATGGCCCGGAGCGGTACATAGGTCACGCCATTCTCCAGCTTGCCATCTTCGATCTGCTTACCGTTTACAATGACATTGACTTTATCGCTCACCGCAGCAGCCCCCTCTTTCTTCTGAAGCCCCAGGTATTTGGCAATGCCGTTGACATGGCCACTCGCCAGAGCGTCCATCACGTCCTGCCATTTCAGCTTGGCTGCATCCGCTGCCACATCGATAAACAGGTTCTCGGTCAACACCGCAGGCATTTTAGATTCACGGACCATATGCAGGTTAGCCGCCTTCTGTCCTCGATCGCTTGCTCCGTAGGATGCAATCGCGCTCATGACCTCCGAATGAATAACATTCTGGAGTTTTACCGAACCCGAGCTTGGGGAGGTATATCGATATGACTCGAAGCCCCCTGCACCGCCGCCTGCGTTACAGTGGATGCTTACCAGGATATCGGCACCGGCGGCGTTTGCCTTATGGGTCCGTTCCGCCAATTCCAGAAACACGTCGGAAGAGCGGGAGAGGTATACCTGAACGCCGTCGTATTCGGCTTCCAATCGTTTTTTAACGGCCAAGGACAGCGCTAATACGATATCCTTTTCCTGCAGCCCGTTTCCGGTGGCTCCGGCATCCTTTCCGCCATGTCCTGCGTCAATCCAAACCTTTTTCACGATCATTCACCGCCTTTGTAGGTTGTTGAATAGCCTGGTGGCTAAATACAGCGAAGTAGGCCGCATCCCTTCCTTCCGCTCATGCTTCCACGTTTACTAGGCAAGCAACTATAGATCCTACTGCAAGGACGAGTATAATATATAAGATACTCCAATGGGGTGCGTTCGGTGTTTGCTGGAGCCTATATCGAATGGCCCGGTTACGGTTATGAGTTGACCTCTTGTGCTCAGTCCCAAGCTTCATTTCATCCGGAGTCCCTGATATTATGCATACAATGGAACTTTCCCGGAGATTGCCGTCATGTTAGGCAAGGCGGTGATTTCATCTGTGTTACTTCTATTCTAACCGATCGGAGACGGGTTATATGTCTGGATTCGTACTTATCGTGTTCGCTGCAGCTCTTATCATTCGTGGTGTCATGAGGATATGCAAACCCACATGGGGGTCCTTATATAAAATGTGGAACATAAAGTATGGGTCGGAGCCTGATTCCGACTACATTCGCTATATAAAATCCAGCGGGATTCTTCTTGTGGTTCTGGGATCGATCGTTCTCGTATCCGGGGTTCTGATGGTTATATTTTGAGCCCCGATACTTTCATCCCTTTAGGATTTAAAAAGCCCTGCCGACATGAGTCGGCAGGGCTTTTTGTTACGCGAAAGAAACGAAATTATACCCAGAAAGAAGCAGTAATGATGACCAACAAGATGAAGAGAACAAGAATCGCTCCGACAGAGTTATAGCCGCCGTATCCAACTTCGCCCATGAGATTCCCTCCTTTGCTTACGATACGATATAACGTATTCAAAATTTCATGAAGTGTCAGGGCGCATGGACTGTTCATAGACAAAAAATACCTTCGCCAGCCTCTGCCAGCGATCCGAATATCACCGGACGACGATATTTCCCGTTCAGTCAGGCGGTCATTTATTTTCGATTCGGTAAATCAAATTTGGCACGACACGTATATAAACAAGCTCGGCGATTAGCTCGATCACGGTTTGAGTGACGATTACAGCTGCTGCAATCGTAGCCATTTCCTCAGGCAGAGTAAGTGCTAAAGGAAGAACGACTAATGAATTCCGTGTCCCTGCACTAAATATAAGCGCTCTCCCATCCTTGGGTCCGATTCGAAAAAACGCCGAAGTCGCTCGTGAAATAAATGGCGTCATGATATGGAATAGAACATAGATGGGAATAACCGCTATGATAACGCTAAGGTCTTCATACACCCTACCGATTTGTGAAGCAATGACTACAAAAAGAACGATTGCCATAAAGGGTACGGGGAGCCATGCGGTTAATTGCAACGATTTTGAACCCTTGGCACTTTTCTTAGCCCAGAACTGTACCGCTAAAGCAAGAAGCAACGGGACGATAATCAAGAAGATAAATGCCTCGACAAATGGGCCGACCTTGACCATTTCTGCTGCTTCCGAGCCAAGGAAAAGCCACAAGTAAAACGGAAGCATAATGATTTGTACTACAAAAAGGATCGGTGTGGACGCAAGAATCAATCGCTCATTCCCTTTCCCTAACTGTGTAAAAACAATAACATAATCAATGCATGGCGTCAGAAGCACAAGGCAAACACCAAGTAAAACGGGAGCCGGTTGAGGAAATACCAAGGTTAGAATATAGACGAGAACCGGTGTTAGAACAAAATTCACAAGCAATAAAGCTCCTATAAAACGCCCGTTGGATAAAGCCTCCCTCAGCTTAAGGAACGGAATTTGACAAAACATGCTGAAAAGAAGAATGGCAATCATGAATGATATGGCAGGCTCAACAAACATGCCTGTGGTGGGACTTAATAAGCCAATTACCGCGCCTAATATCAAGGCTGCCGCATAAACGCCTATTTGATTCTTCTCTACACTCTCCAGTCTAAGCATTTGTTCACGCTCCACTTTTTACCCGAATTATATCACGGGATCAGCATATTTCTGTTTCCATTTCAGGCGCAAGGTAACTCAAAATCTGAAAGCGGCAGTCCAAGACGATATCCATGTCTTAGCTTACCGCTTGTCTTAAGTTATAGGCCCTAGCCCATTTTCGAATCGTTTAATTAGGCGGCAGCATAGGATAACCAGAAAATGATGAAATGATAAAAGGAGAATGAACATGTACCGCAATCCATACTACCCTTATCAAGTGTTTGATCCAAGATATCAATACTGGAACGATTACAACCGGCTTCATAACTTGAATCCTCATTATTTCAGTTGGTATGATGCCAGTCGAAATCATGATCATGAAAATATTCAAATAACGGATTATGGACGAAGACCACTTGTACTGAATATTGATCAAGCTGCGAAACAAAACAATACGTACCGAACCGCTTTATGGACAGGGAAACATTTACAAGTGACCCTAATGAGCATTCATGTTGGTGATGACATTGGACTAGAGGTTCACCCCACAACCGACCAATTCATACACATTGAACAAGGTCAGGGGCTTGTTCAAATGGGCGATAGCAAAAACAATTTAGATTTTCAACAAATGGCCTATGATGGTTATGCCATCATGATACCCGCAGGAAAATGGCACAATGTAACCAATACGGGCAGCGTACCGCTAAAAATATACGTGATATATGCCCCTCCTGAGCATCCATTTGGCACGGTCCATGAAACCAAAGCAGAAGCCATGTCTGCTGATTAGATCAAGATAAGGGGTAAATGAACGGATTACACAATAACGCCCCGGCGATTTGTTACTCTTAGAATTTTATAAATATTTATATGCCGTTAGAAAACCGAAGCCCGTCAGCTTATTGCTGGCGGGCTAAAGTGTAATACTAAAAATATATAGCGAGACTAAAAAAACATAAACAACACGAAATGATGGACAAGAACAGTTTGTTATCTTCACTTTCCCCTCTTTTCACTCCTACAATGTGTATTAGGTATCCGGCACTGACGGACAGCGTTACAAACCCTTAATATAACGTTTTGTGAGAACTGAACCAAACGCATATAACAAAAATAAAGGCTATCCACGTGAATATATATCTCAAAGCTTTACATGGTTTATCGCCCCAAAATATCACCTCAAGGAAATGTTGCATTTCACCTTCTGTAGTAGACAGTTTAATTTCACGTCTGGACATATCGATCAGACAGCAGTGCCTGTAAACTCTATACTCTTTATACTCATCAAACAGCCTTAAGGTAACGGCACAGTGCTCATGAAAAGACTTAGCTATAGCTTGTTAGATTAACTTACAGATAGCTACTTGCAAATTATTTTGAATATTCTACTTCTTAAGGGATCTATAAATACCAATGATCAAAGCAATTAATGAAAGCCCAGAAACAAGAAAATAGAGAGAGGAAGAACAAGATCATTTTAACAAGGTTGGGCAGATTATGACATAAGGTGACGTATTTGAGGTCTATACTGGATGGTAGATTAACGTAACGAAAGGAGCAATAAAGCATGACACGAAGAATAATTTTAGATTTAGCGGTTACTTTGGATGGTTTTATTGAAGGAAAGCATGGTGAAGTTGATTGGTGCATTATGGACCCTGAGATGGGGTTTAATCATTTTTTAAATCAAATCGATACCATTCTATATGGAAGAAAAAGCTACGATTTATGGGGACAATTCACTCCGGAAATTGGACATACGGATTCAGAAAAAGAATTTTGGGAAATGGTTCACAGCAAAGAAAAGTATGTATTTTCCAGGACACAAAAGAGGACTGATCATAACGCAATATTCATAAATGATAGCATTTTTGAAGAAGTAAATAAATTAAAGAATAAGCCCGGTAAAGACATCTGGCTGTACGGTGGAGCAAGTCTTATTACGACTTTTATCAATTTGGGACTTGTTGATGAATATCGATTATCCGTTCACCCTGTCGTTTTGGGAGAAGGGAAACCGCTGTTTGTGGATATAAAACAAAGGCTGAATTTAAAAATGGTGGATACAAGAACGTTCTCCTCAGGCGTTGTACAACTTATCTATCATTTTGATGGGAACGAATAATATTGCATATTCGCCAACACAAACAAATAACGGCTCGGTTCCCGATTGACGGAAAACCGTGCCGTTATTGACGTTATGAAGATGCTGGTGAAGGGAATTGAACCCTTAGAAGAGTATTTATCATTAATGACAAAAAATAAAGACATCTAACACCGCTCGGTTTGAATTTAGCCAACATACTCTTCAGCTTCTCCATAGCCAAACCTTGCTTGTGTGTTTAGAGCTATGTCACATGATATTCAACTTCTTAATTGTGGGTGACTTAAAACTCCCCCGCCAGCCTAAACCAGCGGAGTGCAAGAAGCTGAAGAATGTCCTCTGTGTCGGAAGGAGCACATTCCTGGATTCATTATATTGTCCTCCTTACGTTCAAGAACAAATTAAATAACTTAAATTTTGTTCATGTGAAGAGACCCCACCTAAATTTGCAGGCAGGGTCTTTGTCATTCGGGGAGTATTAAACGAAGGCACTTGTAATGATTACCAATAAAATAAAAAGAACGAGAATTGCCCCGACTGAATTATTAACTCCATATCCCCCAGCTCTTTCATAACCGACTTCGCTCATAGTAATATCCTCCTTCTTGTCAGATACGATACAAGGTATTCAAATAATCATGAAATGTCAGGGCGGAAATGCTTTATAAATAAAAAAAGAACCCCGCCAGCCTTGTTGGTCAAGACCCCATTTAGTGGACATTGAAAAAACACCTAGGCCGCAAACTGGCGTCGGTACTCTACCGGCGTCAGTTTATTTAATTTGCGCTGTAGTCGTCCTCGATTATAAAATTGTATGTATTTCTCAATTCGGCTTTGTGCCTCCGTTAGATTTCGGATATTATAAGGATAGAGCCCTTCCGTTTTGAGATGCGAGAAGAAGCTCTCCATGGAGGCGTTGTCTAGGCAATTGCCCCGTCGAGACATGCTGATTTGGGCGCTAACCTTTGGCAGCATGTCGTGATAAGCATGAGACGTGTACTGGAACCCCTGGTCGCTGTGAACGACCAATCCGGTCACGTCTTTTTGTTTGGCAAACGCTTTGGTAAATGTCTGCAAAACCAGTTCATTGTCGTTACGCTCGCTGAGCTGGTAGGCCACAATCTCGTTGTTAAATAAGTCTTTCACGGCCGAGAGATACAGCCAACGCTCACCCACCCGGTATTGGGTTACATCCGTTACCCATTTTTGGTTTGGTTTTTCCGCCGTGAAATTACGCTTAAGCAGATTCTCAGCCACACGTTCCGCGGCCTTGTAGACCATGTTGAATTGGCGCTTCTTGCGAATTCTACCTTGGAGTCCAAGTTCTTGCATGAGACATAGTACCTTTTTGTGATTCATCCACACACCCTGATCCTGCCACAGGAACAATTGGGTTTGTCGGTAACCGTACTTCCCTTCGTAGCGTTTGTACACTCTGCGGATCAGCCGTCACGTAGTAACTTCCTTTGGGGACCAAATTAGATGTGTTGTTCCGGAACTTTATTTTCTATACATCTTGGCCGTTCACTTTCACTGGACAATCTTGCTATTCACATTTTCTTCAAGAGGCAGAGTAAGAGTGAATTTAAATATATTGTTTTTATAATTGAGGATTAAAGTTCCTCCATGCAATTCAACAATATTTCTGGCTATTGAAAGACCAAGGCCGGCTCCCGTTTGAATGCCTTCACTACTCCGTGAATGATCAACTTTATAAAAACGATCAAAGAGTTTATTTTGTTGTTCTTGCGTCAAGGAATTTCCTTTATTTTCGATCTCTATTTTTATTTGCTTATTATCCGATTTCATTAAAATACAAACGGCTCCCGGTTTTACAGAGTACTTAAGAGCGTTCATCAGCAGATTGTCAATTGCTCTAGCAATTTTTTCACTGTCAATGAGGGATATAACAGGAGAGTCCCCTATCTCTTTCACAATATGGATACTGTTCTCTTGGGCGATCGGTTCAAATTCAAAAAGTAATTGATTGAGGAGTTGGAATACATCGATCTTCTTTAGGTCCAAGCGCGTTTCGATTGAAGTAAGTCGGGTATATTCAAACAAATCATCAAGCAATTTTTTTAAGTGAATAGCTTTGTTATAAGTGTTTTGAACAAATCGAATATATTCATCTTGATTTTGAAATGAATTTGTTCTTAAAAGTTCTATATAACCAATAATGCTTGTAAGAGGTGTACGTAAGTCGTGCGAAATTCCGGTGATCATTTCCATCTTGGAGTTTTCTAGTTCACGTTCCTTTTCAATCTGCCGCTGTAAACGTTCCGCCATCAGATTGATGTTATATGCAACTCTCCCGAGTTCATCCTTTCGATGAACATCCACTCGGTGTGTTAAATTCCCTTCAGAAATGATTTGCAACCCATTTTCCAAATTGATTAAGTCTTTAACGATTCGTCTAGTCAACCCCAGGAATGTAAAAATAAATATTCCTATGAACAGAGGGGTCATGAAATAGGGATAAACATTTCGCAATACATCCCATTCCCATGCGTTTGAGATTTCCACAAGAAAAATAAGCGAGTTGTTAATTGTGACAGCAATAATCAAACTGATCATCATTCTAATTAAAATGTTGACCTGGATTTTTTTTTGCCTTTTTGGCTTTTGTACATCAGTCAATTTTATAGCCCACTCCCCAAACCGTTTTGATATACTGGGGTTCTCTTGGTGACTCTTCAATTTTTTCTCGCAAATTACGAATATGAACCATTACGGTATTATCAGCATTTCCGTACGGATCTTTCCATACACTTTCATAGATCTTATTAGAGCTAAAAACTTGACCTGGGCGGCTTGCAAGCAACTCTAGAATCGAAAACTCAAGAGGGGTTAGCGAAATATTGTTCCCTTTTAACGTAACGGAATGTTTAGCCTTATCAATAGCAAGATCTTTTATGAGTATTAGCGAACTAAATTCTTCTTTTCCTATTAATGATTGTCGCCGCAGTTGAGCTTTTACTCGAGCGAGCAACTCTAAAGGATTAAAGGGTTTTATCATGTAATCGTCCGCTCCAGTAATAAGACCCGTAATTTTATCAATATCTTCTTCTTTGGCTGAAAGCATAATAATGGGAGTGTTCGATATTTCCCTTATTTTAATACAGGCACTAATACCATCCATTCGAGGCATCATAACATCCAGGATGATCAACTGGATTGATGTTGTTTTAATTACATCCAGCGCTTCCAGACCATCGACAGCTTCAATTACACGATATCCTTCATTTCGCAAATATACGTGAATGACATCTCGAATTTCTGAATCGTCATCTACAACAAGTACTGTATTCATATAAGTGCTCCTTTTTTAGTGATTAAAGCTACTACAATCGCAAATTAAAGTAACCCTGTAAATATATTAAGTGAGTTTCATATTCAATTACAGAGTCTCCCTTTTGCGACAGATGTATACGAAAGCTGGTGGGAAATTGAATGGCACGAACTCAATTTTTTCGATTACAAATTCTTCAGCTAATTTTTTTTTCATTTGAAGAGAGTACTGAAACGCAACAAAAATCCCTCCTGGTTTAAGTGCCTCAATAATCTGATTTAGTAAAGTTTCTCTCATTTCACTTGTGAAATTAAAAAATGGTAGCCCGCTTATAATGCAGTCTAGCTGATTAATCCCATCTTGATTCATTTTTTTTACTAATTGGCATGCATTAGAATGACATACGAAATCCGGGTAATCTATTTTTAAATTATTTCTCATTTTCTTATCTCGTTCAAACAATAACACCTTTGTTGATTCATTTAATTGATTCTTCATGGAACGTGTGATAGCACCTGTACCTGCCCCAAGCTCAGCAACCGCCGTTACCTCATTCCATGGTACAGACTGAATCATTTTAGCAGCTAAAAATCGAGAACTAGGTATAACACTCCCTACTCGTTGTGGATTCTTGAAAAAGCCTTGCAAAAAAAGTAAAGACTCATTGATATTCAACTGTTTTCCCCCCATTATTTTATCCTTATTAATCACAAGAGCATTAAAGATTAAAGTGTACATTCACTTCTCTTCTAGAAAGCTGAACATTGGATTAATTAAAATACGATCTCCCCCAAATATCTGCCGGCAGTAAAAAACAATACTGTCCATACAAAAACACTAGAGAAAGATATAAGGGCAAATTTTTTGAATTGAACCCCTTTTAGTCCAACAACTAAAGGAATAATATACCGAACAAGTGGAATGAATGCTCCTAGACACATTGCCAAATCTCCTCGTTGCTTAAATATCTTTTCTGCTTTCTGAAAGTGACGATTATTTTGAAATCTAATACTAATATTCTTTCCAAGAATTCTGCCTGCAAAATAAGATATTGTAATGGCTGTTAATAAGCCAATGAAGATGAAAATATAGGTTATCCAGGGATCTAAAACACCAGTGTTACTTAGTATGCCACCTGTTAATATCGTTACTTCATTTGGAACCGGAATTCCAAATGGCCCTAGGGAGAAAGCTAGGAAAAATGCCAGATAACCGTATTGCTCAACTAGTTGTATGATGGTATCACTTATCATGTTTTAGCTCCTCGCAATGTTTTCGACATGAACATAATAACGAAAAAGTCTAAGGATTTACTGTGGTTATATCTAAAGAAAATCTGAAGATTTCGCTGAATGCGAAATTTTCAGATTTTTTAATGAAAAACGTCTATTTTACAAAAAGCGGCAACCTAAGATTTAATCGAATCTTAAGGTTGCCGCTCTTTGTATACTTTCAAAAATCCTCAATATCTTGCTCAAAAAATCCCATGAGCTTAAGCGTGTTGGCCATGCTCTCTGTATTCGCCGAATTGTACTGTCACTAAGACCATGCCGGAAGAAAAACAGCGTCTCCTTGTAAGAGTAGCCCTGCATGTACCTGTAACCGACAGCTTCCTTTCATCCTCGTCTTGAATCAATCCAAATGCCCTCTGAAGCTGTTGCGTGTAAAACTTGTACTGCTTATACACCCAGCGCTGCTTTTCTATCAGAATCGTAGCGTTGGCCGTCTTATCAGCATGCAGATCCTCCTGATCGATGCGACGAGCTGCTTCGCCATCAATGGCCACTTGTTTAAGGTCCTGTTGAAATTTCTCAAAATCCTGCATGAGCATAGTCATCTCTTTATATTTTCCGAGCAGGAATTTTGTGCGCTGGATCTCCGCTTTATTTGCTTTTGGAAAGAGCTCTCCTTGTCCCCATGTCATCGCCATTCCCCTCAATCCCCTTTGTGTTATAATCATTGAGAGGAATATATTACCGATCGACCCCCGCCCCTGCCACGGATGAGGGGGTCTTTTCATTTAATTTAATATAATTTCCTATATATCAGATCGCTGCCTACTTACTCTTTTCGAGGTGAAAATGATGAATGGTAAGATATTTGTTATTGTCATGGTTTTTATTTTGCTGGTAATTGGAGCTTGCGCTTTATTTTTAGCACAACTCCTTAATTCTCTTTAAAGAATGTGTACCCCGGTCGGCTTCGACCGGGGCTGAAATACAATTTTCTTTTAAGCAACTCCGTTACGCCAGGTCGCTTCCTCCGTACGCTTACGTTTTAGCAATTCTGGGAAATCAAGCGGATGGTCAGGGAGTGATGGTCGCTGAGCAAGAATGTACTCTTCCAACTCTTCCTTGCTAATCTCTTCATCGCTGGAAGCCCGGCTTTCCTCAGTTTCAGAGTTCTCGTTCGCTGCAGGCTCTTGATCAGCATCCTCGAAGGTCATCTCGTGTCCATCCGGTTCATCCGCTTGCTGCTGTTCTTGCATCCATTCAGGAAGATCAGAACCTTCTTGCTTCGAACCCTCACCCATGATTTCCTTTTCGTAATCATTCAGCTCGTCCTCTTCTACTTCCGGCGGAGGGTCTCCTGCAGGATCCTTAACTTGTCCACCACTGTGTTCAGCGAACCCCTCTGAGCCAGACTCATCGAGGTCAAGCTCAGCCTGATTTTCATCCTTTTGCTCATCCGGTTGTTCAACCGTTGTCACCACACCAGAGGCATCTGCAGTTACGCGACGGCCACCTTGGTAAAGTTTGTAGGCTTCGTCTTCATCCTCTTCGAAGTCGAATGCCATTTGCGGATATCCAAGGAATACATTGAGCTCGTCCCCTTGGTTGTTACTTAAGTACACCAAATGCGGTAATGCTGCTTTAAGCGGAAAAGTCAGTTTAATCTCAACCGTCGCCTCCCCGAATTTGATACCTTTTGTCAATTCTCCAGTAAGCTTCGCAAAATCTTTCCCTATATCGATCACTTTCCCTTCTTCTTTTTAGACGGCCCTTCAATCGAATTGAGGACAACCGATTAGAAGCATTTGTAGATAGTAAACCTATACAGTTTAATGATTTGGACTACACGATTGACTGACTATCAGTTTGAGACTCAGTCACCTCGCCAGTAGGTACTATAACTCCGCCTACCGGTTTGTTATTCAAAAAAAGGATATCGAGGAACTTCTAAGATTTCATGGAGATGAGTTTTAAGCCGGGATTAGCATTGAGAGAACATGTGGCTCAGAAAGGAAACAAGTATTATATTGTCGTTGACATGCGTGATGAAGTCACTAATAAAAGACGAAGAAAATGGATATCTGGTCCGAATGGTGGGTTCGATAAAAAGAGAGATGCCGAGCGTGGTTTGCCTGAGATCCTTAATTCGCTTAATAACGAGACTTTTGGTCGGACCTACGAAGAAATCTTTTGGGGAGATCATGGAGACTTGGCTTCAAGATAAAAAAACATCCGTCAAACATGGGACATGGAAATCCTACGAGTGGCTTGTGTATACTCACATAATCCCAAAAACTTGGGTTTAATAAAAGCCACGAAACTAAAACCACAACACTTCCATGACTTGTATCACAAAACCCTACTTGCCAAGCTTACAGTTGGATCAATAAAAAAAGTTCATGTCATCATACTGGACGCTTAACCGAGCAGTTATTTGGGGCCTGGTATCACAGAATGTAGCTCAATATGTAACCCTTCCCCAAGGGAAAAAGGAGAAATTTGAAGTGTGGAACGAGCAGCAGCCTGAAAACGTTCCTTGATGCAGTAAAAGATGACCAGTATTACACGGATTTTGAATTGGCAGCTTCAACCGGCATGAGACAAAGTGAGATCTTGGTATAAGCAGAGTAGATGTTGATCTTATGAGGAGAATGGCTTCAGTCCGCCAATCTTACACTCTTGCAGAGAAAGGACACGACTTTGACGATACCAAAAATGATAGTAGCATTCGATCAATCGCTCTATTTGCTAACACTGTACAAATTCTCCGAGTGTCTAGGCCATTCTTCTATTAATGTAACCTTAGATACCTATTCCCACGTACTACCCAACTTGCAAAAAGCTGTTCTAAATACAATTGGTGACTCGATCTTAGGGAACCAAATCGAGGACGAAAAACCCACTTTACTCGACTAAAGGTTAGAAAAATGTTAGAAGCGTAGGTTATTAAACAAAAACGGCGCGATTCCGAAAACTCGGAAAACCGCGCCGTTATTGACTTTATGAAGATGCTGGTGAAGGGAATTGAACCCCCGACCTACGCATTACGAGTGCGTTGCTCTACCCCTGAGCTACACCAGCACATGTGGTTTGATGATCCTTCCTCACGAAACAACAAAAATTATTATAATACTTCGACAGCAAAATGCAAGTCCTAATCTAACGGGAATATCCACCGGATTTGGCGGCATTACCCGCCTAACTTCTCCTGCACGGATTGGATCTTCTGTTTGCTCGAGGAGACCTGGTCCCTGCGGTCGTCAATTTTAACGGAAGTCGATACGCGCTTGGCCCCGGACAGAAAAGGCGCTTCATGCAAAGCCTCAATCGCCCGCCAGATCATGTTTAGCTCTCCCTCGATGATCGTGCTCATCGAAGTCAGCTCATAGGAAATCCCGTCCTGCTGTTTCAATATTCGCTGCATCTCGGCGACATAAGCGCTTAAACTCGTGGTTGCGGTTCCGATCGGAATCACCGTTACTTCTGCTATTGCCATCTGAACAACCTCCCTCGTCATATCTCAATCATGCGATACTCTTCCATTTTCCAATTCCAATTCCGGATATGGATATCATACCAATTTCGGTCCGCCATATCAAAGCCCTTCAATTTTAGCCTCACACAAGATATAGTGTATCCTGCCCGCCTCATCCATACGGTAATATCCTATTTTGTCAAAACGAGAATATACGCGGTATCTGTGCAGAAAAGGTCGCATTTGGTCACAATCCAGGAAATCTTATCGCCTTTTGACAGTTTCTTAACTGGCACAATGACCGCTCGTTTGCTATAATTCTTTTTGCGTTCAATTTTAAGAATATGGTTTACAAACACAATATATTGGGTTAAATTAGATTAACAACAACCAAATATAGTGTATATAGGTGCCGGATCAACCCATAAGGCAGTCCGGCTTAATAGGGAAGCATGGTGTAAATCCATCACGGTCCCGCCACTGTAAGGGCTCTTAGGCTGTTCATCATTTTTTCAGCCCTTCCTCTTACGGCATAGCCACCGAAGAATCGGATCAAGGTTTTCGGGAGGCACCGCCGGGAGGCAGATGCCCGAGTCAGAGACCTGCCTATATGCAGCAGACACCAACCTACGGGGCTTTAGGTAAGTGTTCGTTAAACTTGCGTCTGTACATAACATCATGCCCGTTCAAGGGCTTATGTCAAACGTCATTTCCGATCACAGCGCACGGACATTTTCAAGCCTGCCCGCGGGTTTTAGAAAATGTTTTTTTGATGTCCTTTTTCATATTTCCCCCGAAGAAAGCGAGGAATTTATTCATGCCCCAGCTCGTAGTTAAACCGAACAACCGTCAGCTCGCCTTTGATGAAATTCGCCTCTCCGTCTATGCCGACCGGACTCTGAAAGGATTGGACATGCTCGATAAGGAGCGTCTGCTTCGCGGCGTCAATGCCAAATTGCGCGGTGAGCAAGTTACCGGCGAAGAAATCAGCAGCGCCTTCACGATGTCCGCCCTTGAGCTTGTAACCAAAGAGGAGCCGAATTGGAAGTTTGCAGCTGCGCGTTCGTTTCTGACCTCTTTATATAAAAAAGCGGCCACCAACCGCCGATACAAAGCATATCCGGAAGAGCCGTACGGTGCCTTCTACCCGCTCATTACGGAGCTTGTACAGAAAGGCATCTATCGCGAGGATCTTCTGACCAGCTACACGAAGGAGCAAATCGAAGAGCTCGGCGAATGCATCGATCCAAGCCGCGATCTGCTGTTTGACTACATCGGTCTGTTGACGCTCGCTGAGCGTTACCTGGCAACCGATTTTGACGGTCGCGTCATGGAGCTGCCGCAGGAGCGCTACATGGTGATTGCCATGTTCCTCATGCACAACGAGCCTGCCGACAAGCGTCTGGACCTTGTCAAAGAAGCCTACTGGGCCATGAGTAATCTGTACATGACCGCCGCTACGCCGACGATGTCGAATGCAGGCAAAAAAGTAGCCGGCCAGCTGTCCAGCTGCTTCATCGATACCGTGGACGACTCCCTGGAAGGAATCTTCGATTCCAATACGGACATTGCCCGTCTCAGCAAAATGGGCGGAGGCATCGGGGTGTACCTCGGCAAAGTCCGTGCACGCGGCTCCGATATCCGCGGACACAAGAACACCAGTTCCGGCGTTATCCCTTGGATTCGCCAGCTGAACAACACCGCTGTTAGCGTGGACCAATTGGGAACCCGTAAAGGCGCCATCGCGGTGTACCTGGACGTGTTCCATAAAGACATTCTGTCCTTCCTGGATCTGAAGCTGAACAACGGAGACGAGCGCATGAGAGCGCATGACGTGTTCCACGGCGTATGCCTGCCCGACCTCTTCATGGAGGCCGTCGAAGCGCGTGAAGAGTGGAGCCTGTTCTGTCCGCATGAAGTGAAGAAAATCATGGGCTGGAAAGACGAGAACGGCCGTCCGCTAGGCCTGGAGGACTTCTATGACCATACTCAAGGCGAAGGCGAATTCCGCCAAAAATACGCGGAAGCCGTAGCGAACCCGCTGCTGCCGCGCATTACCGTACAAGCCATCGACATTATGAAGCGCATCATGAAGTCCCAGCTTGAAACGGGTACGCCGTACATGTTCTACCGCGACACGGTCAACCGTGCGAACCCGAACTCGGCTCATGGCATGATCTACTCTTCCAACCTGTGCACGGAGATCATGCAGAACCAATCTCCGACGGTCGTTGAGCAAGAGGAGCTGGTTACGAAAGACGGCCAAACCCGGATCGTGATTTCCAAGATCCCTGGCGATTTCGTTGTCTGCAACCTGAACTCCATCCACTTGGCTCGTGCCGTACCGGCCGGTGTGCTGGAGCGTCTCGTTCCGATCCAGGTTCGCATGCTGGATAACGTCATCGACATTAACAATATTGAAGTTCTGCAAGCTCAATACACCAACAGCCAATATCGCGCGGTCGGTCTCGGCACCTTCGGTTTGCACCACTTGCTGGCGCTGGAAGGCATCCGCTGGGAATCCGACGAAGCCGTTGCCTATAATGACAATCTGTACGAACACATCAACTACCTGCTCGTCAAATCCAGCATGGAGCTGGCCAAGGAAAAAGGCCACTATCCGAAATTCAAAGGCTCCGATTGGGAGAGCGGCGAATACTTCACGTTCCGCGGTTACACCGACGGCGAGCATGAAGGCAAGTTCGTGACCACCGAGCAATGGCGTGAATTGCAGCAGGAAGTGCAAGCGAACGGCGTTCGTAACGCATGGCTGTTTGCCATCGCGCCGAACGGCTCCACTTCGATTATCGCGGGTTCCACGGCGAGCATCGATCCATTGTACGAACTTCTGTCTTATGAAGAAAAAACCACGTATAAAGTGGCGAACCCTGCTCCGGATCTGTCCGAGAAAACGATCTGGTACTATAAAACGGCTTTCTTGATCGACCAGCATTGGTCCATCAAAATGGCTGCCGCCCGTCAGCGTCACGTTGACCAAGCGCAAAGCTTTAACCTGTATGTCCGCCCTGATATCCGGGCTTCGGAATTCCTGGAGCTGCATCTGCATGCCTGGAAAGCCGGCATCAAATCCACGTACTATGTACGCAGCCGCGCGCTGACGATTGAAGAGTGTGAGTCGTGCGCAAGCTAAGAGTTTAGATTAACCTTTTTCGAACCCACCCAAACCCTCCCTTCCAAGGGAGGGCCCCAAGGGCTCTGCCCTCTGGACACCCGCAAGGTGGGTAGGGTGTGAATGAGGCGCTTCTTAAGTTGCTTTAGTGGCTAGGAGCGCTTTCTCCCTGCGGGAACGCTGGAATGCGGCGCGGAGACGAATGCGCTGCTTCGCGCGATTTGTTGAGCTACTGCCTGCTGGGATCGTCTCCCCTCGGGAATCGCTTCTCATACGGTGCGGGGACCATTGAGTTACTTCGCGCGATTTGTTGAGTTGCTGTCTGCTGGGATCGCTCTCCCCTTGGGAATCGCTTCTCATACGGGTGCGGGGACCATTGAGTTACTTCGCGCGATTTGTTGAGTTGCTGTCTGCTGGGATCGCTCTCCCCTTGGGAATCGCTTCTCATACGGGTGCGGGGACCATTGAGTTACTTCGCGCGATTTGTTGAGTTACTGTCTGCTGGGATCGCTCTCCCCTTGGGAATCGCTTCTCATACGGTGCGGGGACCATTGAGTTACTTCGCGCGATTGTTGAGTTACATCCCCCTCGGAGCGCTTTCCCTTCGGGAATCGCTGCATGTTTGGCTCATATCGAACGGCTGTAAGCAATGTTGAATATGCTTTCTAATAAAAGACTACAAGGGTAAGGGTATCCAATCGGAAGAGTTTACGTCCGCCTTTGGGAGCCCTTTGCAACCTTTAAAATACATTCAGGCAAAGGGCGGACAACAGCGGCTGGAGATGGATACCCGTCCCATGAATCCGCTAGTTTCCCTTCAACACTTCTGCCCTATTATGAAATACAAGGAGAGAAAATCGGCATGCAAATGCAAAAGATATTTAACACCGAGGCACCCAACCGCTCCACTCGCGTCATTGAAGGTGAATGCTCCGGGATCCTGAACTGGAACGATATTCGGATGCCGCATATGTATAAATTGTATAAGGTTCTGCTGCTGAACCACTGGATCGCGGATGAAATCCCGATGTCCAAGGATGCGCAGCAGTTCCCGCGCCTGGACCCTGAAGAGCAGCGCACCTTCAAAATCAACATCTCCCTGCTGGCTGTGCTCGATTCCATGCAGACGATGTTTGTCGGCGACGTGAAGCGTTACTTCACCGACTCGTCGCTCGAAGCCATCTCGGCCATCATCGGTCAGCAAGAGGTGGTTCACAACCAATCCTATTCCTACGTGCTATCCTCCATCGTATCGGAGCAGGAGCAGAAGGAAATCTTCGAATACTGGAAGCATGATCCGGTTCTTCTGGAGCGCAACCAGTTCATCTCGAACATTTACCAGAATTTCCGCGACAATCCGTCGCCGCAATCCTTCTTCGAAGCCATGGTTGCCGACCTGATCCTGGAGGGGATTTTCTTCTACAGCACGTTTGCCTTCTTCTACAACCTGGCCCGTGACCAGAAGATGATGGCAACCAGCCAGATGATCTCCTATATTCAGCGTGACGAGAACCAGCACTGCTACTTCTTCGCCGAAGTGTTCAAGCAGCTGCTCAAGGATTTCCCTGAGCTGAACACCAAAGAGAACATCGACTACCTGTACCGCACCATTGACCGTGCCGTTGAGCTCGAAACCAATTGGGCCCACTACACGCTCAGCAATGTGCGCGGCATCGATCTGAACGAGTTGAGCGATTACATCAAGTACATCGCGAACCGTCGCATCACCATGATGGGTCTGGAAAAAGCTTACGAAGGCGTGGACGTCAACTGCATGCCATGGATCAAGCCTTTCTCCGACGAAGCCCTCAACGCAACGAAAACCGACTTCTTCGAAGCCAAATCCCGTAACTACGGCAAAGTTGGCGACGACAACGGCTTTGACGATCTATAAGTTTACGATCTATAAGTTTCCTTCCATATACACAAAACCTCCGAGGTCCCCTAAACAGGGATCACGGAGGTTTTTTTATGCCTTTATATGACGGCTGCAATCCGTTCCTCTACATCAAGCGTTACCCTCTCGCTGCCCATACCTCGATCTCCACCAGAAGGGACGGCATCGCCAACGCCGGCACGTAGGCCATCGTCATGGACGGCGCCTTTCCCCCGTGGAATTTCTCCCATACCCGGTGGAAATGATCCCAGTCGACCTCCTGAACCGCCCAAATGTTGATTTTGACGATATGATCCGCCGACATGGCTTCCGCGGCCAATACCCGCTGAGTATTAGCCAAGGTGTTCTCTACTTGCTCCTTCATATCGGTCGGCAGCTTCCCCTCCCTGTCGGTCCCCACCTGGCCGGAGAATACCAACAGCTCAGCTCCTCTCGCAACCTTGGTTACATGGGTATACGGACCGATCGGCGGGGCGATGACGGACGGATTGTACCGCTGAATCGGGGACGAGACCTCCTCATCGGCTTCATTCAACAAAGCCAGTGTCTGATGGTCCTCCCACTTCCCGTTAATCTTCACGTTTTTCCTGGCGATGCCTTCTTTATGGAAGCCGGATTTCAGGAGCACTCGGATCGAGCCTAAATTATGCGGCATCACGCCCGCTTCAATCCGGTGAAACTTCAATTCCTGAAAGGCAAACCTCACCACCATTTGAACGGCCTCGGTCATGTACCCCTTTCCGTTACGGTCCCGGTCCAGAAAATAACCGATCCAGCAGCTCTGCAAATTCCCCCGCACCACTTCCGTCAGCATGATCTCGCCGATGATCGTTTCGGTATCCCGCAGTCCAATCATATAGAGATACGCCTGATCCGCCTTGCTGGATTCCCGGGCCTTTCGAATCCGTTCGAGTTGTCCCTCAAGGGTATAGAATTCGTCGTCCCTTAAGCCCGTGAACCGTTGGAAAAAATCCCGGTTATCCACCTCGAGCTTCCATAGCGCTTCCGCATCCGATTCCTCTACCGACTTGACATAGATCTGTTTTCCTTGCATGAACATGGTCTACCTCTCCTTTGCTCGTATCATTAGAAACGCAAAAAAACACCACAGCGCACCTGTGGTGTACATGCCGATCTATGCAACCACAAGCCAGCGACCTGTGGTGTTTTTAATTCCACTGCTCCCTCATTTTAGTCAATAGCATGAAGGATCCTTGATCGCCGAATATCCGATTTTGGACAGACTTCTCCCGTCATCGGACCGATCAAAGAAAACAGCGGTGGAGTATCCCATGCCTTTGGACAACGACGCCAATGATCTTTTTTTCATGTGAATACTCCTCCCTGCCAAAATTCCAACCATCTATGTTCATGACAAGTATTTTGCCTTATGGCTCGCTAATTCCATCGTTTCGAATACCCATAGGATACATGATTCTGAATGAAGGATCAAATCCGCTAAGCTACATTCACATGACCGTTCCCTTTGGATTGTCTTTGGACGGTCCTCTGCCCTGCTTCAGATGCTTCAGCTGAGCCACAATAATGACGCTGATGACCACCAGCAGGAACCACGAGCTGATTTTTCCGATATGCACCAGACTCCATGTCCGTTCCTGTCCCGGATAGGTCCAGGCCCCGAGAAACGTGGAGATATTCTCAGCGATCCAGATAAAAAAACCAATCAGCAGGAACGACAGCACCAACGGCATGCGCAAGGTTTTTCCGTCAACGTCGAAATACACCATGGTTCTGCCGAACACCACGAACAACAATGCCGTGAGGAGCCAGCGCGCATCCCATACGTAGTGATGGGTAAAGAAATTGGCGTAGATCGCCGCGCTGATCAGCACGGTCAGTACAGGCAGCGGCCAGCCGGTGATGCGCAAATTCATTCGCCGCCAAGCCTGGCAGATATAACTGGCTACGCTCGCATACATGAAGCCGCTGTACAGCGGAACGCCGCCGATTTTGCTCCAGCCCTCCTCCGGGTAAGACCATGAGCCCATATGCACTTTATACAGCTCCAGCATCAATCCGATGACGTGAAAGACGCAGATAACCTTCAGTTCATCCCATGTCTCCAGCTTGCTCACCAGCATCCCGATTTGCGCCAAGACGCAGATGAGAAGAATGAGATCATACCGCGGCAAACCCGGAATCTCAACCACCTTGGTCAGTCCCAGCGCGCCGAAGATAATCACCGGAAATAGGCAGGACAAGGCCTGCTGATAACCGAAAATCCACAGCTTCCGTATAAATTCCATAAGCTCCTCCTAGCGCCTGCATTCGTATACTTCACCCTACCACAGACCGCGAATTGAATAAAAGAACAGCTTTGTCATATTTCATCCAGGCCATGGAGCGCAAAAACAAAATGAGAGAGCAGCCCCTGCAGCTGCTCTCTCATCGGTTAACGGCCTATCCGACGATCCTTAAGGTTATACCTGCGACATGCAAGCTCTTAGGTCCAACCTTGTTCAATCGCTTGATGATATTCGGGTTCCCGGCGTCTTGCGCAGGTCTCAACAGCCCGAAGGAACCTCCTCTTCATACAGGCGGGGCATGCCCGGTTAGAGCGCGACATGGCGAGTCGATTTTTTCTTTTTGACCCGTAACAAAAATGTAAGAGGTATGGCTACCACTGCCACCATCGTGCCGATCATGAACACGTCATCAATGCCCATGGTCGTTGCCGCACGCGGAGTCACAATTCCGGCGCCCATGTAATAGGATGTTCTGGTTACCACCAGCGCGCTGAAAATGCCGATGGATAACGAAGCCAGCCCTTGGCGCGCCCAGTTCGTAATCGACGATGCATGGCCTGAGTACTCGCTGGACACCGCGCTCATCGCGGCGTTCGTTAGCGGCATGTTGCACAGCGCGATGCCGAGGCAGCGAACCAGCTGCAGCATGGAAATGTACAGAACCGACGTATTCGTGCCGATCCCGCTGAAAGCCAGCGTAGCAGCCACAATGATAAGGACACCCGTGATGACCAGCCGGAACGGACCGATCCGGTCATAAAATTTGCCGATAATCGGTGATGCCGCCGCCATGACGATTGCGCCCGGCAGCATGATCAATCCGGTATCCATCGGAGACAGCTTCAGCACGGTCTGCAAATAGAGCGGCACCAGCAAGGTTCCCGTATAGAGGGAGATCGTCACGATGCAGTTCAAGATCAAACTGTACCGGAATCGGGGAAATTTGAAGACCTTCAGCTGCAATAGCGGGGACGGGATGCGCAGTTCCCACTTAATGAAGAACAGCAACAGCAAAATACCGGCGACGAGCAAGGAGATCGTCTTCCAGGACCCCCAGCCCCAATCGTTCCCATGGCTGAAGGAGAGCAGCAAACAGGAGCTGCCCGCCACCACCGTCAAGAATCCGAGGAGATCGAAGGTCTTCTTCCCGGTCAGTCGATAAAATGGAATGAATTTGCTTACGATGACGATCGATATCAGGCCGATAGGGACATTCAGAATGAATATCGATTTCCACCCAAAGTATTGCACCAGCCACCCGCCCAGCGTCGGTCCTATCACCGGTGCCAGCATGGAAGCCAGGCTCCAGAGGCCCATGGCGTAGGCCTGCCGCTCGCGCGGGAATACCTGGTAAATGATCGTCATCGTAATCGGAATGATCATCCCGCCGAAGACGCCTTGCGTGATCCGGAACGCGATTAATGTTTCGATGTTCCAGGCGACAACGCATAGCAGCGACGAGAGGGTAAAACCCGTCAATGCCAGTACGAACAGCCTCTTATAACTTAGCTGGTCCCCCATGTAGCCTACGATGGGGGCCACGATCCCCGTTGCCAGCAAATACCCGGCCATCAGCCATTGGGTTGTGCTCAGCGTGGCATGAAACTGCTCCATCACCACCGGAAAGGCGACGTTGATGGTGGTAATGCTCAGCACCGCGAGAAAATTGCCGAAAAACACGGCGCTCATGATTAGCCAAAATGAAGATTTTTCGTCTGTATTCACAAGAAGCCTCCTAAACAAAGTAACCCCGCCCGGGTCTGATAACAGAACTGGAGGCAGGATTACTTCAGCATTCATATCGTTTACTCTGTTGGAAATAGCTTTCGGCCAAGCAATCGCAGCAAAATATACAGGTTATCCGCCTCGTCCTCATCCAGCTGCTTGAAGGATTCCATGACGGCATAATCCCCCTCGCTGCGCGCGTCGAGCACCAACTGCCGGCCTTCTGCCGTAAAATTGACATAGTGGCTGCGTCCGTCACTCGGATTCGGCGTTCGAATCACCAATCCCCGTTGTTCCAACGCATCCACCAAATAAGTAATCGTTGCAGCTTTAAGCTCCATGTGCTCAGCCAACCGGTTGGGAAGCCACGGTCCCTGCTGCTCGATCAAACTTAGGATTTTATACTGATTCATCGTCAAATCGTTCTTTCTTAAATGACTCAAGAAAGACACGACCCGATGCCTCGTCATTTTATCCGATAACTCACGATACATGTCCATGAGTCTCTCCACGCTTGCTTCTCTTCCGTTCTCCAGAGTTTTTCACCTCGGTCTTATTTTAGTTCAATGATTCTAACTTGTAAACACTATTTTCATGATTTTCATTCTAGTTCATCCCAATTATAGAGGTATAATGGACTAATTACTTAAATTATTCAAAGTTTATTTCAAGACATTGAACCATTCTAATTCTTAAAATCAGAAGCATCTACGAAGAGAAATTTCTTATTCATGCCTGGGCAGGAAACGTTCAGTACAATAACACGCCCCCAATGTAAAAAGGACTCGCAAGATCCGGCGATCCACGAGCCCTTATCTTCCCCTTTTATTCCTCATCGTCTGCAAACAATTCATGAAGCATCGCTTCCCGGCGATTCACGAATTCCTTCGTAATCATGTAATGATCCGTTTCCTCCAGGCTCGTCTCTTCCACGCCTTCGGATGTCAGCTTGTAGATGATCGAATCCGGATAAGCCATGACAATCGGCGAATGCGTGGAAATAATAAACTGCGAGTCTTCATGAACCAGGTCATGGATGCGTCTCAGCAGCGCCATTTGGCGAAATGGCGACAAGGCCGCTTCCGGCTCGTCCATGATGTACAGCCCGTTCCCCCAGAACCGATGCAAAAAGGTGGCGAAAAAGGATTCTCCATGCGACTGCTGATGAAGCGATTTGCCGCCATAGGAATCATAAAGTCCAGGACGCTCCCGCTCCAGTGCATCCACCTCGCTGGCGACGTTATAATAGCTCTCCGCCCGGAAGAAAAACCCGTCCCGCGGTTTGCGTACGCCCCGGACGGTTCGAATATATTCATACAGCCTGGAATGGGTCTCCTCCGTCGAGAAGGAGAAATTGAGCGTCCCTCCTTCCGGATTGAACCCGAGGGCGGCAGCAATGGCTTCCAGCAGCGTGGATTTGCCCATTCCGTTCTCGCCCACGATATAAGTGACCTTCGGATGAAAGCGAAGTCCGTCCATAGCCGCTACGGCCGGCAAATTAAAGGGGTATTCGTTAAATGACGGGATGCGATCCCTCATTAACACAACGCTTCGAAGATAGGCAAGCATAGCCGAGTTATCCAACCGCTTTCCCTCCTTGAAATCTACGTTAACCGATCATGACAAGTCTACTATATAACATTCCGGCTTCGGTTCCAATTCAGGATCATCGCCCGATGCAGGCTGCACACTCTCATAAAAGGCATTCCTGGACATCCAACGAATCCAAGCAGCCGGCAGTTTGCTGCGGTAGCAGCCTTGAAGCAATTGAAGATGCCCCGATAATCAAAAAAATGCGCCATCACAGGGCTTGCCGGCACCTGGAATGACGCACTTTTTCATCCGATATTAATTCTGTTGGTACGATATGCTATTCGCTTACGATAAATTGATAGAGCTCCTCGACCTTCTCTTCCGTCAGATCGCCGCTGTTATCAAACACCTTGATGGACGTTTGCGGAATATCCCAGTTCACTTCAGGAACGAAATCGACGCGCTTCTTGAAGTCGTCCCAATGATCCAGCTTCCACTGATCCCGCTCGGTCTGTCTGTCAATGATCCGCTCCTTCTGCAAATCCATGTCCTTGAGCGCAACCACGATGACCTTCACGTCAACGTCGTTCTTCGTTAATCCCGCGGATGCGATGACCTCATCAATCCATTCGCGGTTCTTGAGCTCCGCCGTGAACGGCGAGATCATAAAGACATTTTGTCCGGCACCCAGGTTCTCGATGCAAATATCCTTGGTCGTATCATATTCCAGATCGCGCAGATTCTCTTTATAGAAGGAAGAATCGCGGTCGTTCGGATCCAGTCCGTTGCTCTCCAGGAACTTCTCGACAAACCGTCCCCCCACCGTATCACGGTCGAGAAATGCAGCCGGTATGCGGACTGCAAGCTTCTTCGCTACGGTTGTCTTGCCTGTACCGGCCACGCCGACAAAAAACACTAGCTTTTGCAAATGGTACCCCTCCATATGATCTATATCGCTAGAACACCCCTGCCGTCACTCACGCCATCCCTATGCGCGTTCTGTCCGGTAACGGGTTTCTTCAATCAATTCCTCCATCGCGGAGGCCAAACGCTCCTGAAGCACTTCCGCTACGTCAAACCCGCCATCCTCGGTACGTGCCACCTGGGCATCCACGGCGTACACGCCGCCCAGAATATGCCGGGCCCCGATCGAGGACAGCACGGGCTTGAGCGAATAATCAATCGCCAGCAAATGCGCGAGACTGCCGCCAATGAACATCGGAAGCACGATTTTGCCAGCCAAGCCTTTTTGCGGAATCAGGTCCAAAAATGTCTTAAGCACGCCGGTAAACGAAGCTTTATAAACCGGACTTGCCACAATCACGGCATCGGCCTCGGCCACAAGCCCGTTGGCTTTGACGATATGCTCGCTCTCAAACTTCGTATGAATCAAATCCTCGGGCGGCAGCCCGGCCACATCGATCCGGCTCACTTCGAAATTGGCCGCAGCCAGTGCCTGCTCCGCAAAATCCATAACCGCATTCAGTCGGGATCCGGCTGTAGGGCTCCCGTTAATAATAACAGCTTTCGCCATAATCATTATTCACCTCAGCTTATCTTATAATGTCACGATTTCATGCATGCATCAGATCGCTATGTAGGGTCCTCTCGATATAGAGTCAGACCGCCGTAGCCTGTATTTCAGAAAAAAAGACTTTACAGGATACGGCAAAGTCTTCCGGTCAGCAGTCGCTCTTGCATCCGACATCAACCGGCATAAATCAGAGCAAACTTGTCAGAATTAGTATCATCGTATCAATGTGTCCGCGCTTTTGTCAATCCGGCAGAATGCGTCAAACCGATGTTCTCCTTTGCCCGTTTCATTTAACCGATCACGAACAGGGCTCCCCATGCGAATACGGTTTAAGATCGGCTCCTAACCCCTCCCTTGATCAGGGCGTCACGCTTCCTTGTTCGGCAAGCAGCGGCGAGTACATCATGAGCGCATGGTTCTCGGTAATCCACTCATCCCGAATCCGTTCGCCTTCCCTGTTGAACACTTTGCGGCCAATGACGTTATGCCTCGCATATCCTCCCCAAACTTCCTGGGTAATGCGATGCTCCCGCTCATATACTTCATAGCGATGCAGCGGAGCAGCGCTGGATCGCCATTCCCCGATCAAATCCTCCTCTGATACATATACCGACAGCTGGTATGTATCGTTCGTCGGATTATAAATCTGAAGGTCCAAATAATTATAGGCGCACGTAGCGCCGCTCCCGAACGGCTGGGTCCGGTTCGCATCCGGAAATACGTCATAGCTGTGCCGATGCCGTTCTTTTACTTCCAGGGGGGTGTGCAGCGTCATCCAGTATATGAGGTTGGACAGCTGGCACAGCCCTCCGCCCACGCCGGCCTTAAAGCCTCCATAGAACAGGACCATGCCGTCGACATACCCTTTCCTGCGGGTCGGGCGTCCAATGCTCCTCCAATAGGACAGCGTCTCTCCAGGACGAATCAGGAGTCCATCCAGATGGCACACAGCCAGACGCAAGTTGATCACCTTATGATGCTGATACCACATATCAACGTCCTTGAGCTGGCGTTTCAGCGGGGTTTGGTGTGTGAACACCGAATATCGCAGCGGCTCAGGACTTAGCGTGCGGGCGATGCCGCCCCTCTTCTTCATCCATGCCCAATAACGCCGGTACGTAAAATACTGCTTGCCTGCCCACAGGCGGAATTTTGAACGCTTGACGGGTTTCATTCGTGACCGTTCCCCCTTGGCCGTATTGATGAATTTGGAAATATTTTACCACAATAGCCCAAAGGACATCGTAAAAAAATCCGTAACCCGCGTGTTTGCGCACGACCTTTCACCTATTCTGCTCACAACCGGCACCTCGGACTGGGCGAATGCATAGAGATAAAGCATTGACGTGCAATGAATAACATCCCGTATACCAAAGGAGGAATGAAATGAATCCCCAACAGCCCATTCCATACGTAGGCTCCAAAACCGAATGCAAGGAACAGCCCATCGCTTTCCCTCCCCAGCATCAAAACTGCCAGCCGGGCCTTGAAAGCCTGATGTCGCCGCGTCCGATCAGCGAAGATCCCGCCTACCGGGGCAGCGGTAAACTGGATGGCAAAATCGCCATTGTGACCGGGGGGGACAGCGGTATCGGCAAAGCCGCCGCCATTGCCTTCGCCAAGGAAGGTGCCGATCTGGTCATCCCATACTTATATGAGACTTCGGATGCGGAAGTGACGAAGCAGCGGATTGAATCGCTTGGCAGACGATGCCTCTTAATGAAAATCGATCTGCGCTACAAAAAAAACTGTGAAGCCGTGGTTAACGAGACGATCGCCTGCTTCGGCAGAGTGGATGTTCTCGTGAACAACCATGCCGTCCAGTATGTGCAGCGCAGCATTCTGGACATTACGGAAGAACAGCTGCATCACACCTATCAGACGAATATCTTTCCGTTCTTCTTCATGATCCAGGCTGCGCTGCCCCATATGAAATCCGGGGCGTCGATCATCAATACGGCCTCCATTACGGCCTATGACGGTTTAAAGGAGCTCATCGACTATTCCTCAACCAAAGGCGCCATCGTTTCCCTTACCCGATCCCTGGCCCTTTCGCTGGTCGATCAGGGCATCCGCGTCAACTCCGTCGCGCCAGGCTCGGTCTGGACGCCGCTCATCCCTTCCAGCTTCTCCGCCGATGAGGTTGCCGTATTCGGAACGAATTCGCCGATGAAGCGAGCCGCACAGCCTTATGAGCTGGCACCTGCTTATGTTTACCTGGCATCGTCCATCACTTCTTCTTATGTCACGGGTCAGGCTATTCACGTCAACGGAGGGCAGATGGTAACCAGCTAGCATGGATGCCGCTAGCATCCGAGGATTCCACGAATAACGTGCAGAGGATGTGTACAATGAACACCGGAATTCCCAAACGGTCCGCCCGGATGGACATGGGGTTTTATGCATTAAACAAGCTGGCCAGCGCCGGTATCGTCGTGCTGCTGCTGAGTCTGCTGGACTGGGCGTGGCCGTCCGGCGCGGATCAGGCCTCGGAGTGGTTAGGCCTTTACATGCCGCAAGAACACTGGGTGTACGGTTACGCGCTGACGGCCTCTCTCGCGGCCGATGCCATACTCGCGTTCCTGCCTTCGCTGCATAAGGGGAAACAGGCTGCCGTGTATGGAGCGGTCGGTTTCCTGTTTTTCGCCTTGTTCACCGGCGGTCATCCGGAGCATCTCTGGCTCCGTGCCGCTGCCGGAACCCTGACGCTGCTTCTGTTCTTGTGGGGAAAGCATGCCTTCTCCAGCAATTCGCTGGCCACCCCGTTCTTTGCCCTGGCCGTTCCCTTGCTGTGCTGGTTGATCTGATTCAAGAGCCTATAGCCTCTTTCCCATGGAAAAAGGGCCCTCTGATGAGGGCCCTTGGCTCTTTGTTTCAAAGCGCTTCGATGACATCCCCGGCGATGACCGAGGCGGGATGCCCCCGATGCCGCGCGGCCCGCTCGCCGGCACGGCCGTGCAGCCACACGCCAAGCGCGGCTGCAGACGGACCGGCATGCCCTTGCGCCAGCAGGCCGGCAATGATGCCGGTCAGCACGTCTCCGGTGCCTCCGGTCGCCATGCCGGAGGTGCCGGTTGTATTGATGTAGGTTTGTCCGTCCGGCGAAGCCACGACGGTATGCGCCCCCTTGAGCACGAGGGTAACCCCGTGCCCGGTCGCGAACCCTGCGGCGGCACCGATCCGGTCCCGCTGCAGCTCGGCAGTAGGAATGCCCAGCAGCCGGGACATTTCCCCGGGATGCGGGGTCAGCACCGTGGCCGCGGCACGCGGCTTCCAGGCGCCGAAATCGCCAGCCGCAGACAGCATATTCAGCGCGTCGGCATCCACCACCAGCGGCCCTTCCCATTCTTCCCACAGCCGGCGGAGCCACCTGGCGTCTCCTTCAAAGCGGCCAAGTCCCGGACCTACGGCCAGCACATCGCGGGACTTGGCGAGGGCCAGGACCTGCTCCGCGGAGGCCTCATTCCAGTAGCCGCCGCTCTCCTCCTCAGTCGCAGGGGCGAGCATCACCTCGGGCGAGGCTCCGGTCAGCGGCAGCACCAGGCTGGCAGGGAGCGCCCAGGTCACAAGGCCGCAGCCCGCGCGGAGCGCCGCCCGGGAAGCGAGCAGGCCTGCGCCGCTCATCGTGCGGCTGCCTCCTACGGTCAGGACGTGGCCGTAGGTGCCCTTATGCCCGTCCGGCGCGCGGCGGCGCGACACGTCGGCGCCCAGCTCTGTCCGAAGGACATGCGGGGTAAGCAGATGCGTGCTGACGCCTTGCTCCCGGCACAGCGATGCCGGAATGCCGATGGAGCGGACCACCACCCGGCCCGCCGCCTCGGCGCCGGGGTACTGCACCAAGCCTCGCTTCAGGAAAGCGAGGCATACCGTCACCGCGGCCGAAATGCACGGCTCGTGCCGCGCGCCGGTATCGGCGTCCAGTCCGCTCGGAATATCGGCGGACACAATCGGCAGGCCGCTGTCGTTTGCGGCCTGGATCAGCGCGGCGTAAGCGCCGCGGGGCGCGCCCGTCGCGCCCGTCCCGAGCAGCGCGTCCACGATGCCGGTGTACGCGCCGTAGTCCAGTCCACGGCGGCACGGCCGTGGACCAGAGCCGGGATGCCGAGCGCTGCTGCGGCATCCCGCTGCACCGCCGCCTCGCCGGCCAGCGCGGACGGCTCGGCGGCGTAGAGCAGCGTGACGCTTATGCCGGCGTCACGCAAATGCCGTGCGGCGACCACGCCGTCGCCGCCGTTATTGCCTTTGCCCACCAGAATGAGCCAGTGCTCCTGCGCCGCCAGCGCGGTGGGCAATCGCGCGTCTCCGTCGATGACAGGCGACGGGCGGCTCATCTCGATAACCCGCTCATTTCCGGTGAAAGGGCCCTCTGCCGCTGCCGAATAACCCGATAAGGAAGCCCTCCGGTTGCACCTCTCTTCCTCCGGCAAGCAGGCTGGATCGCTCCCGGATGTCCGAGCGGCCGCCGTGGACGGTAACTGGCTCGCGACATGACGCTCCAGGCATAATTTCAGGACTTCCTCGGCAATCGCTTTACCCGCATTTTCCATAAGCGCGATGGCCGGAATGCCGATGCGGCGAATCGTGTAGTTATCGAGTGCCCTCATCTGTTCGGACGTCATAACATACATCCAAGCTCTCCCCTTTGCTTCGATATATCCTACCCAAGCGCTCTGACGACTTCGCTTGATGCCTGTCGATTAATAAGCAACGGTAAAACGGGACTGAATGAACTGCGGATCGTCCAGCTCATCAATCACGGCTACCGCAAAATCTTCAACCGAGATCCGGCTGCTTCCGCTCTCATCCGTCACCAGGCGGTCCATGCCGATCCGGAATTGTCCGGTACGTTTCCCCGGCTCGATGATGGCCGCCGGACTGATATACGTCCATTCCAGATCGCTTTCCTTATAAAGATCGTAAGCATCCGCATGCGCACGGGCAAGCGGTCTGATCTCTTCCGGAAATTCCGGGGTTTCCATAAGCGGTACGCCGCTGTCGGCGATCAGGCTGCCTGCGCCGCCAACGATCAACAGGCGGGTTACGCCGCCGCGTCTCGTTCCCTCCACAATGGTCCGTGCGGCTGCTACAAGCTCCTCTTCTTGGCCGAACTTCGGACCGAAAGCGCTGATCACGGCATCATGTCCCTGAACAGCCTCTTCCAATGACGAAGGATCCATCACATCCGCTTTGACTTTCTGTAATCGCTCATGCTCCGCTTCAAGGCGATCCGGATTACGCAGCACCGCCGTTACCTCGTGTCCCCGGCGCAGCGCTTCTTCCATAATGCGTTTCCCGATCGTCCCGCTTGCTCCAATCAATGCTACCTTCATGTTCATCGCTCCTTCGTTTAAAAATTATACTACATCACCCAGGATGGTGAATGGTTCTCTTATATCTTAAGTAGTAGTATGAACACCCGGTGCCGCGTATAGCCGCACTTGGTCGATCACACCTCCTATTTACTTATCCCCTTGCAGACCTCTTCAAACTCCATTTATTCATTTTCCCTCAAAACATTAGATCTTTAGACCTATGAATTGCGATATTGTTTTCACCGATAGAATACATAAGTGCACATTTATGAAAATATATATTTGGCGTAATGACTTCTAACGCAATACTAATGGTATACGCTTGTCGAAGATTGTCCTATTGCATATGTTGTAAATCGTAATGAAAAGGAGATCATCATCCTATGAAAAAACAATATGTCCGCTTGCTGGCTCTCTGTCTCGCTGGCGGCCTGCTGCTGCTAAGCAGTTTGTCCCTTCATCCTGATGCCGCGGAAGCGAAACCCAGCCAGAAGGCAACCTGGTTCTGGGATACCCCGCAAATCAAAGACTCCGCCGATGACATTCTGAGCTTTGCCGGCAGCCAGGGAGTGAACGTGCTCTATCTGCAGATGAACCGCGACGTCCGTCCCGAGTATTACCGCAGCTTTATCCGCCAGGCAGGAGTGCAAGGGATCGAGGTCCACGTCCTCGGCGGGGCGCCGAACTGGGCGCTGGAATCGGAACGTCACCGGCTGGAGACGTTTATTCAATGGACCGCCGAATATCAAGCGTCCGCTGCCCCGAATGAGCGCTTCACCGGCATCCATGTCGATATCGAGCCGCATGTGCTGGCCGAATGGAAAACGAACCAGTCCTCGGTCGTTAAGCAGTGGCAAGCGAGCGTCCGTTATCTGGTCGATGAAGCGCACAAGCTGAATCTGCCGATCGGCTCCGACATGACCTTCTGGCTGCATACCTACCAGCTGCCGGATCAGTCGATGTCGATCAGCCGCTGGATGATCAAGCAGTTCGACCAGATCGTCATTATGGCCTATCGCGATCAAGCGGATAACATATACAACCTCGCCGCGAGCGAGCTAAAGGAAGCCGACGAGCTCGGCAAGGAGGCCCTGATTGCCGTGGAGACCAAGTCCAGCAATGAGGGAGCTTACATTACCTTTTTCGAGGAAGGCACGTCCTATATGGAGGAACAGCTGAGCAAGGTATGCACCAAGGCGGAAAAGCACCCTTCCTTCTCCGGGTTCGCCATTCACGACTACAGGTACTGGAAAGAACTTCATGACTCCGATCGATAACGTTGCGATCCTTACACTATGGCATTAAAAAAAGATGGCTTTTCAAGAGGGTGTGTCCTCTGGCGCCATCTTTTATGTTTAGATGAAGGAACTTATCCTCTCCTTCGGGTAAAAGGCCTGATCGCCTTCAAACCGTCAACATGAGAAGCAGTACATAACCGACCGTCATTTTCGCGCGTTGAAGCGGCGCTTTTTTCACCTGCACTTCCATCACCCCGGTCCCTTCCTCTCTTCGATGTCTTATTCATATACTATATGCGGCTCGGCCCCTTTTGTTACCTCGAGGAAACATTGTTTGCCAAGAGAAAAACCGATCCGTCATATGAACAGCAGCATACGATCAAGCTTCCTGCACTGGAAGCGAACCCGGGCAGCATGCGGCTCATTTACGATCAGCATAGCGCTCTATGACGTCCTGCAAATATTGTTCTGCTTCCATTACAAGCTGACGCTCTCCAGCGTTCCATTGATCCCGATTGTTATCGACCGCTAAAAAAGCAGCATGAATCCGTTCGTCGCCATGGGTCACACGTTGAACCATCTGTTGCCATTCTTGGGCTAAGGCCCTGGCTAAACGGGACTTGATGGGGACGTTTGAGGCCTTATAAGCTGCAGCTTGCAGCGATATTTTTCTGAACGTATTGTAAAAATCCAATACCGCCTGCTCAGAGTCAAATACTTTTTGAAACAGCCGCGCGTCTTCCTCCGAAAATTCGTATTCTTTCCAAGCCGACATATCGACCTCATTCAACGAACGCATAAGATGGGCTAACAGCTCCCAAGGTACGTTGTATCCTTCTTTCATCATTTCCTTAGCCACATGCAATCCGTCAAGCTTGGCTTGGATGCTCTCTTTCTGTGAATAAAGGACCGATGCCTGGTAATCTAGAATGTTCTCGATATCCTGCTCCTCGGTGCCCACAATCAATTGCTCTTTGATCTTTTTTAAAGAGAAACCGATGGATCTATAGAACATAATCTGTTCAAGTACGTACAGCTGTTTATCATCATATACTCTATGCCCCAGCGCATCTCGCTCCGCCTTAAGAATTCCTTCATTATCGTAATACTGAATGGTTCGCGGAGTTATTCCCGACAATTGGCTGATTTCTTTTACGGAATATTTTTTTCCCATGAACCCATCCCTTCCTGTCCCTTACTCGATTTTCGCTAAAAAAGCTTCTATCGTTTCCAGTAACTCTTCAGGATATTCCCCGTTAATCGCATGCGAGGCATCTTCAAATAAGACCATCTCGCTATCAGGGTCTTTCAAGGCATCCATCCCCGTTTGATACGACTTTTCAGCATGGTGCATCGTCGATTGTCCAGCTAAAATACCGAGCACCGGTATCGTCAGCTCAGCTAATTGTTCCGGCTGGATGGCTTCCGGCATGGGCAGCTTGCTCTTGAATGTCCGCATACCGGTTTCGATTAATTTGGCGGTCGGGTCGCTGTCATCGACTTCAGCCCCGCCGGATATATAGCTGAGCATTTTCTCCCGGATCGGTTTGGGCACCATCGGCACAGTCGCCGGAATGGAGGCCAGTATCATTTTCAATGGAATGGGGCCGAACACATAGACAGGGTCCAGCAATATGAGCGAGTGAATCTTCTCCGGGTGCTTGAGCGCCAGATTCGCCGCACTCCACCCGCCGAACGACAGCCCTAATAGGTGGATCTCTGATTCCGGCAGCTGATCCAATACTTGCCCCAACCATGCTGCTTGGTCGGCAGCGGTTTCAATCCGTCTGGTTTCCGTGCTTAAACCCGGTTCTCCTATCAAATCAACGGTGTATACAGGCCGGTGTTCTAAAAAGCCGTTAAGATTGGCCTCCCACATGGGTGTAGCAGATCCCTTTCCGGGAAGCAGCAACATAGGCGTTTTATGCGATGTATCGCTCCCCTGGAACTTGTAGAGCTGAACCACGCCAAAATCGGTATGAACCTTGACCGACTCAACCGGTTCTGGCAAGTGACTCATCACCTCCTCATAAGCCGCTGCATATTCCTTCTGCCCATCCTCTGTAACAAAACCGCTTAACGACCCGTCATCTCTGAATAGAAAGCCTACTACCGTCAGTATAGCTAGTATCGCGATGAGAATGCTACCCAAGATAAACCATCCTTTTCTTCGTTTCACTTCAATCCCCTCCTAAGGCGACTATAAGCTATGACGTAACGTTATACGCAACCCCCATGCGCTCTATAGCTGCCTGTTACCGAATCAGCTTGAAATCCCTTCCTTCTTGTGCAATAGTGAAAGGTAGAATATTGAAGGAGGGATCCGCTTGTCCCTTACGGAATGGATGGTTGATATCTTTGGCTCGCTGGACGGGCTCGTGGCCGCGCTTCTTGCCACTGCGGTATTTGCGGGCCTGTACATATACAGTGCGTCCCGGCTGCTCGGTGCACGAAAGGATTCGCTCGCTCGCATTCGTCAGACCTTGACGGTCTACGCCAGGCTGGCAGGGCTTCTTGGCACGCTTATCCATCGACCGACCCGGACGGCCGTCCCCGAGGATCTGCTGATCCGGCTTCTGCAGGAATGCAAATCCGCTGACCTGTTGACGCGTGAGCTTCACGAACAAATGGATATCTTTCTAAGCGATCGCGATGAATCCCGATTGACGACGCTTCACAAGCTGCTGGACCGCGAGATCAACAGACTCATGAAGGAGCGCGACGAGCTGGTGGGACGGCTGGAGAAGCCCGGCTGGGGGATGGGCTTGTGGCTGCTCCTAAAACCTGCCGTACCTGCCCTTTCACTGGGTGCCGCACTCCTATGGACGGCGGTCCTTGCGGAGGAACTCAGGCAAACCTCGGCCTGGGCAAGCCCCGAGGTTTGGTGTTTATGGCTCTCCAATATCATTGCCACGATCTCTTTCTATCGTTTATTGATGGATTCCAGAAGAAAAACGCATGGCATGATTTATACCGTGCTGCACCTGCTGATTGTGGCTTCGGCCTTATTTAATCTGATCGGCGGCGAAGCCTCGCCTTACGTTCTGGCTACCCAATGCTTGCTCTATCTGGCGGGTTTCCGGGTAACGGCCACCCGTAAGCGGCGTGAGCGGCCCTACGCCGGCCATCCGGAGCTGATGGAGCAGTTCCTTCATCCTGCTGGGGATCACGATCCTCTAGGCGAAACAACAGGCGCAGGCGAGCCGGAGATCGGCAGCAGCCCGCTCCGGTCGCGATAAGATGCCTGATACATAAAAGCGATTGACAAACAGCCCGGCCGATACAACGGCCGGGCTGTTTGCATTATTCGTATACTCTATCTCTAATAGAAAAGAACTTCCGCTATGATTACCGAAGCGCGTTCCCCTGTCCACTTGGTCAACACTCCTGGTGTCTTTTCCATGTCGACTGGACAGGCTGCACTTCACGTTATCTGGCGGAAGTTCTTTTTACGGTACTTGACAGCTTTTGCTTGGTCATCTTGTATTCGTTCTTCGCTGTTGGCCGGATGCCCGGGACGATCCTGACGTCTTGACCGCTCCGGAGGCCGTATTCTCGAAACGCTTGCGCTCCGTTCGTTCCATCTGAACGATTTGACCCTCATGCACTACGATTTGCAGCGAACCGAATTCCATGTCGTTCAGCAGGCTTGCTATGCGCTCGAGCCACATTTCATCCACTTTTAATGGTTTAGCCATGGATACGCCTCCTCACCGGGCAAAGCCCTCATTTATTCACTCATCTTCATCAGCCGAAGTGACATTCACAATGTAAACGACCATTCATTATTCATTCTTTTCCAACCTATATAGTATGAATTAACCTTAGCATGGGTTGGAAACGACTGTCAATGGGCATTTTTTCGCGTAAACCAATTTTTAAGCAGCAGCGTAATCACGGCTAACAACAGCAATAAGGAGGCCACCGCGAACGATGCCGAAAACTGATACTCATTGTACAAAATCTCGACATGAAGGGGCAGCGTATTGGTCTCTCCGCGGATATGGCCGGATACGACGGACACGGCCCCAAACTCGCCCATGGCCCTGGCATTGCACAGAATGATGCCGTACAGCAGTCCCCATTTGATATTGGGCAGGGTGACCCGCCAGAAGATTTGCCAGCCCTTGGCGCCGAGCGTTACAGCCGCCTCTTCTTCCTTCGTCCCTTGGTCCTCCATCAGCGGGATCAGCTCCTTGGCCACAAAAGGAAACGTGACGAATAACGTAGCCAGAACGATGCCGGGCACGGCAAATATGATCTTGATATCATGGCTTTCGAGCCAAGGGCCAAACCAACCCTGACGGCCGAAAATTAGCACGAAGATGAGGCCTCCGATAACCGGCGATACCGCGAACGGTAAATCCAACAGCGTAATCAGCAGATTTTTGCCTTTAAAGCGGAACTTCGTTATGGTCCAAGCCGCGATGACGCCGAATATCGAATTCAGCGGTACCGCAATCGCCGCCACCAGTAAGGTCAACCGCAGCGCGGACAAGGCATCGGGATCGGACAAGGCTGCGATATAAACCTCCCATCCCTTCTTAAGCGCTTCGGACAGCACCGTAATGAGCGGCAGCACAATAAGCCACAGAAGCACAAGGCCAGCCAAACTAATGAAGGTCCATTTCACCCAGGTTTTCTCCGCTGCAGCCGGAGAGGGCGATGTGCCTCGTTTCCCTGCCGGGACGGCAGCGGGTACGGTTCCAGCCATATAGATCCCCCTCCCTAGCGCGCGGTTTTCCGCGTCCAGTGTTGTAATAGATTGATTCCGAGCAGCAGCGCGAAAGAGATGAGCAGCAGAATCAAGGCAACCGCCGTAGCGCCGGCATAGTCAAACTGCTCCAGCTTCGTCATGATCAACAGCGGCGCAATCTCCGTCTTCATCGGCATATTCCCCGATATGAAGACAACGGAGCCGTATTCTCCGATCCCCCGGGCAAAAGCGAGCGCAAACCCGGTCAGCAGCGGCGGGATCAGAGTCGGCAGAATGATGGTGCGGAACGTGCGCCACCGGCCTGCCCCGAGCGTGGCTGCCGCCTCTTCCGTGTCCCGCTCCGCATCTTCCAGCACCGGCTGTACCGTCCGCACCACGAACGGTATGCCGATGAACATCAGGGCCAGCGTGATGCCCAAGGAAGAGAACGCCGCCTTGATGCCAAGCGGCTCCAGCAGTGATCCGATCCAGCCATTCGCGGAATAGATCGCCGTTAAGGCTACCCCCGCCACGGCCGTTGGCAGGGCGAAGGGCAAATCGATCAGGGCGTCCCACCATTTTTTCCCGGGGAAATCATACCGCACCAGCACCCAAGCCAGCAGCAGTCCCAGTATCATATCCGCGAATGCGGCCAGCGCCGCCGTCGTCAGACTGACCCGGTAGGATGCCAGCACCCTCGGATCGGTTGCAACCGACCAGAACTTCTCCCAGGTCAATCCGGTTTGATTAAGTAGCAGCGCCGATAGCGGCACGAGCACAACCAAACTCATATAAAGGACAGTCAGCCCCATGCCGACTCCAAAACCCGGGAGCACCCTGCGATGATTTCTGCCTTGCTTCCGTACGGGGAGTACCGTCATATCCACTCATCCTTTCCTGCCTTCGGCGGTTATGCCGATCAGCTTCCTGGCACGTAAATCTGATTAAAGATGCCGCCGTCATTAAAATGCTTGGTTTGCGTCTCTTCCCATGTTCCAAACACATCCTTGAGCGTAAACAATTCGATGGCCGGGAATTTCTCCTTGTATTTGTCGGCTACGCTGGCAAGCGTCGGACGGTAGTAGTTCTCCGCCGCAATCGTCTGCCCCTCTTCGCTGTACAGGTATTCCAGATAGGCTTCGGCCACCTCCCGGGTGCCGCGCTTGTCAACGTTCTTATCCACGACGGCAACCGGCGGTTCTGCCAAAATGCTGACGGACGGGTTCACGATTTCGAATTTATCCGGTCCCAGCTCGTTAATCGAGAGATAGGCTTCATTCTCCCAAGCCAGCAGCACGTCACCGATTCCGCGTTCCACAAAGGTGGTTGTCGCTCCCCGTGCGCCGCTGTCCAGCACCGGTACATGGGTGAACAGCTCTTTCACGAATTCCTGCGCTTTCGCTTCGTCGTTGTTATTAACCTTGAGTGCATAACCCCATGCCGCCAGGTAGTTCCACCGTGCACCCCCGGAGGTCTGGGGGTTCGGCGTGATGACCTCCACGCCCTCCTTAATCAGATCCGGCCAATCCTGGATGCCTTTCGGGTTTCCTTTGCGGACGAGGAAAACGATGGTCGAGGTGTAAGGCGCGCTGTTATGCTCAAACTTGCTCTCCCAGCCTTCATTGATCAATCCGGCCTGGCGGATCGCATCGATATCGTATCCGAGGGCCAGTGTCACCACATCCGCCTCCAAACCGTCGATAACCGAACGGCTTTGCTTGCCCGAACCTCCGTGCGATTGCTTAAAGGTCACCTTCTGGCCTTGTTCCTTCTCCCAATGCGCCGCGAATGCCTTGTTGTACTGATCGTATAACTCCCGGGTCGGATCGTAAGAAACATTAAGCAGTTCCACGCTCGGCTTGCTTGAACCCGAAGCAGGCGTTGCTTCGCCGGCGGTTGCGGCCGTTTCTGTTTTCTGTGAGCCGCAAGCCGTCAGCGCCGCCGTCAGCATGAATGTTAATCCGATGAGAACCCCTTGCTTCAACACCTTTTTCATATGGATCACTCCCCCTATTCTTCTCTACTAAACAGGCCCCATGGCAAAAAAAGACGGAGGAAGGCTCGTCGGAACAGAGTCAAGCCGGTTGCAACCGTGCCTGCCCTGGTTCTTCGAGCGTTCCTCCGTCGATACGGTGAGAACAATATATTATAATTCCTACCTGTTTAGTATGTTATGTTGCTATTGTAATAAGTCCCCCTTCTGCTGTCAAACCTTTTTTTCAAAAAATTTCAAGTTTAGGGCCATTCGGTCCATAGAACCATTTTTGGTGCAACAAACGCAGTCACGGCGCGGATTTCCATTTACTGATGGTTGTATGAACCCGTTTCCAGCCTTATAATTCTACCCCAAAGGAGTTGATCACGATAAGAAAGCCAATACGGAAAATCATATCTGCTTTTTTTCTTAGTGTTCTTCTGATCCTGCCGACATTCGCCCAAACGACGGAGGCCGCTCCGCTGTTAAAGCCCGGCAGTGAAAACGGGGATGTCTGGGACCTTCAATATCGCCTGAAAACGCTGGACTTCTACACGCATCCGCTGGATGGCAAATATGGCGCAAACACGAAAGCAGCCGTTAGCCGTTTTCAAAAAGAATACGGCGTGCCCGCCGATGGTATTACCGGTGCGCAAACATGGAGACAGCTGAAAAAATATACGTTGAATCAATCTGAAATGGACGTCATGGCCAAAGTCATTTACAGCGAAGCCCGCGGTGAGCCTTACAAAGGGCAGGTTGCGGTCGGGGCCGTTGTCATGAACCGCATTCAATCCAGCGAATTTCCGAATGACATTCGGGGCGTCGTCTTTCAAAAAGGGGCTTTTACGGCCGTGGATGACGGACAATACTGGCTGACGCCGAACCGTTCCGCTTATCTTGCCGCATTGGATGCCGTTCGCGGCTGGGATCCGACTTACGAATCCCTGTATTATTTCAATCCTAAAACCGCAACCAGCGACTGGATTTGGTCCAGGCCGCAAGTGCTGCAGATCGGCAATCATATTTTTGCTCATTAAGGATTCATTCAGTTAATCTTTCATTAGCTGAAACACACGAAAACAGAGTATTCGACGCCTTGTTCCTTGTCCGTCGCTGGAGCAAGGAGACGCGAATAAAAGAAGCAGCTTGATTCCCTTTCCGGGTGTTCAAGCTGCTTCTTCTTCCATATAAGTTAACGTTGGTTTGCTTTTGCCTTCTCCACGGGACAAATGCACACCGGGCGCGTGACTTCCAACGTATAGCCCGTAGAAACCAGATTCCCCGTATCCGGGTCGATCCGGAAGCTTGCGATCAATCCGTTATCCTGATTCGCCGTAAGCAGGAAGCCATCCGGCAGTATATTGAAGTGGCGCGGCGTTTTGCCGCCGGAAGACACCCAGTTGACGGCACGGAGCGTACCGGATTCCTGGTCGATTACATATTGGACGATGCTGTCATGCCCCCGATTCGAGGCATACAGGTAACGGCCGCAAGGAGAAACCAGCAGATGGGCCGATGTATTGCTATCCATCACGACGTCCTCCGGCAAGGTCGAGATGTGCTGCAATATTTTCAGATCCCCGAACGTTGCGTCGTTCGCGTATGCCGTTACCGTGCTGTTCAGCTCGTTCGTGCCGTATACCCACTTGCCTGACGGATGAAAAGCCACATGCCTCGGGCCGGAGCCTGGCGGCAGGCTGATCTCGCGGTGGGTCACCAGCTTTCCGTCTTCCAGCCGATACACAATCACGTCATCCATCCCCAGGTCACTGACCAGGATATACTTGTTGACCGGGTCTTGGAATATCGAATGGGGATGCGCCTCCGATTGACGGTCATCACGAAGGCCGCGTCCGCTGTGCTTGATCTTGGAGGCCAGCTCGCCGACCCGTCCGTCCTGCTCCAATGCCAGCACCGAAATCTGTCCATCGCCGTACCCTGTCGTAAGCAGATGCTTCCCGTCCGTTGTGCGGGATACATGACACGCGCCGGACGAGCCGGTAGACTGAACATTCAGCAGCGTCAATTCGCCGGTGACCAGATTGGCCGAATAAGCCGACACATCGCTTTCGCCCTTCTCGCTCGCTGCATACAATACGGAAATCGAGTCATCGAAATCCAGATAGGTCGGGTTCTCGATGCCTGCCGTACCGCCTAACAGGCGCAGCTCGCCGGTAGCCCGATCCATCGCCCCCCAATGAATGCGATTCTCTTCTTCCGAACCATAGGTTCCTATGTAAAATATCAGTTCCTGTCCTGCTGTCATGTGATCCACTCCTTTGTCTGATGAATGATCCGGTTGGCCCGGCCTGATTCTTACTATGTATTACCCATCGGAGCCCCATGCCTACCGCCTTTTTACAAGTCGTTCCGGCAAGCCGTCACCGCGCTGCCACTACCAATCATTGCCTCTAAAGAAATGTATTGCTACCATTGGTTTTATCATGTACGATTACCACAATTACCTCTCTATTCTATCATTCGTTGAAGGAGATGACAGCACATTGAAGAAAAAAATCAGCCTACTGGCTATCGCTTTCCTGTTCTTGTTCGCAAGCGCGGCCCAAGCCGCTCCGGCTAAGGATCAAGGGAAAATCCGGGTCTATCTCGATAACCAGGAAATTCAATTTGCGGCGGCGCCGATCATGAAGAACGGAGTCACTTTCGTTCAATTCCGCCCTTTGTTCCAAGCCCTGGATTATAAGGTCCATTGGAACGGCGCGAACAAGCAGGTGACGGGTACATATCTCGATCAGAAGCTGCAGATGACGATCGGGCAGAAAACCGCCTATGTCAATGGCGCAAAAACCACGCTGCAGATCGCTCCTTTCACTCAAGGCGGCAACACGCTGGTTCCCCTTCGTTTTGTGGCTGAAGCCACTGGACTCCCGGTAAAGTGGGATTCCAAGGCGCGTACCGTCAAGATTGACCGCGAGGGTGCGACCGCCAAAGCCGAAGACGAGGTGAAGAAGCTTTACCATATCATTGAAGAGGCTGGAAGCGCCAAGAAACTGGACGAGGTTATGAGCGTATTCCACCCCGAATCTCCCGTTCTTGCGGAGGTTAAGCAAAACTATCAGGATCAATTCAAGAACGACAAACATGTATCCGCGGACGTATGGGATGTAACGGTAGCCGGAACGTCGATCCATGCCTACACCAGTGTGAGCCTAGACCGCGTCGGCGGGCCGTTTGCATGGGATGTTACGCTCCATTACGAGAATCTCTTGAAGAAGGATGCGTCCGGCGCATGGAAAATCTATGATTTGAACCTGTACGAGACAGAATATCTCCTCGGAGACAAACTGCTTGAAGCTCGTCCCGTAGTGCCGGAAGCGGAGCAGAAAGCCATCGTGGAGTCCATCGACATTCAGTACAAGGGCTTCAATGAGGAGAATGGCCCGCTGCTCATGTCCGTCATTCACCCGGACTCGGTCTTCCACGAGATGTTCCAAACCAGCATTGAGAAAGGCATCTTCGATGAAGTGAATTTCAACCTCAAATCAGAGGAGCTTCGGACGGTCTTCTTCCAAGGAGAAGACACCGTCGTTTATGCCGAAGAAAGCGATGATGCGGACGGCGAAACGATCTATTCGACGTCGCTCTACTGGCTCAAGAAAACCGAAGGCAAATGGCTGATCTATGATGTGCTGGAGCTTGAATAGATTGCGGATGCTGAGATAATTAAGGCTTACGAAATAACCGTGAATTCCCGGCAAGGGAAATTCGCGGTTTCTTTTTTTGCATCTTCTTTAAGTAAATCCTCCTCCGTCTAGGTCTACTTCGCCCCAGGTAACATATATCATAATAGTAATCCATAAAGGAGGGGTTTTATGGGGATTAAATTAATCAAAATCGCCGCTGTTTACTTTGTGCTCGGGGTGCTGCTCGGCATGTACATGTCGATCACTCACAGCTACGATTACGCCTCGGTTCACGCACACGTCAATCTTCTGGGCTGGGCATCCCTGGCTCTGGCAGGCGTTATTTATGTTCTGTTCCCGGCTGCCGGGGAGTCTATTGCCGGCAAAGTGCATTTCTGGCTGCACAATATCGGTCTGCCCGTCATGATGATCGGTCTTGCCCTGCTGATGAGCGGCATCGAATCGGTAGAGCCGGTCATTGCCGTGGGTGGCATTCTCGTAACGCTGGGCGTTCTCGCTTTCCTCTATAATGTGTTCACCCATGTGAAGAGCTCCCAGAGTAGAAGGAAACGCTGACTTTTATCCTTAAAGAATCGCCTATTGAGGGCGATTCTTTTTCATGTTTCAAACAGCTCCTTAAGGGAAGATGGGTCACAGTTACCGACTATTGGGTAAAAGTAGATACCTTTCTCTTCGAAGGAGGCAACATAGACATGGAAACGAACTCGGCAATTCAAGTCCAATTCCACTGCCGCCAGTGTCAAACGGAAATCGGGGTTACGTTCACATCCGAACAGTTCGCCACGGTTCACTGCCCGGAGTGCGATTACAGCTATTCACTCATGCGACCGACCATAGGGGAAGAGATATTGCTTGATTGGGAGAAAGAAGCCGTATTCCAAAAAATCCGCGCAGACCAAACCGAGCATGACAAAATGGAGCTGATGCTCCTCGTCATTAAGGTTGTCGAGCTGCTGACCTGGCGGGATGAAGGCAACGGCCATATCCGTGCCATCGAAACGCTTCGCCAATGGTTGATCCTCAACGGAGTGCCCAAAGCTCTGATCGAGCTGCTGGATGCTAAAGGACCGGCAGGAAGCTCCCCTACCGAGCGCAGGGAATAGCGGCATCGACCCATGATCCAGGATTTAAATAAATGAGAAAAAGGAACCGTCCTCCGGCCTTCATGGTCGGGGGCGGTTCCTTTTTCGTGTCCTCAATTCCTTTACGTCCTAAATTTCGGACCATCCTATTTTTCATGCAGCGGGAACTTACTGCTAAAACCATTCGTAGTAACTCTTAAGAGAGGGGCTGATCAAATGTTCGCTTTCATTTCTGTGCTGCTCATGGGTCTGGCACTCATCGGGATCGGCATATATGCCATCCGCAACCCGTACTCTTGGTGGTTCAGAAGAACGGGAGATGACACGGAACCCAGCGATCTGAGAATATGGTACTTAAAACTTATGGGAAAAGCAACCATAGCATTCGGCGCAATAGTCATTCTGATGAGCTTTCAGCATCTCTAATCTCATCGAATCGGTACCTCGAATGCCTGCTCCATGACGCCAGGGTAACTGCTTAACGTGAACGTGAGCGGCTGCGGGTAATCCCCGGGTTTAAGGTGGATATACTGCGTGATGAGGCTTATTCCGGTATCCGAGGAGGATCGGGACGAGGAACTGAGTCCCCCTGCGTCCTCATTGATCGTATGCTTCTTCCCTTCCCCGTCCACGAACTCCGGCTCAATCGATACGCTGCCCATATGCCGGTCAGCCCGCTCCTCGTATTCCACTGTCAGCGTATGTCCCGTGTATGCTCCGAACCGAAGATCGCCGTCCGGTGCACGGAGAATCTCCTTCTTATCCGTATCGATCACCAGTTTCATCTCGGAGGGGTCCACCGCTTGGAATCCGCTCGCTTTCAGCGTGATCGATTTCGGATTCTCCAATATATTGCTGTCAAAGAAATACGTCATGTCCCCTCCCCCCGCACCGGGCAAAAATGCGGAATCGCTGTTCAATCGGACCTGCTTGCCGTTAACCACGGTTTCCAAATACACGTCCCATAAACCCGATACCTTCATCGTATTGCTGGAAGGGATGTTCGCTTTCAAGACGATGCCGGCAGGGGATAACACGGCTTCCTTCAAATAGAACCTTTGACTCTCAATCTGCAGCATTTTGTTGAGCGGAATCGTGCGGGTAAATTTCTGGACGGTCTCCATATCAACGGATACGTCGATATCGAGGACCTGCTCGCCCTCTGCCGAGGATTGATGCACCGTATTCGTTGAATAGGGGGCGATGCTAAAAGACAACGTCATTTCTTCAGGTACGGCTTGGTTCTCGCCCATATGAATGTCCGATCGGGAACGGAATGTTTGGCCAGGCTTAATCCGGGTTCCACCCGACGACCCGATGCTGTATGGCAGCGACTGGCTGGAGCCCTTACGCTTCATCTCGACCCGCTTTAGGTCCGCGTGATACTCTGCATCATTTTGGATCGTATAAAACACCTCCATCTGCTGGGAGCCTACAAGTATCCCGTTCAGCGTTACCGTATAATCCCCCCGGGTCACCGATTGATTCACCGGCTGGATCATGCCGTGCTGGTTAGCCGTATTCAGCGTAATATTTTCACCGAGATCAAACCCGGTCAAAGGCGGGTACGGCCCTTGCGCCGCCATTTGCTCCTTCGGCTCCACGATGCCTCCATCTCCGCCCCATACCACGAACAGCATTGCGGCAGCTACGGTGGCGATCATTGCAGAATAGGCAGCTATCCGCTTCCGGCTCCGCTGCATGCGCCGTCCTCTCCGCATTCCGCTTCGAACGGCCGCATCCAATGCTTCATCGGACACAACCGCCGTGTAGATCCCCGCATCCCTATTCATCTCGTTCAGCATCCGCTCTTCCTTCTCATACATGGAATACGGCACCTCCTGGCTCGATTTTTTGCCGAAGCAGCTTTAATCCTTGATGCAGCCGGGTTTTGACCGTTCCCTCCGGTACATCGAGAATATGCGCGATATCGCTGATCGTCATGTCCTGGTAATATTTCAAGATCAGCACATGGCGATATTTGGGCTTTATGCGGCTCAGCGCACGCTCCAGATCCAGCTTGCTGTCGCTGACCATCTCCGCAGCCGTCTCCCGGCTGCGCACTTCTTCTACGGGAACCATGCGCTTTTTCCGTTTCTGTTCATCCACGCAGCAGTTAATCAATATCCGAATGAGCCAAGGGACGAACGCCTCCGGATGCTTCAGCTTCCGGCATTTCATCCACGCCCGGCATACCGTCTCCTGCAATACCTCCAAAGCGTCGCTCTCGTTATGCAGATAACTGTACGCAATTCCGTATAGGCGCCTCCGATGCTCGGTGACGAGTGCATAGAACGCTTCCTCGTCTCCCCTGCATGCCGCAGCCGCCAGCTCTTTAGTTTCCAACATCCGATATACCTTCCCCTCGTTCGACCTGCCTCGCTGTTTACTTCACTCTATATAAAGACTGCGGTGCCATTCAAACGGTTTTTTTATTTTTATGCACAAAAAAAGCCCGCCCGGGCAAGGCAGACTTGGATGTCAGTCCCAATTAACTTCGTCTTCTGCGTCCTTTAAAGAAATAATGGTACCCCAGATAACCGATGCCGCACAACAGCAGCATCAGAGCGGAAATCCAGATGACAGGAAGCAGATATGGCGTGTGCTGGCTGGCTACGTATAACAGAACTGCGGAGAAGGCATACATCACCATCAGAAGTACGATGCGTTTGAACATATCCATATCGTTCCGCCCCTCACCCTTCATCTAAACAATCTACATTTTTTTCCGTATATCTATCTTTATGGTAACGCAAACCGACGAAAATTGCACTCAAAATTTGGTAAATATATAAAAATTTTAGTGGTTCAAAGGCTCTATTCATGAAAATGTTAAAATCAGGCTTGCTAAAACTAATACCATTAGTTATTATACTGATAATATTAGTTTTAAGCGAAAGGGGTACGGCTTTATGTTAAGAACGACGATTGAACAGGTGACTCAAATTTCTTTTCTTCCTCGCCTTTTTCCGATTAATGTTTACCTAGTAGAAGAAAGCGATGGGATTACCCTCATCGATGCAGGGATGTCATTTTCCCAAAAGGGAATCCTGCAGGCTGCGGCCGATATCGGAAAACCCATTAAACGGATCGTGTTGACTCATGCTCACGGCGACCATGTCGGTGCGCTCGACGGGTTGATGAAGGAGCTTCCGAATGCCTCGGTCTGCATCTCACGGCGCGATGCGCTGCTGCTGAAAGGAAATGCCGAGCTCCAGCCCGGAGAGCCGCAAACGCCGATACGCGGGGATATCCCGAAGAACATTACCACCGTTCCGGACGTTCTTCTGGAGGACGGGGACTCCATTGGTTCCCTCAAGGCCATCGCAACTCCAGGCCACACGCCGGGGCATATGGCGTTTCTCGATGAGCGCAGCGGCATCCTGATCGCCGGCGATGCTTGGCAGACGCGTGGCGGATTGGCCGTATCGGGCGTCATGAAACCGTGGTTTCCGTTCCCGGCCATGGCCACCTGGAACAAGGAGCAGGCCTTGGAAAGCGCCGGAATGCTTACCGCGCTCAAGCCCGCCGTTCTGGCTGTCGGCCATGGACGGATGCTGAGAAATCCGGCGGATGCCATGCAGCAGGCCGTTGCGGAAGCCGAATCAACGTTGAGGAGGAATGCACGATGAGTCCAAGACCCGGCATCGATCGGCTTCAACTGCTTCAAACCGCTGCCGAATTAGCGGATCGGGAGGGACTTCACGCGGTGACCCTGGCTGCGCTTGCAGCCAAGCTGGGGGTTCGCTCCCCTTCCCTGTATAACCACGTAGACGGGCTTTCCGGTCTGCATGCCGCCTTGATGCGGCATGGTCTCCAGACGCTCCATGACCAACTGCTGAAGGCTGCCGCCGGCCGGTCGGGCGAAGATGCCCTGCGCCTTGTGTGCCTTACTTATGTCGACTTTGCTCGAACACACCCCGGATTGTACGAAGCCGCATTGCAGCCGGTTCGTCCCGAAGAGCAGGAGACGCAGCGTGTAGGCAATCAGATTGTCGAGCTGCTGCTTCAAATCCTGGCTCCTTACCAGCTCAGCGAGGCGGAAGCGTTGCATGCCGTGCGGACCCTTCGCAGCCTATGCCACGGCTTCTCTTCCCTGGAACGCGCGGGCCAATTCGCCATGGATCTGAGTGTTGACGACAGCCTGGATTTCATGATCCGGAGTTTCGTCACCGGCCTCCATCTTCAAGACGGACGGCGCTAGAAGGGCCGTACCTCCTGCGCCTGCCTGATTTTGCCTGGCATCAGAATGTGCTATAATCATAAGGCAGCACATTGTGATGTCATTTTATTTATGGAAAGAGGTCTGAATTGTGGTTAATTTCGATTCCCCAATTCTTCAGATAGGCTCTACGATCGCGATGCTGGTTATGGCGCTGGCCGTTATTTTCATTCGAATGAAGGCGAGCAACCGTCCCGTCACCGTCAAGAAGATTATCATCCCTCCCGTAGCGATGAGCACCGGATTTCTGATGTTCGTTGAGCCGCAGGTACGCATCCCTTTATGGTGGGCGGGAATCGCCTTTCTGGTAGGCTGGTTCATCTTCTCCTATCCACTGATTCGCAGCACCAAATTCGAGAAGGTTGACGGCCAGATCTTCATGCAGAGATCGAAAAGCTTCGTGTACATTCTGCTTGGCCTGCTGGCCGTCAGGCTTCTGCTCCATGGATATATTGAACAGCATATTTCCATCCCGCAGACCGCGGCGCTGTTCTTTATGCTGGCTTACGGCATGATTGTCCATTGGCGCATTTCGATGTACCGCCAGTATCAGCAGTTCATGACGCCGGAGGCGGCGATATAGCGGACATGCCCGTCGTAAACCAGTCATGAAACTTAGTTTAACCGCAAAAAGAAGAGTGCCGATGATCACGCCATCCGGGAGGCAATTGCCCTTCCGGCCGCAAAGCTCCCTCCAAGGAGACTTGCGAAGTCGTGAAATCGGCACTCTTTTATTTTTGGTATGTCAGAGGATCAGCTTTGTTCTTCGCTTACCTTCACCAGCTGTTTCCCGAGGTTTTCTCCGGAGAACAGCCCCAGAAACGCCTCAATCGTCTTGTCGAAGCCGTCGACGATATTCTCGGTGTACTGAATCTTGCCATCCCTTAGCCATTCGGCCAGCTCCTGCAGCGCCTCATTGTACCTGCTGGCGTAATCACCGACCAGAAAGCCCTTCATCAGTGCCGTATTCGTCAGCAGCAGGCTCTGGATTCTTGGGCCCGTATCCGGCTTCTCCAGGTTATAGAGCGCGATTTGGCCGCAAATCGGGATCCGCGCATTTTTGTTGATCAGGCGCAGCACCGCATCCGACACCTCGCCGCCAACATTGTCAAAATAGACGTCAACCCCGCCCGGACAAGCTTCCGCCAAAGCCGAAGCCACATCTTCGGTCCGGTAATTGATCGCAACGTCAAAGCCGAGATTCCCGGTCAGGTATCCGGTCTTTTCGTCAGAACCGGCAATACCGACCACCCGGGCTCCCTTGATCTTGGCAATCTGCCCGACAATCATGCCAACGGCGCCAGCGGCGCCCGATACAACCACCGTCTCCCCTTCCTTCGGCTGACCGATATCCAGGAGTCCGAAATAAGCCGTCAAACCGGTCATCCCCAGCACGCCCAGCGCGGTCGAGACGGGTGCCAGATCCGGGTTGACCTTGCGCAGCGTCCCGGTCCGTACGGCGGCAAAGCGCTGCCAGCCCCAGGTGCCTGCAACAAAATCGCCCTCCCGATAGGTCGGATCCGTCGATTCCATGACCTGCCCTACTGCGCCTCCGGCGATAACCTGCCCTACCTCATATGGCTTGGCATAACTCTTGGCATCGCTCATTCTGCCCCTCATATACGGGTCTACCGATAAATACACGGTCCGTACAAGGACTTCTCCGGCTTGAGGTACGGGCAAAGGCTGCTCCTCAAACGTAAAATCCGACTCCTTCGGCATGCCTTGCGGCCGCTTGGCTAGTATAATTCGTTCATTCACGGACATCTGAGTACCCTCCTTTTCGTAAAGCCGTCATCTTATCTTTACCCATTTTGTCCGTTTACCAATTTCCTAGCCTTTGCCGCGCCCGTCCTTCATCCCCTACCTGCTCTTTACAAGCAAATTAACGGCATCCTGCACAAGCTTCTCCGTATCCTCGCCGTTCGCTTCGGCCTTGCGCACGCAGTCCACCAGATTGGAGCTTACGACAACGCCAATGGTCCGGTCGATTGCCGTACGCGAAGCGGATAATTGCGTGATGACCTCCCTGCAGTCCTTGTTTTCCTCCATCATCTTCAAAATGCCGCGAAGCTGTCCTTCAATCCGCTTGATCCGGTTTTTCATCTGATCGTCGTATTGCATATATGTTGTCCTCCTTATTGCGTATCGGCTTGTCAGACTTGTCCTTATCCCTTTATTATACAACAAACGCCGCCTCTTTCCTCTTGACTGCCCCTCCCGGCAAAATCTCGCTTTAGAACCTGGTCGTTCCGGCTTCGATGCAGCATGGAGATCAGCCACTTGTACTTAGGGCTTGAATACGCTCAGAACGCGTGGTATATTTTTAATCAGCTAATGAATTCATAAGCAACCCGATTCAAACCTCATAATTTAAAGGCAATGTTATCTTTACAAAGGTACAACCTCGGCTATTCATAGTCCTGGCTGTGCCTTTTTTTATTTTACTATTTAAGGAGGAATTATCGATGTTTCTGGAAGCCATCTATCATCGCCCGCGCAAAAACTGGTCTTACGCTTATAACGGCACGACCATCCATCTCAGAATCCGCACCAAAAAGGACGACCTAACCGAAGTGTATGCCCTTGCAGGCGACAAGTATCTGTGGGATCAAACGATGGAATACATTCCGATGACCAAGCTGTCCTCGGATGAAATGTTCGACTATTGGGAGTGTGAGGCAACTCCTCCATACCGCCGCTTGAAATACGGCTTCCTGCTGCAGCAGGGCGACGAGAAGCGCTGGATGACCGAATATGACTTCCTGACGGAGCCGCCGGCCAATCCGGACCGCCTGTTCGAATACCCGTTCATCAATCCGGATGACGTTTTTCATCCGCCGGCTTGGGTCAAAGACGCGATTTTCTATCAAATCTTCCCGGAACGCTTCGCGAACGGGGACACGAGCAATGACCCGGAAGGCGCCTTGCCTTGGGGCAGTGCCGAGCCGACGCCGAAGAACTTCTTCGGCGGTGACCTCCAAGGGGTTATCGACCATCTCGACCATTTAAGCGAGCTCGGCGTCAATGCGATTTATTTCACGCCGCTGTTCACGGCAACGACAAACCATAAATACGATACCGAAGACTATATGGAAATCGATCCGCAGTTCGGCGACAAGGACACGCTGAAGAAACTCGTCGATCTGTGCCACGCGCGCGGAATTCGCGTTTTGCTGGATGCGGTCTTCAATCATTCCGGCAGAACGTTTGCCCCGTTCGTCGACGTGCAGAAGAACGGTTTGAACTCCAAATACAAGGATTGGTTCTACGTTCGCTCCTTGCCGCTGGAAGTGGTGGACGGCATTCCGACTTACGATACGTTTGCGTTCGAGCCGCTGATGCCGAAGCTGAATACGGAGAATCCGGAAGTCCGGGCTTATCTGCTCAAGGCGGCGGAGTACTGGATCAAGGAAACGGGCATCGACGGCTGGCGCTTGGATGTGGCCAACGAGGTGGGACACAGCTTCTGGCGCGAATTCCGCCAAGTCGTAAAAAAAGCCAACCCGGATGCTTACATCCTTGGCGAAGTGTGGCATGAATCCTCCATCTGGCTGGAAGGCGACCAGTTCGACGCCGTCATGAACTACCCGTTCACGAATGCCGTACTGGATTTCTTCATCAACCGTACCGCCGATGCCGAGAAGTTCTCGTTCATGCTCGGCAAGCAGCTTGCCGGCTATCCAAGACAGGCCAGCGAAGTGATGTTCAACCTGCTGGACAGCCATGACACCGCAAGACTGTTAACGCAGGCGAACGGCGACAAACGCCTGATGAAGCTGGCCGCCATGTTCCAATTCACGTACTTCGGCACGCCTTGCATCTATTACGGCGACGAAATCGGCATGGACGGCGGGCACGATCCGGGCTGCCGCAAATGCATGGAGTGGGACGAGTCGAAACACGACAAAGACCTCTTCCATTTCTACCAAACGCTCATTAAGCTCCGCAAAGAGCATTCCGCTCTCCGTACGGGAACCTTCAAATTTTTGAAGGCCGAGAAGAACGGGGGCAAAATCGCTTACCTGCGCGAGGACGACAATGAAACGATCCTCATTGCCGTCAACAACGACAAGGCGGGCAACACGATGACCCTCCCTGTGCTGGACCGCCAGTGGACGAACCTGTGGAACGGTGAAGGCCTCAGCGCGAAGCAAGGCCAGCTGACCGTGAAGCTGCCTGCTTACGGCTTTGCGATCTTGAAAGCCGGGCAATAAACACGAAACTCCCTTTGAATGCCATCGAGCCCGAGTATGCGGGCCGGCAGTCGAAGGGAGTTTTTTTATCCGAGCAAAAACTGATCCGCCAAAGTAAACAGCAGAATCGTCAGACTAATCACCTGATTCAGATTGTAGGAGGCAAGCTGCATCCGCCTGCGGCTGGAAGGCTTGATGATGCGGTGCTCCACGGCCAGCAGCAGCACCGAGATGGCAATTCCCGTCAAGTAGAGCCAGCCCAAACCTTGGATAAAGTAAAGGAAAAGCAGAAGCATGACCATAATCCCGTGCAGCATTCTGGATATGAGCAGTCCGCCTTCTAATCCAAACGCGCGGGGAATGCTCCATAAGCCGGTGCTGCGATCGAATTCGATATCCTGCGTGGCGTAGATGATATCAAAGCCCGCAATCCACAGCATCACGACCGTGCCGATGATAAACGGAATGAAGGCCAACTCCCCCGTTACGGCAAACCATGCCCCGATCGGAGCCGAAGCGATCGTGAAGCCCAGGTACAGATGGCACAGCCAGGTGAAGCGCTTGGTGTACGAGTACGTGCAGATCAGCACAATCGCTGCCGGTGATAGCCCCAAGCAGAGCGGATTCAGCATGCCTGCCGCGAGAATAAAGATGGCAAAGTTAACGACCACAAATACGTACACCTCGCGAGGCAGCAGAAGCTTTCTTGGCATATGGCGGCCCGCCGTTCTCGGGTTGGCCGCGTCGAACTTCAAATCGACGACGCGATTGAAGGCATTGGCTCCGTTGCGGGCGGCCACCAGCGCAATCAACGACCATAACATGACATGCCATGACGGCACGCCGCCGGCGGCCCAGACCATGGATATGATCGCAAAGGGCAGCGAGAACAGCGTGTGGGAGAACATCACCAGTTCTCCGAACATTTTGGTCTTATGAACGACTTTATACATCATCTGCATCCGGATCCAACCTCATTCGTTTATGTTTGGGATAACCCTGCCAGCACCTTATCCAAGGCACGGAGCATCGCTTCGATCTCTTCCTCCGGGATGATCATGGCGGGCTGAAAGGCCAGCACGTTTCGGCCCAACCCATTCTTGCCGATAATAAAGCCCTCGTCCTTCATGCGCTCCAGAATGATATCCGTCCATGCTGCGCTCTCCTCGTCGGTCGCACCCCGGATTTCGGCTCCGGCCATAAACCCTTTGCCTCGGACATCGGCGATAAGCTCGTACCGGCCCTGCAGTTCCCTCAAGCCTTCGATGAGCCCCCCGCCAACGCGCCGAGAACGTTCGACCAAGCCTTCCTGCTCGATGTAATCCAATACGGCAAGCGCCGTGGCCGATGATACCGGATTGCCGCCAAAGGTCGAGGCGGAGGGACGATTCAGGCTGGCGGCGATCTCATCCGTCGTGCAGAACGCGCCGATCGGCACGCCATTGCCCAAGGCCTTCGCCATGGTGAGAATATCAGGCACGATGCCGTAATGCTCGATCGCGAACATGCGTCCGGTGCGGCCGCAGCCTGTCTGGATTTCGTCGGCAATCAGGAGAATGCCGTGCTCCTCCAGCATCGCTTTCAGCTCGCGGAAATACCAATCCGGCGGCACGATCATTCCCCCGTTGCCTTGGATCGGCTCCACGATCATGGCAGCAAAGCTGTCTCCCTTTGCAGCGAGCACGCTCGACAAGGCATCCAGGGAGCGGCGGGCAGCGGCATCCTGATCCATGCCAGGATCATATGGTCGTGGAATAAACGCAGCCACGTCTTCATCCAGGAAATCGTCGGCACGCCACATCGGAATGCCGGTCACGTTCATGGTCAGGAAGGTGCGCCCATGAAGGCCGTATTCCAGCGCCAGGAAGCTGCGGCGTTTCGTGTGCAGACGCGCGGCGAGCAGCGCGCCTTCATTCGCCTCGGAGCCGCTGTTCACAAAGAACGTACGCTTTAAGCTGCCCGGCAAAACGCCGTTCGCCAACCGCTCCGCCAGGTCCACCATCGGCTGGGTAAGGTAAATGGTTGACGTATGCTGCAGCGTCTGCAGTTGTTCGATCGTTCTCGCCGTAATGGCTTCATTGCAATGGCCGCAGGCAACGACCGACACGCCCGTGAAGAAGTCGATATAAGCTTTGCCGTCATGGCCGTAAAGCGTATGCATCTTGCCGCCGACGATCTGTGGCGGTTCGCTGTAGAAATGCGCCGTGCAAGGATAGCCGTACCGCCGGCGCTTGGCAGCGACGGCTTCCGGACCGATATGCGTATGGCCTTCATGTTTCATGGATGCTCCCCCTCTTTCGATTATTTCCGTTTTTCCATGTTCCATGATAGAGACCGAGGAAAACGGCGCTCGCATCGGATCATCTTCCTGCCCCGTCTCTAAGGGATCTCATGCTTCCGTCAGCTCCAGTTCCAGGGAATGGCCGAATTGGAGCGAACCGAGCGTGAACCCGGCGTAAACTGGTGACATGCTTGGATACAGCCTGCCGCATGCATCCAGGTTCAGCGCAGCTTGAAGATATAACCGCACCAGGCTGCGAAGCTGCTCGGTCGTATACGTTTTTCCTTCGATGCGGAAATGATGGACGCCGGCTTCATACAACTCCTTCAGGATCGGCATGTAGCACAGCTCCTTCGCCAATGCCAAGTGGTTACGCCCTGCGGCATCCCGATATACGGGGTTCTCCCCTTTATCCGTAAGCAGCACGAGATGACGGTTATCCACGAACCGGTTATCCTCTTCAGCTATAGGCTCAAACTCTGCCGCATTGGCATATAAGTCATGCTCCAGATACATGACGATGGGCGATCCGTGAACGATGATCTCAAGGGGAATCTCCGGATGGCGCAGCAATTTCGTCAAATCATGGAGCTGAAGCTCAAGGGACGGATTGATTCTGGATATGCCAAAATGCTTCTGATAAAACGAAGCCGCCATATGGTTGTAGATGTTCAGGCTGAAATCGGCGATCAGCGGCAGCCCGATGGATTGAAACCTGTGCATGGCGCCGATGTTGGTCGCAAGCAGACCGTCCAGACCATAATGGTTAAACTCCTTGCCTGCGCTGAGAAACTGATGGTACTGCTCCATCTGAAGCTCATTCATCATGCGGGGCATGCCAAGGACAATCTCCGCGTCCCCTTTATCCGCCGTCAAGGCTTCGATGTCTTCCCGGCCAAACGGACGATCCGGCTGGAATACGTCCCCCGTCAGGTAAATGACGCCTGCTCCTTCTTCTAATGCCGCACGGGCCTGCTCTACCGTGTTGACATGCACCGTAATTTGCGGAATCGACGTGCCCTGCCGTTCCCGCTTCGCATGGCGAAGCGATTCCTTCACCTGGAGCACCCGTTCCTCCTTCGTCTCGCGTTCGGCGGTAGGCGTACTGAACACCTTCCCCGTACTGTAAAACTTGCCTGTCCCCTCATAGCGGCGATTAATAAAGCCCAGTCCCGGCTTGCCGAAGGCATAAGCCGTCGTGAAATCGCGCTTGCGATGTTTATGCAGCGTGTCCGCCCCCGCCTCGCGATTGTAGCCCAGCGGATCCGCAATATAACGATCGATGGCGTCTCCGTACGAATTCACGACCATCAGCAAAAACTCGGTGTCTCTCATGCGTCCTTCAATCTTGAAGCTGGTGATGCCGGACTGGATCAGCTCAGGAATGCTCTCGTACATGTACATATCCTTCGCCGCGAGCGGATACTCGGTCGGATAGAGATAGCCGTCCTTCTTCACCCGGTAATCCCAGCGGCAAGGCTTCATGCAGCGTCCGCGGTTAGAGCTGTTGCCGAACAGCATCGAGCTGTACAAGCAGTTGGCCCCGTGAACCGTGCACATGTCGCCGTGCACAAAATACTCGAACTCCATCCCGCTCTTGGCCTGCAGCACCTCTGCCGTTTTCAGGTCCATTTCGCGGGAAGCCACGATGCGGGAAACGCCCAGTGCTTTGACCGCTTCGATCATTTCCAGGTTGTGCACGTTCATCATGACCGAGGAGTGAACCGGAATATTCGTATAATTCATCTCTTGGATCAGGGGAAACACGGCCAAATCCTGCGCGATAATGGCATCCGGACCGATCTCGTTCAGAAAGGCGAAGTAACGCTTCGCTTCCTCCAAGTCTTCTTCATTCATCAGGTTGTTCACTGTAATGTAGGCACGCTTTCCGCGGTCATGGGCCAATTGGACGGCCCCGCGTACCTCCTCATAACTTAAGTTGTATCCCTTGCGCATCATGCGCATGTTCAGCGATGGCCCCCCGAAATATACGGCATCGCAGTTTGCGTCAATGACGGTCTTGAATATCTCGAATGTTCCGGCTGGAGCCAACAGCTCCACTTCTTTACCGTTAAAATAACGAGCCACAGTCCGTTCCCCCTACTCCGAAAATTTATTTTTTTCGATTGTAACATAATTCACAAATAATATTAGTGAATTAATTCACATCGATATTCATAATAGGATCCCAACTTTGAAAGGCAAATCAAGATACGAATCGATTTTCTATTGACCAAACGTTCATTCAATAATAAAATAGTATTCATCAAGTACTGTATATCATTGAAAATCGAATGGAGGTATTCTGTTGGATCTGCACTATGAAGTTCATGGAAATGGTAAGCCGATCGTCCTTGTTCACAGCGGTGGAGCCGATCTGCGGGACTGGAGTTATCTTGTCCCTCTTTTAGCGGAGCATTTTTGCGTCATTGCCTTTGACGGTCGCGGTGCCGGACGCTCTCCCTCTCCCGCTCAGCCCCCAAACTATGTTGAAGATTTGTTATCTCTTCTGGATCATCTGGATATTTCGCGAGCTGCGATTGTCGGTCATTCTATGGGCGGCCGGATTGCCACGGAGTTCGCGATCCATTATCCTGAAAGAGTATCGGAACTGATTGTCATAGCACCCGCCCTGTCCGGTTTTCCTTATTCTGAGGAAATGCAAACTTACATGCTCGGGGTAAGCGCCGCTGCCCCTGATATCGAGAAAATGATCGAGCTGTGCATTGAGCCGCCTTCCTATGAAATTACAAGGAACCGCGCCGAACGGGAGCTGATGGTCCAAATGCTTCGCCACCATTTCGAGCGGACATTTACCTGGGCTACCTTTGACTCGGTTTGGCCGGAGCCGCCGGCGATGGACCGATTACAGGATATCTCGGCCAGAACGCTGTTCATCATAGGAGATCATGAACTGACCGATAACCAGCAGGTAGGGGAACAATTTCGAAGGGTTCCGGGCATTCGATTCGCCACCATCGCGGGAGCGGATCACATGGTCACGCTAACGCATCCGGAGGAGTTATCCCTTCATATCACCCCATTCGTAAAGGAATGAAAATTGCATGCCACGCTCACCCAGCGAGAACGAACGCATACGCCAGCTGGCGAAAGAGAAGATTTTGGAAACCGCCATGGATTTGTTTATCCATCAGGGGTATCATGCCACTTCCATTAGCGATGTAGCCAAGCAAGCCGGCACATCCAAAGGGCTGCTCTATAATTATTTTTCAGGCAAGGAAGGACTGCTTGCCGCTATGGTCGAGGAGCGAATCGCAAGCGTTGCCGAAGTTATGGAAAATGCCGCTTCACTCCAAGCACCTGTGGATCAGCTGAAATATATTTTGGAGCAAGCCATCGACAACGTCTATCGGCAGCCGGAAGTATTCCGTTTTTACTTGCATCTTCAAACACAGCCCGAAGCGGATCAAGAGCTGTTTCCCTACAGCAAGCGTCTTGTGGAAGAGGCTGCACGGCAATTTGAGATTCAATGCCGCATATTTGAAAGTCTCGGAGTACCCGAGCCGCGCAAGCGCTCCTTGTACTTTTCTTCTACCCTTCAGGGCATCATGCTGATGATATCCACCTATCCCCTGCACTTCCCGATTGAAGAAGTGAAGGAGCAGATGCTGAAGGAGTTTTGCCAGTAATAACGAAAAAGAGCCGAGGTTTATCCTGTGTTTCAGGACGCCTCGGCTCTTTGCAACACGAAACTTGATCCTCGCACGCAAAAGGGATTTGATCTTTAGTTATTTTGATTCGTACGATCGAAGGGAAACAGTACGTAGAAAGTCTCACTCTCTTGAGCATACCCCTTACCGCACCCGTTCAGACGATACTCGATGCCCTGTTCCGTCTGCGCCGCTACCAGTTCCTTGCAGAATTCGACGGATTTTAAAGGCATGCCCATCGGGTCATGGGTCGTATCGAATCGATGCCGGATGAACTCGCCTTGGTCACCATACTCCAAATTGTTAAAAATGGGGCTGCCCTCTATCGTATAGGTCGTCAGCTGTACCGTAGCGGCATTTTTCTTCTGAACCGCCGTCACGAACTTGTCCCATATCTCCCGGTTGGCAATCCCGCCCAAGCTAAGTACCACATCACCGTTGTCCATGGCCTGCTCAGGTGTGTATCGCAATTGACCGATCGATTCTTTAAGCTGCGCTGTCGACTTTTCGGTCAGTCTATATCCTGTGCCGGTATCCGTTATATAAGCAAACATTCCTCGTGTACTGTCGGATTCTAGCCACAGATGAATGGACGTGCTCTTCCCGCCAAGGTGAATTACCGCACCATAATCAGGCTCCCTTACATCCATGATGCCTGGCATCTTCACGGCTTTACGAATGGCCTGATCAAATGCTTCCACTTCCTCCCCGCGATCCAGCGTTCCGAAAATGCCTGAACTGACTTCGCCGAACGTGTGACCGCGGTGAATCGTTACATGATCTTGGGATTGGCTACCGTCCGTCATGTAGGAAGTTATGCCTTGTCCCCCTGCCTCGAAAGACTCCTTCACGTCACCAGCTTTGCCAGAACCGCAGCTTGTCAGCAACATCGCCATCATCATCACCCCTAGCAGAACCAGTCCCCTATTTACCAGCTCGAATGTCCCCAAGTTCTTCATCACAAGATCACCTCTAACCTACAGACGTTTGCCGATGTCCATTTGTTACCAGGTCTCGTCATTTTCAATCTTGCTTCATCGCGGTTTACAAGCAGCCGTGAAATTATCCTGATACGCCACGTACCGTCCCCCTACAATTCAATCTCCTCATCATATCAATCATGGACGGAATCCGCATAAACAGCTCACTTTTTTCAACTTTTTCTCTTCCTTCATGACCTTAATCAGTTATGCTATGAATAACAGGATCGAAACGTACGTAAGGAGGAAAGAAACGATGGCTATTCACTGGCTGGAACCGGATATCGCCGAATGCACCCGAAGAGGAATCGCCTACTTTACGTCGGAGCTGGAGATGGCGAATGGCCTGCCCTGCAAAATGTACCGCATTACCGAAAAGTTCGGGAGTTTATCCGATCATATGCATGACTATCTTCAAATCTGGTATGTCAGCAAAGGCGAATTCATCCATACGCTCTATGGCCAAAAATACCGGATGGTTCAGGGCAATATATTCGTGCTCCCTCCTTACAGCGTCCATCGCGTAGAGATGGTCCCCGGGAAAGAACTGGAGGTGCTCGGGTGCGAATTCATGCCGGCCTTCATTAACGAACGATTGGAGGGAATGCCGGACGAGCCGCAGCTGTTCGACCTTTCCTTCATCAAGCCTTTTGTCACGACCGAAGACCGCGTCCCGCTCAAAATCACCTTGACCGGCGGCAGTGACCTCGCCGTTAAGGAACTCCTCACCGAAATGCTGAACGAGTTCGGAGGCCGGGGCCCATTCTTCGATATTCTGCTGAAGGCCAATCTGCTGAAGCTGCTGGCGATCGTGAACCGCGAGCATGCCGAGCAAGGCAAGCATATATCGGTAACCGCGGGCAGCGCCCCGTACCGGGAGCCCATATTGGAATCCGTTCAATATATCCACGACCACTTCGATCAGCCCCTGTGGCTGGAGGATCTCTGCGCGCGGACGATGATGTCCCGGACGAGCTTTTGCCGACGTTTCAAGGAAGTGACTGGCCGGACCTTCAGCCAGTATGTGGCCAACTACCGAATACGAATGGCGATGCGGCTGCTGACGGAGCCCGAGTTGACGGTAACCGACGTGTGCTTCAAGGTCGGGTTTAACGAGCTTCCCTACTTCTGCCGAATTTTCAAGAAATACACGGGAACGACCCCCGCTTACTATAAAAAGAACGCTTTTAAAACCGTGGACTAGCGCCTCGGTACGATAATCCAATAAATAAACACGATAGTGAAATCGAAGCGATCGCTCACATGCTATACTCGGGGCAAGCAATAACGAAGAATCAAGCGACAGGTCATGTCATCACTGCATCATCAATCCACGATTTTGGAGGAGAACCGATGAACAAAATTACAATTGCCGTGATCGGCTGCGGCACGATTGCGAACAGTGCCCATATCCCCGCCTACATGGCCAACGAAGATGCCGAGATCAAATATTTCTGCGATATCTTGAAGGATCGGGCCGATGCCGCCGTCGCCAAATACGAATGCGGCCAAGCCATCGAAGATTACAACCAGATCCTGAACGACCCTGAGGTCGACGCGGTATCGATCTGTACGCCGAATGACGTTCATGCTTCCATCGCCATCGATTGCTTGCGGGCAGGAAAGCATGTATTATGCGAAAAACCGGCAGCCCGTACCTACGCGGAAGCGCTGGAAATGCAGAAGGTTCAGCACGAAACGGGCAAAACGCTCAATATCGGGGTGGTCAACCGTTACAATGAAAGCGTAAACAGAATCAGAAAAATGATCCAAAACGGCGATCTGGGCGAGCTGTATCACGTTTATGCCAGTTTCCGTTCACACCGCTCGATCCCGGGTCTTGGCGGCGCCTTCACGACCAAAGCCATTGCCGGCGGCGGCGCGCTAATCGATTGGGGCGTTCACTTCCTCGATGTCGTGATGTACTGTACGGGCGATCCGAAGCCGAAGACCGTCTCCGGCCAGGCTTATTGCAAGCTGGGCAAAGACATGGAGAATTACACCTTCCTCAAAATGTGGGCAGGTCCGCCGAAATATGACGGCACGTATGACGTCGACGATTTTGTCACGGCCCTCGTCCGCACGGAAGGTCCGACCATTTCCCTGAACGGCGCATGGGCGCAAAATATCGGCGCCGAAGAAATGTTCATCGACTTCCTCGGCGACAAAGGCGGCATCCGGCTGAAATACGGCGCGGACTTCACCTTCTACACCACGGAGGACGGCGCATTGATCGAAACCACGCCGAAATTCAATCTCGGCAGCATGTTCCAGAATGAGATCGACGGGTTTATCCACTGCATTCAAACCGGGGAGAAACAGCCTTCGCATATCGATACGGTCATCCTCTCCTCCCAGATCATCCAGGCGATTTACGACTCGTCCGACCAAGGCGCGGAGGTTTCGCTGCAGCCCGTTGCCCAGAACAGCCTATAACCTATAGTTCGAACGCCAGGGAGGCCCTTTTATCATGAAAAAAATCGGATTCATCGACCTGCATTTGGACCAGTTCCACGCGAACAAATATCCCGGGTGGATTGAGCAGGCATCGGAACATGGCATGAAGGTCATGTACGCCTACGGCAAGAGAGACAAAGAGAACGGGCTCACGAACGCCGCCTGGAGCAAGGAGTTTGGAATTGAGCTGCTGCCCACGATCGAAGAGGTGGTGGAGCGCAGCGATTACCTGATCGTGCTGTCCCCGGATAACCCGGAATTCCACGAGGAGCTGTCCCAGCTGCCGCTGCAATCCGGCAAGCCGACCTATATCGATAAAACGTTCGCGCCTGACCGCGAAACGGCCATCCGCCTGTTCGACCTGGCGGCAAAGCACGGAACGCCGATGTATTCGACGTCCGCCCTTCGTTTTGCCAGCGAATACCGTGAGCTGGACCGAAGCGATATTCAAACGATCAGCAGTTGGGGACCGGGCGCCTTCGCCAATTATTCGATCCATCAAATCGAGCCGATCGTCAGCCTGATGGGGGCCAGCCCGAAGCGGGTGATGTATATCGGAACTCCTGACTCTCCAGCCCTGCTGATCGATTTCGGAGACGGTCGGCAAGCCACCGTGAATCATCTTGGGGATAATTGTCCTTTTACTCTAGGGATAAAGAATGGCGACGGGGGCTTCAAGCAGGTCACCGCGAATTCGAATTTCTTCGCCCTGTTCATCGAGAATCTGGTGAATTTCTTCGAAACGGGCGAGCCTGCCGTCAACCCGGCAGAAACGGTCGCCGTCATCACGATTATCGAGTATGGATTGAAGGCGGCTGACACCCCTTATGCGTGGGTGGATTTGCCTCAATAGCAAAACCAAGGGTTCGTTACACATAGAAATAAATAAAAAGAGCTGCTCCAACAGGCCGTAAGGGCCTGAGGGCAGCTCTTTTTCATGAGCCAAACCGGATTTCCCGGTTCTGGATGACTACACTTCTTTCCGCTGAAAATAGATGAATCCCGCGAGAAAGAATAACAGGAACCCGCCAACCACGACGGTCATAAGGCTCTCAAACGGCAGGTTGAATGCGCCGAAATCGGCTTGACCCGCCGGCATCATTGCCAGAAACGGCTGTGTCCACGGGTAATACGGGGCATACGTCTGCGAGTTGGCCACCAGGATGTTCGGGATGGTGAAAACGACGTTCAATGCCAGCGGAGCCGCAAAGCTGCTCCAGGACGTTGAGACCCCAAGCTGCAGCGCGGCAAGCGGCAAGCAGGCAACCCAACCGCCAAGCAGGCAACGCAGCAGCATTTCCCACGGAATCGGAGCATCCACCTTGTGGATCAACCCGGCTCCCAGCACGGCGCCCATGAACAGTAGCTGGACGACGGCCAGCAGCATGGCTACCACCGAGAACTTCGCAAAATAGACGGCGCCGCGTGAAACCGGCAGGACGAGCAGCTGCTTCCATCCCCCGCCCGAATGCTCATACCGGCATACCATGGCACTGAATATCCCCGTCAGAATCGGGAGCAGCAGCATGGCATGCAGAATGATCATAATGCTGATCAGATATTCCCATGGCGCCAGCTCCTCAGGCTTTCCGTTTAATATGCCCAGCAGCATGACCAGGACCGCGCACAGGAAGATTTGCGGCCACAGCTTCGATTTCGACAGCTTCAGCCACTCAGCGGATACCGCTCTTAGATAGGATGCCATCTTAGTCCACATCCTTTCGGTTAAAATGAATCAGGCCAGCGCATGCGATCACCGCGCCCAGCAGCAAACCCGCTCCGATGACGCGGGCCTCTCCCGGCCCCATGTAAGCCAGCAGCGGCCATTTTAGCGGAATCCAATCAGGAAACTGCAGGGCGAACATCGACACGACCGAAGCGGTAATCCCGATCCCGACCGCGATCCCCTGATTCTTAAGCGTCAAAGACATCCACAGCTGAAAGGCCAGCATGGGAAGCGCCGCGAATAACTGCACAAAGCCAATGCGCAGCAGATCGACATACGGCATTTGATCTGCCCCCATCCCCAGTATGATGCCGAGGACGGCGGTACTGATCGACAGAAGGAGACAGGATACACAGAGAATCAGGAAAGCCTGCACGAACTTGGCACTGAATACCGCTGTTCTGGAAATAGGCAGTGCCAGCAGCTGCTTCCACGAGCTCAGCTGATGCTCCACGTTGGCCATCAGCGAGCAGACCAGCGTGATCCCGAGGAACAGGGCAATCGGCACAAAGAAGAGCACGTTCTCCAGCAGCCCGCCCCAAGGATCCGCCGCGTAGGATTTCATCAGGTAATCGTATCGAAGTCCGAAGTTCAGCCCTTGCATCGCTGCCAGCCCGACGGGACCGAGCGCAGCGAGAAACCAGATGCCTTTGCCCCGGATCTTCAGCCAATCGGCGGAAAGCGCACGGAACATCATACCCGGCTTCCCTCCCCTACGATCTGCATGAAGATATCCTCCAGCGACCTCCGCTGCTCTTCCACCCGGTAGACCGCATGCTGGTTCTCCACAAGACGCTTCACGAGCAGCGCGATTTTGGCATCCTGCATGCTCTCCAGCTCCAGCATCTGGTTCCGCAGGACCCCTTCGCAGCCTAAGTCTAGGGCTAGTCCCAGCGCTGCCTCAGGCTCGGATACCGATAAGCGGAAACCGCTGGATGCCGTGGATACCAGATTGTCGATCGTATCCTGGAACACCATCCTTCCTTCGCGTATAATGCCGACTTTGTCCGCCATCTGCTCGACCTCCCCCAGCAGGTGACTGGATACCAGCACGGTAATGCCGTATTGGCGCGGCATATTCTTAATCAGCTCCCGGATTTCATGTATCCCGGACGGATCCAAGCCGTTGGTCGGCTCATCCAGAATGAGCAGCTCCGGATTGTTCAGCAGGGCGGCTGCAATGCCCAGACGCTGCTTCATCCCTAGGGAGTACCCCTTGACCGGACGCTTGGCTTCCTTCGTCAAGGAGACGATCTCCAGCACTTCCGAGATGCGGGACTTCGGCCCGCCCGTAATCCGGCGAATGGCTTCCAGATTCTCTACGGCTGTCAGATGGCCGTAATAGGATGGGTACTCCACGAGCGATCCGGTCCGGCGCAAAATGTCCATTTTTTCGCTCTTTAAATCCTTGCCGAACAAATGAATCGCACCACGCGTCGGTTGAATGAGTCCAAGCAGCATGCGAATGGTCGTCGTTTTCCCGGCACCGTTCGGGCCGAGGAAGCCGTAAATGTCGCCGCGGGCGATCTCCAGATTCAAATCCACGACCGCTGCGCGCTTTTTGTATATTTTATATAAGCCTTTTGTTTGAATGACGAGTTCCGTCACGTTCATCACCTCAGGTATACATCCTACATGTCCAAGGTTAAATGCCGGTCGGCCCCAAGTTTAAATTTTCTTTAAAAAAGCGGGCAGCCTATCCAACGTTTTAACAAGTGTCCGAATATGATATAATTAATTTGCCGAAACGCTTATGGCGTCCGTACAGGGGGGCTACCTGACGCTGATGATGGCATGCCGATCACTCTTCTCTCTCATCGATCGATTCACCGTTACGATTGGAGCGTGGTTAACCATGAATATACATGTTTTCGTTCGCCTTGATTTCAGAATGGATCTCTCTTTGAGTCTAGCAGCTGTAGCCTGCCTTGCTTATGAACCCAGTTCACTGACGAGCTCGTGAAACTCGAGCGAAAAGCAATGGTACGAAGACGCCTTACAGGGCGTCTTTTTCTGTTATTGGCAGCAAAAAAAGAGGAACCGATAATCATGCCGGCTCCTCTTTTTATCTTTTTAACCCAGGCCTCAGCATCCCGGATGGAATGCTTGATAGCCCGGCGCTTGATTGCTCAACGCTTCCAGATGCGGATCATCGTTCCTTCATCCGAGCTTTCCACATGGCTTTCCAGCCCCATCTCCCTGGTCAGGTGGTCCACGATGGCCAGGCCGATGCCCGTGCCTTTGTTGCCGGAATCGCTTGCGATCCCCGGCCCATGGTCCGAAATGACAAGGACGCCCTCAAGTCCTTCCCTCTCCTCGGTATGAATGCCGATGTACTGCCCGGATCGGGCGTGGCGAGCGACATTTTGGAACAGATTATCGAGGAGCCTCCGGAACCACAGCACGTCTACGTTCCAGAGGAGCGGCTCGTCGCGCACCTGGATGTCAGGCTCGATTCCCGCCTTCTCCCATACCGGATACCAGGCAGCGGCGCTTTCCTTGACGATTCGCAGCACGTCTGCAGATTCCATGTTCAGCTGCACTCTGCCGCTGGTGAGCAAGTTGTAGGACAGCAGATTGTCGATCAGGCCGCCCAAATCCGCGATTTTCGATTCGATGAGCGACAGCGATTCTTTCCCCTTCGGGCTCAACGGCTCCCGTTCCATGGAGAAAATATGGCTTCGAATCACCGTCAGCGGGGTTCTGAGATCATGGGACAGATTGGCGATCAGGGATTTGCGCAGCTCTTCTTCCTCGCGCTGGCGGCGCTGTCCCTCTTCCAACTGGATGACCATATCGTTATAACCCTCTTCCAGCTGTCCAATTTCGTCATACTTGGTTAACGTAACCGGCTGCGGTATGCCCGTCGACGCATGGGACGACGTCATGGCCGAACGAAGCCGCAGCAGCCGCTTGCGTATGCGCACGAAGAACAGCCAGGAGACCAGAATGAACAGGCCGGACATCGAAGCCGTGAACAGCCCGTACAACGCCGTTTCGCTCGCAATGGGCTGCTGGACATTAAGGTATTTTCTTGGCAGCTGCATGACCATGAAGCCTTCTCCCGATCCCTCTCCCCCGATAAAAGCCACGGATGTGAACGGGTCGCTATCCAGGGAGTTTTTCATAAATTGCACGGTATAGGGCGCGCTCCATACCTCGGGCAGGTTAGGCTGCACCGGCAGCTGCAGTCTGGTCGTATTGTCGCCATCCACCCAGAACATAGAGATCTCCGGATACTCCTGCCGTATCGAATTCAGCTTCTGCTCAATGGCTTCCGGCGAAGTTCCGCTTAATCCGGCTGCTTCCTCGTGCCACATTCTCTCTAACGCGGCACCGCTGGTATATTTCCCGGCAGGGGCCGGCGGCCGATCCGAGAAGGTATCGTTCACGAACCAGTAAAAAATCGACGCTAACGGAAACATGATCGGCATGAAGATCATGGCCATCAAAATCAGCAGCAAATACCGGTTGGTCAGCGAATTGCGGAATCTTCCCTTTTTCCTTTTCCATCTCATGCTCTCACCCGGTAACCAAGCCCGCGAACGGTCTCAATAATCTCCGGGTTGGCGGGGTCCCGCTCGAGCTTCTCCCGAAGATACCGGATGTGGACCATCAGCGTCTTGTCCCCTTCGATATATGATTCTCCCCAGACCGACTCGTATATTTGCTCCTTGGTCATGACACGCCCCTGGTGCTGGAGCAGATACATAAAGATTTGATGCTGTTTGCCGGTCAGCAGCGTCTCCTCGCCGGTATCCTCGTTCACGATCCGATTCTCGTCTTCATATACCGATAAGTGCTTCACTCGGATGGGCTCCGCGGATTTCACGACAGACCGTCGCAGAAGCACCTCGAGACGGGCAGCCAGCTCGTCCGGGTGAAAAGGCTTTGTCAGGTAATCGTCGGCGAACTCAAGCCCCTGCAGCTTATCGTCAATGGAGGTTCGCGCCGACAGCATCAGGATGGGCAGTCCGGGATAGGCCTTTTTGAGACGCTGCCCGACCGTAAAGCCGTCCAGCCCCGGAAGCATGACGTCCAGAACAACGACCGCGCACGGAGCCGCTTCCTGTACGGCCTGTTCTCCGCTCAGCAGCCACCGCACCTCGTATCCCTTGTCCCTGAGAAATTCGCTGACCCATCCGCCGATCTCCCGGTCATCCTCAATATATAGAATGCATGCGCTCATGGTAAAACTTCCTTTCCGTACGAACATTCGTATCCCCACATAGGGGCTATTTCATAACCTTTGAGTCAACTAAACTTTTATGTATGCCGCAATTCATCTTTTGTCATTGTAACATGGGATCCCCGATGTTCTTGCATCCGATTTGCTAACCTGCCGTGCTCCCTCGGGAACATCCAGTTCTCCAGCAAACCGGCGGAGCTTCTGGAGAGCCCGCATTCCGTGACGGCCAATTATTTGCGCAGTTTCCGTGCTTAGTCCTCCGAGTAGCCTTAGGGCTGTAGCAGATGTCAAACAAGACCCCGAGCACGCCTCCTTCCAGGGGCTCGGGGTCTTGTTGTATTTTGCTGTATAAGGCAGGATCGCTGCCTATTCCAAAATAACGGTCGTATACGGCGGCAGCGTTAAACTGCTGCCATCCAAAGCCGCGCTGTCGTCGGTGGTTCTCGCCAATGAACGGAAATCCGCAGATCCGTTCTTTGATGCTAGGTCCACGGTCTCCTCCACGCCTGAAAGGTTATGAACCACTAAGGCTCCGCTTTCGTTTGTCCGGCGGATATAGGCCATCACTTGCTGGTTCCCTGACGCATAAGATTCAATCGTGCCGCTGTTCAGGGCAGGCAGCTCATTCCGCCACCGGATCAGCGTGCGATAGCGGGACAACAGGGAATCCTCGTCTCCGGTCTGCTGCTCTACGCCTTGGACCTGATCGCCGCGGTTATGCGTAAGCGGCTCCCAGGTCGTCTGTCCCTTATCGCTGCCCGTATTGGACCAGATCATCGGCTCCCGGATTTGCTCGTCCGGCTTCGCTCCCTTCATCCCGATCTCTTCACCGTAATAGATAAACGGATGGCCCGGCATCGTCAGCAGAATGCCGGCAGCCATCTTGGCGTGGTTCACGTCATCCTTCAGCTGGGACATGACACGGTTCATGTCATGATTCGTCAGGAAGGCAGCATCCGTAAACTTGCCGTCCGATACCTGGCTGAACAAGCCATATGTCCGCTCCAGGGTGAAGGCCAGGTTGTTATCCTTCTCGTTCATGGCGGCACCGACGATGCTCTCGCCCAAGCCGAAGTTGAATCCGGAATCAAATGCATTCTCCAAATACGGCGCGATGACCGCAGCGGAATTATCCCAAATCTCCCCGACGATATAAGCCTCCGGGTTCACTTCATTCATGCTGGCGCGGAATTCCTGCCACCAAGCCGTATTCTTGGCCGTGGTCGCCTCGCCCTTATCGGACATCAGATCCTCGTAAATATGCTTGGCTGCATCGATCCGGAAGCCGTCGACGCCCATCTCCAGCCAGAACTTCCCGATATCCTTCATCTCCTCGCGGACCTTGGGATTATCGAAGTTCAGATCCGGCATCCCGCCCCAGAACGTGCCCATGTAATGCGCCCCGTTCATCTCATGCCAAGGGGAGCCGCTTCCCGCCGCGCTGGATCCGGAAGGCGTTTTCCCTTGATCCTCGGCCCAGATGTACCAATCCCGGGTGGCGGAGGCCTTGTCTTTCGCAGCCAGCTGAAACCAAGCATGCTCCGTGCTCGTGTGATTGACCACCAGATCCATAATGATCTTGATCCCGCGCTTATCCGCTTCGGCAAGCAGCCTCTTAAAGTCATCCAGCGTCCCGTAATCCGGGTGAATGGAACGATAGTCGGTCACATCATAGCCGTGATAGCTCGGCGAAGGATGGATCGGCATCAGCCAAATCCCCGTCACGCCAAGATCCTCCGAGGTTTCCGGATTTCCGTCATTCAAATAATCCAGCTTCTCAATGACCCCTTGCAAGTCACCGATCCCATCCCCATCGGAATCATAGAATGAACGCACGAAAATTTCATAATAGACATCGGAAGGCTGCTCATCCACCTCCGTTTTCCCTTCTGGCACAGGCGCTTTCGTATCCGGCTGTTTCGATTCCGAAGCCGCCGGCGGCTTCGCTTCCTCTTGTGGCGCAACCGCGGTGCCGTTGCAGCCTGCAAGCAGGCTTCCCGCAAGCGCAAAAGCCGTAAGCCATATCGGCAGAGCCCTGCGTCTTTCCCATGCATTTCGCATCACGCTGTTTCCCCCTGTTCGCTCACGCAGCTGATATTCATCGAGTCATTCCGCTTATGTATCTAAAGTATTTTCATGTATAATCAGAAAGCGCAAACGTTTGAATTATTAAGCACTAGATATTTCCAATAAAACGGTTACATAATAGGTCCGGGCTTTACTTTCATCTTCGACGGTTGATAGCGCTCTGTTTTTGATCCCACTCTATCATAACCCACGCTTTCGTTTTGTTAAATCGTTTGCACAATGCCATTTTAAGTTGTTTTCCGGTTTTTTCTGGCCATAATACCGGCCTTTCTTCTGTTTTCTAATCCTTGCTTCTTTTTTGATGCATTTGTGAAATAATTGCGTTGGACTGACTTGGATACGTATTTACAAGCCTATCGATTAACGTTAATATAGCAGTGTGAAACCGTTTAACATACCGGATCAATATGCCTTTAGATCAATAGGTATCCACGCATACACAGGGCCTGACAGACCCACAATTTAATAAAGAGAAACGGTCGGCGAACAGCGGAAAGTTACTCTTGTGAAATAAGGGAGACTCCAGTAGTCGCTTTCTTATTTTCAAAAAAACGCAAACGGTTCCACTGGAGGTCCTATTATGTCAGTAACGATAAAAGATGTCGCAAAACGAGCGGGCGTATCCCCCTCCACCGTCTCTCGGGTGCTTTCCAACCATCCAAGAATCAGCCGTGAAACCTCGCGCAAGGTGAAAGAGATCATGGAGGAAATGGGCTACCATCCCAATATTATGGCCAAGAGCCTTGTTTCCAAAACGACAGAAAGCATATGCGTCATTCTGCCGAAACCCGCGGAGGAATTGTTCCTCAACTTATTCTTCATGGAGCTGATCCGCGGTATCGTCACCCAAGCGAACCGTTCCGGATACGATGTCGTTCTCAGTTCGGGCGGCAACGAGAAAGAGGAAGTCGAAGCCGTATCCCGCCTTCTTAACGGCCGCCGCGTCGACGGCGCCATCTTGCTCTACTCCAGGCAGGACGACCAGGTCGTTGATTTTCTGAAATCGAACAACTACCCGTTCGTGCTTGTCGGCCGGAGCGAGAAATATCCTGACCTGTTATCGGTCGATACTGATAATGTGCAGGCAGCCTATGATGCAACCAAGCATTTGATCTCGCTTGGGCATCAGCGGATCGGTTTTGTCAGCGGGCCGCCAAACCTGATCGTTTCCCAGGACCGGATGAAGGGCTATGGGAAGGCACTCGCCGATGCAGGCCTTGAAATGAGAAAAGAATGGATAGTTGAAGGCGAGTTCCTGCAGGAGAGCGGCTATCGCGCCATGTCCTTTTTCATGAACCTGCCCGAGCGGCCGACGGCGCTTGTCATTGTCGACGACATTGTCTCTTTCGGCGTGGTTCGCGGACTGCACGAGCTGGGGTATAAAGTTCCCCAAGACGTATCGATCATCAGTTTCAACAACATCTCATTGACCGAACTATCGACACCGCCGCTGAGCAGCGTTGACATCGGCATCTATAACCTGGGTTATACCGCCTCGCAGGCGTTGATCCAGACGATTCGCAACGATGACAACACGATCCTGCCGCACCGCTATATTATTCCGCATCGATTGATGATCCGCGAATCCTCGATGTTTTCGCCGCCGAAATCTTGAGCGTCGACGAATATGCGGAGCATAGCAAGAAGCACTTCAAAATAAAGAAGCATCCTGGTGCTTCCTTTATTTTTGCAGCTTGGTTCAAACGTTTGCACTAATTCCTTAAGGAGGATGATCATGTCAACCCTATCCGCTTGTTTATTCGACTTAGACGGCGTGCTGGTGGATACCGCCAAGTATCACTACATTGCCTGGAAGCGTCTTGCCGGAGAGCTTGGCTTTGAATTCACGGAGCAGGACAACGAACGCCTGAAGGGTGTAAGCCGCATGGCTTCCCTCGATATTCTGCTTGAGGTTGGCGGCGTATCGCTGGATGAGGACGCGAAGCTGGCGCTGGCGGAGAAGAAGAATGCTTGGTATGTCGAGTATATTTCCAACATGGACGAATCCGAGATTTTGCCTGGAGCCCTCGAATTTATCCAGGCCTTGAAGGACCGCGGCATCAAGGTTGCGCTGGGCTCCGCCAGCAAGAACGCGATGCTGATCCTGAACAATACCGGCCTGACGCCTTACTTCGACGCCATCATCGATGGAACGAAAACCAGCCAAGCGAAGCCGGATCCCGAGGTATTTACGCTGGGAGCTCGCGAGCTTGGCGCCGACCCTGACGCTTGCGTCGTCTTCGAGGATGCCGAGGCCGGAATCGAAGCCGCCATCCGTGCGGGAATGCGCAGCGTCGGCATCGGTTCGCCCGAAACCTTGGGGCGCGCCAACCTCGTCCTTCCTTCCCTGGAAGAGTTAACGGTGGACCGACTGCTGGAGTTATAAGCGTGTGAGCACATGCGTTAACAGCATTCAGCAGCATCATCCCATATAGATATGCAACCATTTTTCCTAAACCTAAAGGAGCCGATGATTGTGAAACAATATTTAAAGCTTGATGAATGGTCAATTATTGAAGAGGGCTTTGATCCTCACACGCATGAAATCTCTGAGAGTATCTTCAGTATCGGTAACGGATTCATGGGCCAACGCGCCAACTTTGAGGAGTCCTACAGCGGTTCCTCCCTGCAGGGCAGTTATATGGCCGGGGTGTATTATCCGGATAAAACCCGCGTTGGCTGGTGGAAAAACGGTTATCCCGAATATTTTGCCAAAGTGCTGAACAGCACCAACTGGATCGGCATCGGCATTGAAATCGACGGCACGCCGCTGGATTTGGCCAAATGCACGGTGAAGGATTTTGTGCGCGAGCTGAATATGAAGGAAGGCTTCCTCTCCCGCCGCTTCACCGCTGTCACGGAAGACGGCAAGGAACTCCAGGTCGAGGCGGTTCGCTTTGTCAGCATTGTACGCCACGAGATCGGTGCCATCCGATATGCCGTAACGCCGCTTAATTTTGCTGGAGAGCTTACGGTTACGCCTTATCTCGATGGCGATGTGAAGAACAAAGACTCCAACTATGACGAGAAGTTCTGGCTGGAGGTATTCAAGGAAGCCGCTCAAGGGTCGGCCGCATTAACCGTAAAAACCAAAAAACTCGATTTCCATGTTACGTCCGCCATGTCTTATTGCCTTGTTAAGAACGGGACGAAGCTGGATCTTCAAGCCGAGCTGATCGAAAAAGAGAAATATGCCGCGAACCGCGTAAGCGTACCCGTATCCGAAGGCGAAGCCGTCACCATCTATAAATACGTGGCCAACGTCACTTCCCGCAATCATGGATTCGGCGAGTTGGTGGATGCTGCGCGTGCTGTGTTGGAACCGGCGGTGGAGATTGGATTTGAACAGCTGCTGAAGGAGCAGGCCGATGCCTGGGGCGACAAATGGAAGGAAAGCGATATCGTCATCGAAGGCGATGTGGCCGCCCAGCAAGCGATCCGCTTTAATATTTTTCAGCTGAACCAAACCTATAGCGGCGAAGACGACCGCCTGAACATCGGGCCGAAGGGCTTTACCGGGGAAAAATACGGCGGCAGCACCTACTGGGATACCGAGGCTTATTGCCTGCCGTTCTATCTGAGCACTGCCGATGCCAGCATCTCGCGCAACCTGCTGATCTATCGTTATAAGCACCTGGAAAAGGCGAAGGAAAATGCCAGAAAGCTCGGCTTCACCAAAGGGGCGCTCTATCCTATGGTGACGATGAACGGCGAGGAATGCCATAACGAGTGGGAGATTACGTTTGAAGAAATCCACCGTAACGGCGCGATTGCCTATGCCATCTATAACTATGTCAACTATACCGGCGACTTCTCTTACCTCGGCCAATACGGCCTGGAAGTGCTCGTGGAAATCTCCCGTTTCTGGGAAGAACGCGTGAATTACGTGCCGGCGAAGGACCAGTATATGATGCTGGGCGTTACCGGCCCGAACGAGTACGAGAACAACGTCAACAACAACTGGTATACCAACCGCATTGCCAGCTGGACGATGGAATATACGCTCGACGTGCTGGAGTATTTGAAAGAGAATGAGAATTCCCGCTATGCCGAGCTTACGGCGAAGCTTGCCCTGCAGGATGCGGAAACGGCCAAATGGCAGGATATCATCAGCAAAATGTACTACCCGATAGACGAGGAACTCGGCGTTTTCCTGCAGCAGGACGGTTTCCTTAACAAGGAGCTGGTGCCGGTGAAGGAATTGGACCCTGCCCACCTGCCGCTGAACCAGAACTGGTCCTGGGACCGCATTCTGCGTTCGGTGTACATTAAGCAGGCCGACGTGCTGCAAGGATTGTTCTTCCTTGGGGACCGGTACGATCTGGCTACAAAAAAACGCAACTTCGACTTCTATGAACCGTTCACGGTACACGAGTCCTCCCTCTCGCCATGCGTACACTCCATTCTCGCTTGCGAGCTCGGGTACCAGGAAAAGGCGTACGAGATGTACCTTCGTACAGCCCGCCTGGATCTGGACAACTACAATAACGATACCGAGGACGGCTGTCATACAACCAGCATGGCGGGAACCTGGATGTCGGTTGTGCATGGCTTCGGCGGCCTGCGCGTGAAGGACGGCGTATTGCATTTGAACCCGTTCATTCCGGGTCATTGGTCCTCCTTCTCCTTCAAGGTGATGTTCCGCGGATCCCGCCTGAAGGTTAACGTTAAAGGCCATGAAACCCTCATCGTAAACGAAACGGATACGCCTGCTGTCCTGAACGTGAACGGCAAGGAATACGCCATTAGCGGATTGGGAGAGGTAACGGCTGCAAGATAAAAGGTTCCGGAGCTTCAATGCGCCGGCCCATACAAAAACAAGAGCCCTGGAGAATCTTCCAGGGCTCTTGTTTTTACAGAAAACGGGCTCCTCTACATCATGGCTCATTCTTGAAGAACCCGTCTTCGTCCATGTCAGGCATCATCTGCAGGTTCGGCTTCAGCCATAAGCCGGGATCAGATAAATGCCATCGCTTTGCGCCTCCGTGCGGGGGAATTGCCGATTATGTATGTTATGAGTAGATCAGTTGAGTATGAGGATCACGCGGAGGGCGTTCGGCTGGCTTCCCAAACAGATACCCCTGCGAAAGCTCGATCCCGATATCTCGGCAAAAATGAAACTCCTCCCGTCTCTCGATGCCTTCTGCAAGCACCATGGCCCCAAAATCATGGGCCATGTTCGTGATCATTTCGAGCTGCTTCTGCTGGGCGGGATTTCGATCGCAATGGTCGATAAGACTCCGGTCGATCTTCACATAATCCGGCTTAAGCTTAATCATCTGCTCCAATGTGGAATAACCTGCGCCGACGTCATCCATCGCTACCGAGATGCCGTGGCTTCGATAAACCTCGAATATCGATTGCAAATGCTTCACATCGTCGATTCTCTCGGTTTCCACCACTTCGAATACGAAATCCCTCGGATCCAGATGGAGCCTGTCGATCGTATTGAAGGTGTGGCTCAGACACATCTGCGCATCATATATCGAGGACGGCAGGAAATTCACGAACCGCTTCACTCCGATCGGAAGCCACTCGGCACTGGTCTCAATCGCACTGGTTCGTGCCGCCTGGTCCAGGAATGAATGCAGTCCGGTTTTTCGGGCTGTCTCAAACAGCTCGTACGGCTGGAACCGGAGTCCCCACTCTACCGGTCGAAGGAGAAATTCATAGGCCACGATCTGTTCGGTTGGATCCACGATGGGCTGCATGTAGCTCGTAAACTGCTTATGTAAAATGACATTCACCATATCATAATGCTCCATCTGCAGTTCGAACTTCTGCATAGGGATCCACGAATGCCGGATTTGCGGAGCTCCTCCACGGGTAACACAGAAGGACAGCTCTTGACGAATCTTCAGCGGAAGGGGTTGCAGACACTCGATAATGGAGATCAGGTCCGCTCGTACCTTGTAGTTCACAGCACAACCCTCATTGCTCTCTTGTACCGCGTAGCCGTTCACTGCCAGCAATTGAATAAGCTCACCACTTGCAGGCTTCATATGAATGGTCCCCTGGTCCTCAATCGGTTCAAAGGTGCTGCAATTGTCGCAAATCATGTTCGTCCTCCTTGGCAAGCTAGCTCTCACTATGCTTCTTATCGGCATTTTGAATATGATTTCTTTGCATTTTATGGATTTTATATCGAAGTTATGACCTATTTTGCGAGAAATGCGCAAGATTCGTGCAATGAGTGCGCTAAATTCTACAATAATCGACTTATATTGCTCTTAACAACACATTGTCGATACCCGAATCTTTTATCTATTCGACTTTTTGATCCAACAGCTGCAGCAGCATCGTTCGCTCCACATCGAAATGCCAGCGGGCGTTTCGCTCTTTCGCCGCATACATCGCCGCATCCGCGCGACCGATCAGCTCCTGGTCGTTCCTGGCATGATCCGGATAGACCGCGATGCCGATGCTCGGCGTGGTTCGGACCTCATGCCCTTCCAGCTCATACGGCTCGCTCAGCATCGTCCAGATCTCTTCCGCCATCCAGATCAGTTCCTGATCCTCGCCGGCCGGATGAATCACTACCGTAAATTCGTCCCCTCCTAAACGGGAAACCAGAACGCCTTTGGATTCAAGGGTTTGAAGACGGGTCGCGACCTTACGAATCAACAAATCACCGGCGCGATGGCCGTAGCGGTCATTGACTCGTTTAAAACGGTTCATATCCATATATAACAGCCCTACGCGGGAACCCGCACGGTCCGCCTCCTGCAGCGAGCTCGACAGCCTCGCGTTAAAGTAGCGGCGGTTACAGAGTCCCGTAAGATCGTCGCGATGCGCCAAGGTCTCGCTCTGCATCAAGCTTTGATGCAGCCGGTCAAACAAGCGGTCATTCTCGAACTGGATCAGGATCTGCCTGATCAGAATCAGGATGACGCAGAGGGATAGGCCGGTAAAAAGCCCGTTCCATCCTCCGAACCGCTGCACCATAAGGGCAAACATCCCGCCAAGCACGCTGTAGGGAAGCAGATATCTTACGATCAGATTTCCGAACGAACGGGACTCCCTCTCATCCAACGATTGATTTCGGGCATCGGGAGCTGACCGCCCTCCTGCCAAACCAATGATGAATACCGATAACGTATAAAGCGGATACAGGTATGAACGAACTTCAACATGCTTATAATCGACGAGATACATATGCAGAACATCGGCGGCAATGTACATGCTCCCGCCAAGGCATATCAGGAAAACTGCCCGTTTTCTTAACTGCCCTGTGTTAAAATACAATACCAGGGTGAAGAAAATAAGCACCGTTGCGCACAGCGGATACAGCATGTCCACCCACAGCTTTCCCCACAAGGCTTCATTCGCCAAACCGTTAAGCTCAGGCTTGATGAAATATTCCCAACCTACCGTCATGACCGTTATGCCAACGATCACGATATCCAGCATAAACCGCACTCCCCGAAACGAACCTTGAACGTGGCGGAACAGATAAATGAGGGAGCTTGCAAACAGGATGATTTCGAATCCCCAGAATAATTGAGTCAAAATTGTCCGGAAAGCGCTCTCTTTCCCCAGCCAAAAATAACAAGCATCGATGATTCGAGCCGAGGCATCCGCCATCAGCCCGGCACTTACCATAAGCCAAAACCTTCGAAGATGCGGCTCGTAATGCCGACTGATCCGTAGTAAATAGACGGAAGCGGCAGCGGAAGCCATAATGACTAGAACACGCTGAAGCAATAAAGCATCAGGCATCCACAGAACCGTCATTATCTGAATGAATGCATATATGATGGCGAGTCGAATCCACAGATGATCTGCTGGATTTGGACTCATAAGCATTCCTCCTCGGCCAAAAGGCAAGCTTTCTTCAACGCTTGTTTGTTAGGTCTTTTGAATTAATAGTTATAGTTCTCATGATACTTTTTACCCACCTAAAAGTAAAGATGAGGAAATGAAAGAAAGACCATCGATTCTACTCTATTAAACCATCGCGCTCCAAAAGCTTTCCGTCCTCAAGACCCACTTGACGTATAGGAATTATGTGATAACATTTCATTCATATCTCATATGAATCGGAAAGGGTGTTTAGCCTTGTCACAGAAACGATTGGATCATGTCGGCATTGTCGTTCGGGACCTTGAAGCCACGATTGCTTTTTACACAACCGTCGTCGGACTTGAACTGAAGGATCGCCTTACCCATACCAATGGCGTCATCCAGCTGGCATTCCTCGGATTTAACGGCAGCGACGAAACGGAAGTCGAGCTTATCCAGGGTTACAGCGACACGCTTCCCGCAGAGGGCACCGTCCATCATTTCGCCGTCAGCACCGATAACATCGAAGCGGAATATGCGCGCGTTCAGGGACTGGATGTACCTCATCTTGACGAGGAAATCGTAACGCTTCCGAACGGGTACCGCTATTTCTTCGTCCACGGTCCCGAAGGAGAATGGATTGAGTTCTTCCAGCGCTAACCGCTGACGAACAGGTTCATATCAAAATGCTTCATCCCGTGAATGGTTAACAGGGTTCATTCTTCCAACCGCACAAGCCATGTCCAATACGAAGACCTGCCTCGTTCGCATCCCCTTTCGAACTAGACAGGTCTTTGCGTTAGGACTATAATAACGGGTGTAACGTCCGAAACTTCATAAATCCCGGGGGAGCTGGAATTAGGCCGGCTGAGAGTGTATCCGATGATACTGACCCTTACACCTGATCTGGGTAATGCCAGCGTAGGAAGTCCATGTTTGCGGCAGCTATGATTTGCCGTGGTATACACTTACGCCGTCATGCGTCCTGATATCATTCAGGGCGCTTTTTTTGTGGAGTCAACGAGGTCATAGAAAGAGAATTCAAAGGAGAGAAGACACGATGAAGAAGGGAAAATGGATGGCGCTGCTTCTCGCTTGCGCCCTGCTGTTGGTTGCGGCCGGATGCGGTACAGGCGGAAAGAACGAAAATACAGGTACCGAGGGCGCAGACGGCCAGGCGGCCGAAAAGCTCCGCGACGTACAGCTGATGCTCGATTGGTCGGCCAACACGAACCACACCGGGCTGTATGCAGCCAAGGAGCTCGGGTATTATGAGGAAGAAGGGCTTAACGTCCAGATCGTCCAGCCGGGAGCCGGCGGAACGGATACGCTGGTCGCATCCGGCAAGGTGCCGTTTGGCATCAGCTACCAGGAAGGCGTCACGCTTGCCAGAACCCAAGGCCTGCCGCTCGTCTCCATTGCGGCGATTATTCAGCATAATACATCCGGCTTTGCCGCCCCCAAGGACAAGGGGATCGTCAAGGCTGGCGATTTTGAAGGGAAATCCTACGGCGGCTGGGGCTCGCCTGTTGAGGAAGCCGTCATGAAATCCATCATGGAGATCGACGGCGCCGATGTCAGCAAAGTAAATATGGTTAACATGGGCGATGCCGATTATTTTACGGCCGTCAAACGCGACATTGATTTTGCCTGGATCTTCTATGCCTGGACCGGTATCGAAGCCGAGCTCCGGAACGAGCCGCTTGACATGATCTATGTGAAGGACTACTCCGAGCAGCTTGACTATTACACGCCGGTGATCGTAACGAACGAGAAGCTGATCCAGGAGGACCCGGAGCTTGTCAAAGCATTCATGCGGGCGACCTCAAAAGGGTACGACTATGCGATTCAACATCCTGAGGATGCGGCTGCCCTGCTGACGAAGGCCGTTCCCGAGCTGGATGCCGAGCTGGTTCTTGCCAGCCAGAAATGGCTAAGTCCCCGCTATCAGGATGATGCCGCCCGCTGGGGCGAGCAGAAAGCCGAAGTATGGTCGGGGTATGCGGACTGGATGTTTGAACGCAAGCTGCTCGAGAAGGAGCTCGATGCGGACAGCGCCTTCACCAATGAATTTTTACCGGAGAAACCATAGGATGCATTTAATTTGGAAGAGAGACGGCCTGTCCGGCAGGCTGCCTCTCTTCCATTACAATATAGCTTGCATGAAAGGATGAGTTTAGATGGCAAACACCCTCTTGAGCATACAAGTGATACCCAGAACGCCGGATGGAGGCGACAGCATTCCTTATGTGGATGAAGCGATCCGGGTCATTCAGGAGTCGGGCGTGAAATACGAGGTCCATGCGCTCGAAACCACCTTGGAAGGGGAGCTTTCCGAGTTGTTGAAGATCGTTGAGCGCATGCATGAGGCGCTGGTGAAAGCAGGAAGTCCCAGCGTCATATCCCAGGTCAAAATCGCGCACCATCCGGGCGGCATCAGCATGGATAAGCTGACTGAGAAATACCGTCCATGAGAAAAGGCTGGTGGAGCTCCGTTTGGCCGCCCGCTGCGGCGGTCCTTTTCTTTTTGACGGTATGGCAGGCCGCGGTATCGGTATTCGATATAGAGCCGTATATTTTGCCAGCGCCGACGGCTATCGGGCATGAAGCCGCCACCGGCGCCTCCGGCCTTTTTCAGCATACGCTGGCCACGCTGCAATTAACCCTGGTCGGATTTATGATCGGTACGGCGATCGGCCTTGTCATCTCGTTGGCCCTGCATCTGGTGCCTTTTCTCAAAACTGCCCTTTATCCGCTTCTTATTCTTAGCCAGAACGTGCCGACGATCGCTCTCGCCCCGCTCCTTATGATTTGGTTCGGCTTCGGCATGCTGCCCAAGGTTATCGTGATTACCCTGGTCTGCTTCTTCCCCGTAGCCGTTGCCGCCCTGGACGGACTGGCGCGTACCGACCGAACCATGATGAATTACATGCAGATGGCGGGAGCCACTTCATGGCAGATCTTCACCAAGCTGGAGCTGCCGCATGCGCTCCCCTCCATCTTCTCCGGGATCCGCATCGCGGCCACCTATTCGGTCATGGGTGCGGTGATCGGGGAATGGATCGGCTCAGACCGGGGCATCGGCTACTATATGATGCTGCAAAAATCCGGCTACCGTACGGACCGGGTGTTTGTTGCCATTCTGATCATCGTCCTGCTCAGCCTGCTGATGGTGCTGCTGATCACCCTGCTGGAGAAGCGCCTGATCCGCTGGAATCGAAAAAGTTAAACTACGGTGAACGGACATTTTCCAACCTATATAATAAGGAGGCTGTTTAGCGACATGACACATCAAGTATCCCTGCCGGATCATGACGGGCACCGCCAGTCCTCAACCGCGGTCCCGCCAGCGCCTGCCCTTGAGGTTCGCAGCCTTCATATCACCTTCCGCGAACGGCGCAGCGAAGTGCACGTGCTGGATGGCCTTTCGCTTCAGGTGCAGCCCGGGGAATTCGTCTCCTTGATCGGTCCTTCAGGCAGCGGAAAGAGCACGCTCTTCCATATCATCGGGGGGTTAACGGCTCCGGATGCGGGCTCCGTCCTCATGGACGGTCAGGACGTGACCGGGGAGAAAGGCCGCATCGCCTATATGCCTCAACAGCCTGCCCTCTTCCCTTGGCGTACGGTGGAGGACAACGTGCTCCTTCCCGAGGAGCTGAGAGGCACCTCGAAAACCGCCGCCAGGGAAAATGCCCGCAGCTGGATGGAACGGGCCGGACTTGCCGGCTTCGAGAAGGCGTATCCGCATACCCTTTCAGGGGGGATGCAGCAGCGGGCCGCTTTTCTGCGCGCGCTGATGAGTCCGCAGGAAGTTATGTGTCTGGACGAACCGTTCAGCGCGCTTGACGCGCTGACACGCAGCGATATGCAGCGCTGGCTGCTCGATATCTGGGAGGATACGCGCCGTTCGGTGCTGATGATTACGCATCATATCGAGGAAGCGCTGCTGCTCTCGGACAGCATCTATATCCTGTCGGCGCGGCCGGGAACGATCCTGAAACGGGTGGAGGTTCCTTTTCCCCGTCCGCGCAGGGAAAACATCCTGAACGACCCGTCCTTTATTGCGCTAAAAACCGAAATCTCCGCCATCATGCGCGAAGAACAGCACAAGCGTTGAGCCGCATAGGCAGGATACAAATGGTTAAGCTCCTGTATCCATCATTCAAGAGCGCTTCTTGGAGGCGAACAAGCGAGGTGATGTAACGATGAAATCATTCACGCAGACTGAAACGAATCTCCCTCTGCTGGACACCCATATTCATCTGGATCGTTATGCCTTCTCCGATCAGCAAACGATTCTTGCCGATATCCGCAAAAGCGAAGTTCAGTCCATCATCTCTGTCTCCATGAACCTGGCTTCCAGCAAGCGAAACCTGGAGCTGGCCAGGGAGTACGGACCGTTGGTGCGGCCGGCATTCGGTTATCATCCGGAACAGCCCGTTCCTTCCCCTGAAGAAACCGAAGAGCTGCTGGATTGGATGGATAAGCATGTCGACGACATGATTGCCGTCGGAGAGGTCGGCCTGCCCTATTATGCCAGGCTGGAAGCCGAAACGGAGGGCCGGCCGTGGGATAACCGCCCTTACGAATGCCTGCTTGAGCAAATTATAGCATTTGCGAAGCGGCATCATAAACCGGTGATACTGCACGCTGTATATGAAGATGCGGATACCGCATGTGATTTGCTCGACAAATATGGCGTCACCCGCGCCCATTTCCATTGGTTCAAGGGCTCCCGTGACACCTTGCGACGGATGGCGGATAAAGGCTGCTATATCTCCTTCACGCCCGACATTCTTTATGAGGATGAAATTCGCGATATTGCCCGTATGTATCCGGAGCATCTTGTCATGACCGAAACCGACGGCCCTTGGCCGTTCGATGGCCCGTTCACCGGACAGATGACCCATCCCAAGATGACGGCTTCAGCAGCGGCGGCATGGGCCGAGCTTCGCGGGCTGACCGTTTCCGAGGCTCGCAGGATTTTTTACGAGAATGCGGTTAGACTTTACGATCTATAAAAAAAGAATTCCCGTTCCGTTCAAGCCGGTTGTTACGCAATCGGTTTGTTTTCTTTAAGGAACCGGTTATATTGGTTAATCAGTTCATCGAGCACGATCGATTGCCTGAGGACTTTAGGATGATTAAAATCACGATACCGCTGCTTCATCTTATGAAGCTTGTTTCTTTCCTGCTCGATATCAAACCTAATGCCTTCCTTCGTTTTCATGACTTTATGTCCTCCCCTCATGTAATATTTTATGCTTTAATGTAAAATTATAGGATGTTTGATGTTAGACATCAGGGGCCTAAAATCGAAAGGGACAGATCCCAGGAAACAAAAAAACCACAATGCGAGCTCACTCGCATTGTGGTTTGGATTTCGGTTATTTCACAAATTTGTCCTGATACGCCTTCGAGATCTCCTCTGTAATCTCCTTCATCTTCGGATCGCTCTTGATCGTTTCGATCAATTTATCGTACGATTCAACCGGTTCCTTGCCGGTGATGACCATGACCCGCATATCCTCTACTTTCTTGGAAATCTCGGGATAGTATTTGTTATAAGCTTCCGAATATAGCTCGCCCGAAGGATTCGGCACCTTAACCGTCTTGCGCTCCGTAACGATCTCTACGTTACGTTCATACACCTCGTCCGGCATCCCTACCGCATTGATGGCCATGTCGTCGCTGACGAGGTGAATCATATTGTTCAGGTTTCCATCCCCCGTCTTATCGGTGACAGCCTGCGGCGTTGCGACCTTCTTTCCGTTCTCCAGATTGTAATGGACGCCTTCGATTCCGTAGGTCAGCATCTCGTTTCCATCTTGGCTGTAGCCATAGTCGAAGAACTCGAGGATCTTCTTGACTTTGGCCTCAGGCACTTTCTTCGGAATGAGGTACACGCCATAGTACGGGGAGCCTGAAGGCGTATACTTCACCCCGTTAGCATTCTCCAAGTAAGCAAGCGGCATCAAATCCGCCTTGGGATCAACGTCCTTCACGGCTTTCCCGGTTACCCAGGCATGGTTCATGGACATGCCGCCAACCCCTGCCTTGGCGCTTCGCATCGTATCCATCACCTGGGAAAACTTCATGATGGCAAAGTCTTTGGGGAACAGGCCCTCGTCATAAGCCTGCTTGATCCACAGCATGGCCTCCCTTGACGCGTCCGACGTAATAATCGGAGACAGGGTATTATCCGGCTGGAGCTTCCAAGCCCCTTGCGTTTCATTAAAGATATTATAAATATACGCGAGCGCGCTCGGATTAGCGGCATACGGGATCTCATCCGCCTGTCCGTTACCATTCGGATCCTGTTCCTTGAAAGCTTTTAACACATTATGGAACTCATCCAGCGTTTTTGGCGTTTCCAGCTGAAGGGCATCCAGCCAATCCTTGCGGATCATCGGGAACACCCCGCCCCCATAGCTTGGGTAGTAACGCGGAATCACGATGTTCTTGCCGTCCACCTTGGTGATTTCCCACATTTCCTTCAGCTCTTCGCGATTTAAATTCGGGTAGTCTTTGAGAAAAGGGGTCAGATCCCAGAAGACTCCCTGCTTCAGCATCTTCTGCAGCTGCGGGTTCTGCATCGTCTCCACGAAAGTAACCTCCGGAAGGTCGCCGGACGCAAGCATGACATTGATTTTCTCTTCGGCCGTGGATGGGGACAGCCACGTAATATTCAGCTTGGTATTGGTGCGTTTCTCCAGCTCTTTCCAAAGCGGATTGGTGTTGTCTATGAATTCGGTGGCATAATTCAAGGTCTGTATCGTGATGCTTGTAGGTTCACTGCTGTCTGTCCCGCTCTCGCTGCCGCTCGAGGGACTCCCGCCGCGGCTGCCGCATGCGCTAAGCAAGAGCGAACTTGCTAAGAGCAGCACCCCCGACATTTTTAAAAACGACTTGCTCGGCCTTGCATCCATTTTTTCCATCATTAGACCTCCCTGTTTATGATACCTCTTCCCTGACTGACCATGTTGGAAAAAGAAAACCGTATATCGGATCATTCCTTGACGGAGCCCACCATCGCCCCTTTGGCGAAGTGCTTCTGCAGGAATGGATACACTAACATGATTGGAACGGTAGCAATGACGACCGCTGCCATTTTCAACGTTTCCGTCGGAACCGGACGGTTCACCTGGAAGGCAAATCCCCCGCCGCTTCCCGATCCCATTGTCGTGGGATCCACCAGCATATTTTGGAGCAGCACTTGCAGCGGCCACATCTTCTGGTCATTAATAAACATCAGCGCGTTGAAGTACGTATTCCAATAGCCGACCGCGAAGAACAATCCGAAAGCCACCAGCGCCGGCAGCGACAACGGCAGAATGATTCGCCAGAACACGCCGATATCATTGGAACCGTCGATCATCGCGGCTTCCTCCAGACTGTCCGGAATGCTGTCGAAGAATCCCTTCATGAGCAGCACATACCACGCGCTCGTCAAACTCGGCAGGATCAGCGACCAGACGCTGTCGATGAGTCCCACATTTCGGACGACCAGATACAGCGGAACCAGCCCCGGCGTGAAGAGAAAGGTAATTAACACCATAATCATGATTGCCTTGCGAAACCGAAGCCGTTTTCGGGACACCGCGTAAGCCATCCCCCCCGTAACGAGCAGACTGAGCATCGTGCCGACCGTGGCCAGGAACACGCTTATGGAAATCGAGGTGACAAACAACCCGTTGGACAGTAAATGCTTGTAAGCATCCAGCGTCCAATCCCGCGGCCATAATATCAAGCTTCGTTGATAGTACTCCACCGGATCGGTAAATGACAGAATAACGGTATAGTAAATCGGAAATATCGTTGCCAAACCGATGATCAGCAGCAGGCCGTTGTTTACGAAGCCGAAGAGCCCGGTTTTCCATCCTTTCTCATGCATGCTTTACTCCTCCTTGTCTTCGCCCGCCTCTAGTACAGGCTTTCTTGACCGTATCGCCTCGCCAATCGGTTGGCCGAGACCACCAGGATGACGCCGACGATCGATTTGAACAACCCGATGGCCGTACTGTAGCTGAATTCTCCCTGCCTTATCCCCACCCGGTATACATAGGTATCGAACACTTCGGCCACATTGGTGACGGGCGCATTCATCATCAGATAGATCTGTTCGAATCCGGTATCCATGATCGTTCCCAGGCGGAGGATCAACAGGATCAGGATCACGTTACGCATCGCGGGCAGGGTAATATGCCATATCCGTCTCCTACGGCCTGCGCCATCCATGACGGCTGCCTCGTATAATTGCGGATCCACTCCGGCGATGGCAGCGAGGAAGATGATGGTCCCCCATCCGACCTCCTTCCAGATGGATTGTGCCGTCAGCATGCCCCAGAAATAGTTCGGATTGGAGAGAATATCGACCGTTCCCCAATCCATGGTAACGAGCCACTTATTGAACAAGCCTTCCGATTGCGAGAACATGAGGTAGGTCAGCCCATAGATCAATACCCAGGATAAAAAATGGGGGATATACACCAGCGATTGGATAGTCCATTTATAGAAGGAGCTTCGTACTTCATTCAGCATCAAGGCTAAAATAATCGGCGCCGGGAAAAAGAAAATCAAGCCCAGGAAGCTAATCGCCAGCGTATTGCGCAGCAGCATCCAGAAGTCGTCGTTGGAGAAGAACCGGGCGAAATGCTCGAAGCCTACCCAAGGGCTCCCGAACACTCCGAAGTACGGCGAGTACTCCTGGAAAGCAATGACGAGATTCGTAATCGGAATGTATTTGAAAATGATAAAAAAGATAAGACCCGGCAACGCCAGCATGTATAAATACTTGTCGCGTGCTACATCCGACCGGATCCGCCCCCACTTCGTTTTGGATTTCGCGGGAATAGGGGGGCTCCCGCTTCCTTTTGCCGACTGAACGGTTTCTTGTGCTTTCATCGATATTCCCTCACTTTCAGCCTTGTCGTCTCATTCAAACCTACCGTTCGCGGAACGCATCCCCAATGTAAACGGTTGCAGGATTGCCTGCAATTCCACTTTTTTTCCGACGCGGCCCCTTCCCTTCTCCCTTCGATGAACAATACGGAAAAATGCCTGCCTGCCAAGCGTTTCGGATTATCCATTTCCTCGAATTGCACTTTTTTTCCTTGGTGCCGGAATGCCATGTTCATCGGCATCAATAGGAAAATGTGATCTTTTCAACTAATCCCCTCTTTCGCTATGATAGTATTTAATGATTTTCCCGGCTTTCTTCGATCAGGCCTTGGATTTGTCTATGCCAACAGGGGGTTAGTGTTATGAGGCAACAGAATCCTGAATCCGGTTTCAAAGGTGTTATGTATTGGAGAAGCATCGTGCTCGCCGTGTTGATGACATGCCTCCCCATCTCGGCCATTACGGCTGTTTACCTATACGTGGGTAACCAGCATATGATCAACCAATATCAGCAGCGGAACGAGGAAGCCCTGGTTGACGCGGCGAGGCAAGTGGACGAGCAGTTCACCCAGCTGGTCCACTACGCGCTCAATATGGTGGTGAAGCCCCATTTCAAGCCTTCCTTGTCCGATATGGACTTTGTGTCGAATATCGAGGAGACGAACGAGCTGTTCAATACGCTGAACCTGGTGGAAAATGCGGATCCCCTTGTGGATCAGGTCTATCTCTACATCAAAAAGCAAAATAAAATCATGGAGCCCGATCTCGGGCTGCGGACATTGGATCAGGAACAGGATGCGTTAGGCTTCGGCCGGCTCATGGAGGGAGATTCGGACATGTTCTGGGTACATGACCTGGAGCGGCCTTTCAATAAGGGGAGATCTTCCCACGCGCTCGTCATGCGGCTTCCCTTCAACGGTCATACGCCCTACGGGGCGATCGTCATCTACATCGATCCGTCGAAGCTGCACGTGATTCGCAACAGCGAGAATCTATCGTTCCTGCTCGACGATCAAGGCCATATCATCGGGGAATCGGGCATGAGCCGCAGCATGCCGAAGGCGATGAGCGCGATCCAGGAACAGCTGAAGCTTCCGGAGCATGCCAAGCGTACGAATCGTCTGCGGATGAAGGTTCCGGTCGATCAGGATGTGTGGCTGGTGAATACCGTCCAATTTGAAAAAATGCAGCGGAATTGGACCTATGTATCCGGCACGCCGCAGTCCACGATCATCGCTCCGACGAAGCCGTATACCCATATCATCCTGATCTGCTTTGCTTTTGCGCTCGCGGCATCCCTGGGCGCAAGCTGGTTTGCCTCCAAGAGGATGTATCACCCAATCCGCAAGATGCTTCATATGATTGGCGGCGATCAGGCCAAACAGACATCGCGGTATAATGAGCTCGAATATATTGAACACGAGTGGAAGCAGTACCGGTTCTCGCATGACACGCTTCAAAATCAATGGAAGCGATCCTTGCCCGCGATCAGGGAGGCTTATATCAATCAATTTTTGAGCGGGCAAGCTGCCCACCTGACGGAGTCCGAGTACGTGCTTAAGCTGCAAGAGATGGAGCTTGACATCACGAAAAAACAGTTCTCGGCGATCGTTCTCCAGCAGCATACCCACGGGGAAGATCGGACGCCGCTAACGGAAAACGATCAGCATCTTCTCACCTACGCCGCTTTGAACGTGATTCAAGAGCTGGCAGAGGACGTAAGCGCCTATATGCATCCCATCAACTTCTTCGACGGCTCCTTTGGCGTCATCCTGATCGTTCCGGCCTCTCCTAAAGCCGACGAACAGACACGTATGATGAGGCTGCTGTGCGATCAGATCCTGCGGGCCCTGCGCGATACGCTGCGGATGTCGGCAACCATCGTGCTGGGCGGGCCGAGCTCGACCTGGACCGATGTTCCCCATATTTTGGAACAGGCCAAGCGGGCGCTGCATTACCGATCCTTCGATGCCGGCAGCCAACTGCTGGAAGCGGACACGGTGCTGTCCCAGAAAAACGACTGGATCGACTTTCCGCTGGAATTGGAGCAGGATTTCATACACACCCTGAACCTCGGGCTGCAAGGGGACGCGCTGCGATCCCTAAGCCGCTTCGTCACGGCGCTTCAAGCCGGGGGCGGCTCGGAGTGGCATGTCCACCATGGACTTATGCGTTTAATCACGAGCGTTCACCGCTCCATGCTGCAGGCCGGCTTAAATCCGTACCAGGTGTACGATTTCTCCAACCTGCAGGAGCAGCTGTCCCTGCTTCGCGATCCGAAGGCCTGCGTGGACTGGTTCCAGAAAGAAATCATCGAGCCCTATCTCGATCAGCTGACAAAGAACTTCAACAGCTCCATGAAATCGCTGGTCGAAAACGTGCTGGAGCAAATCGAGCAGAACGGGATGCAGGACTTGTCCCTGGATGCCATGGCCATGGACGCCGGCGTCAGCGTATCCCAACTGAGCAAAGCGTTTAAACAGATGACGGGCACGAATTATATGGACTATCTGACGACCGTGCGCATGAACCGCTGCAAAGAATTGCTGCTGACCACGGATCTTCGCATTCATGAAATCGCGGAGGCCGCAGGATATCAGCCTCCCTACTTCAATCGCATGTTCAAGAAGCTGGAAGGGATCACCCCAGGTCAATACCGCCAGCAGGGAATCGGCAAATGAATCGGCATGTCTTCCTGATCAGTTAATCTCATATAAAAGGAGCCCTCTGAAAAAGGGGCTGTCCCTTGGTCCGTACTTCATGACCTTGTGGGACAGCCCCTTTTATGTGTTATGGCTTATGTTCAAGCGTCGTACATTACGGCACACTTCCCGTGTTGTGACTTACGCTCAAGCGTCGCCCTATTGCTGCACACTTCCTGTGTTATGACTTACGTTCAAGCGTCGTCCATCGCGGCACGCTTCCTGTGTTGTGACTTACGTTCAGCGTCGTTCATTGCAGCACGCCTAGCGCCGACCAGCCATCCAAGCATGCCCCGAACCCGCATCGTAGGGACAGGGAATAGTGCGCACGATGTACAAAATAGCTGCACATTAGCGGACTCAACGGACCTTATTTTGATCAAAAGCGCCATTTTTCGAATATTGGCGGACATGAGGTCCGCTATTCACCGAATAAGGCTCTCATTTTTCGGATTATATGCTGCTTAACGGAACATGTGTCCGATAGATTGAGCAAAAACGAGCCCATAGCGAAAATAACGGATCTGAGGTCCGGTACTGCTATCCGGATCTGAGGTCCGGTACTGCTATCCGGATCTGAGGTCCGGTACTGCTATCCGGATCTGAGGTCCGATAGATACTGCTGCGGCCGGGCCGTAACTCGTTTCGGCTTGCGGCTTCCGAGCTACGGCAAACTTTCGGAGCACTGCCCGCCCTCGCCACCGATCCCGCGACAGGGCTTGGCTTTCGCGGCCGGGCGTAGTTTCTATAGCCTGAGCCGTACCAGCATGCCCCGGACACGCACCGTGCGCACAGGGAGCACTGCCGCCCTCGCCTCCATTCCATGTCAGAGCTTGGACGCACCGTGCGCACGATGTACAAGCGTGCCTTTGGAGTATTCCCACGAGAGCAGCCGTACCAGCCCTCTCTATTGCTTTACGAGAGCGACGTACCCGCTCTCTCTACTCATGCCTAACGCCCCATAAACCCCTTCCCCTTCAGGAAGTCCTTCATGTGCAGCCTGACCGGCTCCGACAGTCGCTTGGCCATAAGCTCCGACCAGGGAGCGCTGTTCTTGCCATGGGTCCGTTTGGACAAATAATCGGAAGAGATTCGGTCGTAACTCTTCACTTCTTCCAGGGCCGCCGGATCGTAGCTGTCACGGTGCAGGACAGCCTCCACCGGAAGCCGGGGACGCAGCCCCGGCTCCTGATCCGGGTACCCGAGGCACATGCCGAATACCGGATAGACCAAATCCGGGAGCTCCAATGCCTCGGAGAACTCCGCAATGGAGTTGCGGACTCCGCCGATATACACAATGCCAAGACCAAGCGATTCCGCCGCGATCGCGGCATTCTGCGCAGCCAAAGCGGCATCCACCGTGGCCACGATGAAATTCTCGGTCGAATCTTCGTACGTCTCTTGATCCGCCACATGCGCCTCTGCGCTTTTTTTCAAACGATACAGGTCCGCGCACCATACTAGAAATACCGGGCATTCCACGATATACGCCTGATTCCCCGCCAAAGCGGCCAATCGCTGCTTTTTCTCTGGTGAGGTCACGGCAATCACGCTGTATGCCTGGACGTTGCTTGAGGTTGATGCCATCTGGCCTGCTGCCACGACAGCCCTTAGCTGTTCCTCGGACACGGGCCGATCCGAATATTTACGTATCGATCGATGGTTCATCAGCAGTGAAATCGTGTCATTCATCGGGTATCTCCTCCTTAGGCTCTTAAGAATCGCTCCATTTATTATGAAACTTCGGCTTGGGTAGTGCAAGCTTGGTTGCCTGCGACCGCAGCGCAAAAAAGCCGGCATGCTGTCGATCGACTTCAGCAGCCGGCTCTTATTTCAGCCAAAGTTCGCGGCTAGGGAATATGGCAGGAAATCTGTCGTTAAGACACGATATCGTAGCCCTGCTCTTCAATCGCTTCCTTCAACGCGTCGAGGCTGACTTTGGTTTCGTCGTATTCGACGGCCACCGTATTGGATGCAAGATCGACTTTGCCAGAAGCTCCCGCACTCTTCAGCGCGCCTTCCACCGAGTTCACGCAATGGTTGCAGGACATGCCTTCCACCGTCAATGTCACTTGTTTCATGCTGTCGCCCTCCTATCGTAAAATGTCGTACAATATCACTTTACTATACCCCCCGTAGGTATGTAAAGTTGGCGAATTTGCTCCTTTCTGCAACAGAAACACGAAAAAAGTAGGAAGATTTATCCTTTTGATCTGTTATAATGTACATGAATCATAAGATTTATACAGGATGGGACAAGCTTTTTACTCCCCTCCGAAATTTTTCCATAAATTTTGATTATTGTTGCAGGAATTACCAATTCGCTGTCGAACTATCTTATTACGGAGATAACGAACTATGAAAGTAGGAACTCTATCATGGTATTTGACGGCATTATACTAGGGTTAATTGTCGGACTGATACGCGGCGGTTTCCGTCACGGACTGCAGCAATTCAGCAAGATCCGCCTGAAGGGCGGAATCATTTTCCCAATTCTCCTAATCGTACAGCTGCTCATATTCCGTTTTCAAGCGAATTCCGACTGGCTGGCATCCGCAAGCAGCTACGTGTTTATGTTCATCTACGTCGCCGGCATGATCTTCCTTTGGATGAACCGGGACCAGAAGGGCTTTGGCAGCATCCTGGCCGGCGTCTTTCTCAATTTCCTCGTCATGGCGGTTAACGGCGGCAGAATGCCCGTATCGATGAGCGCCGCTTCCGTTCTGGATCCTTATTACGTGGACATGCTGAGCAACAGCACCGTTATCACCAAGCATTATCTGATGGACGCCTCTACCCGCCTTCCGTTCCTGGGTGACATTATACCGTTATCCCCGCCGTATCCAAGAACACAGGTGATCAGTATCGGAGATATCATCATGAACGTCGGCATCTTTCTCTACATTTTCAACCTGATGACCGTGGGAAAGAATACCGCCAACGTGCAAGCATTAGGACCGAAATCCGATACCAATGAACGTGTGGAACCACAAAATTGATCATACATCATACCACCTGGAAAGGAGGGAGAACTGTGAAGAAAACTGATAAAATCAAGTATTCCCGCATCGTATTGAATGCCATCATCGTTGCTTCTGTTGTTGTCGCTCTGACTTCCGGTTACAGATTCGGATAATCGACTTCCATAAGAAACAGGCTGGAAAATTCAGCCTGTTTTTTTACATCTTTTTCGTTGTTTTGCATCGCAATATACCTTAAAATGTGGAGAATACACCATTGATTTTATTGAGGAGAAATCATTTATGTCCATATTTAAGCGTCCTAGGTTCTCTCAAGGCTTTGCGGGACAGCTGTATTTTGTTTTTCTTTCTCTTCTTGGCTGTTCCACCTTCCTGCTGGTGCATCAAGGGGAAATCTTCCACTATACTCCTTCCCAGTGGGTATGGGTCTATGCGATGTTAGGCGCCGCCCTCATCTTAAACTACTTCACCTTCCAGCTGCCGCCAGAGGGGAATTTACAGTCCATGGATTCCTCTGTTTACCTGGCATGCATTTTTATCTATGGAGCACCGTTCGCGCTGTCCGTCATCCTGTTCGTCTCCCTTGCCATGGCGCTTTACGACAGAAAAATCCCCTTCTGGAAGCATTTTGTTAATTTCTCCGTGTATACCGTGATGATCGTCGGGTCCTCCTTCATTTTCAAAATGGCGGGCGGGCAAGCAGGCCCTATTCACAATGATCAATTTGGTGCGTATGTTGCAGCATTGGTTGTTTATTTTGTTATCAACGTATTCCTTGTCGGCTTCTACTATTACCTGTTATACAAGGGATCGTTATATGATATTTTGAAAACCTTCATGAAAGATACACTGCTTGTTTACCTCAGCACACTCATTCTTTCGCTGGTTCTCTCCATACTTATCGTACATAACGGCGTTTTCGGACTAACCCTGTTTATAGGTCTCAGCGTGATGCTGTCCTATTCCTTCAAGCAGCTCTTCACGATGTATAAACAGGTACAAGAGAAAGCCATCAAGGATCAACGAACCGGATTATACAATCACAGCTATTTCGAAAATTTGCTGGAAGACGAAATCAAGAAGGCCAAAACCAATGAAACGCCGTTGTCGCTGGCCATGATCGATATCGATGATTTCAAAAAATACAATGATCAATTCGGACACTTGAAAGGCGACATGCTGCTCGGATTTCTCGGCAATTACCTCAAGGTGGAATCCGAAACGGCCGAGGTGGTGGCCTCCCGCTTCGGCGGCGAGGAGTTCACGATCCTGATGCCGGGTTATGATGACCTTAAGGCACGTTCCTTCATTAACAGGCTCCGCAAAAAGCTGAACGATACCTATTTCGACGGTGTCGAGATTTTTCCGTCCGGCTGTCTCTCCTTCTCTGCCGGCGTTGCCTCGTACCGGATTGATATTCATGACAAGTCGCAGCTTGTCGAGCTTGCCGACCAAGCGCTGTATTATGCCAAGAAGCAGGGCAAGAACAACGTGCATGTATATGGAAGCGGCGTCGAAAAGGAATCCGAGATCGACTTTGCGGAGGACGTCCGAGACATCGAGCAGCAGCTGAAGCTGTTCCTGTATAAAGACGTGGATACGTTCAAGCACTCCAAACGGGTCTTCCGCTACGCCATGGACATCAGCGAAGTGCTTGGGCTTGACAGCGTGGAGCGGCGCAATTTTGTGCTCGGGGCGCTCATTCACGATATTGGCAAGCTGGAGATTCCTTGGGGAATCTTGAACAAACGGGACAAGCTGACAGCCGGCGAATGGGAAACCGTCAAACGGCATGTCAGCTGGGGCAAGCGCATCGCGGAAACGAACGAGAAGTTCAAGGAACTGGTTCCTTACATCGAACTGCATCATGAACGGTTTGACGGCGGCGGCTATCCTCACGGCTTCAGGGGCAGCCAAATCCCCAAACTGTGCCGGATGCTGACCATTATCGATTCCTTCGACGCGATGACAACCGAACGCCCTTACCAGAAAACGAAAACTTTCGAGGAAGGGATTGAAGAGCTGCTCCGCTGCTCGGGCACGCAGTTCGATCCGGAGCTCGTTGAGCTGTTTATCCGTTATTTAAGGCTCAAAGCCGAAGCGCAGCAGCAGCCTGCAGCCGGCCTGGAGACCTCTTAAAGACCACCTCTCCTCTGCTTTCTCATCTCTTGGGATGTTTGATACTTCATCAAATAAGGTATAAAGGTAGTATCACAACGTTAAATGAGGTGAGATCGGTGGCTGACAAGAAAAAGGATCTTCCGCTTCACAATGGTCCCGGCAACATGGATCACCCTGAACAATATCCGACGGAACAAGAAAGCCTGTTCGACAAATTCGAGAGCGAGCAGCATGTGGACCCGATTCCGATGGAAGACGCCAGGCTGGAGCGCCAGGAAGAAAAGCAGCGGGATGGCACGTCGAAGAAGCGTTCATCCAGCGACGATAAGTATCACAGCGGCTTTTAAAAATGGGATTGGCCTTATCACTGCAGCGTAACTTGAACTAATGGGCTCCGTTTTGGCGGAGCCTTTTTATTTCCCCGTTTTTTCTTTAATATAGAAGGGTATGTATTCTGATCTAAACCCTAGAGATTATATGAAGAGTGGAGTGGACCCTTTGTTTTCCATATGGACTTTAAACCGTGTGCAGCGAAGGATGCTGCTGATACTGATAGCGGCGGTTCTGGTGATGTCATGTCTGCTGGTGCTGACCGGTCTTCATGAACGCTCCCCCAGCATCAGCAGCGTGATCGAAGAACGGTATATCCAAAGTGCGGCCATGATCAGCCACCCCGGTGGAGACCTGGAAGAGCATGCTTCCAGCGTCATGCCCGGTGTGCCGCTTATGATTGCCGGATTTACCGCCATATTCGGAAGCATGGAAGCTGCCCTGATCGGCTATCAGCTGCTCCAATGCTTCTTTCATGCATTTTCCGTCTACTTGGTGTTTGTGCTCTCCCGCTACATGTTCAATACGCGGATCGCTTTTCTCTCTTGCATGATCTATGCGCTATTCTGGCCGGCTTATGGCGCCGTCCGCCTGATCCTGCCGGATACGACCATGCAGACTTTGATGCTTCTTCTTGTCTGCGCCGTCATCGGAGCGCTTGAATTGAAGCAGGCGGGATGGTACGCGGCTGCCGGCGCGCTTACGGCGCTTATGGCCTGCTACAACCTTCAGGCGCTGCTGTATCCTGTATTGTTCATTGCCTTCTGGATCAAATACCGCAGTCCGGTCAAGATCGTAACCGGGGGGATCCTTCTCATTAGCGCGGGCTACCTGCTCATCTTGTCTCCATGGTGGCTGAACATCCCTCTGTTCAATAAATTGAGGTATATGTCCGGTCCGTGGAATCTCGCCGCGCTGTGGCTGGAATCCAGATACATCGAGGGCAATCCATTGGTTCATCTGTTCCGAAGCATATTTGCGGGCCGCACCTCCAAATATGCGGCTGCCATCGGAAACGAGGAAGCAAGGAAAATCGTGCAATCCGCATTGGATGCAGTCCGTCTGGTCATGCTGTTTGCCGGGGTCGCCGGCATCATCTGGTCCGTCTGGAAATACCGTCTGAAGCGGCAGCTGCCGGTGCTGCTGACGCTGCTGTATTTCATTGCCGCCGAATGGCTCGTTCCGAGCCTGGACGGCACCGGATTTCCCTATGCGGTCTTCCTGCTGCTCTACGCGGCATTTCTCGCAGACAAAGCGATCATTTACGCACATAAGACTCGCCTGCTTCGCAAATAAGCATCGCTCCCGAAGCCGGTCCGATCACGGTGGCCGCCTGCGCCTGAAAGCACTTTGATGTTGTGCTTCCAGGCGTTTTTTTCATATTTTTGTAGAACCTTTCAGATTGATAAAACGTCTATATTAGTATCGAAGCTTCCATACATTCATGCCGGGAGGAATGACTGCATGAAATTAAACCGTAAATTCATCGCCATCCTTAGCATCGCCATAGCAAGCGTCCTGACGATAAGCACCATCCTGTACTTTACCGATGCTTCCGATCGCTCAGGCGGGAAGCACCGCATGAACGACAGCCTGGACGGTCAGGCGCTGATTCAAGTCGGCGCCACCTACATCACGCGTACACATTTAACCGCCTACAAGGTCAACCTCACTAAGAGTGACACCCCCCTATCTGATGACTCCACGCTCCTTAAAGAAATGGCAGCAAAGGAATTGATGCTTCAGCTGGCTGACGAAGAGGGCGTTGCGGCAAGCCTGGAGGATGGGGCTCAGAGGGCAAGGCAGCTTCGGGAAACGCTCGAGAGCCAGCCGGGACAAGTGCAAGAGCAGCACATGCGCATGCTGGATGCGATGGGCATCAGCGAAGATCAGTACTGGGAAGATTACTCCCCGCCGGAATATCGGGACATGCTATCGATCGAACGATTTATAAATAAACTGACGACGGAAATGAAGACAAACCAGCCTGACGTCATAACCAGTGCGAAGCAGCTGAAGGAAGATCTGCTGAAAAGGGCTGTGGACGAGCAGAGAATCGTCGTATTGGATCCGAATATTCAATGGAGATAACGCTGAATTGGTATATAATGGAGTAAAAGTCCATATGCGATCATGGGAGGATATTATGAAAAAACGCTTCTCTTCTGTTCCTGCTTTTGCACTCGGCGCGATCGTCGGGGTGGCGCTGACAGCCGGTACGGCCGTTGGTGCCGCCGTTTACCTGAAGGCATTTCCATCCCATTCCAAAATTGTGGTCAACGGATCGGAAGCCCGGCTGTCGGATTCTCCGGTAGTCATACAGAACAAGCTGTATGTCCCCGTGCGGGACTTCTCGGAAGCGCTTGGGTATCGAGTCGGCTCCGTCGGGGCCGAGGGGATCGGAATTATTCCCCAATCCTCGAATGGAGAGGCGATCCCGGTCGGCCCGTCTGCGCCTTCCGAGTCTGAAGGAACGCCTGCTCCCGAGCGTCATTTGGTGAAAAACCTCGGCAAGCTGATCGAAGTCAACGGCGAATTGAATATGCAAAAGATTTATATCGTTATCGCTGCCGGTGAAGCGAGGCTGTATTCGCAAGATGAAACCACCGGCAACGGGCTGCTGCATTATTTGATTCTAGACGGCGATCCTTCCCTTTACGACCCGTTTGTACAGATGGACGGCCAAGCCGGCGAGCTTGATTACAACCTGCCGAATTTCGAAGGTCAGACGCCGCTTCATCTGGCGGTCATCCACAAGAATGACTTCTACATCGACAAGCTGCTGAACCAGCACAAGGTAAATGCCTCCCTTCAAGACGCTTCCGGAAAGACGGCGCTGAACTATGCCGAAAAAGACAGCAAGCAGTACAAATTGCTTACGGCCTACATCAACAAGAACAACAAGTGATGTCCGAATGCTGCAGAGGCGCGTGAGCTCCACCGTTTACGACAGCCTCCTTCTCTATGCAGCCCTTCATATGCTATCGGAAGCCCGCTCACTTGGCGGGCTTTTGCTTTTGCGATTTACGGGTTAAAGCCCCGTGTCGTTTTTTCACAGCCTAACTGTAACTTTATGCCCTGGTTATACGTGTGTTACATAGAGGGGAGGACATGAAACTGAACAGTCTGGAATCGATTTATCAATATTACGTGAAAGACGTGTATCGTTACTTGTACTCCCTCTCTTACGATCACCATACGGCCGAGGACCTGGTGCAGGAAACCTTTTACCGGGCTTATTTGTATCTCGAGGATTGGAAGGAAGAACGAATCAAGCCATGGCTGTTTCGGGTAGCCCATAACGCTTACGTGGACTATCAGCGCAAGGCGAGCCGCAGCATCGTCCAGGACGCAGAATTTTTCGATCAGATGATAGACCGGAATACGCCCGAGAACATCCTGCTCCAGCAAGAAGTCCACAGAGAACTCGGACGGATGCTCGCCGATATTCCGGAGAAGCAGCGGCAAGCGGTGCTCCTGGTCGATTTTCATCAATTCACTTACCAGGAGGCGGCGGATATTATGGGCATTACCTTATCCCATATCAAGATCACGTTATTTCGGGCCAGGCAGCGGCTGCGGGACATGAAACGAAAGGACGGGAATTTATGAGCGAAGAATTCAGGCAGCGGCTGAAGGACTATGCGGATGGCAAGCTGAGTGACGAGGAAAAAAACGAAATCGAACGGGAAATGGAGAAGCTGGAGGAATACCAGGCTTACGTGAACGAGATGATGGATAGCGAGCGTTCGAGCGATGCCAGACCCCCGCATGCCGCTGACGGTCAGGCCGGCCTAACGCCCAAGAAAGAAAAGCGAATCGTTCGCCGGGGCAAATGGCGGGCCCGAATCTCCAATACGTTGACGGTGATATCGGCGTTTCTGGCGATATTCGTCATCAGCTCGATCATTACGGCGCTGTTTTACGGGGTCGGCGACCCCAGCCGCAACGATAAATATCGGGATGCCATCGCTTCCGCCATCTCGATCTCGAAACCTAATATCGATGTCTCGCTAAGCAGTCAGGGTAAAGCCTTCTTCATGCAGGAAATGTACGGGGATATGGTCAAGCGAGTCGGGAGTGAACGCGTGACCGTCGGCGAATACACTGTCAACTTCCTGTTCGGACTGCCCTCCGTCGATACGGATTGGAAGAATGGCAGCTCGGGTTCATCGCAGATTTTCTACCGGCCGGATAGCTCTGCGGAGACTTCTTCCGCGAATCAAGAAGAACCCAACGAGCAGTCAAAAGAGCAAAACGCTAGCACCTCCTCTGCAAAGAGCGGTGATTGGTCCAGGCTCGAAAAGCTTCCCGAAGGCACCGTGGCTGAGGCTTACGTATCGTTTAACCGTTTCTTCACGACCGACGAACTGCTGAAGCAGTTCGAGAACCGGAATATGGAGGCCGTCTGGTTTGCCGTCGATACAGGGCCGGATGATCGATTCGGCGACGGAGACGGCGTAATCTCCCATCCTGTCGGCTTTCCTTCTTATCCCGTCTGGCATCATGACGATTTGACAGTGACCTCTTATCAGGAGCAAAAAACCGGATGGTTTAGCAAGACCACCCTCAGTGGCGGACATTACCCTTCTGTAGACACCTACGGGGACGGGGAGCTGCGGAATGAGCACTTCCTCAAATCGCTGCGGCTTCTGCAGGAGTATGACCTGATTGCCGAACGGGTGGCTCCCTTCATTGACCTGGACGCTTCCTTAGCTTACGTGGAACAGAACGGCGTTCGCCTCTATGGTGCCGTCATTACCGGCCCTGTCAAAGAGCTGCTGACCTTGCGCGAGGTATCCTGGGTCCACGATCTGCGGGTCGGGGAAGTGCGGCTGTGGAATTGGTTCGAGTAATGGTCGAAGGTGAGTGCCGTATACTACAACTGGCTGGCTAACATGAAATGAGGGCCGACGGCCCTCCAACGGCCACGCTCCGTGCGACAGGGATCGATGCGCACGTTATACAAGATGACTATTAGGGCGCGGATATCCCGGACTTCTTCCTTCATGGCAAGTCCGGGATTTTTCATTAGTCATATAAAAGATTCAGGTCATGAATGATCCCTGCTGCCTGTGCTTGACTCGTGTGACCATTGCTCCATTTGCTGCTTTTTTTCCCGCTCCTCCCGGATTCGGCGGTCCCTCTCCATCGCGTCAGCAATATAATCGCGCGGTTTCAGCTTGCTGTTGATGTTCAGCAAAATGCCGATCATGATGAGCTGCAGCAAAGCAATAACAACCAGCATGACATCCCTCCTTCTACATGGATTATGGGTACTCTTGAACATTCCTACTTAATATAACACCTTCTCCCTCTATCAAGTTGGGAGTAAAGCTTATCGTCATAACCCTCATGAACGATAATTCATGCCATGAATCATAAGAGCTTCGCCCATGCGCTTACCCATATCCTGCACTTTGCCAGACTTCCGAGAATCCGTTAAACTGGTAAGACGATAAACGAAATACGAAATGATTGGTGAATTTCATGACATCCATACCCTTTTATAAACGCCCGTACGGCGGTGAGCGTCAGGATATTCCGTTTGCGAAGCTGGCTTCCCTCGAGAACAGCCGGGACCTGATCCGCGATGACGCGCCGGATGCGGCTTTTTTTCGCGGCTTGGAATCCCAGGGACTGCTGCTGAACCGCGCCCAGATCCAGGCCGTACGACATACGCAAGGACCGCTGCTTACGCTTGCCGGCGCAGGCTCCGGCAAAACCTCCGTGCTGGTCAGCCGGACAGGCTACCTCATTGCTACCAAGCACGTGGATCCGTCTTCCATCCTGCTTGTCACCTTCTCCTCCAAGGCGGCGGCCGAGATGAAGGAGCGCATCATGGCGCTTCCCGGCTTGAGGTCCAGCGAAACCGCCAAGGTAACGGCAAGAACCTTCCATTCCTTCTTCCTGTACTTGCTGCGAACCCGCGGCTACAAGCAGGAAATCCTGAGCAACGCCAGGCATCAGCAATTTATCATGAAGCGCATCCTGCGGGAAATGGGCTTGCAGGACAGCTATGAAGCCGAGACGCTGCTATCGCTGTGGTCCGCCCACCGGATGAGTATGACCGGACTTGACGAGCTGCCTGTCAAAACGCCTGCCGAGGTTGAACAGCGGCAGATTTTTGCCCGGTATGAAAAATGGAAGGAAGAGCATGGCCAGATGGATTTCGACGACATTCTGGTCTTCTCCTATCGTCTGCTGTCCCATGATTCCGGACTGCTCGCCTCCCTTCAGAGGCGGTACCGTTATGTCATGGTCGACGAGTTTCAGGATACGGGACTGCTGCCTTATGAGCTGCTCAAGAAAATCGTCGCCCCGCACCGCAATTTAATGGTTGTAGGTGACGATGACCAGACCATATACGGCTTCAACGGGGCGCGCAACGAATTCATCCTGGAATTCGACCAGACGTTTCCCGGGGCTAAGGTCGTGACGCTCGATATCAATTACCGCTCCCTCTCCTCGATCGTCGGCCTGGGGAACGAAATTATCCGCGTCAATGAACGGCGGCGCCCCAAGCAGCTGCGGTCGACCCGCAAGAGCAGCAGCGTGCCGCTCTACCTTCGACCCGGCGATCCCGATCAAGAAGCGGAGCTGCTGCTGTCCCATATCACCGAGCAGGTCCGGGAGCACGGGAAGCAGTACCGCGACCACGCCATTCTATATCGCACCGCAAACAACAGCCGGGCGATCTTCGAGCAGCTCGTGATGCGGGAAATTCCGTTCATTCATTATGAGAACGGGGATCTGTTCTACGAGCAGTGGATCGTCAAGCCGCTCATGGATCATCTGCGGCTGTCGCTGGACCGGCGCAATTTCACGGCGATGGAGGGCATGCTTCATACGCTGTACATCAACCGCGACAAGGGCATGGCTTTCATCCGGCAGCAGGATGCTCCGCGGCCCAAAAAAGGCCCTCTGTCGCACCTCCTCTCCTTCCCCGGGCTGAAGGATTTCCAGATCGAGAATATAAGGGAACGCTCCAAGCTCATCAAGAGCCTGAAGGCGATGGAGCCCCTTCAGGCCGTGCAGGAAATGAGACGGCAATTCTATGATAAATTCCTGGAGGCCGACGAGCGGCAGGAGATCACCCTTCATAAGGAATTCATTCAAGAGGGGCTGGATGAACTGGAGGCTTCCGCGAAGCGCTTTGGCGATATCGCTGAATTCGTCGGATTTGTCGACCGGCTGATCATCATCCATAAGGAAATGGCGGCTATGAAACGGGATGAGCATGCCGATGCCGTCCGCTTAATGACTATCCATAAATCCAAGGGGCTGGAATTTCCCTCGGTGTGCCTGATCGGAGCGAGCGAGGGCATTCTGCCGCATACGTCCGCTTTGGACGCCGAGCGCAGGGACGATCAGCGCCCGCTGTCGGACAAAGAGGATAAGGCCTTGGATGCGCTGGAAGAGGAACGCAGATTGGCTTATGTTGCCATCACCAGAGCACGGGATGAACTGGTGATCAGCTCCCCGGGCTTTTATCGCGGACGGAAAGCGGAGGTTTCCCGCTTCTTCCGGGACGTGTTCCTCACGGATGAACAGAGCAAACAGGGCAACAGCATACCGAACAAGGGAGCAGGGTCAACGGCCCGTACAGCCTTTACGGCGCAACGTACGATCCGCATAGAAACCTCGGCCAAGCCTTCATCGCCTTCCGCTTCTGCCGGACGAAGGACCGGGAGCGCCGTTAACCAGATGAGCCAACGTTTCGGTTCAGGTTCACGGACAGGGTCGAGTTCTGCTCCCAAGCCGCAGTCTCCGGCTGCTCCCGCTGCAACGGAGACCGTCGACGTATGGCTGTGCTCCGGCCCTAATTGCAAGGGCTGGCAGCGAGTCAACGCACGTATCCCTGTTAACACAAGGGATCGGGAGAGCAAAGCCTGTCCATTATGCCAGGCACCCATGAAACAGGGGCGCAAAGAAGTCCCGGTGCATCACAGGCGCTAGGGGCAATTCGTTATACTAAATAGCTCGATTTAAAGCTGTTAGGTGAAACATAGCGGTTTCTGGAATCATGAATACAACCATTATCGCAGCTTTTGCCATTCCTGCGCAGCATGATGATACCTGTCTGAATGAATTGTCGTACCGCAAGCGCACGTCGATGTCCCCAAACCCGAAGCCTGTTATCGCAGGCCTCGGGTTTTTGACATCCCAAGACGGCATAACGATGGTAGGCTTTACATTACATGACGGATCGGCTCAATCAGCATTCCGGTTTTATTTTTCCGATCCCGCAAATAAATATGAAAGCGTATACAGAATGCGTTACAATGGACATAAGAGACATCTTATCTCATGCTTTGATGCATACCGAGGAGGAATGCCGTCATGATTAAAGGAATTGCCCATCTGGCGTTCGATGTTGCCGATATGGAGAAATCCCTGCATTTTTACTGTAATGTGCTTGGTTTTACCCGCGCTTTTGATATTCCCAATGATCAGGGCGAACCGTGGATCGAGTACATTAAGGTGTGTGATGGTCAGTTTATCGAGCTGTTTTACGGCGGACAAAATAAACCGGCCCGTGTAGAGCGGCCCGTCGGATTCTCCCATCTCTGCCTTGAGGTGGAAGACATCGAGCGCATCGCGGAGCATCTTCGCAAGCAGGGCGTGAAGCTGGACGTTGAGCCGGTTCAAGGAAAAGACTTCAACTGGCAGTGCTGGGCCAGGGACCCGAACGGCAACCGGATCGAATTCATGCAGCTGGATCCGGAATCGCCCCAGATGAACTGTTAGACGCGACCATCGACAGCCGAATCTCTGTCATACCTCACCCGAGGCCCCAGTGGAAACAAGCGTCCGTTTGATCGCCGTTTCATTATCGCGCATCGTACCTCACGAAACATGCAGAGCTGAAAAATTTCCGTACCACGCAGCCGCTTCCCAAAACGAATCTGCCGACAAGGGTATTGATTGCAACGACATTCCGGCGGCTGTCGCCCGATAATCTCAAGGTCATCCCGTATACAGGGTTGACCTTGTTTTTTCTTGTGCAAAATGTAGAGACAGGCCTTGCATTCAACATCTTGCCAACTTCTGTTAATCCGGCTACAATATAACCACTTGATTATTCAAATTTGAATAATATGTACATAGTTGAATAAGGAAAAGGAGTATCCTTAACATGAATGCACAACAAAGCAACATCAAATTGGTCGTGGCTGGTCTGCTGCTCGGCATCTTCATGGCCGCCATCGATAACACGATTGTAGCGACCGCGTTATCGACGATTATCCGCGATCTTCAGGGCTTCGACCAAGTCGTCTGGGTAACCTCGATCTACATGGTTGCCGTAATGGCCGGCACGCCGATATTCGGCAAGCTGTCCGATATGTACGGACGGAAGCGGTTCTTTATATTCGGACTGGTTGTCTTCCTGATTGGTTCTGCCCTCTGCGGGATGGCGAATAATATGACAGAGCTTATTATTTACCGGGCGATTCAAGGAATCGGCGGCGGTGCTCTTATGCCGATTGCGTTTACCATCGTGTTTGACCTGTTCCCGCCGGAGAAGCGCGGTAAAATGACAGGTCTGCTCGGCGCCGTATTCGGCACCTCCAGCATCATGGGACCGCTGCTGGGTGCTTTTATTACCGACAGCATCGGCTGGGAATGGATATTCTATGTCAACGTTCCGATCGGAATCGTGTCCTTCATCTTCATTATGACGTCCTACAAGGAGTCCCGTTCCCATGCCAAGCAAAAGATTGACTGGACGGGGGCTGCAACGCTTGTAGGCGCGATCATCTGTCTGATGTTCGGTCTGGAGCTGGGCGGGCAAACCTATGCATGGGATTCACCGCAAATTCTGGGCTTGTTCGGGGGATTCATTGCTTTGTTTATCGTGTTTCTGTTCGCAGAGACCCGAGCAGCCGAACCCATTATTTCATTCCAAATGTTCCGTAAACGCCTGTTTGCTTCAAGCAATATCGTTGCCTTGTTCTATGGAGCAACGTTTATCGTGGCCACCATCTACATCCCGATCTTCGTCAGCGGAGTGTACGGTGGATCGGCAACCAATTCGGGCCTCATTCTGATGCCGATGATGCTCGGCAGCGTATTCGGGAGCCAAGGTGGCGGTATGCTGACGACCCGGACTTCGTTTAGAAACATCATGATCCTGTCCGTCTTGTGCTTTATCACAGGCATTTTCTGCCTGAGCACGATCAGTCCGGATACGCCGCGCTACCTGTTAACGCTCTTCATGGTCCTGACCGGCTTTGGCGTCGGGTTCTCGTTCTCCACGCTCAGCATGGCCTCCATCCATAACTTTGATGCCAGACAGCGCGGCGCGGCAACATCGACGAACTCCTTCCTGCGCTCCTTCGGCATGACGGTGGGGATTACGATCTTCGGGATCATCCAGCGCAACGGCCTGAACAATCGGCTCGCGGAAGCCGGAGGAAACGCGCCGGCCGGTGCCGAGTTAAACGCGGATGCCGTCCTTTCACCTGAAGTGATGGGGCAGCTTCCACCGAACGTGCGCGAACAGATCACGGCTTCATTGGCCGATTCCATCGCGAACACGTTCATGTGGGCGCTTGTGCCGGCGATACTGGCTCTCGTGTTCGTCCTTATGATGGGCAACGAACGGGTGACCGTTCCCTCCAAGGCCAAGGGAGCCTGATGGCATGTCCATGAAGCTGGCCATCCTGGGCTTGCTGCTGGAAGGAGACCATCATCCCTACGAGATCCGGATCAAGATGAAGGACCGGGGCATGGATCAATATACCAAGCTCCAGATGGGCTCCCTCTATTACGCGGTAGACCGGCTCGCCGAGGAAGGATATATCGAAGCCGTGGAAACCATCCAAAGCGACAGCCGTCCGGATAAAACCATCTACCGGATCACGGAATCCGGACGCAAGCTTTTTGAACAGCTGCTGCTCAAGAAATTCAGGGACATCGAGCCCGTGCACCACCCGCTGTATATGGCGCTGCCCTTCTCTCGCCACGCAGACCCCGCCGTTCTGGCCCCGATCCTGCAGACCCGGATCCGGGAAGCCGAACACCGGGTGAATCAGGCGTATCAACTATACGTAGAGCACCAGCATATCGTCCCCCGCAGCACGCAGCACCTGATGATCGGAATGTATGAGCACGCCAAGACCGACCTGAACTGGTTAAGAAGGCTGCACGAGGACCTGGTGCAAGGGAAGCTCGGCACGATGGGCGAGCCGTTGCTTCCGGAGGACGACCAGGAATGACGATAATGCCAAGGGGCTTTCCACCTGCTATTGAATACGCAAAAAAAAGCGAGCACTTCCCTCACTCAGGGTTGGTGCTCGCTTTTTTATATGAAAACGAAATTCAGAACAGGAATTCATCCGGGTTGGAGCCGAAACGTTTGTTTTGGTTCAAGCCGTCAATGGCCGCCATATCTTCTGCGGAAAGCTCGAAATCGAAAATGCCGGCGTTTTCACGGATCCGATGATCTTTAATCGATTTCGGAATGACGATGACGCCGTTCTGAATGTCCCAGCGCAGAATGACTTGCGCCGTGGTTTTTCCGTATTTCTCCGCGATCTGCGCCAGCGCCGGTTGATCGAGGTTGCCCTGCATCAACGGACTCCACGCTTCCAGAACGATATGATTCTCGCGTGCATAGCCCAGCAGTTCCTTCTGGGAAAGCAGCGGATGCAATTCCACTTGGTTGACGACAGGTACCACGCCGGTATCCTCAATGATATGCTGCAGGTGGCGGATTTGGAAATTGCTGACGCCGATGGAACGAACGAGGCCTTCTTTTTGCAGATGAATCAATGCCTTCCACGTCTCGAGGTATTTATCTTTACCCGGCCAGTGCACGAGATATAAATCAACGATATCCAGCCCCAGCTTCTTGCGGCTCGTCTCAAAAGCTTGCAGCGTCTTCTCATAACCCTGGTCATCGTTCCATACCTTGGTGGTGATGAACAGCTCGTCCCGCGAAACTCCGGATTCGCGAATGGCTTGCCCTACGCCCTCTTCATTGCCGTAGATGGCAGCGGTATCGATGCTGCGGTACCCTGCAGCGATTGCTGATTTTACGGACTGAATAACCTCTTCGCCTTCTTTGGTCTTCCATACGCCAAGGCCCAGCCACGGCATTTTTACGCCGTCATTCAAAGTAGGTCCATCGGTAAAAGTTTGATTGGCCATTCTGAAATCCCTCCTGTTATATGTAATGCAGCGGAAATATAGCCGCTTTCTCCAGTATATCAAAATCCCAGTATCCCGCTCAACGTTACTCCCCTTGCGAGGGCTGCGGACATTTTTTAACTAATCCCATCATTCATCGCCAAAAAGGGCCGTCCTATGAGCAGCATGCTGCTCATAGGACGGCCCTTTATTAATCGTTACGGCATTTGCATGCAACCTATCGTTTTAAACCTTGCGTCTAAAAATACCGAAGGTCAGCAGCCCGCATGCCGCCAGAAACAGATACGGTCCAGCGGCCGCCCCTCTGATCGTCTCTCCAAAAAAATCAATGGTCTTGGACGACACGTACATCATGGTCAGGAAAATAGCGACCAGCGCAAAAGCGTAGGCAATCAGCTTGTTCATCTTCTTCTCGCGAACCACTTTCAAAAACGGATAAATGAAACATACGATGAACAACACGCCGCCCTGCATAAAGCCGTTCTCCGCAGCCACGCCGATATCCAGCCATTTAAAAAAGAACGAGGCTATCGCCAGACAGGTTGCGATAAAAATAAATTTGCTCCCCAGATCCCACTGTTTAAACCGAAATTTCATCCATGTACACTCCCCTAGTGTCAATCCCCCGGATGCCCAGCACCCTTCGATAAACTTAGGGTCCATTATACCGGATTTTTGCGGCCGGGGATAGATCAACTACAGGTCTGCAGCACTATTCAGCCATACCGTCTTGTTCGCGGCCGGTTGACGTTTCCCCTGCTTCGGCTCCATGTCCGGATATCCGATGTACAGGAAACCCAGCATTTTATCGTCAGGCTTCAATCCGAACGCTTGGTTCATCAGCGCATGGAAACACGGCTCGCCGGTTCTCCACACGGCGCCGAGACCCAACTCATGAATTTGCAGCAGCATGTTCTGGATGCCCGCGAATACCGCTCCGTACTCTTCCAGCTCAATCACCTTCGGATCCGTCGACGGCTCAACCGCCACACCGATGACGACCGGAGCGCGGTACGCCTTCGTACGTCCCGATTCGCGCGCTGCGTTCACGGCCTCTTCGCTCGTATCGTCGCCGCCGGCCACCTGAATATCCCCCAGGGCATTGCCGAGCACGTCGCGGCCTTCTCCTTGCATGACAAAGAATTTCCACGGCTCCGTCAGCTTGTGGTTCGGCGCCCAGGTTCCTGCTTCGACAATCTGTTCGATCAACTCCTGCGGTACGGCGTCAGGCTTGACCTTGCCAAGGCTGCGGCGCGTGCGGATTGCTTCACTTACGTTCATATCTGATTTCCTCCCGAGCTATATATAGTTGGTCTTATTTGCATACTCCTAATTGAGAGTCTATCTCAATTATAACAAAAAGAGAAGGGGACACCTATCGAGATTCTCGGGTACGGTTCATGTCATAAATTGACCAGTTGAAGAATAACAAGCTCTTCTCTGTCTCCAAATCCTCGAATACAGCCTAGAATTATTGTAAATCCTCCTCTGTTTTACTAGCATTTGGATCGAAACGTTCACATCCTTCCCCTTTATTTTATCTAGATTTCCATGCCATTATCTGGGATAATGAGGTTTAACTCACACAAGAAGATTAGGAGGATGATTCATGACTGATAAGCGACTTATAACGCCCGAGGATTTGTACCGGATACACTGGGTGAATGACCCTGTCGTATCCCCCGCAAGCGGGGCTATAGCCTATGTACATAAGTCCGTCAGCGAAAAGCACGACGGTTACCGTTCCCATATCCGCCTGCTTCCCGCAGGGGGCGATCAGGATATTCCCTTCACTTCCGGCGAAGCCGATGCAGCACCTGCTTGGTCCCCCGACGGGTCTGAGCTTGCCTTCTTGCGTAAAAAGGGCGATAAGCCACAGGTATGGATCATGCCTGCCAACGGAGGGGAAGCCCGTCCCGCTACCGACCTGAAGCACGGCGTCAGCGCATTTAAATGGTCGCCGGACAGTTCACTACTGCTGGTTCGGAGCGAAGCCGAAGCGGCTGAATCTACCGAAAGCGAAGAGAAATACAATGACGACAAGCACAAACTGCCGGAAGAAAAAATCATTAACCGCATTAAATATAAAGCCGATGGCCCCGGATTATGGAATGACCGCCGACATCATCTATATATCGTGAATCCGGCTACGGAAGAATCCCAACCAATCACCGAAGGCGATTTTGACGTATATGCCTTTGCCTGGTCACCCGACGGCGGCAGCATCGCATACAGCAGCACCCTAGCCACGGAGCAGTTCCCGGACCCGGATCTTCGCTTGACGAACGATGTGTTTGTCATGGACCTGTCCAGCGGATCGGTAACCGAAATCACGGACGGAACCCTCTCGATCGGCTCCATTGCGTTCACCCCGGACGGGCAGCATGTACTCATGCTTGCCAGCGATCTCAGCTGCGGATTTGCCACGCTGACCAAAATCCACCTGGTTCCGCTCTCGGGCGGAGAAGCCCGCGTCCTCTTCACGGACATGGACGTTCAGCTCGGGCACGCCGCGGTCAGCGACATGAGAGCCGGAGCGGGAACGCCTCCCCTTTTCAGCAAGGACGGCCGATCGGTTTACGTCCAGCTCAGCCAGGATGGGGGCGTCCATATTGGACGTTTTGCCTTGGACGGCTCCTCCTTCGAGCTGGTGGTGGCAGGTGAACGCGAGGTGTACCAATTCGCACTGACACCGGAAGAGAACGTGGTATTTGCCGCTGCCGACCCGCTGCAGCCGGGCGATCTGTTCAGCTTCACTACAGGCAGCAACGAGGAACACCGTCTGACGAACTGCAATGAGGAGCTGGGGGATGAGCTTAACCTCAGCACGCCGGAGTCATTCACCTTCCGCACCTCTGACGGATGGCCGATCCAGGGCTGGATCATGAAGCCTGCCGAATTCAAGGAAGGCACCAAGGTGCCGGCAGTGCTGGAAATCCACGGGGGACCGCAGGCGATGTACGCGCACACCTTCATGCATGAATTCCAGTTGCTGGCCGCAGCCGGTTATGCAGTATTCTATACGAATCCGCGCGGCGGGCACGGATATGGGCAGGTTCACGTCAACACCGTCCGCGGGGATTACGGCGGTCGCGATTACCAGGATCTGATGGAAGCCGTGGATTACGTGGTGGAGACCTATGACTTCGTCGATGCCTCTCGCCTTGGCGTCACCGGCGGAAGCTACGGCGGCTTCATGACCAACTGGATCGTCGGCCATACCGACCGGTTCCAGGCAGCGGTCACGCAGCGCTCGATCTCGAACTGGATCTCCTTCTACGGCGTCAGCGATATCGGCTATACCTTTACCCAGGATCAAATCTGGGGCAATCCTTGGGACAATCTCGACAAGCTGTGGAAGCACTCTCCGCTCGCTTACGTGAAGAACGTGAACACCCCGCTCTTGATCCTGCACGGGGAGCAGGACCTCCGCTGCCCGATCGAGCAAGGGGAGCAGCTGTTCATCGCCTTGAAGAAGCTCGGCAGGAAGACGCAGCTCATCCGCTTCCCGGGCGCGGATCATAACCTGTCCCGCAGCGGTCATCCGCATCTGCGAGTCAAACGCTTGAGTCATATCGTCCGCTGGTTCGTGGAGCATATCGAAAAATAACATCAAAAGAAAAACCATCCCCGTGCGAGCTGGCGTAATGAACGCTCGCATTAGGATGGTTTTTTTTGTGTTAGTTCATCAAACAGGACCGTACACCGTCTCGCCCGCTACAACGGTCTCCCGGACCACCATACCCGATCCGTCTGTATCGCATTCGAACAGCGTCAGGTTCGCCGGGTTCCCGGTCGCAAGCCCGCCCAACTGCGGCATATCCAATACCATAGCCGGGCGGACCGTGACCGCGCTTACCGCTTCCGCCAGCGTCATATCCGTATAGCAAATCGCATTTGCAATGCCAACGTCCAGCGAAGAAGCGGATCCGGCCAGTATCGCCGGATTTGCTACCGTATGCAGACGTCCGTCCGCCGTCAGCTCGACTTCGCCTCCGATGAGACTGCTGTACCGTCCCGGGGCCATGCCGCCGAACATGACGGCATCGCTGACAAGCACCGCTTTGTCCCGTTTCGCCCGCAGCATCGCTTTCAGCACAGGGGGCGCCAGATGGTGGCCGTCCGGTATAAAGGTGGCCCATAACCGGTCGTCCGCCAGCTGGTGCCAGATATAGTTGGGGTGGCGCGGCAAAACGGGCTGTGAGCCGTTCCCCAGATGCGTCGAAACCGTTGCACCTGCCTGCACCGCTCGATCGATCTGCTCGCCGGTTGCCATCGTATGCCCGATCGCGACGATAACACCTGCCTTGACAACCTTCTCTATAAATGGAAACGAGCCTTCGCGCTCCGGCGCGAGGGTCACCATCCGGATAAGCCCGTCGGCCGCATCCTGCAGCCGCTGAAACTCATCCCAATCCGGATTCCGGATATACTCCCTCGGATGCGCCCCGCGACTGCCGTCTTCATCGGAAAGATAGGGGCCTTCCATATGAATGCCGACAATCGAGGCACTTCCGAACTCCCCGGATCGGACATACCGGGACAACCCGCTGAATGCTTGACGCATCCGGTCGTAGCTCCCCGTGATGACCGTCGGCAAGTATGCGGCGACCCCGCACCGATGCAGCGCCCTCGTCACGCCTTCAATGTCGCTTTGCGACGTCACGGTTCCATTCAAATCGTATCCACCGAAGCCGTTGACCTGCACATCGATCCAGCCGCTGCTGATCCAGGGCAGTACCGCCGTCTTATCCCCCTGATCTAACCGTCGTATAGCCGCGATCCGTCCGTCTGAAGACTCTACCTCAACCGGCTCGCCGGTGTGCGGGAGCTTTCCACGCCACATCATAGGTGCCCCCTGCCTAAGCCCATTGATATATCGGCGCTGCCGATGCTTTATCCAGAAACAGCATCCAGCTGGGGTGCGTCTTCAGGATGGTGGCCGGCACCCGGTTATCGACCCCGCCTTGCATCGTATTCTGAATGGCTGCCGCTTTCGCCTGATGAGGCACGACCGATACGATATGGCGGCTCTTCATAATCTGCTTGACCGTCATCGTAATCGCCTGTTCGGGCACTTCCTCATTCGATGCAAACCAGCCTTCCCTTACCTGCTGGCTCTTGCAGGTATCGCTGAGATTCACGATCGTATAAGGCGAATCGTTATCAAAATCGGCCGGCGGATCATTAAAGGCAATATGCGCATTCTCCCCGATCCCGATTAGGGCCAAATCCACGGGCGCTTTGACGATTTCCTCGTTCAGCCGCTTCACCGTTTCCTCGGGATCGCCCTCCCCGTTGATGAGCCAGGCTTGGCCGACGCTCGCATATTTCAGGAAGCGCTCCTTCAAGTACTTGCGAAAGCTCGCCGGATGAGATTCCGGCAGCGCGATATATTCGTCCAAATGGAACATTTCGATTCGTTCCCATTCCAGATCCAGCTTCACGAAGTGCGACAAAAACTCAAACTGCGATGCGCCCGTCGACAGGACGATGCGCGCTTTTCCTTTCTCCGCGATTGTATCGCGGAGAATCGCCTCGCAAGCGCGGGCCGCCTCCAAGCCTGCCTGATCCGCATGTTCCAAGATGTTCAACTGCATAATGATAATTCCTCCTTGTTGTACCACATTGTAGAAATGTAAGCCGTTAGGCCAGAACGCCGCTATTCATAAATTCATCCAGCCTCACCATGCGTTTCTCTACGCGGGAACGCTCGGCGGCAAACGCCATCAGATGACTCTGGATCGACGCTTGGGCAGAGGTTGTGCTGTTATGCTGTCCCTTGGATTGAACCGACTTCACGAAATCCGCGATCAATCGCATATCCCCGCCGCCATGGCCTACATGGCCTTCCGGATCGACGAGCTGGATCACTTCCTGCTTGCCGCTGCCGAAACGGCGGATCTCGATCTCATTGGTTTCCATCGTGGCCCGTATTTCGCCTTCGGTGCCCATTAGCTTGATGGTACGGTTGCATTTCTCCGTGAACGCGCTCATCGTGAACACCGCCGTAATGTCATGCTCGAACTCCATGCTGACGACCTGATGATCCACGACGTCGTTATCGCAGTGGTACACGCACCTGCCAAAAGGACCCTCCAGCATCGCTTGGTAACGCGCTTCGTAGCTCGGGTCGTTGCTCGCGGCCTCGCCTTTCCAGCCCGCATTCTCGATCAAATACGTATTCGGCGCATAGTATTGGCATTCGTGCGATACCGGGCATCCATCCAGGCAGCGCTTCGGCGCGCCGGGAGGAGCCGACTCCGGACGGAAATGCGACAGGTGGCCATAGGAGGCCACGCTTAGACATCGGCCTCCCGCCAGCCATTGCATGATGTCCAAGTCATGGCAGGATTTGGCCAAAATCATCGGGCTGGATGACTCGCTGTTATTGAAATATCCCCGCACATACGAGTGGGCCTGGTGCCAATAACCGACGTTCTCGTTGTGCTGGATCGACATCAGGCGGCCGATTCGTCCTTCATCGAGCAGCCGTTTAAGCTCTTGGAAAAAAGGCGCATACCGGAGAACATGGCAAATCGTTAACGTACGGTCGAAGGCTTCCGCCTGCCGGCCCATATCGATGCATTCCTGCCACTCCGGGGACATCGGCTTTTCCAGCAGCACATGATACCCGGCCGCCAACGCCTTCATGGTCGGCTCATAGTGGTCCCGGTCCCTCGTGCAGATGAAGACCGCATCCGATTGACGGGGGCCGGCAAACAGCTCATCCCAGCTCGCAAAGCATTGCTCATCCGCTATCCCGAACTTCGCTTGGCAGCGGCTGCGCCGCACCTCATCCGGATCCGCAACGGCAACGATCTGCATCTCCTCCGGTCGCTGGAGCGCATATCCGCTGTAAATCATGCCGCGAAGGCCGGCTCCGACCAGCGTGACCGTTAGCGGTTTTGGTTTACTCATGTCCTTCCACATCCTTTCTCTCTAGTTGCCCGCGATATTCTACCCGTGGTTCGTTCAGCTCAGAGGAATCAAGCATCTTGAAAATGCCGGGAAACACGATGCTCATCGCTTCCTCCTCCTCAAGCTGCCGAGCCCTGACCAGATCGGCTGCGCTGCTCACAGGATGAATGGCCGTAATCGTGCCGATTCTATGGTCAACCTCCGCGGCAAGCTGCACATATAACCCTTCCCGACCTACCGTATAGAACGGGATCGCTCCCGCCTGCCACTCATCAAAGTGGGAGATAACCTCCATGCACCGGATGACATCGTACGTGCGCAGCGCAGCCAAACTGTCCCCGAGCCAGATCAAATCATCGGCAAGCTTATGCAGCACCCCAAAATAAGAACGCGCGGGCTTACCATAGATCGGATAGGGCTCATGAGGACCGGCCCCGGACGTGTTCAGCACCAGCACGGCGCGGCCGGATCGACAGGTTTCCTGAATCCAGGCCCAATGCGCTTTCAGCTGGCGGGTCCCTCCCCGCCAAACGGCAACGGTCAGCGGCCGCCTTCGTTCGGCTGTATCCTCGGCTAGTCGGAATACATAACCGCTGTTCATGATGCCCTCCTGCGACCACCACAAGCGATAATCGGCCTCAAGGCCCTCCACTGCGCCCAGCCCAATGATGCGCGGGTTCAATTCGCAAGGCTGCCGGGAGGCGTAAATCTTCTCCTGCAGCCACTGCCTTGCTTGATCCCGTCTTTGCTGCGTCGGCAGCAGCGAACGGGCTGCTTTCAGCTGTTTGCATCGATCGGCATTGAAGTCCCGGATCGTTCTTGCGTCGGCCTTATCCCGGTACACCTGACCGCTGGGACTGCACCACAGTTGTTCCGGAGGCAGCGCCTCGATCTTCATGGCATCGTTGGGAACAGCCTTCACCTTAAGATGCCGGACGAAAAATGCCGCCGCCGCCGCGGCCAGCCGATCCGTATAGCGGTGCGTCGAGGCGTCGGTCACAAGCTGCAGGTCGCCCGGGTGGCCGAGCAGCTCCCAGAAGCGCCTGCAGCGATCCACGGTGCGCCGCGTGCCTTCAATGGGAAAAAAATCGTATTCCGCAGCCAACACGATCAGCGGCTTCGGCGCAAAAGCGATGAGCAGATCCTCATGGTCGTAACCCAGCCCGGACAGGCCCGGCCATACCTGCTCGGCATCCTGCACGCCGCCGGCATGCATGTACAGCTGCCGGTTCATGATGAAGGTGGCGGGAGCCGCCGCCGCAATGCGTTCATCGCAGACCATCATCATGGCCGTCTGCGTTCCGCCGCCGGAATTTCCCGTTACGCCGATCCGCGACGGATCGACCTCGGGCCGCTCGCACAAGTAGTCGATGGCACGCATGGCATCGTGAACGAAATATCGGGCTACACTGTCGCCGAGCATATGGCACTGAACGCCGTACTGCTGATGCTCCTTCGTTCCCCATATGATACTCCCTGACCGATCCTCGAAATCATGAAGGCTAAGGCGCTCGCCCTGCCCGATCGGATCGATGGCCAGCACGATGATGCCCGCCCGGACGAAGTGCTGGATGACGCGCTGATAATAGGGATCATGCTTCGCCCCCAGCTCGTGTCCGCTCAGAAACAGGACGGCCGCGGAGCGTTCTTCCCGGTGATCGGGCAGATACAGATTCGACGTGACGGCATACCCCGGGAGGGACTCGAACATAACCTTCTCTACTTGAAATCCGGTTCCGCGAATGCTTCCCGTTGTGCGTCCGTTAAGAAGGGAATCGGTTCTGCCACCTGACATGTTGCCGGCGTCCCCCGCGGACCAGCGCGAACATTTCTTAAGCAGAGAGCTGTCAGGCGATGATGTTTCCTCCCTTAAGGCCGCCCCTTCTTCCCTTTCCGGGTTCAGTAATACATCTGGAAGACCGCCGATGGACCTCAGGAAGGCCGCCTTTATGTCCTCTTGCCGCTTTCTTGCCGCCTCAGCCGTGACGATGGAATCGCGGATAGCATCCCCGGCGGCAAATGCGGCATCAGAACGCTCGAACACATGCGCTTTCAACTGATCCCGCGTGTCGTATAACGTACAGACATACTGCTCCAGTTCCTGAACGCTGTTCATCTCGATGAGCTCCTGTTGACGAGCGTCGGCGAAACGTCCGGCAGCTTCATCGCCCGGCCTTCGGCAATGGAGCGATTGGCCGTGGCGCCGATCAGTAGGGATTCGGCGCCTACCGAGCTGTCGGCTTGCTGACCTAGCGGATCTTCGATCCCGCCTTCGAACAGCGCCTTGCGCAGCTTCGCATCCCCGCCGCCGTGACCGGCGGCCGATGTATTGACCTCGACCAGCTCTTCCGTGCCATCGGCTCTGAAAATATGAATTCGGCTCGCTTCCCCTTGCTTCATATCCGCGTTGCTGTATACATTCGATACCTCAATCCGGCCTTTGCTGCCGTTGATCGCGGCGCGCCAACCCTCATACGGGCTATAGGCGACGAGGGAATAGGTCAGCATCGCATCATTGTCGTACCGGACATTGACCGACATCGTGTCATAAATGTCGATCCGGCCGTCAAACAGGCACCTGTCCCGCAAATAGCCGTCGGCTTCTTCCGCTTGGCGATAGTATTTTTCAAGAAACGGATCCTTTTCGATATCCATATAGAACACGCACTCGTCTTTCCGGTGGCAAGTCAGGCATCGTTCTCCATGGTCCTGCCGGTCGTCCCCGTACACCCGTCTCGTCCCAAACGCATGAACTTCCTCGGGACGGCTGTTCATCCACCAGTTCACGATGTCGAAGTGATGCGTGGACTTGTGAACCAGCAGCCCGCCGCTGTTCTTCATCTCGGCGTGCCATCTGCGGAAATAGTCCGCGCCATGCCGGCGGTCCAAAAACCACTCCAGATCAATATGGTAAACATCTCCGATGACTCCTTGCAGCAGAAGTTCCTTCACGGTCGCAAAATAAGGCGCAAACCGAAGGTTGAACGTGACCGTCACCTTCTTGCCGCTCTCCGACTCCGCCTGCAGAATCTCCCGGCACTTGTCTTCGTCAATCGTCATCGGCTTCTCGCTAATGACGTCGCAGCCTGCCCTCAAGGCTTGCACGATATAGGTATGATGCGTGTAATCCGTACTCGCCACGATCACGACATCCGGCTTCGCGGCGGCGATCATTCCGTCAAAATCATCGTAGACGGGGATTCCCCCGCACTCCTCGCTCAGAAAACGCGCCCGCACCGGATTGGCATCATACACGCCTTCAAAAGCAAGGACGCCTCTCCAGTCGGTAACCATTGGTTTAGCAAACATATACAGCGCTCTCGATCCAGCGCCGACCAGCACGTACTTCTTCATGTCGTAAGTTCCTCCTTCAGCCTTTCATCCCTGTCGAAGCGATGCCTTGAACAAATTGCTTCTGCGCGAACAGATAGACGATGACCACCGGCAGCGTCGTAATAACGGCCCCCGCCATCAGCAGCGCTTGATTGACGTTCTCCGATTTCAGGTAGAGCAAGCCGAGCGGCAATGTGTACAATTCCTTGTCTTGCAGGTAAATCAGCGGGCCCAGCGTGTTGTTCCACGCGCCCATGAAGGTGAATACGCCCAGCGCGGCCAGCGCCGGCTTGCACAGCGGCAAATAAATTTTGAAGAATATGCCCGGCGGGCTGCAGCCGTCGATCGTAGCCGATTCATACAGCTCTTTGGGCAAGGATTTAATGAACTGATGCATTAAGAAAATACCGAACGCCCCGCCCAGAAAGCTGGGTACGATCAAAGGGTAATACGAATTCAACGCCCCGAATTCCTTCCAGATGAAATAGGTCGGGATCATGGTCACTTGCGACGGAATCATTAGGGTAGCCAGCATGATCATATAGATCAGCCCCCGCAGCCGAAAGGTAAACATCGCCAGCCCGAAGGCCACAAAAGCGCTGGAGACCAAGGATCCCACCATCTCGATCGAAACGATGAAAAAGCTGTTCAAGGTATACCGGCCGAAGTCGACTTTATTCCATATCGTTACATAGTTATCCCAATTCAGCGGATTCGGGATGAGCTGCGGCGGCATCTGCGAGATGGCGCCAACCGTCTTCAGCGACGTGGACAGCATCCATATGAACGGGAACACCATGAAAACCGCACCGGCAATCAGCAGCAGGTACATCAGCACCTTAAGCAAGGGGTGAGTCGTCTTAGTCATAGTGCACCCACTTTTTCTCGAAATACTTCTGGAACAACGTGAAGCTCAGGATGATGACAAACAGCAGCCAGGCCGTTGCCGATGCCGGTCCCATTTTGAAGAGCAGGAACGCGTCCCGGTACACCAGCAGATTCGGCACCATATTTCTCTCCGGTATGCCCGTGGTGATGGAGCCGAACAGACCGAGGAACACGTCGAATGCCTGGAATGCCGAGATGGTAGATAAAATCATGACGAGGTACACCATCGGCGTTACCATCGGGAATACCACCTTCGTCAGCTGCTTCCAGCCATTGGCGCCATCGATCTGCGAGGCTTCCAGCACCTCTTTCGGGACGTTCTGCATGCCGGCCAGAATCATGATCATGGATTGGCCCACGCCCTTCCATACCTGAACGATCGCGATGCTGGAGATGACCATCAGCCAATGGCTGCTGTCTATCCATTTGACGGGGGCAAGGCCGACAGACTCCAGCACCCAGTTGATCACGCCGTATTGATAGTTGAACATCCATACCCAGACCACGCCGCCGGCGATCCACGGAGTCACGACGGGCAGGAAATAGAACAGCCGGAACAAGCCTTTGGCCCGGATGGCCTGATTCAGCATGAATGCGATCACGAACGCCATCAACGTCTGAATGGGCACGAAAATGAGCGCAAACACAAACACGTTCCGAATGGACACCCAGAACTCGTGCTTGTTCAGGACGCGCACCCAGTTGTCCAGTCCGATCCACCGCGGCGGGTTAAACAAATCCCACTCCGTGAAGGAAATATACGTGGAGAATAGGATCGGAAATAAGAGAAAAACCACGACATTGATGACAAACGGCAATGTGAAGATATAACCCCAGTATCCTTGTTTCTGCATGACACACCTGCCTTTCGTTAACGGAGCAGGGATGCGAATCCGACTCGTCGCCAAGACTGCATCTCCCTGATCCCTTGAAAGCTATTTACCGGAGTCCAGCACATCCTGAACCTTGGCATGAATATCCTTCACGCCGTCTTCCACCGAAACGTTGCCTACCATGATTTCATTGACCACCTGCTGCACCAGAATGCGCCATTCGCTCCAGGTAGCATTCTCATCAAGGGTAACGCCGCCTTCGTCAATGCCGTCCGTGAAAGCCGCTTTGTTCAGCGGTTTGGTTGTGCTGTCCTTCAATTGATCCAGCGCCGACTTCTTCACGGGCAGCGTGGATCCCGTCTTGACGATGATATCCTGCACTTCATCGCCGAGGTAATATTTCAGGAACTCCCAGGCAGCATCCTTCGATTCCTGCTTCGCCCTGGAGGAGACCAGCCACGTGTTGGCTACCATCGGAACATAGCGCTTGCCCTCTACCCCTTTCGGAATTTTGACGACATCCCAGTTCGTGTCGGCAAAGCTCTCGTTCATATTTACCTGCAGGCTGTATTGAAGGAAATACATCGCGGCCTTGCCGCTCGCGAATACTTCGAGCTCGCCGCCGTTCGCTTTCAGGTAATCGATATCGGCAAAATAGCCTTGATCCAAACCGTCATACAGCTGCTGTAATCCGGCCGCGGTTTTGGGATCGTCAAACCGCGATTTCGTCAGGGTGTCGTCCAAGGCCGAGCCGCCTGCCTGCTTGATCCAAGGAAACCAGCCGTTGGTTATGGAAAAGGAACCGATGAATCCGAATTGGCTGGTTTGGTCTCCTTCCTTGATCGTCAGCTGCTTGGAGGCTTCAATGAGGTCGTCAAAGGTCCAGTCGTCGGTCGGTACCGGCACGCCGGCCTTCTCGAAGACATCCTGGTTGTACGCTAGCGCAATCGGGTTAATGCCGTGGGGTACGCCCCAGATCTTCCCTTCCGGCGTTTTGGCGGAGAAGAGGCCGTCGATGTATTCGTCGGCCTTCAGGTCGGCTTCAATGTAGGAGGACAAGTCCTCTGCCACACCGCGTTCCCCGTAGCTAAGTATGGTGGCGTTCTCTTGGAACCAGACGTCCGGCATCGTGTTGCCTGCAATTTGCGTGGCGATCTTGGACGTAAAGTCCCCCCAGGGCGCTTCTTGGATTTCAACGTTGATGTGGGGGTGGGACGCAATAAAACCGTCGATAATTTCTTTACTCGTCACCTCATAGCTGCCAGGGAGCCCAATCTTGAGCGTAACCTTCTCCTTACTGCCTTCCGCTTCTCCCGGCGAGACCTCCCCATCGGTTGACCCGCCAGATGAGGAGCATGCGGTGAACATCATCATAAACGCCAGCATCAAAGAGATTACCTTTACCTTTTTAGACATTGAAAACCCTCCTTTTTGAGTTACAAATAGAGATAACGTGTTTTCTGCTCCAGCTCATTCCAAAGGCATTCATTATATAGTAATCGATTTCTGTAACGAGTATAGCATGGAAGCCCTTTCTTGGATAGAGTTTTCTGTGCTCCTATCGATTATTTTTAAAATATAAGTCTGACTTCGAGCGTTATATAAGGTATTCCGAGGTTTTACAGGAATTGTTTTCCACATGCTGAATCAAGAAACTTATAGGAAAAAAGTTAGTAATCGATATCTTTATTAACAACAAATAAAGCCCGAGCGTTTTTGAAATGCCCGGGCTTTATGCCATCCTTGTATTCACTTGTTCTCCCGGATATCCCGGACCGATTTTCGCTCCAGCAATTTAGGCTGCAGCATGACATCAAACATCGGGCTATCGTCGCCCTGCATCATATCCAGCAGCATTTTGCAGGCCATCTTCCCCATCTCGTAATCGGGCTGCTTGATCGTTGTGAGCGGCGGATGAATCATCTGCCCCACGTCAATGCCGTCAAAGCCCATCACCGAAATCTGCTCCGGCACCTGAATGTCGCGCTGCGACAATTCATTGATCACCCCAAAGGCCATCATGTCATTGCACGCAAATATCGCCGTCGGCTGCGGCGAATGTTCCAGCAGTCGCTGTGTGAGCTGCTTGCCCGTATCGAATTCGGTGATCGCATTATACACTTCCTCGGTCGGGGACTCGACCACCAGCGGTTTGAGACCTGCGTCCTTCATCGCCGACATATAGCCCTGATGAATGCTTCGGCGGCTTGGACGATCCAGCTTGGAAGTGACGTAACCGATGCGCGCATGCCCCTTCTCCTGCAGATGCTTGGTTGCGATGTAACCAGCCTTGTGGTAGTCGAACTCAATCTGGTTAATGTTATCCTCATCGATCTTCTGATCGATGGCAATGACGTTCAGGCCAAGCTTCATCAGCTGGGTCAACTGGCTCTTATCCTTGGAGATCGAGGAGATGATAAGGCCTTTGACCTGCTTCTCCATGATCGTCCTTAAATATTCATCCTCCAGCGCCGGATCTTGCAGGGAATTGCATACGATAACCGTAAAATTATTCTGCCGAGCCACCTCTTCGATCCCGAAAATGACGGAAGAATAAAACGGGTTCACAATAGAAGGAATGATGACTCCGATTGTATTGCTGCTATTCTTCTTCAGCTGTTTGCCGAGCATATTCGGAATATAATTGGACTCCTTCGCGATTCGCTGGATGCGCTCTTTAAGCTCCTTGCTGACAGGATAACTGCTGTTGCTTAACACGCGCGAAACCGTCGCCGAAGAAACATTGGCCATCTTCGCTATATCATGTATCGTGGTCGGCTTCTTCATAGGATCCCTCACTTGTAGTAATCGTTTACTATTGTAAAGTATACAAATAGCTGACATAGAAAGCAATAAACCGATGAAAATATCCGTCAAGCTCACGCTCCGTTACATCTGCAGATCCCAATTTCTCGGCTCTAGTCCCATTGACCGGAACGCTATTCAGTCGCTGAATGCGACGAACGCCAATATCAATTTGTCCTCCGTGCTTGCGAACAAAAAAAAGACCGCCGGGTCATCCCCGGCGGCAAATATATTGGTGGAAGGAATTACATCGTTCAGTAGGAATAAGGAGCAGCTAAAAAATGACTGAGACTGAGATTACACTTCAGGCGTTCCGTAGGTTGCGAACCAACCCTTGATCGTATCGAAATCATCCGTAAAGGACAGGGAGAGCAGCAGCAGAACGCGGGCTTGTTGAGGACTCAGGTTGTCGCCTGAAATGATGCCCTCTCCGCCGCCGTATACGCTGCCAGAGCCTGTACGGGTCGTAGTTACGAAGACCACCCCCTTTTCAATGGCTTCTTTGCGGGCAGCGCTCATCTCTCTCGAGATGCCGCCTGCGCCGGTACCGGAGGTGACGATGCCTTTAGCTCCGTCTGCCACAAAGCCTTTGATCGCGCCGCCGCCGGCCTCCTGATAAGAAACCGCAATTTCGACCTTCGGCAGATCCTCTTTCGAGATTTTGCTCAGATCAAACACCGGTTTGCCTTGACCTTCCCCTTTCATTGCACGGAGGGGAGCCCGGTAGATACGGATATTCTCGTCATCGATATATCCGACCGCGCCGAGCATAGGCGTTTCGAACGTGTCGGTTCGGTAGTCATTGGTCTTGGTTACGCCGCGTGCCAGATGTATCGTGTCATTCAGCATCAGCACCGTGCCGAAGGATTCCGTACGGCCGCTTCCGGCAAGCTTGATGGCGTTGTACAGGTTCGCTTGGGCATCGGAACCGATCACCGTCCAAGGTCTCATGGAACCGGTGATAACGACGGGTTTATCGCTTTGCACCGTCAGATCGAGGAAGTACGCAATCTCTTCCATCGTATCCGTCCCTGTTGTCACGACGACGCTATCGTACACCTCCAGCGCCTTGTCGACGGTCCGGGAAAGATCGTATAAATCGGCCATGGTATAGGCGCTCGATCCGGAGTTGCCGAACTGGAGCGTGCTGATATCCGCAATCTTGTCCGTATTCGGAAGCTCGCCTACCATATCTTCAATCTTCAGCGTACCTGCCCGATAGGATTGAAAGCTGGTAGCATCCGTCGATTGGCCCGCCAAAGTGCCGCCAGTCGCAACCACCAGCACGTTCGGCTTCGACGATTGTTTATTGGCCTCCGACAGGGGAGGAACCGTTGTATTCCTTCCTGGCGCCGCAGGGGTCTGCACGGGTGAAACCGCACTAACCGTCCCTTTCACTTCCGTTACCGTCGCAGCATGTGCCGCATACGTCCCAACAGGCGATAAAGAAATCACAAAAGCGGTAAATGCAGCGGTACTCCATACTGCTAACGGGCGTTTCGACTTTGGTTTCATCATGGCACTCTCCTCTGATGTATATGTAATGTTATCTAACACAAATATGTACAACCGTTAAAATCATTCTATTTAATGTTACTTAACATAACAAATATTACATATAGTAGAGAAAACGTTTACAATGATAGTTTATGGATGATAACCCCTATCTAATTGCCTTTTTTGATAGATTTAAATAAATATAATCAGAAATAAAAAGAACAATGCATCTGTAATAAAGATTATTTAATGTTATTTAAATTAACATGTAGAGCCATCTTCAAACGATTCTATCCGAGCTATAAACAACAACAAGGATAGTCCACCACCCTTCGGTCGGACTATCCCTTGCACTTGTTATCATTCATTGCGCCTGCTGGCGATTATCTTGTATAAGCGCCTTCTGCTTAATCCGCCTGTCCCGGTTCCTCCACAGCCCCTGCTTCGGTGACACGGTACACCATAATTTCACCATCCACCACGTGATAGATGGAATAAGAGTCCACCAAGTTGTTCTCGTTAAAGCTAATCATGAGCTGCGCCTTCATGCTTCCGCTATCGAGGCCCTGAACATCCACCGAAACGGCGGTTTCGGGGTAATGGTAGCCTTCCTTGCCTGGATGATCATACTGCCACGAAGTGAATCCCCCGCCTTTAGCCGTCGTCTTCGCCTCCCCAAGCTGTTGCCGGACTTCTTCCATCGTCTTGCTTATCAGCGACAGCTCTTTCAGGGAAGAAACAGCATCCTTTCCCTGCTCTTTCGAGGTTGAAGCGTCTGCTTGAGAGGTTGGATTTTCCGCGGAAGCCGGAACAGACGGCGACGGATCGGCCACCTTCGCCACCGATTGATCTTCTGAAGCCTCGTCACTCTCTCCGGCAGGAGTTGCCTCTTTCTTCTCCTCCGGCTGCGGCTGCTTGGATAATTCAAGCCCTTGCACGGATGTGTTCACCGGCTCGTTCTCGACCAGGGGAGTTTCGTTGCTGCAGCCTCCGATCACCAGCACGGCCACGACTGCAATCCATATCATGCTAATCTTGTTCATTGCTCACTACTCCTTCGTTGTCTCTCCATTATGATGGGAGGTAATATGGAATTCCTTCATCATGTTATGGAAGCGTGCACCGAAGCCTTCGGAGGCCTCCAGGAAATACTGCTGCTTCACGACAAAGCTGCCGCCCTGCCCGTTATCGAACACATAATACCGTATGACTGGATCATCCCACTCTTTGCCGCCGGTGCCGCCTACCGCACGCACCTCCCAGCCTTGAATCGGTTCATCCACGAGATTCGCCTCGACCTTCGGATACGTTTGCAGCTCTTTCTGAAGCTGCTCCGCTGCGCTCTTTGGATCAATGCCCTCCTGCGAAATTTCCATGAACACCTCCGGATAGCGGTCATCCGTCGGCTTCTCCTTCAATTCAATGCGGTCCACACCGGATTCACGAACCATCTTAAACCGGCTCTCATCCATATAAATCACGTAATCAGCTCCCTCATGCAGCTGATCCACGCTTGTTTCCGGCATGCCCTCCAGTTCCTGTTCAACCGTCTTCTGAGGAGCGAACCATTCCTTCACCTGATCAATGAACGCTTGGACAGGCGCCGTCTGAAAGCTGACGGTCAGCACGATGGCCGCCGCAGCGGCGGTTCCCGCAATCCATCCTGCCGCTCTACGTCCCGAACGGCGGCGCCCTTTCGATTCCCTTGGCGCGAAGCGGGTCTCCGGCTCCGCCGGCTGCTGGGCTTGCTCGTTATGAATCCGCTCCTTGATCGCCATCCAAATCTCGTCTTTATGTCGCATCGCGTCATCCGTCCCCTTTTTCAGGCCGTCTGCAATCTCTTGATCCCATGGATCACGTCCCATGCTGATTCCCTCCCCTATTCTGCAGCATCCATTCCTTTAATTTCTTTCTCGCTTTGAACAGCCTGGACTTCACCGTGTTGACGTTCAGCTCCATCATGTCCGCGATATCCTTCTCGGCAACATCATTCAAATATTTCAAAATAACGGGAATCCGGTGCGGATCATCCAGCCGCTGCACCAGCTCATATACCTCGCCGTGCCGCTCAAATTCATAGGTGTCGCTCTCGGAGGGAAGATCCCTCTCCTCGGAAATTTCCGAAGGCACCATCTTCGCATGTTTCTTCAAATACCGGTTGCACTCGTTATAGAGAATCCGGTTGAACCACGGCTCAAAGGGCCTGCTCATATCATAGGACCCCAGATTGCGGTAAACCCGAATAAACGTTTCCTGGACCACGTCGGCGGCGCTTGCCGAACTTCCGGTGACTGCGGTTGCCGTTCGAATCGCCCGATCTGCATATAATCGATACAGCTGTTCAAACAGTTCATCGCTGTACTCCGTCTTTAATCGTTGTATAAGGTCGTGTACCAAACCGTGCTTGCCTCCTTTCACTTGGCCAATCACTTACAATACCCCGGCATGCAGGCAAAAAGTTTTCGAGTACGTAATTTATTTATTGTGAAAAAAAAGGATACCCCGATGCCGCACGGCCGAAGTATCCTTTTTCTATATTATAGCCAATCATTAAGCTTGCGCCGGGATCGGTTCCATTGGGTGTGCCTGATGACTCACCGGCTCGACTTGCTCTGCCTTGCGGAGGTGCTTCTGCCCCCGCCAGCGGAAGAAAGACAACACGCCGCGCAAATACTCGTCGGCAATCATGCAGGAGTAGATGCCGATAAGACCCCATCCCATGTGTATGCCAAGCACATAGGACAGCGCGGTGGCGACAAGCCACATCGAGCCAAGGGAAATGTACATGGTGAATCTGGTATCTCCGACGGCATTGAGCGAGTTGCCGAGCGCCATGTTGAGCATTTTGCCGGGCTGGAGAATCAGGTTCATCCCAAGAAGCGATGCCCCGATCGCTACGATCGTCTTATCGTCCGTAAACAGCCCCAGCAGCTGTTTTCCGAAAACATACAGGATGAATGCATTGACGACCACGTAAATTGCCCCAATACCCAGTGCGCGGTACGCGCTTCGGTATGCCTCTGGGATCCGGCCAGCCCCGAACAGATGCGCGATCTGGATCTGGGCCGCCATCGCGATCGACGAGCCAAGCAGGAAGCAGAAGGATTCCAGCGTATTCATGTACGTACGGGCTGCCAGCTCGGCGGCACCCAGCGTTGCAATGAAGGAGTAGATGATCAGCTGCGTAAAGACCCAGCAGGACATATTGATACCGAGCGGCCATCCGATCTTCAGGATTTCGCCGAACAGCGGGCGGTCGAACACCCCGAATTCCTTCCATTTGATTCGGTATTCAAAGGAGCGCAGAAACATGTACAGCAGCAAGAGAACGGCAAGCAATCGGCTGACTACCGTCGAAATCGCAACGCCGGTAAGCCCCCACTGCGGGAAGCCGAAAGCTCCGAATATAAACCCATAGTTCATAATGACGTGGATGATATTCATCCCGATGGCCACGTACATCGGCCCGCGCGTGTTGCCGGTATTGCGGATGACCGTGCTCATCGTAGCCATCATGGCAATCAAGATCATCCCGCCGCCGACAATGGAGATATACGTTCCCGCAAGCGGAAGCAGATGCTCCGGCAGCTGCAGCACCGAGGCGATAGCCTCCGGCATTGCAAACAATATCACGCTGCACGCCAAGCCGATGATGGTGGTGGCGCTTACCGCCATGATGCCGATCGTTCGGGCATCCCCCGTCCGATGCGAGCCGATCTTCTGGGCAATGAGAATGCCGGCACCGCTGGCGACCGTCATGAACAGCGTTGTCATCGCCTGAAACAGCTGATTGGAGAAGCCGACCACGGCCACCGCATCGTCGGAAATCCGGCTGACCATCAATGTATCCACCGCTCCCAGCAGAAACTGCAGGAACAGCTCGATAAATATGGGCCATGCGAGAACCCATAATGTAAATTTGTTTGTGTTTTTATCCAACATTCCAACCTCCACCCATGATGTAAGGGTTAAACACAATTCATGATGAAACGGTCTTTAACCTTTTCAAATTATAGATGGTATACTGGAGTTATAATATCATTTTCCGAACGAAAACTTTCAAAATTCAAACCTCGCGAACCACGAAAGGGCTTTCTTATGACGATCCTGAATTTTACCGTTCCACCGCTGCCGGAATACATCAATAGCGGGCTGACCCGGGCTCCGATTCACAGTGGGCATCCCAATCGCAAAAACATCGGCATCTTTGATCTGCTCGTCGTTAGGAAGGGAGAGCTGCATGTCACCGAGAACGGAAATCCTTATGAGATCAAACCCGGCATGTTCCTGATCCTGCGTCCCGATACGCATCATTTCGGTACGAAAGGATGCACCGAGGAGACCGATTATTACTGGCTCCATTTCCAGACCTCCGGGGATTGGCACCCCGACGAGGCCTGCCAAGCGCCTAGAAGAGAGGAAGTTCCGGAGCTGAAGGCGATGACGCCGAACTATTTTTCCGTTAACATTCCCCAGTTCGGCACCCTGCCTCAGCCGGAAAAGGCGATGGAGCTCCTGGCTACCCTGTCTTCGCTGGTTCAGTACGGTCACCAGGCCAAAATCCTGTGGCGGCAGCAGGTGGTGTTCCAAGAGCTCATCGAGTTGCTGGCCGCCGCATTGGATACGCCACTCTCCTCGCCCTCCTCCGCTTGTGCCGAACGGGCCGCAGCTTATCTGCGGAAGCATTATCGCGAGGAGTTCAAGGTACAGGAGCTCGGCGACCGCATCAACTTCCACCCTGTCTATATCGCACGCTGCATGCAGAAGGAATTCGGCTGCTCGCCGGTTGAATATTTGCAGCGCTATCGGATCGAGCAGGCCAAGATGCTGCTGATGCAGACCGACTTCAGCATCAGCCGGGTCGCGGAGGAGGTCGGGTTCAATCATGCGGCCTACTTCACCTCCTGTTTCACGAAGCAGGAAGGGATCTCGCCGCGTAAATACAGGCAGCGGTTCTTCATGAATTAATTCATTTTTACGCAAAATCCAAGAAAGCGGCTTGCAACCTGGGCGGGAAGCCTTTATAATGAGATTAACCACATGATAATGATTATCATTACCGAACAAGTGAGAATGTGTTGAGAATGTATTTATACCCAGGTTTACACGCTTTTCGCTTGAAGAGTTTATATATAAAGGAGAGCCGATTGACTTATGAAAACGACTTCCCGCCGCTGTTCTCTGCAAATGGATGATTATTTGGACCTGCTGAACCTCGCGATCCAGCTTGGAGACGTGAAGTGGCAGAAAGAAATCACCCGCAAAATGGAAATGACGCTGTCCACATTAGAGACCGCAGCTCAATAAATAACACAGGGATTACATAATCCTGCATACAGGAAAGACACCCGATCGCTTATTCCGAAGCATGTCCTTGGAAAGCCGATCAGGTGTCTTTTTTTCGTCATCACTATCGTTTCTTCTCCGGGTTCCGGCATTCTAAATTACTTCTTCGCAAAACCATTCAAATCATGCTTCAACCGGTTGTTAAGCGCTACCAATTCGTCGTAATCGGAGATGTCCAGATTGACTTCTCCCCCCTCAACCGAATCCGAAACGTAATACACCTTGTACATCAGGGAAATCAATGCTTCCGAATCCTTCATGATGATCGCGTACTTCTCGATGTCTTCCTCCGAGAACTCCCCGTTCTCCGCATAGCTTTCCCGTATGCTGTCGGACAGAGCCAGGAACTTTCCCGCAATGGGGTTAAGCAGCTGTGAACGGACGGCTTCATCCGCTGTCCTGGAATACGCTTCGATGGCCGCCAGCTTCAGCCGCACCTCCGCAAGGCGTGCTTCATGTAGAGGCATGGACTTCAGCTCCAAAATGTCGGTGTAATGGCTCCATATTTGAAATAGAGATGTACCCAAAATGCTTTGCAAGGTCATTTTCGTTCCCTGTTCGATCTTCTTCTGATGTTCAATCAGAAACACGGTGCAGGCCAGCACCAATGCTACCATCCATACCCAGATCCATTTCGCTGAATTCGTCATAACGCACCTCCGACTCCTCTATTTTACCATATTAAGGATAAAATAAGATGGAATATATCATGGTCTGAGGGCAAAATAAACGACCCAGTCAATAAGACTGGATCGTGCCGAATCTTTGGCTGCCTAACAATATCATTTTGGCGACTGGTCCCCCCAGCGTTTTTTTGAAATCATTCCTGCTGCAAGCCTGCATCCGTCTGCACTTTGATCCGGTATTCATGCGGCGAGATGCCTTCCAGCTCTTTGAAGACGCGCGAGAATTGCTTGGTGTTCTCAAACCCGACCGCTTTGCCGATGTCGGCAAGCTTCATGTCACCGTCCTGAAGCAGGTCCTTGGCTTTCGTTATTCGCAGCTTTTTGAGATAAACTACGAAATTTTCGCCCGTATGAGCCTTGAACGCTTCGCTGAAATACGAATAATTCAACGATACATAATTGCTGACCATTGCCATGTTCAGCGGCCTGTGATAATTCTCCTCCATGTAGCTGACCGCTGCCTTGATCTCGGAATGCTCGCTGTGGGCGGAACGGATCCCTTTAACATATTCGTTCACGTGCAGCAGCAGATGCTCCAGATTCCTGAAATACGTATGGAAATGACGGTAATTGTCCATCGTCCCAACCTTGCGGTACAGCTTCAACACTTCCACCATGGAGTCTCCGTACACGCGGAACACTTCGTCCAGCACACGTTCATTAATCCGTTTGCTGACAAACTCCAAATAATCGATGGCCACATGGGGCATGTCATCGATATGGAAAATGTCCAGCAGCAGCGCCTTGATCTCCCGCTCCCGTTCCGTGCCGAGCATGTTGCCAAGCTTGCGGATATTCTCTTCCGGCACCGGATACGTGTTCAGCTCCCCTTGAATGTCATCATGGCTCATCAGTTTGACGTTAGGGTGAATGAACGTATAACTCAAAGCGGTCAGCGCCTGGTTGTAACAGCTCCGAATATCCTCGAACCGGAAGCCTTTCCGGCTAATTCCGACGAAGAGCCCGTCCATCTCCCGCTCGGTAAACTGCCGTGCCAGCTTCTCGAATTGTCCGTCCGGACTGCCGATGAGTACGACCCTCCCCTTACCGTCCAGGAAACACGCATTGATCCGCCCTTCCACCGAAGCCGTCATGTTATCAATCAGCTGCTTCAGCTCATCCTTGTTCATGGAGTTGCCGTCCTCGTATTTGTATTTCATCACCGCTACCCGGAATGGCTTTACGAAGGAATCAAATCCGATTTCAGCCGCGGCAGCCTCCGGCTCCCCATCCACACCTTGGGGCGACTCCAAGAGCTCCTTCAGCCGATGGGTCTGCAGCTGTTGAAGATATGCGTCACTGGCTGCCATGCGGTCATGCACGTCCGCTTGCCGGATCAAAACTTCTTCTGTCTTTCGGAGGGCAGCGAACAGTTCGTCCCGTCGAATGGGCTTAAGAAGGTACTCTTTCACCTGGTACCGGATCGCCGCCTTCGCATATTCAAAATCGTCATACCCGCTAAGAATCAAAAAGACGGGTGTAACGCCCAGCGGACCCTCCCGTTCGGCCAGCGTCTCGATCAGGCGCATTCCGTCCATGACCGGCATCCGGATGTCCGTAATGACGATATCGGCCGGTTGTTCGTTGTAGGCATCCAGCGCTTCCTGCCCTTGGGCAGCCAAACGGATCTCGTATTGATCCGGGAACTCCCGCTCAATCATCGTTTTCAGGCCATACCGGATATTCTTCTCATCATCCACGATCATCAGACTTCTCATGTCCACTGCCTCCTCCTGTTAACAGCACTTTAGGGAATGTCATGGTCACCTGCGTAAAATCCCCCTCTTCGCTCTTCACTTCGATTCCATATTCATTCCCGTAGAACAACCGGATTCGCTGGTGCACGTTTCGAAGCCCGATTCCACCGGCCTGCACGCCGCCTCGCCCATAATCTCCCAAAGGGAGCTCCTCGTCGTCCGCCGTTCGCAGAATCTCGCCCAGTCTGCCCAGCCGATAAGGCTCGATCCCGATTCCGTTGTCCGTGACGTTAATCGTAATCTGGTCTTCCTCCCACGCGATGACATCGATCTTGATCTGCTTCTCCTGATCCGGGAACTCCGGCCAGGCATGCTTGACGGCATTTTCCACGATGGGCTGCAGCGACATTTTCAACACCTCGAGCTCCATGAATTCGGACGGGATGTTGAGTTCAAGCCGGATCGGCTCGTCGAACCGGATATTCATCACATCGATATAATTGCGGATATGGCGAATCTCATCCCTCAGCTTGACGTACTCTCCCGACCATTTGAAGTTATAACGCATCATTCCGCCAAGGGAGGTCAGCGCGTCCGAAATCGTCCGCTGTCCCTCGATTTCGGCCAGCATTTTAATATTTTCCAGCGTGTTGTACAGGAAATGGGAATCGATCTGGCTGTGCAGCGTGCGCAGCTCCGCCTCCTTGGTCACCGCCTGCTTGCGAACCCCTTGGGCAATCAGTTCATTGATGGTGCGGATCAATTTGTTAAAATGATGCGCCAGTTCGCCCACCTCGCCGCCGCCCCGGATCGCAATGGCAGCGGTAACCTCTCCCTTGCGGACTCTCTTCATCGTCTCCGTTAAACGACGCAGGCTCTTCAGGATAATGGAATTCAAGTAATACGTAATAATCGACAGCAGAATGATCAGCACAATGTTCGCGGCTATAATCTGCCCCTGGGCCTTGGATACGTTATTCAGCGCCCCTTCCAGGGAAACGACATTCAGCACGTAGGCATGAAGCCGCTCCATCGGCGTCGCTATCAGCAGGAACGAGGAACCGTCCAGGCTGAACCTGGCATGTATGGTCTCCTCGGAGTCGCCCGTCTGCAGCTTCAGCTTAGCGAATTGAAGCTCCACCTCGTCCCGGAGTCCCTCGTGACTGGTCATGAACGATTGGCTTCGGTCCATGAACAGCTTCCCTTCCTGATCCACGATGACCATCTGCGAGCTGTCATCCACGATACCGGCAAAGGTCTTCGGAGCAAAATATTTGAGCAGCATATCCACCTGAATCACGCCGCTGTAATTCCCGCTATGGACTTGGCGGATCAAGGACACCTTCGGCTGCTCTTCGGACACATCGGCGGCGTAGCGCTGCAGAATATCGGGATCGCGGTGGTTGAATACCCACATCTCCCCACCGTCCAATTCCTTGACCTTGGGAAACCACGGCTCGCTTGCGATCCGTTTCTCCTGAAAAATGATGGGCCACATTTCCGTCACGTTCGCGTTGTTCGTGTATAACCGAAGGTGGGTAATGTTCGGATTGTTCGTTTGGATCCGTTGTATATCCTTGAAAGGCCCCCATGCCAAATCGATCAGCCATGCCGGCTCGGGCTCTTCATTGATCCGAAGATAATCCTTGATCCCGTCGTCCGAAATCGCCAGCTGTGCGGCCATTTCGATCGCCTCAATCTGGTTCAGCATGTTCATCTTCTCAATTTCCAGCAGGAATGAGTTCTGGTTAAGCGCATCGCTGATATAGGTATCCCGAATCTGCTTAAAAAAATAATTCGACACGATCATGCTCGGAATCAGCAAAATCAAAATATAGGCAGCAACCAAACGGCTCTGCATCGACCTGCGGCCAATCCAATAGGTAAACGATTGTATAAGCGATGTCATTCGTTTCATCATGACTGTCACATCCCGTTTTATGAAATAACCGTAACCGAGTCCTGGATGGAAAGGCAGCTTCAGCCGATCGGATACCATCCTATATTAGCTTGTGATGCGACAAAAGGCACCCTATTTCGACAAAATCGATCATAGGGTACCTTGCGCCTGCATTCTGTTTTTTTTGCGCTCAAGCGAGAAGCCTTACTTCAGGAATTCCTCAAGCTTCTTGACGTTCTCTTCGTATTCTTTCTGTCTGTATTCCTGAACTTTCGCAAATCCGAGCGATTCGCGTTTCGCTTGGTAATCGTTCCAGATTTGATCGAATTCGGCATCCGTTTTGGCAAAGATCAGCTTCGGCAGGATTTTGCCCCACTCGTTCATGACCTTGTCGTTAATGATGCCTTCCTCGGAGCTGGCATCCGGATCCAGTTGATCGAATTGCGAGAAGCTCCGAGTCTTGCCGCGGGTCCAGTCTTCCATCTGCTTGAACGGTTCCACGGCCGGAGGCGCCCAAGCCTGCGTAACGTTGTTATCCATCATCATCCAGAAGGTATGGGATGCTCCATACTTCTTGTCGAATGCGCCGCGGTCGCTGTTCAACAGCTCTGCAACCTCTGGCAAGAATTGATCTTTGCCGTCAATCGTATCCCAAGTCACGCCTTTTTCGCCCAGGTAGGTATCACGCTGGCCTTCTTCGGAGATCAGGTAATCCAGGAAACGGATAGCACGCGCTTTATCTTTTACGTTCTTGGAGATCAGGGTTACCGTCCAGCCGGAGATTGAAGGACCCGACAAGGTCGGCTGATCCAGGTTGGAGTTAGCCGGTCCGTCCACTGCGATGTAGACCGAATTCGGATCGTTTGCATACAGCGCATTCTGCTGGTTCGCCATATCGCTGCGTTGGTACAGCATCGCGAAATAGCGGCCCTGTGCGATTTTTTCTTCCATCTGCGGGCGTTTATCCACGAAAATATCCTTGGACATCAGACCTTTTTCATTCGCCAAACGGAATGTCTTCAGCCATCTTACATATTCCGGATCCGTGCTGCGGTCGTACAGCTTCCCGTCTTTATCCTGCGGAATAGCAAGGAAGTTCTGCAGGTATCCCTCAAGTGAGCTGTTGCCCTTCTCATGGAAATCATGCAATCCGAACGGAATAAGCGGCTGTCCGTTCACGTCCGGGAACATTTTCTTGGCGTCCTCAAGCGCTTTCAGGAAACCTTCCGGCGTGCGCATGTCCGGGCTTCCCAGTGCCTCATACATATCTTTGCGCACCAGGAAGGTTTGGTTGGAAGTAAGTTCGTCGCCAAACTTCTCATAATCCTTCGGTGAAGAGGAGGCATTCGGATAACCGTAAATATTGCCGTCATCCTTGGTGTACCATGAAACTTTCGCAGGGTCGGATATTTTATAGAAATACGGATCGTATTGGTCGGCCAGTTCGTTTAGCGGCAGGACCAGATCGCCTTCAATCATCTTTTTGACAGCGTCTTCATACCACCCTAGCGTAATGAAATCTGGCAATGTGCCGGAAGCGATCATCGTATTCATCTTCTCGGCTTCGTTCCCCGCCGGTACGATCAGGTTAAGATTAACCCCCGTCTTCTTCGTTACGTATTGCGACGTAATGTCCTCGCCCCATTTATTCGGGAACCAGGCGAAGTTGATGTACCAGTCAAACGTAATCGGGGAGGTGTCGACTTCCCATCCCGGCTGATCCTGAGTCAATTTCACTTCTTCTGCCGGCTTTTCTTCCCCTTTTTCTTTTTCCGACGCGTTATTGTCACCGCCGGACGAGCATGCTGTTGTAAAGGCCATGACCAGTGCGAACATCAACAACAGAAGGCTCTTTGGCTTAAGCATCTTGCTCATGTGTTTACCCCTTTTCTTATTTAAAAATATGATTATATAGAACTCCAGCCGGATTGGGCAAGAGAAGCTACCTGTAAGATTTCCCCTCCCCCGGGTCTCCCCGGGAGATGGAAGGCAAGGCTAACAACGAACAACCCCTGAGAATTAACCTTTAATGGAGCCGATCATCATCCCTTTGACGAAGTATCGCTGCAGGAACGGATAAACGAATACGATCGGCGCCGTCGTTACGACCATGGTCGCCATTTTGATCGATTGGGAAGTGACCGACTTAGCTACGCCGCCCGGCACCTGGGCCATCATCTGATTGGAGCTCGATTGAGCGACGACCTTATACAGATATGTCTGTATCGGCTGCAGGTCGGTATTGTTGATATAGATGACGCCGGTGAAGTAGTCGTTCCACTGATACACTCCGTGAAATAAGGCGATCGTTGCGATAACCGGCATGGATACCGGCAGCACGACCCGGAGGAAGATCGACCAGTCGTTGGCCCCGTCAATCTTCGCCGCCTCCTCCAGACCGTCCGGAATTTCCCGGAAGAAGGTCATGAAGATGATGAGGTCAAAGAAACTGAACATGGCCGGTATGATGTACACAAGGAAACTGTCGAGCATATTCAGATCCTTGATCAACAGATAGGTTGGAATCAGTCCGCCGCCGAAAAACATCGTTACCGTTCCGAGCAGAATATAGAATTTGCCGCCGATCAGACCTTTCCGCGAAAATGCATAAGCGACCATCGCGGTGAAGAGGACGTGAATGAACACGCCGATCACGGTTTTGGCTACGGTGATGCCCATCGCCGTCATGATGCCGGAGCTCTGAAACACCGCGCTGAAATTCTCGAAACTGAACATCCGCGGCCACCAGTAGATCCCTCCGCGCATGGCGTCCTGCCCGTCGTTGAAGGCATTTACCAGGACATACCAGATCGGGTAGATCGTCAGGAAGCATACGATCAGCATGCCGAAATTATTGAATATATCAAAGAAGGCTTCGCCTTTGGTTCTGCGTTTAAGCATGGAATATCATTCTCCCTTCTCGTTAGAACAGCGAGGTGTCGTTCAGTTTTTTGGTCACCCTGTTCGCAATCAACAGCAGGATGATCGCAATGACGGACTTGAACAATGCAACGGCTTGCGCGTAGGAATATCGTCCGTTCTGCATCCCGGTGTGGTATACGAAAATATCGATGACGTTGCTCGCGCTTTCGTTGAGCGAGTTCCGCAGCACCAAAATCTGATCGAAGTTGGAGTTCAGCACACCGCCGACCGCAAGAATGAAGAGGATGGATATGGTCGACTTGATGCTGGGCAGCGTGATATACCACATTTTCTGAAACCGGCCGGCGCCGTCAATCGTGGAGGCCTCGTACATTTCCGGCGAAATACTGGCAATGGCCGCCAAATAGATGATCGCGGACCAACCGAGCTCCTTCCAGATATCCGAAGTGATAATGATTCCCCAGAAATATTTCGGTTCGGCCAGATACGTGATCGGCTCGTCGATAATATGCAGGGCCAGCAGGATATTGTTGATGATCCCGATATCCGCAAGCCAGGTCATCAGAATGCCGCCCAGAATGACCCACGACAAGAAGTGAGGCAGATAAGAGATCGTCTGAATCGTCCGCTTGTAGCGAACCGACCGGATCTCGTTCAGAAAGAGCGCAAATATGATCGGCAGCGGAAATCCGATGAACAGCTTCAACAAGCTGATCCCGAGCGTGTTCCGCATAACGTTGGTGAAGTCTTCGTCCGAGAAGAACTCCTTGAAGTGTTCCAGCCCGACCCATGGAGCTTCGCCGATGGATTTGACAATATTGAATTCCTTGAATGCAATGATGACACCGTACATGGGAATGTAGTTGAAGATGATCATCCACACAACGCCGAGCAGCGCCATAATTTGAAGATGTCGTTGACCGTAGAGCTTTCTGAGCCATCTTTTTCTGTCGAGCTTCCTCTTATCCTGCACAGAAGGCTCCATCGAGGGACCGACACCGGTTTCGGATGCGTCGGCGTGAAGTTGATTTTGCATGGTTATGACCTCCAAGTTGATCCTATCATTTTGAAAACCCTTACATTCTCTATATTCCTATTGTAAATCGTACATGGTCTGCATGTAAGGTTTCAGATTTCGTATCAAGGTGCTCATTTTTCGGGTAAACATCGGCAAGAACGAAAATTGCGCCCCCCAAACGAAATATCGTTCCCCTTCCTGACCGGGACACAAAAAAAGGCATGAACAGCAGCCTCAGTAGCTGCCATTCATGCCTTCCTTCTTGCCGATGATGTTCTGCCCGAAGCCGATTCTCTGATCGCCACGGCTTTTATCATCCTTATACTAACGTATATCAAACGGTTTCCCCGTTATTCCTCTTTGTCTTCCTCGCGCTGTTCCTGTTTGCTTTCGTGTTCCTGCTGGTATTTCTCACGCATTAGCTTCTGCATGATGAATTTTTCCTGATCGTTCAAGCCGCCTTGGTTCTCCTGAATGATCATGTTGTCAATGTTTCGCTTCAGTACCTCGGTTTGCGTGTTCAATACATTTCACTCCTTTGAATTTTGCGTCCCTTACTGCGAAATCATGCTGACCCAGAATGTAAGGGTACACGTATTACTAACCATTCTCCTTCCAATGAAACAGAAATAGACGGATTTACCATAAAATCCGAAGGTAGCTTCAAGAAGAATTAGTGTTTGCCCAGCGCTTTCTCTAGGTATTAGCTGCTATTTGCGCTCGATCTGAATTCCCTTAGCAAGAGATTTCTGTTGTTTATTGGTATTAACTAGCTGCGGCAGGCTTCTCGTTTCCTTGACCATAGGGGAATGACACAAATGGCATACCGGTTCCGTGTCGAACGCAAAATCGTCCCGCATCCACCCTTTGCAGTCTTCCTTCGTGCATGCCCACACTTCCGTTATTTCCTCAGGAATACTCTCCATCGAGTTTTTACGCGAATACATGAACGCTCCTCCTTATTCTCGTCTTAGAAAATAGAAACGCCGTATAAAAGAAAACTGCCCTTAATGTCGCACATTAAGGGCAGTTTTCAATTGTAATTACAATTTAACAACGTTCTCAGCTTGTGGTCCACGGTTTCCTTCAACGATGTTGAATTCAACGCGTTGGCCTTCGTCAAGCGTTTTGAAGCCGTCGCCTTGGATCGCGCTGAAGTGAACGAATACATCGTTTCCGCCTTCAACTTCGATGAAACCAAAGCCCTTTTCAGCATTAAACCATTTAACAGTTCCTGTTTGCATGGGGGAATCCTCCTTGATATATATTTACATGACCTTTTTTCTTCGCAGACGGAATAAAAAAATTCACATATTGCACAAGGTTACCAGAAATGACAACCCTCTACAATATGTGAATTCAGGTCGATTTCGATATTCATATCTTAACACATTTGAACGACGATAGCAAATACCTAAGCAAAAGATTCTGCGGAAAAATTAAAGTTGCCTTCTTCGGCATCATTCCGATTAAGCACGAGCAGGCATATATAACTCCTGGCATATACCGGGAGTTATATATGGAGTAGGAATTATACGAGTAACACCGTTACTTCCGCAATTCCTCAAGCGTTTCCTTCCACCGTTCCAACGCTTGATCCGGCTCGTGCAGCCGAAACCTGATAGCCGACATAATATCCGCATACTTCGCGATATCCTCGCGAACGGCGACGACCTCGGCATCGAAACGCTGCCGCGGATGCCGGGCATCGGGCAGATCAGGAAGCGCCTGAAGTCGCAGCCGAACATAATGAGCCGCACCATCATGAATGGCCACCAAGGTTGCCTGTCCGGACCGAAGGAGATTGCCTGTCGTAACCGTTCCCTGCCATAATGCAATCCGAAGCCGGTTCCGGTCCAAGGCCAGAACCTCCCCTACGCTGAGCATGGCCGTATTCGGCCATCCCTCTTCCGTTACGCTCAATAGCAGCATCGCTTCGTATTGTTTCGACTCCAGATCGGAGCCGTCCAGCCATTGGCACAATCCTTCTGATATTGCCGCCTGTTCTTTCACAGCACCATCTCTCCTCACCTTATCCGTCTAACGCGCTTCGGTAAATTCCAGCCAATCCAGCTCGATGCGACCTTTATTCACCATGAAGACCAAATCCACGGGGCCTTCCTCAATCGGCATCCCCCCGGCCAGCCTATGAACGTGCCACTGTCCTTCGCCCGGGCCCGACAAGGAGATGGCTTCAGGCTCCCGATCTCCGACCTGCAGCATGATATCCACCGTTCCCTCCGGAATCAGGGCCCGAACATCCAGATGAAAGATGCCTGCGCCAGCGCATAGCGCATCATAAGCAAGCCAATCGCCCTCCTGGAGCTGCACGCATACCAGGTTATCCTCTGCCCACGGCTTGCCGCCTTCCGGAGCGTAGCTCGGCTTCTCCGCCTTGCCCGTCATCATCCGCATCGGAACGCCGTCAGACATGCGGAAGCCGATATCCTGGCTGGCCTTCTTCTCGACATGATACGAAACGCCCTCGCCCCGATACCCGTAAAACTCCGCCGGAATCTGAATGGGCAGCCGACGCAGCAGCGACCGGGCTACGTTCGGGTAGGCATCGCAGGCTTCCAGCGGAAGACGGTCCAGGTATTCGCCAAGAATCGCTTCCGCTTCGGCTGGAGACGGCTTCGCACCGCCTTCCAGGTAACCCGTCAGCTTATCCCAGCCTTCCGGCATGCGGATCGAGAACGGCGAATTCCGGGTGTTCATCTTCTTCCAGGTCCAGAAGTTCCAGGATATGTTATGGTCCTCGAACATCCGGAAGGCCCCCGTATACCACTGCGGGTTGTTCTCTCCGCCTTCTCCCATGAAGATCGGCACATTCCACTCCTCGCGCAGATCGATATACTTCTGAATGCTCTCCGTGTCGGGATTGTTCCAATATTTATGGAACTGCAGCATCAGGTTATCATCGAATTTATCATCAAAAATACTCCAGTCCGTAGACCAGTGCACACCTTCCAGAATGATCATATGACGCTTGTCCACTTCGCGTATGGCCGCGGTAATTTCCTTATACAGCGGCATCACCCGGTCATTGTACTCGCTGAACCAGTCGGGCAGCGGTTCGTTAAGCAGGTCGTAACCGGCAACGATCCACTCGTCTTTATATCGTTCCGCCAGCATACGCCACAGCGCCACGGTCCGCTCCGCGTTCAGCCGATCCGTGAACAGCTCCGGCAAATCCCGCTCGGAATCGTCGATGTTGGCGCCGGTCTGCCCTCCGGGCGCGCCATGCAAATCCAGAATAACATACAGCGAATGCGTCCTGCACCAATCGATCAACCGATCGATGAGCCTCAGATGGCCTTCATGATAGGCAAACGGCGGATGCTGCCCTTCCTCCATGATAAACCTGGCATTGATCGGCACCCGGATGGAATTGAAGCCTTCCGCGGCGATCTGCCGGATATCGTCTTCCGCGATATACCGATCATAATAGGTCTCCCAGAATGCGGCCGCCTTCTCCTCGCCGATCAGCTCCCTGATCATGCCTTCGATGCGCCGCGGGCGGTCTCCCTGCTCCGGCATCTTCCACATGTAGCCTTCCGGCAGCAGCCAGCTGCCAAGCCCGACCCCCTGCAGCAGAATTTCCTGACCGTCCCCGTTCACCACGCGTTTGCCGTCCGCCTTAACGAAACCGCTTACCAAAGGATTTCCGCTATCATTCATATTGGCATTCCCTCGCTTCCATGTCTGTAACGAATGTAATTGACCTGTACAATCTCAACGACGACATTCCACCCATAGGCCAAACATCAAACAAAATATAACATGTCATGCAGGGCAATAAGCCTCATTCCGAAAATCAGGGAATCATCCTGAAATATCGGCCGCCGGCCAACCGAAAAAGGCGCTCTCCTCCGATCGAGGATAACGCCTTTCCGATATTCCAAAATTAGGATGATGCCTCCGTCACTGGTTTGACCGGAACCGAAGGAATGGATGCTTTTCCCTTCCGCAAGCTGCCCGGCAGCTTACCGAAGAAGATCCAGGTCCAGCCTCCCAGGCGGCTAATGCCGTAGACCGCTATATACGAAACCGCCACCGCGCTGACAAGCCCGCCGGCATACCACGCGAGCAGCAGCCAGGAGTTCTCGGTCCGCGGAGGAAAGTCCCGGTAAAAGAGCAGCACCAGCGGATGCACCAGATAAACGCCGAAGGAATACACCCCGAGCTGTCTGAACCCGTTCAACCACCAAGCGTTCTTATTCCCGAACAGCAGCGCGACTTGGAGCATAACCAGGGCGGTGGTTAACGTATGCACATTCCAAAAGGCATCGTAGAGCAGCGGGTGATATTCCGTCCCCAGCAGCCGCTGATTGTATCGAAGTCCGATATGCACCAGCGCGGCGCCGAGCCATACCGCCCAGAGCAAGATCCAGCCCAGCTTGCGCAGCGTTGGTCTTGCTGCCTGCTGCGCTGAAGTCAGCCAGTTCTTAACCCGGTCATAGTAGATCCCTATCCATGCCCCGAGAAAATAATACGACAGAAACGACAGCGACCAGCTGTTCCGGTTCGTTACGTCCCACCAGGCATCATTGCCGATGTAGAACAACCACTGCAGTACAATGCCGACCAGCACGCAGACCGCCGCGAAGCCGCGGAATCGCTTGAGCAGCATCAATACGAGCGGGAACAGCACGTAGAACTGAATGTTAATGAAAATGAAATACAAGTGCGTGTAGGCTTTTCCCGTCGCCAGCTTGGGCCAGAAGCTCTCCAGCATCGCCGCCAGATCGGACTCGCCCCCGCGATGATACCAGGCCACCGTAAAGAAGAAAACCGAGAACAGCACATACGGCACCAGGATATACATCAGCCGGTTTTTGAAGAATCGCCCAAGGTCACGGCCCTTGAACGGGCGGTGATAATAGTTATAGAACAGCACGAAGCTGCTCAGAAATATGAAGGTCGTCGTTCCCACCTTCGAAAATATGTTCAGGAAGTTATACAAGCCAAAAAAATCGTCCCCGCGCATCTGAACTGTGGCGAACGACGTCGCATGCACCATCAGCACGCCCATCATCGCAAAGCCCCGAACCAGGTCGATTTCGGTTAATTTCGCACGTTTCTCCATGTTGCCTCCTTCATAAGATTACGCCCCCTATTATATCTCACTCCCCACCGCTTGGATACTAAATTTTCCTAAAAGTGGCATGGAACAAGCTCCCTTTGCCATACCAGTGTAAAAAGGGCCTGGCACCCAAACAGGACAATAGCTTACATGCATGCAGGCGTCCAATTCGAAGTGAATAGGAGGGGATTTCTACTGATTGAATTTAGCCGCGTCAACAAATTTTTCGGAACCTTCCATGTTCTGAAAGAAATCGACCTGACCATTTCCCAGGGGGAAGTCGTTGTCATCGTTGGACCTTCCGGCTCCGGCAAAAGCACGCTCCTGCGCTGCATCAATCGGCTTGAAAGCATTACGGACGGCGAGCTCGTCGTGAATGGCGTCAAGCTGCATGACAGAAAGATCGACATCAATACATTCAGGCGGGATATCGGGATGGTCTTCCAGCACTTTAATCTGTATCCGCACAAAAAGGTGATCGACAACATCATTCTCGCGCCCATGAAGGTGCTGGGAATGTCCAAAGCGGAGGCGACGGCAAAAGCGATGACGTACCTGCAGCGGGTCGGGATCGCGGACAAAGCGGACAGCTATCCTTCCCAGCTCTCGGGCGGCCAGCAGCAGCGGGTCGCGATTGCCCGCGGATTGACCATGAATCCGAAGATCATGCTGTTTGACGAACCGACGTCCGCGCTTGACCCGGAGATGATCGGCGAGGTGCTCGATGTCATGCGCTCGCTCGCCCACCAAGGCATGACCATGGCCGTCGTTACGCATGAGATGGGCTTCGCGCGCGAAGCGGCGGACCGGATCGTCTTTATGGACGAAGGCCGGATCATCGAGGACGCCCCGGCTGCCGAGTTCTTCAATCAGCCGAAGGAAGAAAGAGCGCGGGCGTTCCTGAGCCGCCTGCTGCATCACTAGCCGGTGAAGAAATCGGATACGGCACGTACGGACGAAGATGGAACTTCGCCAATGCTGCTCCTTCGGGGCTTAACGCGTGAAGAGAAAATAACTTTTTTAGGGGGAAGCAAAGATATGAAGAGAAGATTGACGGGAACCTTCAGGTGGAGCGCGGCACTGCTAGCGCTAGTCATCATGCTGATCGCATCCGGATGCGGGGGGTCAGGCAGCACGGACACCCTGGAGGCGATCAAAAAACGGGGCAAGCTGGTGGCCGGCGTGAAATATGATACGAAGCTGTTCGGACTGCAGGACCCGGCCACTGGCAATGTAGAGGGCTTCGATATCGACATCGCCAAAGCGCTCGCCAAAAAAATTCTCGGCGACGAGACCAAGGTCGAGCTGAAAGAGGTCACCTCCAAGACCCGGATCGACATGCTGAAGAACGGGGACATCGACATCATTATTGCCACGATGACCATTACGGAGGAACGCAAGGAACAGGTGGATTTCAGCGATGTCTATTTTGAGGCCGGCCAATCCCTGCTGGTGAAGAAGGGCAGCCCGATCACGGGTCTGGAAAGCCTGAACAAGGATACGAAGGTGCTCACGGTAAAAGGCTCCACATCCGCGCAAAATATCCGCGAGAAAGCGCCAGACGCGGTCATTCTCGAATTCGAGAATTATCAGGATGCCTTCACCGCGCTCAAAGCCGGACAGGGGGATGCCCTGACCACCGACAATTCCATCCTGCTCGGCATGCAGCAGCAGGACCCGAGCTTCGAGCTGGTCGGCGGCAACTTTACGGATGAGCCGTACGGCATGGCGATCAAGAAAGGAAACCCGGAATTCGTGAAGACCGTCAACGAGCTGTTGAAGGAGCTGAAGGACAGCGGCGAATACGACAAACTGTATGAGCAATGGATGGGCGTAAAGCCGGAATAACCGCCGCAAGACTTGGCCGGGCCGAAGGAGGCGTGCCCCCTGACCGGGAGCCGCCCCGGTTTACTGCGGAAAGGCCCGGCCTTCATTCGACCGGCCGAACGATCATCATCCCCATTGGAGGTGAAGCCTTGTGACCTTGTGGGATTTCAACATTCTGGTCGAGCATTGGGATCAATTCATGGCCGGCCTGGGCCAGACCATTCTCGCCAGCCTGCTGGGACTGATCGGCAGCTTGGTGCTGGGCACCTTCATCGCCATTATGCGGATTGCTCCATTCCGTGTCTTGAAGGCGATTGGCACCATTTATGTCGAGTTTATCCGCAACATCCCGCTACTCGTGGTTGTATTTTTCTTTTTCCTGGGCCTGCCCGCCCTCGGCATACCGGTCGACCCGTTCACCTCGGGCACGCTCGGGCTGATGGTGTATACGGCTGCCTTTATCGCCGAAGCCATTCGGGCAGGCATTCAGGCGGTACCGTCAGGGCAGTCGGAAGCGGCTCGCTCCTCCGGGCTGAGTTATATCCAGAATATGCGCTACATCATTCTTCCGCAGGCGGTCAAAATCGTACTGCCGGCCATCGGCAACCAATTGATCAACCTGGTCAAAAACTCCTCGGTCCTGGGCGTTATCGCCGGACTCGACCTGATGTATTATGCCGATCTCATTAACCTGAGCACCTTCAAAGGCATACCCGTTTATACGTTTGTGGCCCTGTTCTACCTGCTCCTGACCGTTCCGCTCAGTCTCGCGGTCCACTATATGGAGCGTCGCTTCGCGAGAAGCAATTGATGTTACGTTCGAAGTTTGCCTAATATACAGGAGGTGGCATGAGATGGATTTTATCGGTGCATACTCCTGGCCAAACCTGCGATATCTCCTTCAAGGCTTTTGGATCACGGTGCAGGTTGCCGGCTTATCCATTATATTCAGCTTCATCATCGGAACCGTGCTCGGGACCGTGAGGTATACGAAGACCCCCTTCCTGTCGAAGACCACGGCTTTTTTGGTGGATATTATCCGCAATCTGCCGCTGCTGCTGATCATATTCTTCATCGGCATGGTGCTTCCCCAGACCGGGATTCGAATCCCGACCTTCTGGGCGGCTGTTGTCGGACTGAGCATTTTTGAAGGGGCCATGATCGCCGAGATCGTACGCAGCGGCCTTGTATCGGTGGATAAAGGGCAGATCGAAGCGGCCCGGGCCTCGGGCCTCTCTTATATGCAGACACTGCGGCACGTCATTCTTCCCCTGGCGCTGCGCCGGATGTCCCCGCCCATGGTGAGCCAGTTCATCTCGCTCATTAAAGACACATCGCTCGCCGTGATCATTTCGCTTCCTGAGCTGATGCGCAACGTGCAAATCCTAAGCGGTTCCAGCTATTCCTATGTCATCCCGGCCCTTGTCTTTGCATCCTTGCTGTACTTTACGCTGAATTATCTGCTGTCCATCATCGCCAAGCGGCTGGAAGCAAGGCAAATATAGCCCCTGCTAAGCGTTCGCAACTTTCTGCATGGATTGCCACCACCATGTTACAAAAAGGGCGCCTGCCCGCCATACTCGTGTACGTCCAATCTGCTCCGCAGCCAGTTATGGCTTGCGGGGTATTTGCCGTTTCTGCAGCATCCAGCCCCCTGCGCATTCTAAACCAGGCTCTACCACTCCCATCCATTCTTTGGCAAGCACCTGCAACAATGGCGATACTCTCCTCGTCTAAATACATAATCATCCCGAAAGGAGACGCCGATATGAAAAAAGGCTTTCTCGCCATGATGGCTCTTTCCCTTACGATTGGACTATGGCTTGGCACAGATCACTCCACGGCATCCGCCTTGTCATGCGCGGAGCCTCGCAAGGTTACCGAGGAGTTAAAAACCTCGGATGCGGTATTCAGGGGCACGTTGGCCTCATCCCACCCTAAAGCCGATATATCCAAAAGCAAATATGTATTCCGGGTTTCCGAGTGGTGGAAGGGAGAATCGGATGCCCCTACCGTCACCCTGTATTCCAATGGCTGGGAATCCTTTGAAACCGGCAAGGAATATATCGTGTTCGCCGACAAAAGCGGGCAAAAGCTCAAACCCCATCTATGCGGGAATACGGGTCCCTCCTCATCCGTTGACGTAACTTCGCTGGGAGAAGGCATCCAGCCCGAGAAGCCCGCTCCGTCAGCCGAAAGCCCAAGGCCGGGCGGCATCCTGGCAGGTTTGATTGAACTCATTCGTTTCCTGCAGGGCAAATATTAATCCTTCCGGCAACCGGCGTTCTGTTCGTGCCTGCCTGAAAGTACCTGCCCGCTCACGCGAAAAAAATACAACCATTCTCCCTGTCATCCGTATACAACGTAAAAGAACTGCGTTTTAAACGACAGGAGGATGAGAAATGATCAAACGATTATTGCTGATTTCACTTGTACTGGGAGTTCTCTCCGGATGTTCCTTGGTGGACAGCGTGAGCAATTCCTTGGATTATACGAAGGAAGCAACGACCTTTATCAATGAAGCTTCCCAATTTGCCGAGTCCATCCCGGAGCTCGCCCAGCAGGCAGCCACCAATACGGATGCCAAGGAAACGCTGACCCAGCAACTCGAAGCGATGAAAACCCGGATCTCGGAGTTTAACGGCATCGAGGCCCCTGCCTTTGCGCAGACGATCCATGAACAGCTGGTCGGATTAAACGACAAGCTGCTGACCGACATCAACGGTTATATGGATCAAATCCAGAACGGAGTGACCGACTTCCAGAATTCCGACATCGTTCAAACCGTCAATAAAATTAACGAAACGATGGATATGCTCCAGAATCTCCAGCCATAGTCATGCAATCCCTTGCCGACAGCATAGCAGCCCTGCTCTTCAAGAGCAGGGCTGCTATGCTTGCTTCGTTATGTATGTGTTTTGTTCCTCACTTAAAAAAGGATTCCAGATTGGCGGTAAGCGTCTGCTTTACGACATATCGCGTCCCGTCTTCGCTTGGGGCCATAATCCAGGATGTCCCTTGGTAGCCTGCTTCATCCCGAGGGTCCCAGGCCACAATGAACTGCCAACCGTCGCCAAAGCGTTCATCGTATTCTTGGCTATAACCGTCTGCGATATTCTCGCGCGAAACCGATTCGATGGACATATGCTGAACGCTTTCAAAAGATTTCATCCATTCCGTAAATTCCACCATGTCCCGGTCATACTGACCTGAAAAATATCCCTCGCCTCCGCCCGACATCGCGTGAAAGGTTTCTGCATCCTCCGCCTGCGCTGCCTGATACAGCAAGGAAACGGTCTGCACCGGGTTCCATACGGGCTGCTTCGCTTTCGCGGCAAAGAATGCCCTGTCTTCAGCGGTATGCTGGATTTCTACCGCGATAAGCTCTTCCATCGTCGCTTCCCTTCCAAGCTCGTAAGCCCCTGGATAAACCGTGGATTGCTCCACCACTTTAAGCCCATCCGCGAACGCCGTCACAAACCACAGATTCTGATCGCCCTGGCTGAGCTCCTCCAGTACGATCTCGGCCTGGCTTCCGTACGTAAGGGATAACAACCGGCTGCTTACCTCATCCAGCCCTTCTTTATCAAACAGCTTGAAGCGTTCCGCTCTCACTTCACGTTTGCCCGCCTCTTCGAACAGCACCTTCAGCATGGCGGGGAACATTCGGACGCTCGGAATGTCGGCATGACGGAAATACGTAGCGGAATCGTTAGCCTGAAGCGCTTCGTACATGTCGAGAACCGCTTCGACGGGATTGCGATCAGGCTCTCCCTCCGGCTGCTCAGCCTCTTGCTTGACCTGGCGATGGTCCGGATCTTCCTGCGGGAATGCCTTACGCAAACTCTCCTTAGCCGCCGACGGCATTTCCGCTGGTTTCGCGGCTTCCCCTGCACCCGGTGCTGCGACAGTCGATGGCGTTGTCTGGACGGCTATCGGCGCCTCCTTCGTGCAAGCTGTCAACATCATCATAATGACGGCGAGAACCATGAGCTGTCCATTCCGCCGATATGGCCGCTTCCCCCTTTTCATTTCGTTCACCCCCGTTATATAACGAAAAACCGGTATAACACCGACACCGACCTCTTTATATTCATCATCGTCATTATGGAGTGGAATGTTTATCATGGACATAAAAAAAGCTCCCGCCCGGTTTTAAAAACCTGTTCGAGAGCTTCTGTTCCTATCTTGCATCCCTTAAAATCGGTTATAGCTTACAAATTCCAATACCGGCTTGCGGTAGCCGCGGGGACGCGGTTTGCGCGCATCCTCCTTGCCGATCGCGATCAGCATGGCGGGCACATAAGCGTCCGGAATGTTCAGTTCCTTCTGCAGGGCATCGGGATTAAATCCGATCATCGGACAGGTATCCCATCCCTTGTCCTTGGCCACCATCATCAATAACATCGCGGATAGGCTGGCATTCCGAATGGCTTCATCCCTCATAAAGAGTTCTCCGCCCGCTTCATAGAAGTTCGTGACCGATTCAACCGTCATGTCATATTCAAGCTTGTCGATCACGCCCAAATTCAGAAAGCCCTCGTTCATTCTTCCGATATCCTTGTAGGCCTGCTTATTCCCCAGCACCACGAGGACGGCCGATGCGGTGAGTATCTTATGCTGCTTGTTGGCGGCTTCGTAAACTGTGTGCTTGATATCGGGATCCTTAACCACCACATAGTGCGTGTGCTGTAAATTAAAAGCCGAAGGAGCATATTTAACCTCATTAAAGATATCGTTCAAATCCTGATCCGCGATTTCAATCCCTTCCATAAACAGATTAGCCGATCTCCGGCTCTTCATTAATGTTGTCAGATCACTCATATCTGCACGCCCCCGTCATGATTAGTTGAAGATTACCGCATCCAGCGAATATGCGCCTGCACCCGTGAGTGCCAATGCAACGGCCACTGCGATCAACAGTAAATTATACTCGTATCCATTCGCTGTGGACCAATACCCGTTCCGGCCATGCACCTTCACGATTGCGCCCAGCATCGTCAGCGTGATCAGCGCTGCGCCGAGCACCGTGAGAAATCCGGCTGCCAGCAGCAGCCCGCCAACCAGCTCCATCAGACCTGACAATACCGCGATCGCGACGCCGGGCTTAATGCCCACCGATTCCATCCAGCCGCCGGTCCCTTTCGGCCCGTAACCGCCAAACCATCCAAACAGCTTCTGCGCGCCGTGCGCCATGAACGATAACCCAACCACCAAACGAAGTATCAACAATCCAATATCTATAGCCATTTTGTACGCCTCCATATTCATGTTCATTATTTATAGAAATTCATCGACACGATCCATTGATATCTTGATATAAAGATATATAGGTGTAGAATGATTAACCTGCTTTACTTTGCTAACGTTTATACACTTTACACTTACTCCTTTCAATTGACTAACTTTTATATAGTCACTTAACTTAATATCAAGATATATGATGTGGGCTCTCCTGTCAACCGTTATTTTAAAAAAACAGGCGGTGCACAAAAACATCCCTGCCATTTTTCCGGCAAGGATGCTTCGTATGTCTATTATCTCGCTGTCACATACCGGAACGCCTTATAACAGCAAAAGAGGGCATCCCCTGCCAAAGAAACTTTGGGGACCCCTTCTTTCGTTCATCAAGTACAGGTGATTTATTCCTTCACCGCGCCGATGCCCGGCTTCACAATCGGAAGCAGGATCTGCAGGAAAGTCCGGACCTCGCCGGCCCCTTCGATCCGTGAGGCTTCCCGGAGCGCATCCGGCGTGGAGTCGAAAAAGCCCTTCAACAGGAACACGCCAAAGGCCGCGGCCACGTTCGGCCAGATCATCCCGAACAGATTGTTCACGAGAATGATTGGAGAGCAGAAACGGAATGACCAAAAACAGCAGTATGGAGAAAAAAATGCGGTTGCGGATCGAATTCAGCCGGCTTGCCCATTGCTTGATTCGCTCCATATGATCCATCCCCCTGCTGACAAAGCATGCTTCCATGCATTTAAGTCTAGGCCCCGGAGCATGATTTAGTAGAGGCTTTCTAAATGGCTTGTTTATCCATTGGATACCACCGAATGGCTGCCGGTAGGAATATAAAAAAAGGACCCGCCAAGTGGCGGATCCCCTGAATATGAGCGGCTGCCGCGATGGAGCCTCATGACGACGGCCGATTACTCGGCCAGTTTCTTGATTTCACTGTCGGTCAGCGCCTTGCTGTACATCCGCACCTCATCCAAGCTTCCGTTAAAGTAAGGATCGGCCGCGAATCGGCTTTTCCCTAAATAAGCTTCCGTTGTCAGCAGCCCGCTTGGGTTCAGCTTCATATGATCGCCGGAGGCAACCATTTGTCCGTTCACGTATAATTTGCCCGTATCCCCCTGAAGGGTCACGGCTACATGCGTCCACGCATTCACCGGAAGCGGGGCGCTGCCAAGGAGGCTCTGGTCTCCGCCGTTGCCGTGAACCGTAAACTGAAGGACGCCGGCGTGCTGGGATGGCGTCAGGAACATATGCCTGGCAAGCCCGCTGCCGGCATCCAGCACCCGCTGCCACGGTGCTCCTCCCTTCCAATATACCCAGGCCGCAAAGGTGAAGTCCTCTGTATCGGTGACCCGATTCGGCAGTTCAATATAGCCGTCCGAGCCGTTAAAGTCCATGCCGCCTCCATGCCGGCTCTTCTCATTCCACTGGACTCCGCCAAGGACCTTTCCATGAAATCCGTTTTCCGAGACGTCGAACGCCGTGCCTTCTTTATTCTCGCTGAACGGATAGCTCAGCAGCAGCGGCCCTGCCGACTGCTGCAGCACGGTTACGTCAAACGCTTTGGCAGCCTTTGCTTTACCGCTCGTAATCTGAGCGGTCAGCGTAACCCTCGCATCCCCCGCGCCGGCAGCAGGACGATTCAGCTTACCCTCCGCCGATATGACTTCGGGATGAGAGGAGGTCCAGCGAATCACGGCGCCTCCGGAAGCCTCGGACGGCAAAGCCAGATCGTAGAAAACTTGGCTCACATCCCCGAGGGACAGGTCCCTCTTCACGGCATCTACGAGTTCCCTTTCGCTGCGATCAAGCTGACGCGCGCCCCACACCGCGGTACCGTCCGCCGAAAGGGCCGTGAAGGTCATCGTCTGCCGTTTCGCTTCGGGGTCCCATTGCGGAGTCATTACGCCTTTATAACGCTTTCCATCCAGCGTAAGCGTCACATCCCGCTTTCCGCTGATCTTCCATGCGCCCTCGGCTGCACCTGTTACTTTCCCGTTCTTATGAAGCTCGATCGGCACCGATTCTTTGACGACGGACGAAATATCTTTCCCGTGTTGAATCAGCTTATAGTCTCCGGCCGCATCTTTCGGCGTGACTTTCTTAGCCTCCTTGGCCTCCTCGCCCGCATAACGGTATGGAGCCGATACCGGCCAGCCGTCCGGATTCATATACAACTCATGCACCCGAATCTCATGCTCTTCCCCGCGCTGCGGGAAGCGGCTGTGAAAGATAAGGAATGTTCTTCCACTTCGCTCATCGTAGTAGACGGAGTTATGGCCAGGCGACACGGCCCCGGTGCCGATCCCCGTTCCCGGATCGCCGACCAGGCGCTTGAACAAGTAGTTCCCCATCAGCTTCACGCCATACGGCTCAATCGAACGGTCGTCAAAAAGCGGAAGGGAAGGATCAGCCTTCACTTCTCTCATGTCATTGCCCTCCGCATCGTAAAAAGGACCATCCGGATTTTTGGATCGGACCACCCGCATATTGTAGCCGCCAACCGCATCCAACCCCCCGTACGACAGGTACAGGTAGTAATAGTCCGTGGCCGGGTGATAAACCATGTAAGGCCCTTCGATCCGGCTGTGATTGCCTCCCAGCAGCTTCTTCCCGTATCCTTGCCCAGGCAGCGATTTTCCGGTCTTGGGATCCATCTCCATAATGAAAATGCCGCCGGAATAGGAGCCGTATACCATCCACAGCTTGCCGTTCTTATCGAAGAACACATCCGGATCGACGACATTCGGGTGCTTGGTTGCATCATAGATGGTTCCATCCTCACTGATCTCGTCCCACATGCCGGATTTCAGAATGATGCCGGTGTCCTTATACGGGCCTTCGATCCGATCGGCAACGGCGATCCCCATGGCGGATCGCGGGGAATCCCCTTTGCAGGCGTTATAGTACATGTAGAATTTGCCGTCTGCCAGCTGAATCACGTCGGCCGCCCACAATGTGTCGCTTTGCGCCCATTCCAGCGTTTCTTTCAGCTCCTCCGTTACGTTCGGAATCAGCGGATTGCCGGTCGCAACCCCGGACGCGACCCTGTCCCAGCTCATCAAGTCCTTCGATTTGGCCGCAGCCAGATGGGAACCGAACACATAGTAGGTGTCCCCTGTTTTGATCACGGACGGATCATGCACGGAAGCCTCCCGGAAGACCGGTGCCTTCTCCCCCTTCTTTAGCGGAGCCGCCTCCGCGTACACGTCAGGAACGCCGGCCGCAGGTCCTTGGCCTGCCGTACTTAAGCCTCCTGCCATTAACATTGCGGCAATTCCTGCGGCAGCCGTCTTACGCAGCATGTTCTTGTTCATACGATTCTCCCTCGCCTCGATTTTTTGTAAACCCTTTCATAAATAAAAAAAACAAGATGTCCATTATGGCGATACCTCTGGCTGTTTAATTTATAATAATATAAAATATTTTACATTTTATAAGATATTAACACTGATCCTTATGAAATATCAATGCTAATCCTTATTATTTTTCTCCATAAATTAATTAATGGTAGGAAAGACCCAAAAAAACCTGATCCAATCTGGATCAGGTTTTTATTTTATATAAATATAAAATAAAAGGGCGTTATACCTTAATATGTCCACCAATTTCCCGACATGACCATCATCGAGAACAGCTTGATGCTCTCCTCATAATATCCCTCTGCAGATGCGTTTGCTGTATAATTCCATACCGAATTCAGCCAGCTCTGGTGACTGGACGAAGTCATCGCGCTTACGCCGAACGGTGCATAGAACGCTCCGCTGTTATAAGTCACCAGTGCGGTCCCGTTCAGATTATACCCTGCCTTGATATTGGCAGGATTGCTGTTTGCAGCCGACTTAATGAACGTGTTCATTTTATTCAATTGATTCAGCGCGCGCGTATCGCCGGTCATCAGATAGTCGGTCGTAATCCGCCATGGAGTCCGGGCCGAGTTGTAATAATATTTTCCGTCGTTCGCCCCCTCCAGGAATCCCGCTGCCGCTGGCTGATAATTGCCGCCCGACATGACAACGAAATCCGGAAGCAAACCGGTATTGGAGCTGTAACCGTTATAGATGGAGTTGATGATCGTATAGGTTTTGTTGATGACGTTATCCCAACGGGCATCGCCGGTAGCCGCACGGAACGCCTTCATATGGTTCAGCATGAAATCCGATGGCCGCGTGGCGGTATTGTAATTGCCGCTGGTAGCCCAATCGCCCAAACGCAGCGTCCATTGCGACTGATTGACGTCATTGCTCATGATGGCATTGATGATATCCTTCGCGACCTGCAGGTAATTGACCGATCCGCTGCTTCCCCACTGCTTGTCCGCAAGCAGGAGTGCGTAAGCAATATCCATATCGCCGTCCGTTGCCGAGTTGGCCCCCTCTATATTCTGGAAGCTGCTGTTCTGTTTCCACGCCATCAGATACGGATTGTTATCACTCGGATGCGCCTTGTAATAGCGATATAACCCATCGAAATACGACTGCGCATTACTGTCGTATCCCGCCATCAGAACGGTGAAAATCATTCCGTAACCGTGAGCCTCGGATACCGTCTCGCCCACGGAATTGTATTTGACGTAATATTGCCCGGTTCCAGCCGGCTTCAGAAAAGACCCTTTCCAGCTGTTCCATTTGCTCTTGACCGCATTGTCCATCGCGGCCTGCGTTACGTTGTTCGGCTTAATCGAACCGCTCGCATAGGACGTATGCTGGGGGAAGGGCTTGTTGGCCGCCAGGGACAACCCGGCCGGCAAGATCAGCAGAACAGCGCAGACCAACGCCGCCGACTTACGGATAATCGAATTTCGGAATACTTTCATCAACGTTTCGCTCCTTTGGTTTTCGAATTGGAAAGCCATGACCGCTACAGCCTGGTAAACCGGTTTCGGTATAAACCACCACCCTTCCATGATCGATGGAAACGAGGAGACTGCCCGTATGTATAAGTACCACGAAGTTAGCTGATGTCCGATATGCGACTGCCTTCATATACAATGAGGTAGGATCCATATCTACTACAAGTATAATAGAATTGTATATTATTGTAAATTAATAGTTTGCCGGTCATGATTCGTCTACCAGCATGAATAGCCGTCTTTCCGCAAGCAGTATCCCACTGCCCGGAAAGACGGCTATCGTTATTTCGGTAGGCATTCCCCTTATTTCCGGGCAAGACGTCAAACGGCATGAATGGACGGCCATGACCGTTCGATCCCCTGTTCCGTCAATCGCCGCTGAAAAGCCTCCAAGTGGTCAGGGGTATTCCGTACTTCCCGCGGCTTCAGTCCATGCTCTATGCAATAAGCGGCTAAATGACCGGCTGCCTCGCCGATGTTCCATTCCACAGGATGCAGTCGATAACACCCATTCGTGATATGCGTCGTGCCAATATTCTTGCAGGCTGCCAGCACATTGGCTACCCGTACCGGAATCAGGCTCCCCATCGGAATTTGGAAGGGCAGGCTCGAAATATCGATATACGTCCGCAATCCCGTGCTTGGATGCAGATCGATCCGGTAGCAGCCGATGCCAACGGAATCGTGGAACATCTCCGCCCGCCCGTCCGCACGGCATTCGGCGGCAATATGCTGCTCCTTCACGGTAAATTCGGCGCGGATCCGGCGGGATTCACGGATATAAGGGGCTTTTGCCAAGCCATCCTTCGTCCCCATCACGTCCGGCCGAAGCCGGAGTCCGGGATATCCCTTTCCGCCATCGGGCCGCGGGGCTTCCGTCTGCATCCAATAGAGCAGGGACAAACTCAGCTGCCTGGATTCCTCCAGATGCCGTTCCCGCTCTTCCGGGCCGACATCGATAATGGAGCCGAGCCAATAATCGTTCTGCGGCCAGTTCACGACCGTAACGCTGCTGTCAAACAACCCGTATTCGAAATGCTCCGGATTCAGGATCTGCCGGTATTTCCACAGGGAAAACGATCGGCCATCCGGAAATAAGCTGTAGGTGACCGGCTCCAGCGTATGCGGTACGAGCCCCGTCCAGCTCAGCATGGCATCGGGCCAGAAATCCGCCCGGTAGTTCTTCCAGAAATCGTACCGATCCGGCTTCGGGATGGTATGATCCTCGCCCTCCCGGTAATCCATCGCGAAACACCAAGTGAAAGCCTGCATGTCCGCCCGGTCCGCCGGACCGGATAAAGCATGCGGCTCACCGGTTTCTTCCGCCGACTCGGAACCCGTCACGTATTCGATGCCGGCCAGCGGAAGCAAATCCCCCTCCTCGGTAGCATCGAGGAAAAATGCGCCGGTCAGCTTGACGATGTCGCCGGATCTGCTGTCCCGCAGCCGGACGGAAGTAACCTGATCCCCGCCGGACTCCGCTTCCATTAGCGCATGCTCCGTAAGGATCGTTAACCTTCCGCTGTGCACGTAAGGTGCCAGCATCCCCTGCAGCACGGCCAGCGCCGCTCTCGGCTCATGGGCGATGCCGCTGACCAGTGCGCTGCCTGGATTCAGGTAACGCTCATGCCGCGATTCGGCCCGGAGCGGAAATAAATTCCTGTAATAATCACGGACCCGATTCCGGAATTCACGGTAGCTGGCCGTGCAGCCAAACCGCTCGATCCAGGGATGCTCGTCGGGCGGTACGCCCTGACTTGTAATCTGGCCGCCGATCCAATCGCTCTCTTCGGTCACAATCACGCGTTTCCCCGCCTTTGCCGCCGCAAGCGCAGCGGCACAGCCGCCAAGTCCTCCGCCCAGAATGATGATATCCGCCTCTATATGATTCTCCATACGCACGCACCTCGATATCGCTGTATTCTAGTCGGCCTTGGCACCATCCGTCTCATGATCGTATTTAAATATCGTTCCGAGCGTCGTTGACCCGGGGCCGTACCGCTCATAAGCCTTGGCGGCCTCATCTACGGGAACCACATGCGAGATCATCGGTTTGATCGAGATTCTCCCCTCGGCCAACAAACGAATATATTCCGCAATGTTGCGGCCTTCCGTCCAGCGCACAAAGCCGATCGGATAATCCGTATTGTTGAGTTCATAACTTGCGTCGTACCGGCCCGGACCGCCAGCCCGCGATATGAGCACCTGCGCTTCCTTGCCAAACATCCGCTCCCTCGCGTAGGTCATGGACAAATCGCCGACAATGACGATTTTGCCCTTATCCCGAATCCACGTCATCGACGCGTTGATGAGTTCTTCGCCGGGACCGCTCGCGCACAGGATAACGCTGTCGGCTCCATGTCCGCCCGTCATCCGCCCAACCCGCTCCTCAAGCTGCTCCCGGTTATCATAAGCATAGGCAATATGCTGTTTCATCCCCTGCACCCGCTCCGGGTTCAGGTCAAATCCCGCAACAGGGCAAGCCGCCGCATGCGCGATCTGGGCAATGATCTGCCCCAGGATGCCAAGCCCGACCACCACGGCCGATTCGCCGAAGCGCAGATCCGCAACCCGCAGGGCATGGATCGCAATCGCTCCCAGCCCCGCAAAAGCGGCCTCCTGCGGATCCACCCCGTCCGGGACGATCGCCGTCAGGTTCGAAGGCACCGTAAGCCACTGGGCATGGCGTACGTAAGGTGCTCCATAGCAGGCCACGCGTTGACCGACGGCAAGCCCCTTCACGCCTTCACCCAAGTCTTCGACGATCCCCACCGCGCTGTAACCCATAATGACTTTTTGATCCGCAGCCTTTCGTATAAAGATCATTTCCGTACCCGGACTGACCGCCGAGTATTCGGTGCGAATCCGCACATGACCCGCCGGCAATTCCGCCGGCCTCTCGATATGATCAACGATCACGTTTCCATGAATCGTGGCAACAGCCTTCATATGGACCCTCCTGCTCCACCTTATTTTCCTGATGCTTTTCGATATTCGCTCGGCGAGACGCCGCTGTATTTCTTAAAGGTCGTCGTAAATGTGGAAGAGTTCGAATACCCCGTTTTCTCTCCGATTTCGGCAATGCTGAGATCCGTGTTCCGCAGATATTCACGCGCATGCGATAATCGGACTTTGTTCAAATACTCCACGTAATTGACGCCGAATGTTTTCTTGAAATAATTGGAGAAATATTTCGAGCTGGTGTCCAGCACTTCGGCCATATGATCCAAATAGAGGTTCTCCATGTAATGCAGTTCGATGTATTGGGAGATGAATGCGGGATTCAGCTTGCTTCGCGGGTCGTGGTTCCGCGTATTGGCCACCACGCGCATCACTTCCATCAGCGCCTTCTGAATCTCTTCATAGGTGAAGGCTTGATCGACCTTGCGGATGAAATCACTCTCCAGCCGGAACAGCTCATTGCGGTCAACGGACGGCGAATCCGCCTGCTTCATGACAAGGAAGAACATGCTCTTCGCAATATGCACCATCTGATGGTGATGGATGCGAAGATCCGCATTCTGCTGGAAAATATCGCTCACGATCTGCAGTCCCTCATCCACCTTGCCGCTTAGCATGCAATTGCTCAGCTTCTCGATCTTCTGAAGCGGATAATAAATATCCGGGACGTAACGAATTTGCTCGGCATCGACCATGTCCGTGTCCGCATTCACATTCCGGTACAACCGTCCATCCTTAATATTCCGATATGCTTCGGAGCAATTGCTGATTTTGGATTCGTACGTGCGGCTAACGCAGCCCCACACCGAGAACGTATCATGATAATCCTCGTTGCACCGCCTAATATACTCCTCGAATTTCCTTACCAGCTGCTTGCGCTCCGACGGCTGATCCAGACCGATTAACGCGAGGAATTTCAGCTCTTCGACATGATACACCACTACATGTCCATAACGCTCCTCCAGGCCGCCCCGGATCTGAGACGTCACATCTTCCAGGACAAAATCCGACTTGGCCGCCCCCTTGCCGGCAGGCTGCAAATACACGGCCGCCATCATGAAATGCCGGCACTGGAAGAAATGCGTGTAGTGCTTCTGCATCTGCATTTCCTGCTCGCGCGAATGGTGATGGCCGTCCAGCGTTTGCAGGAACACGCTTCGGCGGATATCCTCATCCACCAGATCCATCTGCTTCTTAAGGGATTCGTTCTCCCGCTGTACCTTGACGATGCCGCTCTGGATTTTCACGAAATCATTCCCACGAAGAGAACTGCCTCCGAGCAGCTGCACGATGTTCTTCACCGGCCGGTACAGATAAATGCTGAGCAGCACCGACAGCATGACGTTTAACACAATCGCGCCGTACATAATCCACGTATTGGCATTGGTGACGGAATCGATATTTTGAAACTTGTACGGCATTTTATTGATATATATAAATCCGTTATAGTCCGATTTGTAGAAATTGTACTCAAAATCGTCGTGCGTGAGGGAGGCTTCCTGAGACGGGTTAAAGTACACGTCGTTCAGAATGCCCACCAGATCCAGATCCTTCTCGGTGCTCAAGATGACGTTCCGGTTCGCATCCAGCACGATGAGCGAGGCCCCGGGAATCATGGAATTCAAATCGACCCCCTTAAGCAGCCGGTTCACGTTAATCAGGATCATCAGGTTTTTGTTCGACATTCTGACCTTGTTGCCGTCTACGGCAATCATCAGGTTCCGGCCGTACCCGCTGCTCTGATCCGCATAAACCTCCGCTGGAAAAACCGTAAGCTCGTGCTCCGATCGGGTAAACGTCTTCCAGAACATCGAGTTGAACTTCTGGGATTTATACCGCCTGTCAAACAATGCGTCCAGATTGCTGGTTCCGCGTGTCGTAATGGCCAAATCGTGATTGTCGAACGAAATGACCACATCTTCCACGATATCCACGTTGGATACGATGCTGGTGACGCTGTCCTGCAGAGAGATGACTTTCTCCATGTCAAGTTTGCCGTTATCCAACTGCATCCGGTCCGAAGGAAGCGCATGAATGTTAAAAATCAAATTGTTAATGGAGGAGAAACTGGTATCAAACGACTGAATAATATTTCTGATCACCATCCGGTTGTTCTCGCTCACCTTGTCGTAAATTCCGGTAATGGAATTCTTGTACACGATGTAATTGAATATGAACATGATGCCGATGACCAGTTGCAGAGCGAAGAAAATCTGGAGCAAGCCTCTGTTGGCGATCAATCGATTCATACGGATTCACCTCTCTTGGATGTCATCCCTTCATATTCAACATGATAGCCCCCGGCACCTTCCCATCACCCCTTTTCGGAACCGAGCATGACCCCTTTGGCAAAATACTTCTGGGCAAACGGATAAATCAGCAGCACCGGAATCATCGACAACACGATCGTTGCGTTCTTCATGGCCTGCGGAGCAAGCGCCGACGCATCCACCAGGCTCGGATTACTTCCGTTCTCGCTGAAAATCAGCATATCCCGAAGCACGACCTGAAGCGGATACATATTCGCGTCGTTCAGGTAAATCAGCGGGATAAAGAAGCTGTTCCAATGGCCCATGAAATAAAACAATCCGATCGATGCCAGTGCCGGTTTGGACAGCGGAAGCACAATCTGGAACAGGATGCGGTACTCGGAAGCGCCGTCGACGACGGCTGCCTCGCGCAGGGATTCCGACATGTTCTCGTAGAAGCTTTTGAGGATCAACAGCTCAAAGGTCCAGATCGCATTCGGAAGCACGAGTGCCCATACGCTGTCCAGCAGACCAAGCTCGGATACGATCAGGTAGTTCGGAATGATCCCCGGATTCAGGAACATGGTCATGATGATCGCCAGCAAGAAAAACTTGCGTCCGAAGAAATTTTGGCGAGCGAGCGGATAAGCCGCTACCGCTGTTAGCAGCAGGTTAATGGCCGTACCGAGCGCGGTATAAAAAATCGTGTTCAGATAGGCGCGCGGCACCCGATCGTCGTTCAGCACCTGGGCATAAGCGTCTACATTAAAACCCTTGGGAAACAAGGTGATATTCCCTTGCACCACTTCGGAGGTCGCGCTGAGGGAAACGGCGGTGATATAGACGACGGGATACACGGTAATAATGGCAAGGCATGTCAGAATCAGCGTGTTGATAATGCCGAATAACGAGATGTTTCGAAGGCTGAATCGTTTGTTGTTTACCATAGTCCGCTACCTCCCAGTCGCTTGCTGAAGTAGTTGGAGGACAGCAGCAATATCATGGCGACGACGGCTTCGAACAAGCCCACGGCCGCTCCATAGCTATAGTTGCTCTCCAGAAGGCCTTTCCGGTAGACATAAGTCGAGAATACGTCCGCCACCTCGTAAGTCATCGGATTGTAAAGCAGCAATACCTTTTCGTATCCGATCCGAAGCATCGACCCGGTCTTCAAGACAAACATGATAATAATCGTTGGAAGAATGGCGGGAATCGTGATTTTAAAAATCATGTGGCGCCTTTTGGCACCGTCCACCTTGGCTGCTTCGTAAAGCGACGGGCTGATCCCTGCAATCGCAGCCATATAGATGATGGCCTCATAACCGACGGTTGCCCAGATATCCGATGAAACATAGATGGTTCTAAACCAGCTCGGCTCAATGAGAAAATACGTCTTCTCGAAACCCAACGCCGCGATCAGCTGGTTAATGATCCCCTGATTGGGCGACAGGAAGTCGATAATCATGCTGCTTATAATGACCACGGACAGGAACGAAGGCAGATAGCTGAGCGTTTGAACCGACTTTTTGAACCATTTCACTCTGACCTCGTTAAGGAGAATCGCCAGAATGATGGGAAAAGGAAAGCCGAATATCAAGTTGTATACGCCGAGAAGGAGCGTATTCTTGAACAACAGCCAGAAATCCGGACTGCTGAAAAATTTCTCGAAATGCTTGAGCCCTACCCATTCGCTCTCCATGATGCCGGTAAATACGCTGTAGTCCTTGAAGGCAATGATCAAGCCGTACAGGGGCCCGTATCGGAAAATCACGTAAAACAACAGGCATGGGATAAACAGAATCAACAGCTGTCTGTCCCGCTTCATATGCTGAAAGGCCGAAACCATTCTTCTCCCAAACCCGCCGCGGGGCTTGGCGAGATTTGTCTCTGTCCCTGCACTTGACATGGTGTTCCCTCCTTAAGATGATGAGCAGCACCCGAGCATAGTACCCGGATGCCGCCATCATTCCTATTTCTTCTGCGGATTATTTCGTGGCTTCATCCAATCTCTTCTGGGCTGCGTTGAAAATATCGACGATCTGCTTGGCTCCCTGCTTCTCAGCCTGCGCCTGCCATTGCTGCCACTGCGCATCGCCGTAGTTTTTGTTGAGAATGTATTTCGCGTTAAATTCATCCGCCAATTTCTTCAGGGAGGTTTGGATTTCCGCAATCTTTGCGGTTTCGTCATCCGTAAAGTTCACGACCGGATCCAGCGGCTCGAATTTATTGCCGTTCAGGAGCTTATCCTGAGCCTCCTGCTCCTTCTCCGTATAGTTGAAGTACACGCTGCGTTTGTCGGAATTGACATACAATCCTTGCAGCCACAGGCCATAGCGGTCCTCCAGCACGCTGATATCCACCAGCGGCACGTCGGTCAGCTCCGGATAGACGGCTTTATCGCCTTCCATCTTGAACGTCTCGCCTTCCACGCCCATCGTCACCAGCGTGGCGCCGGACGGGCTCGTCAGGTAATCGAGCAGCTTCAGGGAAGCTTCCTTGTTGTCGTTGTTGGCTACCGCGATGCTGAAGCCGTTCGTGATGCTCTCGATCGTCTTGCCGTTGCCGGTCGGTCCGACCGGATTGCCGTATCGCAGGTCATAGTTCGGATTTTGGTCCTTGACCTGGTTGTAGAACAGGTCCAAACGTCCGATCCAGTCATAGGTGACAAAGGATTTATTGCCTGACGTCATTTTCGCTGTCCAGGAATCGTCGGTGTCCGTCATGAATTCCGGATCGAGGAGTCCCTCGTTGTACAGCTTCTTCATGAAATCGAGCATTTCTTTGTGCTCAGGCTGTATGGTCGCGTACTTCCATACCTTGGCCGTCTCGTCGTAATACGTCGGATAGTTGGCTCCGCCGATTCCCCAGCCGAAGGCCCAATCGCGGAAAATGTTTTCTTTCGTTTTCGAGGCGTAAGGATAGGAATCCGGATAGGCTTCCTTCAACTTTTTGAGTGCCTGATAGAATTCGTCGGTATTCGTCCATTCCTTGATGCCCAGCTCATCGAAGATGTCTTTGCGGTACAGGAAGCCGTGGTTCACGTCCCGGTTGATGTTTGCAACCGGCCAGGTATAGATGTTGCCGGATTCGTCTCCGTAGGACGGAATGACCCAAGGATTCTCGTCCACATACATTCTTTTGAAGTTCGGCAGCATGTCGACATATTCGTTAATGGCAACGACCGCTTTCTGCTTGCCGATCTTCTTCAGCTCCGGAGGCGTCAATCCGTGGATGATGTCCGGGAGCTTGCCGGATGCAACGGTTACCTTGAGCTTGTCTTGAAACGTAGCCGAAGAATAGGGTTGGAAATTCACTTTGATACCGGTACGCTTCTCGATCTCCTTGGCAAGCAAGGAATCGTTCAGGTTGGTCTTCTCGCTGACGACCATCCAATTGATCGTTGTCGGTTTATCGACCAGCGGAAGCGCGAGACCGCCAGTATCCCCATATTGATCCGGATCTGCCGGTGCCGATGGAGGTGCTGTTTCTCCGTCTGTTTCGGGAGCTGCCTCTTTATTTCCTCCGCTGCATGCGGCCAAGATTGAAATGATTAATGTGAACACGAGTGCCATACGAAACCATTTTTTTGTCATTTGCGTTCCTCCTCTAAATCGATCATTTGAATGCGGCTGACTGAATCTGTGCGATCGCTACTCTACCCCCGTCATTTCTTCTCATCTGTTTGTCCGCTTACTCATCCGGTCTACGTTTACAAATCAAGATGCTTCCTATCATGCCTCCTTGTTGACGAAGATCCCGGCCTGTCGCAGGAATATTCTAAAATGATCGGGCATCCGCTGCCGAAGGTCCGGCACGGAATTTTCTACCCATCCACATCATAAAAACGCTTCCACGTTTCGTAAAGAAGCGTATTTCTGCGAGATGGCGTTTTTTCTCCTTGAAGCGGGCTCAATGCCGAAAACCCGCATAACATCAGGCTTTTTGAGCATGTGGAAAATGCTAAAGCGGTAGAAATAGATAAAAAAATAGAGGGATTTCATCACGAAATCCCTCACGGAAGATGTTAAATTTCTTCTCTTCCCCATCGTATATTCATGAAGCAGAACGTCATCGGCGATCTATCAAAACGGGTGTGAATTCAATCACTCGTTTCATCTTTCTGCGCTTTGGCACCCTTCTCCCGCAATTTTTTGCCTTCCTTGCCGTATAGATCCTTCAGGATTTTCTTGCCGGTCGGCGTCTGCGCAAGTCCGCCCTTCGCTGTTTCCCTGTGCTTGGACGGCATAGCCGTGCCAACCTCCAGCATCACGTCGATCACTTCGTCGGATGGAATGACGCTGCGCACGCCGGCAAGCGCCATATCCGATGCCGCCAGCGCCGTCACGGCGCCGAAGCCGTTGCGCACGATGCAAGGAATCTCGACAAGCCCACCCACCGGGTCGCAGATAAGTCCCAAGGAATTCTTGAGCGCAAGCCCGACGGCGTGAACGGCCTGCTCCGGCGTGCCGCCCCGCAGCTCCGTCAAAGCGCCTGCCGCCATACCGATAGCTGAGCCGACTTCAGCTTGGCAGCCGCCCTCCGCACCGGAAATAAACGAGTTATTGGCAATGACGTAGCCGATTGCGCCTGCGCTGAACAGCCCCATCACCAAATGCTCGTCTTCCCAGCCGAAGCGTTCCTGCGTGCTGACGAACACCCCGGGAATAATGCCGCATGAGCCCGCCGTCGGCGTCGCCACGATGCGCCCCATGGAGGCATTCACCTCGGACACGGACAGGGCGTAGGCCAGCGCCGTACAAGCGTCGGTACCGAGCGCGGGTACCCCGCTGCTCATATATTGATGGACGCGCACGGCATCGCCGCCGGTCAGGCCGCTTTTGGAAGGGACGGGGTCATGGATTCCCCGGTGCACCGCTTCCTTCATGATGCCGTAGTAATCGGCCATTTGCTTGAACGTCTCGTCCCGGCTTTTCCCTGTTTCCTTGATCTGTTCATTCAGCATCAGCTGGCCGATCGTCACCTGATCCTCCCGGCAGCATGCAATGATCTGCTCCAGCGTAGAAAACTTCATGACTGCGCCTCCTCTACTGTCAAATCCGCGATGACGACGCGATGCACGCTCGGCAGTCCTTCGATATGCTTCATCAATTCGGCCGGAACCGCTTCGTCCGACTCCACCACCGTCATGGCATCGCCGCCCCTACCCTTGCGGTCCACGTCCATATAGGCAATGTTGACGCCACCGGCCTCCAGGAGCCGGGTGATATGCGCGACCATGCCCGGCGTATCGTCATGAAAGACCAGCAGCACCGGATAATTCATCGTAAACTTGACGTCGAAACCATTCACGCGCAGCATTTCCACGCTGCCTCCGCCAATGGAAGCGCCCGCAATGACATCGGTATGATCGCCGCCCTTCAGCCTCAGCTCCACGGTATTCGGGTGAAATGCCACATTCTGTGCCGTCTTGAAGGTAAGTTCAATGCCTGCCGCTTCGGCAAGCTCGATCGAATTCCGGATGCGCATATCGTCCGTGGCAAAATCAAGCAGCCCGCCGACGACAGCCAGATCGGTGCCGTGGCCGCGGTAGGTTTCGGCAAAAGATCCATAGAACACAATTTCCGCCTGATCGGGGAATGCTCCAAATATGCGCCGCGCGGCTCTTCCGATCCGCACGGCCCCAGCGGTATGGGAGCTGGAAGGCCCCACCATGCTGGGCCCAATAATAGAAAACACATCTTTAAACCGCATGCGCGATTCCCCACTTTCGACTATTCTGCCCTCATTGTATCAGTCTGCCAGCCAACTTTCCAAGTGCTCTCGAATAAAATCGTCATCGTTTAAATGGGGATATTCCCGGTAGACCCGATCAATCTCTTCCGATTGTCCGGGAGACAGCGTTTCATGCGGATTCAGGCACCATGTGCCTTGCAGCAGTCCCTGTCTGCGGAGCACCTCATGAATGCCCGGGATGCAGCCCGCAAACTGATGCGCGGGATCGAAGAAGGCCGCATTGGAGTCGGTAATCTCGACGTTGCGCGTCAGCCATTCCTTCGCGAACTGCTCCTGCTTGCGCGCCTCTTTGATTTCCTCCAGCAGCTCCACCGCTTTCCTGGTCCAGACCGCCCAGTGACCGAGCAGACCGCCGACGATAGGCTTGGCGACCGGCGTTCCGTCCACCTGGAATCGATAGGTCGTCAGCAAATCGTTGACGATGTTATCGTCATTCCCCGTATAGAGCGCAATATCGTCTCTGCGGCTCGAATAGCAGACCGCACGAACGACGTCAATCGTCTGGTAGCGGTTGAAGGGGGCCATCTTGATCGCTACGATATTCGGAATTTCTGCGAAAGCACGCCAGAATTCGAAGGAGAAGATGTTGCCGCCAACCGATGGCTGAAGATAGAACCCGATCACCGGCATTCTTTGCGCGATCTCTTCCGTGCGCTTCAGAATACCCTCTTCGCTCCAGCCGCTTAACCCGCCCATGCTGAGCAGGACGGCATCATAGCCGAGCCCGCGGGCGATCTCCGTTTCCTCCACGGCTTGTTCCGTGGGGCCGCACACGCCGGCCACCATCAAGAAGGGGCGGTCAAGCTCCGCCCTGCGGACCTCTTCCGCCGCGAGCCGCAGCACCGGTTCATACAAGTCGATGCCTTTATCGCGGATCTCGAATTGGGTCGAGTGAACGCCGACCGCCACACCGCCCGCACCGGATGCGGCGTAATAGCGGGTCAACGCCCGCTGGCGGCGTTCGTCCAGCTTCCGGTTCTCGTCCAAAGCCAGCGGATGCGCCGGTATGACGAGCCCTTCGTGAAGAGCTTTCAGCTTCTCGGGGGCCAGCCTCTGCATTGCAGGAATCTGTCCGCTCATTAGAATTTCCCCTTTCTCTCTTGGAAGTGCGTCGGCTTGTTCCAGCTCTCGCCGCCGGATTGCACCCATGCTGCCGTCCAATCCAGCATCTGCAGCAGAGACACCTTCGGATAACCGAAGAGCTGGTGGGATTTCGAGGCGTTGTTCAGGAGTGCGGTCTCGGATTCCGTACCTGTAAAGGTCACTTCCTTGCCCATCCGTGCCGCCAATTCCTGTGCCGCCCAGCGGATCGACATCGTCTCCGGTCCGGTAATGTTGAAGATTTCGGGAGGCGAGCTGCAATGCAGGAGCGAACGGAGCGCCATCTCGTTGGCATCCCCTTGCCATATGATATTCGCATGCCCCATCGCCAGGTGAATCGGCCGGTCCTCATGGATCGATCTGGCGAGCTCATGCAGAACGCCGTACCGCATATCGATGGCGTAATTCAGACGGTAGATCGCCATCGGCGTACCGTTCTGGTGGGAGAAATATTCAAAGACGCGCTCTCTGCCGAGACAGGATTGCGCATATTCCCCGACCGGCTCCGGCGCAACGGATTCGTTGACTCCGCCGCTGCCCACCGGCGAGAACGGATACACATTCCCCGATGAGAACACCACCATGCGGGATTGCTTGAATTTCTCGGCCACCCGGCCGGGCAAATACGAGTTCATCGCCCAAGTAAAATATTCGCGGCCGGTCGTGCCGAATTTGTTGCCGGCCATATAGATCACGTTTGGAGCCTCGGGCAGCTGCTGCAGCTCCCCGTCGTTCAGCAGGTCGCACGAAATCGTCTGTACGCCCGCCTCCTCCAGCTCGCGCCGGGCCTCCTGGTTCGAGAACCGGGATACGCCGATGATCCGTTTGCCGCCACCGCCTTCTCGCACGGCGTTAGCGGCCAGCCTCGCAAGGCTGGGACCCATTTTTCCGCCGACGCCAAGCACCAGGATATCCCCTTCCAAAGACGCCAAATCGGCAACCAGCTGTGCTGAAGGCTCCGCCAGCTTCGCTTCTAATGCTGCAACGGTTAACATGAACAATCTCCTCCTCCGAATGATGATTCTTCTTCATCATACGGCCCCGTTTGATATAAAGACAAATCTTTAAATCGTCTTTAAATAAACAGCACAAAAAAGCCCCCTGATGTCAGGGAGCAAACGAAACGTTCTGCACGATATATCGAAGCACGAAGAAGGCAGCGATAAAAAGGGAAGCCAGTCCGAGCAGCGTAAAGATGAAGATTTTCTCAAAGCGGGAAAACGTGGCTCTCGTTCTCTTCAAGTCCATCACCTCATCTTCCATTATGGTGCATAAATAATATTTTATTCCAAAAATGTAAATCGAAAGATTTGCCTCGGCCTTCCCCTCGGCACCTTCTCGATCCCCGAAATCTCCACCAACCCGTTGTCGGTCCACAACTGAAGCAGCCGATGCGCGCTGCGGACGGTAATGTCCAGCAGGTGGGCGAGCTCATGGACCTTATATTCGTATTTACCCGAACGGGCGCGCTGGTTCAGCAGCTTGCTCAAATAGGCGCTCGTCATGCCCGCATCCTCTGCCCGCTTGATCAGCCCTGCATCCGTAAAGGACAGCACCTCTTGGACGGGATCGGCCATCTCGAGCGGCCCTATCAGCGTACCATCCTCACGCACGATAAAACAGGCGTTGCCGCCAACCTCCTTGGACTTCCGCATCGCGATGCGCGCATGGGTTCCGGCCATGCTGGCCGACCTACCGAATCCCATGCCGATGCTGAGCGAAATGCCGTAGGTTTTGTTCACGTCTTTGGCCAAAGGAATCGTTTTGTAACCTCCGGTTTCCCGTTCGAAGATGCCGCGCGTCGTGAAAAACAGATACTCGTCCCCGCCCAGATGGGTCAGATAACCATCCAGGGATTCCACGTAGTCGAGCACCATCCGGTGAATATCCAGCTTCAGCTTCTGCACCTCATGCTCATTATTCCGTCTCAGCGCCTGCGTGCCGAAATCGTCTATATTTATCATCCCGACCACAATCTGACCCTCCCAGCTGCGGCGGGATGCCGTTGACAGCAGGGCTCGCTCCAGCGATACCACGATATCCTGATCGGAAGGAAGCAGCCATTCATTGGGTATTCCGAGCCGCGTCAGTTCTTGGGCCACGGATTCCACGCCCGTGAATGCAACAGAGCACCCGCCGGATACGTATTGATGGCGATGAAACGCGATCAGGCTGCTCTTCGGAGCGTAAGCCGGCCCATCGTAGACGACAGCCCGTACAGCAGGGATGCCCAAATCCTTCATCGTCCGAACCACCATCGTCTCGGTTAGGGTGTCCACCGATATGCCTCCATCCAGTCGCTCCTGCTGTCCGGCATGGAACAGCGCTTTATATAAACCCGCGTCCGTGACGGGAACGTAATGTACAGGGATCCTGACCTGACCGAGCTCCTTCACCTTACGCTGGGACAACGGATCCGAGAGGAACAACACTTCGACCTCGCTCCCGATCCGCTCCGCCAGTGCAGGCGCTTCGTCTTCATCCTGGAAAACCAGCGGCGCAGGGTCAAAGGAAGGAAAGGTCTCAATGACCTTCATGATCTTGTCAACGATCGTCCGGGTTCCGATAATACCGATACGGATTTGCTGGACAGGGGGGCGGGTCCGCTCCGTCATGATCCTTCACTCCCATCTTTCCCATTTCCGAGAAGCCGTGCATGAGCAGGCCGGTACGGATACCTAAATCATACCCGCTATCGAAAATTTGGCAAGCGAAAGCTGGCCTCCCCGTGAACGGGCACCCCGCCATTTCACAGCAAAAAAAGAGCCGTAACGGCTCTTTTCGGGACTGCTTCGCACCATTTATATGGCAGGGCGAAGCCATTGTCCTTGAGGCTACCAGCCGAGATCCAGGGTTTTTCCCGTCTCCGCATAGGTCTTCAGAATGCTCATGACCATCCACCAGCTGTCCGCCGCCTTGGCGCGAGACGGATGATCCGGCGTATACTGGTCATTGACGAGCGTCAGCTTGGTACAGTTCCCTACCGGCTCGAGGTTGAACGTAATACGGGACTCCAGCTCCTCATGGTTCGCATAATACGACGGGCCCGGATGCTCGGACAGGCTTAGCACCTTTTGCGGTTCATAAGCCAGAACATTCCCGTACACATGAACCGTCTCCTCCCCGTCATTCCCCGGTCCTACATAAGCGAAAGGCTCTCCAACTTGGAAAGAAGATCTCAGCTCGCTCCCGTAAAAGGTAGCCCGCGTCCCCTCGGGCGAAGTCAAGACTTCCCATACCTTCTCCAGCGAGGCACCGATATAAAACTCATATTGCAGCGGCTCCATGCATTTCCTCCTACCTTCAATATCATGTGCAGGAAGACCTGCTTGTCCTCCTGTGATATGATGATATTACCAAGCATCCGCAATCCAAGTATTGTAAAAATGCGACGGGTTTGAGCTAGTGTCCGATCAAGTCCCGTACGAGAACCTGTGCGGTGCCAATTCAAGCCCGCTGCGGCATTATCGGAGGTGGTTAGGTTATGATACAGCGTTCTCATTCTCATCAGCCCAGCCTCGGCATCTTGAACATGAAAAAAGCCGGAGAGAAATTCCAGCTCCTGCGCGTCCCCCCGTCGGAGGACCTTTCCCATTTCATCAAGCATTACTGGATCATTCATTGGGATTTAACCGGCCAGGAGCCCCATCAGCAGGATGTCGTTCCCAATCCTTGCGCCAATCTGGTCGTTCAATCCCGTCGGACCGCTTTTTACGGCGTATCGAGCACGAGGCATTCCCACCATCTGGAGGGCAGGGGGCATGTATTCGGCGTCAAATTCAGGCCTGGCGGATTCCATCCGTTCGCGAACATAGCCATGGACCGTCTAACGGATTCCTCCGTAGGCACCATGGAGATTCTTCAGGTTGGGCCGCACATGCTGGAGGAGCAGCTATTGACTGCAGAGGATCCGGAGCACAAGGTCCAGCGCATAGAGGAACTCTTTCGCCGCATACGGCCCGACAGAGATGAATCGATTGAACGAATCAACGCGATCGTGGATGAGATTCACCGAAACCGCGATATCCTCCGGGTGGAACAGCTTAGCGATGGGTTCCGGATGAGTCCGAGATCGCTTCAACGTTTATTCAAATTATACGTCGGCGTGAGCCCCAAATGGGTCATTCGCCTGTACCGGCTGCAGAATGCCGCCGAGATGCTCGAAGGCCTGGATCATCAGGATGTGCTGGAGCTGGCCATAGATATGGGCTATTATGACCAATCGCATTTTATCCGGGATTTTAAAGCGGTGATCGGTAAAACACCAGAAGTTTATATGAAGGAACGATAAATCTAAGGGAGGTAACAGCATGTATACCATACAGGCGATCGGAACGATCCATAACGAAAGAAAGGCGATTCAGGATGATTACTGGGGGGATGTCATCTCGAAGATCAAGCTGGGCGAAGAATGGAATGAAAGTTCCCTGGATGGAATTGAAACGTTCAGCCACCTTGAAATCATCTATGTCTTCCATCTCGTCCAGGACGACAGCATCCAATACACGGCGAGACATCCGCGAAATAATCCGAGCTTTCCCAAGGTCGGTATTTTCGCCCAGCGCGGCAAGAACCGTCCCAACAAGCTAGGAGCCACCATAGTGGAACTGGTAAGCAGAGAGGGCAAATCCGTTTTCGTTAAAGGGCTGGATGCCGTAGACGGGACTCCCGTCGTTGATATCAAGCCTGTCATGGAAGAATTTTTGCCGAAGACAAAGACCAAGCAACCCCAATGGGCTACGGACATCATGTCCCGTTACTGGGAATAATGATTGCGATTCTTCACAATTACAAAAAAACAGCGCTGCCGCCTGTCCTTTAAAGTTGAAGGATCGGCCTAGGCCAGCGCTGGTTCTGTTGATCCGCATCATGCTGCATCACCTTAATTGTTAATCAGATTAATTAGAAAGGCTCTGGCCCGAGATCGGCAGATGGATCTCAACCGATGTTCCGCGCTCTTCCTCGCTCCGGATGACGAGCCGGCCATTGTGGCTCTCCATGATACGGTGGACGATCATGATGCCCAGCCCATTGCCGTCCGGCTTGGTGGTATGGAAGGGCTCCCCAATCCGCCGAAGCACGTCCTCCGTCATGCCGGAGCCGTTATCCGTAAAGGTCACGCGCTGATACCCGTCCTCCACATCCATCTGGATGTGAATGTTTCCGCCAAACGGCAGGGCCTCCATCGCATTTTTCAGGATATTGAGAAAAACCTGCTTGATCTGGTTCCGGTCGCACAGAATCGTTGCATTCCGGTCGAAGCATTGTGTCATCTTTATGCCGCCTAGGCTCGCCTGAATGGCGAACAAATGAAGCACTTCCTCCAGAATCTCGCCGCAATTCTCAAGCTTAAACACAGCCGCCTGGGGCTTGCCCAGGATCATGAATTCCCCTACCATCAGATTCGCCCGCTCCAGCTCGGACATAATCAGGTCATAGTGCCGGAGAGCGGCATCCTTATTGGCCAGCTGAAGCATTCCTTTTACCGTCGTGAGGGGATTGCGGACTTCATGGGCGATGCTGACGGCAACCTGGCCGGCAAACACCAGCTTCTCCGTATTCCGCAGCACTTCCTCCGTACGCTTCATCTCCGTAATGTCGCGCAGGGAGCCCACGACCCGCATAAGCTGCCTTTCCCGGTCATACACCGGCTGAACATCCAGAATATAGTGGTGCATGCTTCCGGATATCTCTAGGGATAGCTCTTCCCCTATGCAGATCTCCTGCTCGTATATCACCCGCTCATAATACTCGCCAATCGGCTTGATGCCGAACACCGGGCGGCCCACGTATTTCGTTCGGTCACGGTCGCCGGCATCCGGGCACAGCAGGCATAAGCTGGTTTCGTTCATCTGCAGGATCTGGCCCTCCGCATCCGTGATGATCACGCCGTAATGCTTCGTTCCCAGCAGCACCTGATTCAAGGTTTGCAGCTGCGTGTTCTGTTTGCGGGTCACCATCTCCCGCTCCAAGGAATCGGCCATCGTGCAGAGCAAGGCATATAAATGCGGGTGAACAAACTCCTTGTTCGTCATTAGGGAGATCGTCCCTATGATCGCCTTTCCATCTTCGCCGTGAAAGGGAGCCGAATAGCAAGCCATGCGGTGAAGAATGTGATGAAAATGATCTTCTCCTATCAACGTAAACGGCCGTTTGTACCGAAGGCACAGATCAATCGAGCTGGGGCCGTCTTCTTGGGAATACCCGCTGCCCTCCATGATGCCCAAATAACGGGCCGTTTCTATGATGGTCGGGTCCCCTTCCATATCAAGAATGAAGCCTTCGTTATCCGTCATCGTTATCACGACAGGGTTCCCGGATCCGGAGGAAAGGAATTTATTTACGAAGACTTGGATCACTTCGATATATTCGTTATATTTGGCACGCCTTGCAGCCAAAGCTTCAGCATTCAATCGATAAGTATGTGTTGGAAGAAGCTCCGGGTTCATCCCCTTGTCTATACACTGCTGCTTTGCTTGTTGAATGATCTCCTGATCGGTTATCACACCAAATCGATTGTTCAAAATCACATACCCCTTTTTATCATACTGCCACTTTCATGTCATATGTTTATTCTAACACTTTTATCGGCAAATGGAGCCCAACCGTAAACTTCATCAGCATGCGAATATGCAGCCTTCATCTTATCATGGGAAAGAGCTCGATATCCCTCTCCTTTTTATGTAACTATTTACAGGAAATATCCGTTAATACTATAAAGGAGATGAGAATCCATGTTCAAACGTCATGCTGCTTATTCCAGCTTCGTCCTTGCTCTTCTGATTCTTGTAACAGCCTGTTCGAGCACCCCATCCAAAGCGCCGGCTTCGTCGCCCTCCGAACCAGCGAAGAGTGCAGTGACGGACCATGAAAGTCCGGCGGAGCTCGTATTATCATTGTTCGAAGGAGAGGACATGCGTGCCGAGGATAAAGCCACGAACATGCTGGCTCACTTGGAGGGCATGGACTGGACGGAATATAACCGCCTGAGCAACGGCAAAACGCTGGAAACGCTGGAGCTGCTGTATACCCACCGCTCCCTCATCCAACCCGAGCATTATACGAGCCTGTTCCTCGCAACAACGAATCTCGATGGTGCCTCTGCCGAGCAATATGCCGCCATCGTCGGTGAATTGTTTACGAAAGACAGGGAGGGCGTGGTGCAAGCACTTGCTGATTTGGGTGACGAAGCCGATAGGCAAAGCGCCATCTCAAGCATAGCGTACCATCTCGGTTACCAGGATGTTGCACAAGTGAAACAAAAGGTCCATCAGTGGCAAGCGAACAAGGTGCTGAATGATGCGGAGAAGGACGTCATCGCCTCCCTCATAGCGGCACTCGACAATCCATAAATGCAAAAAATAGAGCTGACCCGAATGGAATCGGGGTCAGCTCTATCACTCATTATCGTTAAAGACATCCTTATTGATTCAACAGGAACTCTTCTCCCGCAATGCCCGGCGAGGTCATGTGGTAAGGATCCAGAATGACCAGAATCTGCTCCTCTGTCAAAAGTCCCTGCTCCAGGATGATTTCCTTGATGCTTTGGCCTGTCTTCTGCGCTTCCTTTACCAGCCTGGAGGCTACGTCATAGCCCAAATGCGGGTTCAATGCCGTAATGATGCCATAGCTGTTATCCACGAAGTATTTGCAGCGTTCCTTATTGGCTGTAAGATCAACCATCAGATTCTTGTAGAACACGTCCATGCCGTTCTTCAGGATTTTCAGGGAATGCATCAGGTTGTTGGCGGCAACCGGAACCATGACGTTAAGCTCGAATTGACCGGCTTCGCAAGCCAAACTGATCGTATGGTCATTGCCGATGACCTGGAACGACACCTGGTTCATGACCTCCGCCATCACGGGATTGACCTTGCCCGGCATGATCGACGAGCCCGGCTGTCTCGGAGGCACGTTCAGCTCATTCAAGCCGGCTCTCGGTCCGGAAGCCATCAGGCGGATGTCGTTGCACATTTTCGAGAAGTTCACCGCACACACTTTGAGCGCAGCCGACAATTCCATGTAAGCATCCGTGTTCTGGGTGGCATCCACCAAATCCTCGGCTTGCTTCAGGGAGAAGCCTGTCTGCTCAATCAAATGCTGGACGACGCTCTGCATATAGTCCGGCGTTGCATTTAACCCCGTGCCTACGGCCGTCGCGCCCATATTGACAACCAATAACCCTTGCGCTGCCCGCTCGATGCGGTGGATGTCCCTTGTCAGCACGTTGGCATAAGCCCCGAACTCTTGTCCAAGCCGGATCGGTACCGCATCCTGCAGATGCGTGCGTCCCATCTTGATGACATCGTCGAATTCCTTGGCCTTGTCCTGAATGCCGGCCACCAAGGTCCGGAACACGCCAAGGAGATCCTGGGTCAGACGGTACGACGCAATGCGGATCGCCGTCGGAATGGCATCGTTCGTGGATTGCGACATATTGACATGATTATTAGGATTGCAGTAGAAATACTCGGCCTTCTGTTTCCCCAAAATCTCCAGCGCCCGGTTCGCCAATACCTCATTCATGTTCATATTGATCGAAGTGCCCGCCCCGCCCTGAATGGAATCGACAATGAATTCGGAAAGGAGATTGCCTGCGATGATTTCGTCTGCCGCCTCTATAATGGCGCTGCCTATCTTTTTCGGCAGCAGGCCAAGTTCCATATTAGCCAGCGCGGCCGCTTTCTTTACTTCTCCGAGAGCTGAGATGAGCTCGGCATGAATGGGCACCCCGCTGATCGGAAAATTCTCTACCGCCCGGACCGTATTGATGCCGTAATAGGCATCTGCAGGAAGCTGTTTTTCCCCCAGAAAATCTTTCTCCACTCGATACTGCATATCCATGGACAACATCACCATCGCCTTTTGATTATTTTGTATCATGCTTGTCACCTGTTATCATCCAGCTTGCCCGGATATATACAGAATTCTGCTTTCTAACTTGAAATCCTCTATAGCTTACGCGTTTTGTTAGGAAGTATTGAATAATATGTGTAATCGCGCAAAAAATGAGGCTTTCTCTAAGTATAAATACCCAGAAAAAGCCCCTATTACCCCAAACCGCTTGATTTCCATTGACGTCCCTTAAGATGGAGTTTTACAGCCCCTAAGCTATAGAAGCCTTCCTGTGCACCGGGAAACCTAACGAAATCACGGCGCCTCCCTCTTGGCGATTCCCCGCCGTGATCAGGCCTCCGCAGCGCTCCACGATGGCCCGGGCAATCGCCAAACCGAGTCCCGTCTCCCCGTTCTTGCCCCTCACAAACCGGTGGAACAGATACGGCAACAGTTCCTCGGAGATCCCCTCGCCGTCATCGGATACGGTGAGCACCACCCGACCTTTTTGGAGACCGGCTTGAATGTAAATATGCTTGCTTGCATGCCTCGCCCCATTCGAAACGATGTTCAGAAGCGCCTGGAGCAGTTTATCCCGGTCGGCATACACCGTTAACGATTCGTTATCCCCGTACGAAAGATGCACGAACAGCCCTTTCTTCACCAGAACCGGATTGATCCTCTCGATCGTTTCCTCTACAAGCTCTTTCATATTGACTTCTGCAGCCTTGAAAATATCATCTTCGCTGTCCAGCTTGGCCAGCAGCGTCATCTCAGTCACGATATTTCTCATCCGGCCGCTCTCGCTCATAATGATATCGAGCCCTTTGCGAATATCCTCCCCTTCGAATATGCCGTCACGGATTCCCTCCGCATATCCGGAGATGGACATGAGCGGCGACTTCAGCTCGTGCGAAGCGTTCTGGAAAAACTGCTTCTGCACATGATTGTACCGCTCCAGCTCACCGGCCATTTCGTAGACGGACTCTGCCACGGCGCCGAGCTCCCCGCTTGCCGACACGCGCCGGACTTCGGAGAATTGGCGCTCCTTCACCTTCTTCAATTCTTCCCGCAGATGCATCAGCGGCTTAATCAGCCGCTTGGTGATGAATAAACTTAAGATCACCATGACCACGGCCCCTGCGCCGAATACGAGCATCAAACGCCCCAGCAACGCCTGCTCAATCGCCTTGATTTTGCTCACTGGCGTAATCAGCGTCATCGTCCCTTGGGGTACTGCCGTGACCTCGGTCAGGAATTGCCCGTCCACCGATGAGGATTTAAACGAAGCTATGCTATCGGGGGGTCTGACTGCTGCTATGCCCATGTACTGGGCGGTAGGGGTTACAGGAGTCGAGCGGACTATATTCCCTTGGCTGTCCTGAATAATAACGCCTACCTCGGCAACCTGCGCAGAGGCAAACCCGCTAACGGTCAAAGGCTCGCTCTCGATAGGGATGCTCTGTGCAGCAGCGGTTTCCAGCTTGGCCGTCAGCGCCGCCCCAATGGACTGCATGTCCTTTCTTTGCGTGCCGATAAAGTGGTCCAGCAGCACATAATGAATGACGACGGCCGTCACGGACAGCACGAGTATAAGCGACAAAGCGAAAGCAAGATTAATCTGATGGACCAGCTTCATATCGATGATTCCTCCCCATCCGTTCTCATTCGGTATCCATGTCCCCATATGGCCTCGATCGGCAGCTGCTCCACTTTCTTGCGCAGCCGTTTAATGAGATGGTCAACCGCCCGGTCGCTTCCAAAATAATCGTCCCCCCATACGGAGGTTAGCAGTTCGTCCCTGGTAAACGCACGGTTCGGATGCTCGGCAAACACTCTCAGCATCTCGAATTCTTTGTTGGTCATATCCACTTCTTCCCCGTTCCAGAACACGCGCCTCTCCTCCAGCAGCAACTGAAGCCGCCCATTGCTAAGCTCCGGGGAAGCGGCGGCAAGCCGCGGGACATGCTCTGCCTGATTGAATTTGTACCATCGGCTCAGCTGCCGTTTGATTCGGGCCACCAGCTCGCGAGGGCTGAACGGCTTGACCATGTAGTCGTCGCTTCCCAGCTCAAGCCCCAATATTTTATCCACTTCGCTGTCCTTGGCCGAGATCATGATGATCGGGACCTCGGCTTCCGCGCGGATCCGCCGGCACAATTCGAAACCGTCCATGCCGGGCAGCATAATATCGAGCACCCACATATCCGGCGGATTCGTTCTCCACAGGTCCCAGCCTTCCTCCGCCGTGCCAAGGCCCACCGTCCGGTAACCCTCCTTGCGCAAATAAGCCTCCACCAAATTTCGTATATGCAAATCGTCATCCACAACGGCGATGAGATAGGTTTGGTTCATATCATTACCTCCGAGCTTCATCTCCTCTTTAGTATACCAATCGGCACAAAGCGAATGGGGAATGCCATTGTTTTTCCACAAATACACCAATGTTCTGCCAATGCTGATTCGTACACTGGGTACTGTAAGACAAACCAACCCCGATAAGGAGTGTTAATACGATGAAACACAAACTATTTGGCAAGCTCGCCCTATCCGCCGCCCTTCTTGGAACAGCAGCTCTTCCCGTCCATGCCTCGGGTGCCGAAACCCCAGCCGATGCACCGAACCAAACAGGTCAAAGCGCGCCCGTTGCCACCACGGCAACCATTTCCGTTATGCCGAATCCGTTGGAATTGGCTGAAAAATACGCGCCGGAAACGATTCAGGACTGGAAGGATACGCTGGCGAAATACGAGAAGCTTGCCGGAATCGAGGGAAGCGAGGGAACCTTCTTTTTCTCGGAGGCCGCGGCTGTCGCGGCAGATAACGGCGAGGTAAAGCCGGTCGCGGCAGAAGGCGAATTCGGAATAGCCATTGCCGTGAAGGCTGTTCCGGCTGAAACCGTCAAGGGATTCGTGGACAGTGGCGATATCAAGGATATCAAGATTACCAAGATCAAGGAGTTTTCCCCTCTCGAAAGTACCGCCATCCAAGTGGCGGAAGCCGTGAAAACTGATGCCGGCGATGGAAAGCACGACGTGATCCATCTCGAGACAGCCAGCGTGAAGGCAATGAAAATCAGCGATGCAGAAAGTTTGGAAGTGAAGATCGACGATGAGGATCTGGCGTTTATCCATGCCAGAATCGACCTTTTCAAAGCGATGGATGCCAAGGACGCCGACTCCATTAAAGAAGCGCTGGCGAAACTGCTGGACCAATACAAGGCACAGATTGCCAAGCTGGAAGCTGAAGCGAAGTAACGTCGATACGAGACCGTACATGACAGTGCGAGCCCAGCATACTTAACCTAAAAACAAGCCCTGCCGGTGCCGCGGCAGGGCTTGTTTTTAGCATAGGCTTACGTTTTTTTGGCCATTGCCTTCATCAGCTTCACCGCCGAACGCACGCGGGGACGCTTCAAATGCTCCTCCACGTAGCGGTAATCCGTCAGGATTACCTTGGCATCCCGCAAACCGTAAGCAAAATCATCATCAAACAGCAGGCGGTACTCCCATACCCGCTTCTCCCAATTCGGAATATTCGCCAGCATCCATTCATCCTCCGCCCCCGGGTGAACGTACGTTTCGCTGACCCCTTCGGGGAGTCTGTACAGCTTATCGATCAGCGACTGCTTGAAACTTTCGTAGGTCTCTCCTTCGACAATGGGAAACGGATGCGAGAGCAGATAATCCGGGATCGGCACGCCGAATGTATCGGCCAGGCTGGAGGCAAGCGCCACCGGCCGCTCGATATTCGGCAGCGTGCTGAGCAGCGGATCCTCCGGATGAATATAGCGAAACAAGCGCGCGGGGAGACGCCAGCGGGAAGTCTTCCACAGCATCTGCGGAATAAGGCTCCGCCCCGTTTCCATCCCGTAAAGGCTGCCCATGTGGTTATCCGCATGGCTGATGCGGATGCCGGCCTTCTTCGCAAGCCGGTATTGCGCCTCCAGCTCTTTTAGCACGGCGCCCGTCTCCGCTCCCCGTTCAAACTCCTGAACCGTCCGGTATTGATGACCGCTAGCGTCATGCAACGAAGGATGACCGGTCAAGCTCTTCCACCGCAAAGCTTCGAATTCGCTCGTCAAGGTCAGATGCAGCCCTACATTGGGTTGGCGCCGGCGTGCGGCCCAGGAGGCAGCCTCCTCAAAGCCGGGGGCCACGGTCATGATGGTCGCCGATGAAACTTTATTCTCCTCCAGCAGATGCCGGATCGCCTCATTCATGGCCTTGCTCTGTCCGAAATCGTCACAGTTGATGATCAGTCTTCGCTCCATGGTCATGCCCGCCTCCTATGGATTTTGAGAATTCGATTTTGGTTGCATACGACAGCACGAAGGAAATGGCCAACAGGCATAAGGGAACGACGCTGATTAAGTACCGAAAGGTCGATTCCGGGTCGCTTCCCGGGTTGTCACCGCTTTCATATCCGAATATCATGCCTACGACAAAAAACGCCAGGGCGGAGATCAATCCGCTGGAGCGCGTAATAAACCCGCTGACCGCCGTATAAATCCCCTCTCGGCGAAGCCCTGTCCGCTCCGCATCCTCATCGATGATGTTGCCGCTAACCATGGCCGGCGTAACCAGAAATCCCGCCAGACCGAACCCTACCCCAATCCCTGCCAGAATGCCGCTCATCAGATCATAGCCAAACCACAGCGGGATGACGGATACCCCATATATCCCCAGTGACAAACGCCATGCCTTCACGCCGTCCATCCGGCGGATCATCCAGTACCACACGAACACCAAGGGGATGACGGATACAAACACGGCCGCCAGCAGAATCGACACTTGATTATCCGGGATCCGGAGCACGTATTTTGCGTAAAAAGGGATCGTGGAGCTTATCAGCCCATTCACTGTCTGCGCAAAGGAATTGGAGATGTTGAACACCCAGAACTTCTTGTTTCGCAGCGTTTCACGAAACGCGTGGACAAGCTTGAGCGGCTCGCTTGCGCTGTACGCCTCTTCCTCGCGGACGCTCATCATGCACAGGAACATGAACACGCCGAACAGCAGCGCGTACAGCATCGCCATGTTCGAAAATCCCATGGCGTCATAGATGATCGGAGTCAGCGCAGTACCGATCAACAATGCCACCACTTGATAGCCCTGCTGGATGGCCGAGGCCTTCGCCCGGATGCGGTCTCCGCGGAACAGTTCGGGAAACAGCGCCCCATAATTGACCCATAATACGGTTGCCACGGCTTCATACAGGATAAGGGCAACCAAAAACCACATAAACAGTCCGTTCTCAGACAATCCTTCCGGCGGCGAGAACACGAGCACGAAGGTCAGCATGAAGAGCGGAATCGCCCCGAATACCCACGGCCTCCGCCGTCCCAGCCTGGTTCTGGTGCGATCGGACCAATACCCCATGAGCGGATTGTTGACCGCATCCCAGATCAAAAATACGGTTCGTGCCAGAGATGCCAGCCCTATGCCAAGACCCAAGGTATCGACGTAGAAAAAGATGTAAAAGGAGCTGAACGCCTGACTCGGAACCATCATGGCGAACATGCCCAGTGAAAATGAATACGGCGAATTCACCCAACTGCGCTTCATCCGTTTCCCTCCATCCGTCATGGACGATTTTGTTGTACAGTATTCGGCATGCGTAGGGAATATACCTGCGTAAACGAAGGCTCAGGTAATCTCGTCTATAGATTGGGGAAAACCATGGAGACTTGGAATTGGATGCATATACATATTTTTCATGACAGCTGCCCACCCTTCTAATTAAGGACCACAAAATCTTCGGAAAGGGTCTGTGCCATGGAACTCCTTAAGGATCTTGTGCTAGTGCTTGGGAGAATTTATACCATTTACCCGCTGCTCTTGGGCGTTACTCTATTCATGGGCCGCCGCTCCATCGCCGAGCTTCCCGTTTTCGACTACATCATTATCCTGTCCCTGGGCTCCGTGGTCGGAGCAGACATCGCGGATCCCAAAATCGAACATATCCATACCGCCTTTGCGATCATCGCCATCGGCTTGTTACAGAAGCTTGCCTCGATCCTGCTTGTGAAGAGCCGGCGCATCGGCAAGTGGATTACATTTGAACCGCTGATTGTCATTAAAGACGGGCAGTTCATTCATTCGAATATGAAAAAAGCACGTTACTCCATCGATAACATTTTGCAAATGCTGCGCAAGGAACAGATCTTCGATATGGCGGAAGTCGATATGGCGGTGCTGGAGCCGAGCGGCGCCTTATCCATCCTGAAAAAGATGGGGAAGACCGCCGTCACGCTGGAGGACCTGAAGTTAAAGCGGCAGAATGCCGGCCTGTCCTACGCCGTCGTCAAAGAAGGACGCATTCAAACGATTACCCTTCGAAAGTTAAACCTTACCGGGGAATGGCTGGAGACTCAGCTGGGTGAGCGGGGAATCCCCCTCGATCAGGTATTCTTCGCTTCACTCGATGAACAGAAGCGTTTAAATATCACCATTTACGATAAGGAAATTCCGCTCCCGCCCTTGTATCATTAAGGATCCCGAAAAAAGCCTGGCGCTGCCGCCCGGCTTCTTCCCGTTTATGACTTATTGAAGAACGATTTTGATGGCATTGCCGATAGGCGGCAGACTCTTGGTCAGTTCCGGACCGTAGTAGCCGATAATTTCCGCATCGTCAGCCAAGTCGCTCGTTTTCAGGGCTTTGCCGTCTTTATTCACGACAACCGTCTCGGGCGTCAAATTTAGGACGACTTCATTGGGGGATTGTTCCGTCAACCCTTTGCCCTTGATCGTTACGCGCAGGTTGCCGCCATCCGCATTGATGCCGGTGATGGCGCCGGCCGTAGCCAGCTGCTCCGTCTCTTCCTTGTCGGACTTCACGCTAATTTCGTATGCATACGTTTGAGGAGGCAGGCTCATCGTCATCGCCAGGCTGTGCACCGCTTCGATCTTCATGCCTTTTGCAAGATCCTTAAGCTCGATCTTCTTGCCTTCCGCATCACGGATGACCGTGTTCTCATCCACGTTCAGCACGATTCCTTCGGTGCCCGTGCCGTTAATATGAACGGCTTTTCGTTCTTCGTTATGGATAACTTCCGTGATCGTTCCAACCACGGTTTCCTTCTTAACCTCTTCCTCGGACGTGATGTTTACTTTCGTTCCATCAACCGCGACGTTAACCTGGAGCACTTCGCTGAAGAAGCTCGCAGGAACATACAGCGTGCCTTTTACATTCACCGGAGCAGCGCCGAGGGACTTATACATTTTGTTAACCGCATACTGATCTTTGCCTGTTTGCACGAGGGTCCAGATCGGCGATCCCGGTTGGGTTAGCTCCGCAGACCGGTCTTGTTGATTCCACTCCAGTTCGAATCCGAGCGCCTCGGATACGCTGCGCAGCGGGATCATGACCTGTTTCGCGCCGGCATTCATAAATCCGGCTCCAGCCACTTCCTTGCCGTTAACAAGAACACCATAATCAATGACCGCCGAAATCACCACCGGCTTCTGTTCCTGAATGTCTCCGGTTTGCGGTGCCGCATAAGCTGCTGCGCCACCCGAAACCGCCATGGCGGCAACCATCAGCGTCGCTGCTTGCTTCTTCCATGGTTTGTTCATGTTCATCATCCTTTCTAGGTGCCTTAGATTATCATGTACAACTATACTGACGGGCGTATCTGCCAAATGTTGCATTGAAATCCAAAGTCCAAGGGCCGGACATAAACCAAAAAGCCGCTCCGGGCGACTTTTCCAATCTCCCGAAACGGCTTTTGCACTGTGCATGAATATATCATTTAGCGTTGTATAAATAGCGGGTCCACAAAGCTTCGGCAATACTCCTCCGCAATCTGTTCCGCACTGTATCCCATATCGCGCATGTACAGAATAATATCGGCCCGCGGCAGGGATGCAAGCATCACGGAGGTGAACAGAGGATCCAGGGGCATCAGCTCCCCCTGCTCCGCCGCAAGCTCCAGCAGACGCTTGATCTGTGAGCGCAAATACGTGAAGGGCGGGTTTTCGCACATAATGTTCTTGGATTCCTCCAGACGGTCAGAGGTCAGCATCACCCTGAGCCACTCCAGGTCCTCGTTGAAATGCAGTATCACCTTCGTCATTACCGTCCGAAGCTGGTGTGCTACCGTTTCGCCTTCGCTACTGCGAAGATAAACGTCCAGCCCTTCCATAAACCGGTCGATCTTGGCCTCCATCAGCGTGAAGCAAATCTTGCTCTTGCTGGGATACCGGCGGTATAGGGTGCCTTGACCGATCCCCGCCGTTTTGGCCACTTGATGCATGGAGACGTCCTCGACTCCGTATTTGTTAAATAAGGCCTGAGCCGTATCCAAAATCTTTTGACCCAACTCGTCATTCTCTTTCGGCAATGCACGCATCCCTTTCTAATTAAACAAACGGGAACCTTATGCGGCAGACTGTTTTTCTTCAACGGGTGAAGACGTACGTTTAACAAATAAGCCCAGCACGAAAGCGATGATTGCAAGAACAAGTCCGATTACGAAGGCATTATGAAGACCGGCAACCATGCTTTGCACCGGATTGAGATCCCCGGTTGTTTCAACGTAATTTTTAGCACCTGCAGTCATGATGCTGATAAAGAGCGCCATACCGACAGCTCCCGCCACCTGCTGCAGCGTATTCATGATCGCCGTTCCATGCGGATACAGCAAGCGCGGCAGCTGATTCAAAGCCGTGGTTTGGGCCGGCATCATAACCATCGAAATCCCTATCATCATCATAACATGAAGGAAGATGACATAACCACCCGTCCATGTAGCGTCGATGCGCGAGAACAGGAAGATGGCGATGCTCAGCAGCGCCAAGCCGGGAATAATCAGAACGCGCGGTCCGAATTTATCGAACAGCTTCCCTGTAATCGGCGCCATCAATCCGTTGATGATCCCGCCTGGCATCATGACCAGACCCGCCGATAGCGCAGTCAAGCCCAGCGCGTTCTGCAGGAACAGCGGCAGCATGATCATGGTGGAGAACATGCTCATCATAAGTACCAGCATCAGCACGGTCACGAGGGAGAACATCGGAAATTTGAAGGTGCGCAGATCCAGCATCGGTTCCTCCATCTTCAGCTGGCGCCATACGAAGAGCAGCAAGCTGATAGCCCCGGCGGTAATGCACCATATGACCTTCGGATCGGACCAGGTGCCTTCGCCGGCACTGCTGAATCCATATACGATTCCCCCGAAACCGATGGTAGACAGAATAATCGAAATGTAATCGACCTTCGGCTTGGTCAGTTCCGATACGTTCCTCAGGAACACCGCGGCAAACACGATGGAGAACGCAGCGAGCGGAATGACCAGGTAGAACAACCAGCGCCAGTTCAGCGCATCCACGATCAAACCGGAAAGCGTCGGTCCGATCGCCGGTGCCGTCATGATGACCAGACCGATCATCCCCATGGCGGCTCCGCGATTCTGAGGCGGATAAATGCTAAGTATGGTGTTCATCAGAACCGGCAGCATAAGCCCTGTTCCGACGGCTTGCAGGATACGGCCTACCAGCAGCACCCCAAACACCGGCGAGAAGCCGCATATAATCGTACCTATCAGGAATAGCGACATAGCGCCAATAAACATCTGTCTTGTCGTGAACCAAAGCTGCAGCAGCGCCGTGACCGGCACCAGTATACCGACAACCAGCATGTAAGATGTGGAAAGCCACTGCACCGTCGACTCCCCAATGCCAAACTGCTCCATCAAGCTTGGGAAAGCGATGTTCAGCAATGTCTCATTCAAGATGGACACGAACGCGCCGATAATCAGTGCGGCAACGATCGGCCCTCTTTTTATTTTACTTAAATCAATCTTGGCCGAACTTGGCCCCACTCCCATATCCAAGACCTTATCCTCCCTGTCTTTTGTCTATACGGACAATTGTCCGGTAACGCGTTTTTTATTCTAACGGACAATTGTCCGCAGGTCAACTGAAAATTTTCATTAAATTTTCAAATTCGTCCACCCGGATGAAGCCCGATGCTTTATCCGCTGCCATAAGCAGCCGAAACAAGCAGGATTTCCAACATTTCGGCCATTCATATAAAAGGATCCGCCCCTAAATCGCGACTAGGGCGGATCCTTCTTCTATGCATATTTCGACTTCAGGTTCGCCTTGACCCGAAAGACCCTTGGCATTTCCTAAAATGCAAGTGTCCTAATAGGTCACTCCGCTTCGCGCAAGTCAGTACCTGAAAACGCTAAGCATTCCGTGCAATCTTTTCATTGTACACTTTGGCCCAGCCTTCCAAGTTGTTCGTTACGATCAAGAGTTCAGGATACTGGGCAAGGGAGGCCAATACCGTCTCGTCATCCGGCGTCCAGACGATGAGCTGGATCCCCCGCTTGCGCGCTTCCTCCATAAACGAAGGGGTCACGTATACATATTTGACGGACACATAGCGAGCGCCGAGCTGTTCCAGATAAGGAAAGACCGATGGCGTCGCCCCGTAAATCACAAGCCCCAGCTCGATGTCAGGATCAAGGGACCGAGCACGTTCAATCGAATAATGATCGAAGGAGGTCAGGAATACCTGCTTCTCCATGCCCGTATCCTTGATCACGTCAATGACCTTCTGTTCCAGCCCGGGGTAGGCGTCCCCCATCTGCTTCAACTCAATGTCAACGATCATCCGATCCTTGGCAAAACGCAGCGCTTCCTCCAGCGTGGGGATGACTTCCCCCTGGCCTGCATCCAGCTTGCGTATTTCCTCCAGCGTGAAGGCATTGATCGCTCCGGTTCCGTTGGTCGTCCGGTTAACCGTGGGATCATGAATCACGACGGGCACGCCGTCCTTCGTCAGCTGGACATCCAGCTCCAGGTGCGAGAAGCCAAGCTCCAGCGCTTTCCGAAAGCCCAGCATCGTGTTCTCCGGATATTTGAGCGGATACCCTCGATGGGCTAATCCCCGTACTTCCATGTGCCATTCCCTCCATATATAAGTCGATTGACGGCTTCGATCATACTGCCGCCGCAAGAAGACGGACATACGCAATCGAAATGCCGTTTGCTGCTCTATAGGTTTGTTCGCCATGGGCTTCCCTATCCCTGCTGCGTTCAGCAGGAATTAGCTTTATGTCCTTCGCTCGAACAAAGAGACGGTAGGGCGGTGTATCCATACCCACCGTCTCCACACCGTCCTGAATTCCGCAACATATGATTTATGCGCTTATTTAAACGTCGAGTTCGCCATCGCGGCCACGATATGCTTCTGCATCACCGTAAAGACCAGCACGATCGGGATGATCGCCATGACGCTGGACGCCATAATGACGTTGAAGAACATCGCTTCATTACCGGCGATGGAATCCCGCAGCATTGCTATGCCGACCGTAAGCACGCGCATGTCGTTGTTGTTGGTCATGATCAGCGGCCAGAAATACGAGTTCCAGGACGAAATGAAGATCAACACGCCCATGGTGACGATCGTCGGCATCGCCATCGGGAACAACAGCTTGTACAGAATGGAGAATCGGCCGGCTCCATCCACGCGCGCCGCTTCCAGCACATCGTTGTTAATCGATTTGAACGCCTGCCGGAGCAGGAATATCGCATAGGCGGACGCCCCGTGAGGGACGATGAGCGCCCAGAAGGTATTCAGCCAATCGAGCTTGGACATCATGACGTACACGGGAACGAAAATTACCTGTTCCGGCACGATCAACGCGGCAAGCACTAGCAGAAACAGAGCGTCCCGTCCCCAGAACTTCCCCTTCGCGAATGCATAAGCGGCCATGAGCGCCACGTTCAGCTGCAGAATTATGGTTCCGACCGCCATGAGCAAGGTATTGCCGAAGAACCGCGCGTAAGGGATCACCCGGAAGGCTTCGGCAAAGTTCTGCCAGGCAAAGGTTTCCGGCCAGAATGTAGGAACGGCCATCCGCATCTCAGACTGCGTCTTGAGCGCGCTGATCAGCAGCCAGTACACCGGAAAGAACATGACGAGGGTCACGATCACGGCCCCGAGTACGCGAAGCGTCATCATGGTTTTTCGGTTCTTGGCCGATCCAGCCATATAATTATCCTTCATAATGCACCTTCTTCCTGCTGACCACCCATTGTACCAATGTTAACAGCAATATGATTACGAACAGAATCATGACAAGCGCCGAGGCTCTTCCCGTTTTGAATTCGTCAAAGGCCATCGTATAGATCCAGTACACGATCGCATTCGTTGCTTTGAGCGGACCTCCATCGGTCATGACGTCAATCGACTGGAACACCTGCATAGAGGAAATAAAGCTGGTAATGACCAGAAACAAGGTCATCGGCGACAAGAGCGGCAGCGTAATGTTGCGGAACTGCCGGAACTTGCTCGCTCCATCAATGGAGGCCGCCTCGTAATACTCGGCCGGAATCCCCCGCATGCCTGCAATAAAGAGGATCATTGCAAAGCCGACGCCTTTCCAGACCGAAACGGCAACCAGCGCCGGCAAGGCCGTCGAAGGGTTGGTCAGCCATTCGACCGGCTCCATGCCGAACCAGGAAACAATGGAATTCAATAGCCCGTATTGTCCATTGTAAATCCATGTAAACACCATGGCCGCGACAACCATCGATACGTAATACGGCATAAAGATGACACCGCGCATGAAGCCGAACAACCTTGACGATGACACGTTGAGCAGCAAGGCCAGCAGCAGCCCGATGACCAGCGTGAATACAACGTCCATGACGGTATACAGGAACGTGACCTTCAAGGAGTGATAGAAATCCGAGTTCGACAGCAGGCGCGTATAGTTATCGACGCCCACGAATTTCTTCACGGGACGGGTCATGTTCCAATTCGTGAAGCTGATGTAGATGGAATAACCCAGCGGATAATACAGGAACACGCCCATAAACAGCAAGGCCGGAACTGCGAACGAGAAGTCCTTCCACTTCTCGATCAACGTATGAGACATCCGTTTAGAGACCGAAGCGGTCGCCCGATCGGACGCCGCCTTTGTCATTGCTTTATTGGTCTCCATAGGCATCACTCATAGTCAGCCAGAATATCGTTGATCTTCTTGGCTGCATCCTGCATAAGTGATGTCGGATTTTTTTTGTTCAATACCATTTCCCCTACGACTTCTTTGTAGACTTCGCTGAATTCAGGATAAGCCGGATGCTGCAGACGCGGCGTTACTTCGTCGAAGTGCTCGTATACCGCTCTGTATTGCGGCCATCTTTCGAAATATTGATCGCCTTCCTCGGATTCGATCGCGGATTTTCTTGTCGGCAGGTATCCAACGGATTCCGCCCATTTAATGTTGTGCTCCGCGGAAGTCATGAACTCGATGAATTTCCAAGCCGCTTCTTTCTCCAGATCCTCTGCGCCGTCCATCATGACGATCCCCGCGCCGCCAATGTTGGAGGTCCGCACTTTATCGCCAGGGATAAAGGATACGCCAACCTCAAAGTCCGCATTCTCGCGGTACATCTTCAGCATAGCGGAAGTATGCTGCACCATGGCGATTTCGCCGTTCAGGAACATCTGGCGCATATTGTCGGAAGCCCCTTTACCGAAGCCCATATGCATGCTGCCTTCATTTTGCCACTTGTAGAAGTTCTGAAGGTACCGGAGAGAGTCCTCGGTCTCGACAGCGGAAGCACTCAGGTCCTCCGTCAGGATTTGTCCGCCGCCGTTAATGTTCCACGGGTCATAGTACCATGTGTCCCAGCCTGGAACGGAGAAGGCATAGCGAGTCGTTTTATCGCCTTCTTTTTTCGTAACTTTTGCATTGAAATCCTCGATTTCGTCCCACTTCGCAGGCGGCTCTACACCCAGCTCGTCCAGCATCGTTTTGTTGTAGACAAATACGCTGGTGCTCACGATGAGAGGAAATCCGAATTGCTTGCCGTTGTAAGCATAGGCGTTCAGCATCCCTTTAGCAAAATCGTCCATCTTCACTTCGTCGCGCTTGATCCACGGGCCCAAGTCGGCAAAAACGCCGCTGTCCGCAAAATTGGCGAGCGATGATACCTCGACGTTGGTAACGGCCGGCACGTCATTCGCAGCCACGGCAGCCGATAATTTTTTGTGAAGATCAGGATAACCGCCTTGGAACACGGGCTCTACCGTAATATGAGGGTATTTCTTCTGGAATTCGGCAATCATGTAGTTCAAGCCTTCAAGCTGTGCATCCGCATGGGCATGCCAGTATTGGATTTTAACGGGTGTCGTGTCGTTCTTCATATCCATCGAAGCGGCTTCCACGTCATCCAGCGAAACCTCTCCTCCGGCACTTTCATTTCCACCGCCGCCTCCGCAAGCCGTGGTAATCACCATAAATATGGTCAGTAACATTAACAACCATGATTTCTTTTTCATAGATGATCTGTTGTCCCCTTTCGAATCTATTCATCATTCATCATCCAAAATTACCGTCGATCCACTTCATCAAATGCCGGTTGGAACCGCACGCGGATCCCTTAGGAATGGGAGAATCCCCATCCAAACAGCCCGCCTATCCCTTAAAAAGCGCACAAAAATAGAGACGTCAAAAAGAGCGCAACCTAAGAGCCACCACCTCCTATAAAAGCTAAAGTAGCTGCTACTCGGGTTATCTCATCGTCTCCACCCCTAGCAAATATGTAATTGTGATTAATCCGTCATTCCTACGAGACCGTTACGTCCAAAAACGCGTGTCTCCCGTAGATACGAGGTCTGCGCCGTTCGCCAGCGCCTCGTCGATTTCTTCTTCGCTTCGTAAAAAACCTCCCACTATGAGCGGACAGTGAATTTCCTTCTTCAGATCGCGGATGACGCGAGGCATAAGTCCCGGCATCAATTCCACTTCATCCGGACGTGCTTGTCCGATCATCTTCACTGCGGTTCCCAAAGCTGTCGTATCGATCGCAAACACGCGCTGTATCGAGCTGATGCCTGCCTGGCGCGAAGCCAATACCGTATTCGTCTTCGTCGTAATGATCCCGTCGATCCTGTACGAATCCGCCAAATACTGCACTGCCGAATTATCCCGGCCGATGCCGCTTACCATTTCCAGATGGACAAACACTTTTTTTCCTGAGGAGTGCAGTCGGTTTACGATATCCCTTAGTTTCATGATGTCGCCTGTCATCAGGTTCACCCGTTCCACCGCGCTGTTCACAGCCGCATCGATCTGTTCCAGCTTGGTAATCGAAGCAATAACGGGAAGACGGCGTCTCCCTTGATCTGTCATAAGTGCGTGTCCTCCTTATTATGAACACCTCTTATGATAGAGCTATAAGATCATGCGAGTATTAACGATATGTTAAATCTGTGTTAACGGCCCGCTTCTAGGCTCCCGCATATCATGAATACGATTTCTATTCAGTTAACAACAGATTCTGCTATATCCCTGGTTTGGTGGATTCCCTCCTAGATTCAGGATCATGCGGTCCTGCGAAGTCTTGGATAGCGCTTTCATAATAGCTTGTCGAGCTATTTAGTATCTATCATAGAGGAATTATTTAGCTAGAGTCTATAGCGAAATTTGTTTTATTTTGTCGAATTAAAAAGAATGTAAGACCAATGTAATAAATATCATGGCAGGAAGCTCGTTTTTATGATCGTACAGCGAATCATTAACCTGCGATTACCATCTGCAGGATTCGGGAGGAAGGAATGCCATGACCTCGAATCTTCAATCGCCCGTTTCTATGACTCAAATGCACGGCTGCTCGTAGGAAACGGAACGCGCTGCAGGCCGCCATGGATAAGCCGGTGGCCTGCGCACGTCGTGTGGCTAAACCTCTTTTCCTATATTCTTGCCACCTTCAAAAGATAACGACGCTTGTCCCAAATGATGGCTTACGCACGAGGCACCGAGGGGCTTCCAGATCACGGGCTGTGCGGAGGCTTGGACGCAGGGATCATCGGGACTCATTTGCTCAGCAAGTGCACGATCATCTTGAGGGTTTCTGCCCTTGATGCCATACTGTCCGGACGGAAGGTGTCATCGCTGTAGCCGTTCACAAAGTCCAATTGGACCGCCTTCAGGATAGACTCTCTGGACCAGTCCGGTATCTCGCTCGCATCCTTAAAGGAGAGCCCATCATCGTATCCAGGCAGCGGGCCATGCACATACTCGTAAGCACGGGTCATCATCGCTGCCAGCTCGGCACGGCTGACCGGACTGTACGGATCAAAGACACTTTCGCTCCGTCCACTGACGATGCCTGAAGCGTAAGCCGCCGCCACATCCGCGGCATACCATCGATCGGCGGGAATGTCATGGAATGGAGGGGAGGCCAGGCCGGGCTTCAGCTGCAAGGAACGGGCAAGCATGGAGGCCGCCTCTGCACGGCTGATCGGACGCTCGGGCGCGAAGGTCGTCTCCGAGCTTCCATTCACCAAGGAAGCCGCAACCGCACCTTCAATAAAAGGCGCTGCCCAGTAATCCTCCGGTACATCCGTGAACGTCATCTCGGATCCCAGCGTTTCATAAACAGCTTTCGCTATTTCCTGTACTACCGGATTTCCGATAGCCTGGGCTTCGTCAAAACTGCTGGTCGTCGTGACTTCGGTCAGTACCGAAATGGCGATTTCCCGGCCTGGCACGAGAAAATATCCGGCATCATGGGTCACGTTCGCATTCTCCCCGGTTTTATGGGCAATCGGTGCATCGGGGAGGGCTGCTCCGAACTTGGTGTCCACCTCCTGGGCTTTCATCCAGTCGATGATCTGATCACGGGAGTTATCGGACAAGAATGAACCTGAATGAATGTAGGCAAGCAGATGGACCAAATCCTCCGCGTCGATATAGTTGTCCTGCTCCGGCGTAGGCGCGGCCGCGAACATTTTCCGTCCCAAATGCATGACATCCAGACCGAGTTCATCCATCAGATTCTGGACCTCATCCAATCCGACCACGTCAATCAGCACGTTCGTCGCCGTATTATCCGATTGGGTGATCATCAGCTTGGCCAAACGTTCGATGGTGACATCCTGCGGAAAAGTTTCCTTTTGCAAGGAGCCGGTTCCGCCTACGACATCTTCCTTCTCAACCTTAACCGTCTCTTCCAGGGTCAGTTTGCCTGCGTCCACTTCCTTCATCAAGCCCGATACAAGCGCCATCTTGATGGTGCTGGCAGGCATATAGGATTGGCGGGATCCCAGAAGCAGCTCCCGGTCGCCGGGTTTGCCGCTTAGATCCTTCAAGCCTACGGAAACCCTGATCCCCTTGTCCTCAGCTTCTCGAATGATGGGATTTACGGCTAACAACAGGGCCGGCCACGTATCCGCCGATACGGCTTCAGCCGGGGGCGGGGTGTCCATCAAGAAGTTATACACTGCCTTGGCCACACGCTGTACGACCGGGTTGCCCAGTTCCTGGGCTTTGCCCGCATCCTCAGGCTTAGTGACCTTCGTTAATACGGTGACGGCAGCCTCGCGTCCGGGAACGAGGAAATATCCGATGTCATGGCTGACATCGCCCAGCTCCCCGGTTTTGTGAGCAATCGGTTTACCCGGCAGCGCCGCGCCGAATTTGGTCTTCACTTCCTGCGCCTTCATCCAGGCCAGGATCTGATCCCGCGATTTGGCGGTTAAGATCTCGCCGGCATAGATTCTCTCAAGGAGCGTCAGGAGCTCCTCCCCATCCACATAATTATCAGCAGCAGGGGATTTTGCGGGCGTCATCATTTTCCGGCCTAACTGCATGGTTTCAAATCCCTGTTCCTCAATGAAAGCGTTAATGCGCTCGAACCCGAGGAGATCAATCAGGGCATTGGTTGCCGTATTGTCGGATTGCGTAATCATCAGTCGCGCTAAAGACTCGATTGTGATATCCAGAGGGAATTTTCCGTCCTTGAGCGAACCGGCTCCGCCTACAACCTGTTCCGGTTGAACCTGAATAGTCTGCTCCAGCGCATACTTCCCTGCTTCGATGTCCTGCATCAGCGCTGTTACGATGGCGATCTTGATCGTGCTGGCAGCATAGTATACATCCGATGATCCCACCTGGATCTTCCCGCCGCCGTATGTACCGCTAAGATCTTGAATGCCGACAGACAGCTCGATGCCATCTTCTGCTGCGGCTTTCACAATAGGCCGAAGAACGGATTCCAACCGGTCCAGGCTGCCTTTTTGCGTTCCGGCTGCCCAAGCCTTGGGGACTTGCCCCAAGGAGATAAACCAAGTCGTCGTGAATAAGATAAATGCAAGCGTGCTCTTGAAAAGGACTCCGGTTAATCTGGACATGCTAATCACTCCTCATAACTTTGGTGTAATATATAATTACATAATAACTCTTTAGTCGACTATAATTATAATTAAATGTAGGGTATATTTACATCATTTAAATATGTTCAACAAAAATATTATGATTATAGCTGTTATAATGTCAGTTATAATAACATAAAGGTCCAGTTTCACCATAGAAATATAAAAACCCGAATTCCGGAAGCGGAATTCGGGTCGATGAATATAGAGAGCACTAGCTATTCAAACAAAGGAACCTTCGGGTCCTTCCCGTTACAGTGAACCAGCATCGCGTGCAGCTGCCCCCTGTGGTGATACAGGTGCGCCGCGATTTCGAGCAGCCATTCGTACCTGGAATAGGTGACGCCCCAATAAGAGGTCATCTCCTGATGAAGCTCCTCTTCCGTCATTTCTCGGAACGCCTGCTCCAGATATGAATAGTTGCTCAACAACTCCGCCTGTATGTCCTTCAGGTTATTTAACGACACGCCTGCGTAATAAGCGCTCATCTCCTCTTGGGTGGCTCCTCCGGATATATGGAAATCGGCCCGGCAGATGACAGCAATATGCTTGAGCAACTCTCCGACCGAATGTTTGCCTTCCGTCGGCTTGACGAGCAAATCCCCTTCATCCAGCTTATCGATGATCGCGACAACCGAGACGACAGCCACCTCGATCTGATGCAGGGCATATGTACAATAGGAATTCATAGGTTCTCTCCAATCCGGTATGTATACAGTAATCTGTTCAAAATCACCTCATCATTATAGAACATATGTTCCTGATATTTCAACAAAAAAACAACCTGACCCTTAAGCACTAAGAGTCAGGTTGTTCAAAAGCAAATCATGTATTTGATCAGCTAACCAGGTCAAATCCGGTTGTATTCTCAAGCACTTCCACATGAAACGCGCTGCCGTCGGCCTTACGCACAACGCTAACCGACAGGTGCCCGCTACCGACCGCAATCCGTTCGGCCTTCAGTTCGTTCATCCCTTCCGGAAGGAACGGCGACAGCGCGATTTCCTTCTTCGCCGCGTTCGGATATAATCCGAGCATCGCCTGTAGGAAGACGATCGAGGTTCCCGCCGCCCAAGCCTGCGGCGAACAGGTCGTCGGGTACGGAACGGGATGGCCCAGCTTCGCATCATGACCGCAGAACAGCTCAGGCAAACGCTGGTATTCAAAATGCGCGGAAGCCTGCAGCAGGCCGGAAATCACCTTGCCTGCCTCCTCCTTGAACCCCTGCTTGCCGAGACCCAGCAGGATCATGGCATTGTCATGCGGCCATACGCTCCCATTGTGATAGCTCACCGGATAGTAGCCGGTGGAGCCAGTACTCATCGTGCGGATACCGTATCCGTTGAACATGTCGCTTCTAAGCAGCCGCTCGGCTTGCGCCTTCGAGCGGCTCTCTTCCGGCAATCCGCTCATGAGCAGATGCCCGGGATTCGAGGTCACGCTGCGTACCTGGCGTTGATCCTTATCCAGCGCAATGGCGTAACACTGCTCATCCTCCATCCAGAAGGCCGCTTCAAAACGGACCCGAAGCTCCTCGGCTTCCGTTTCCAGCTTGCGGGCCAGTTCCGGCTCGCCCATCTCCTCGAAGACCGGTGCCAGCGATTGCTTCGCTTGATACACGTAACCCTGAACCTCCGACAGCGCGATCGGCGATTCCGCATACTCGCCGTTCTCATGGATGATCGAGTTGGCGGAATCCTTCCAGCCTTGGTTCGGGAAGCCTTTCTCGGCTTCCTGCTTGTAGGCCATGAAGCCGGAGCCCGCTTCGAGCACGGCATCGATATAATCCAGTGCCCGCAGCACGTTCGGCTTGAGCTCCTCCGCCAGGGAGAGATCGCCCGTCCAGCGGTAATATTCGCCGATCAGCGCCAGGAACAGCGACGTGGAATCGATGGTGCCGTAGTACGGCGAGAACGGGGACTGATTCGTTGTGACCAGCTCTCCATAGCGGATCTCATGCATGATTTTGCCCGGCTGCTCATCCCGCCAAGGGTCCGTCTTCTCGCCTTGATAAGCCGCCAGCGTTCTCAAGGTTCCTTTGGCAAGCTGCGGGTTCGCCGGAAGCATGAACAGCGCCGTGATCAAACTGTCTCTGCCGAACGGAACCGCGAACCATGGCAGTCCGGCTACCGTTGTATCGCCGAAGCCCACATCGGTCGTCAGCATGCGCAGATCCTGCAATCCTCTCTGGTACAAGCCGCTGAACAGCGCGGAATCCGACTGGACCTGCGAGCTGTTCCCGTACCAAGCTTCGTACGAGGCTTCGAGTTTCTTCAGCCCCTCTTCATAAGTCAGCGTCTCTGTTGCGGGTTGCCGCTCCGTCATCGGCGTGACAAAGAACGTAATCACCTTCTGCTCTTTGGCTTTCAGGGACAAGGAGAATGAAACCGTGCCGGTATCATCCGCTTTGCCGCCGTCCGCATCCCAGGCAATGCGCGTCTGCCTTCTCAGCTTGTCGGCGCCGATGTAGGCCAGCGTCATCTCTTGATCGCCTGCCCGAATCCCTTCCATTTTGCCGACTTCGCCCGTACGGTATTTACGGACCAGGAACATATCCTGAAAATCCGCATCGAAGGAAACCCCGAACTCGATATTCGAATCGGTCACAAAGTAATTGGTCAACGTACAGCGCTCGTACAGAACGCCATCATAAATGAAGCGTTCCCGAAGCACTTCGATCGCCCCTTCATCCTTGGCATCCTTCATCAGGCGGAAGGAGGCCACATAGCTTTTATCCCCCGTGGAGGACAGAAGCGAAGGCTTCTCGCCATCGATGAACAGCTCCATGCGGCTCAGAAAACGCGTATCCTTTGTATACAAACCATGGCCCTGATCGTCTCCCTGGACGATATCTCCGTTAAGCCCGGTCAGAAAAAACACGTCTCCTTCTTTAATTACGCGGTAGTCCATGCATAAATCCCCCTTTATTCAACAACCTCAAGCTCAGCCTGCAGTCCTTCCTCCGAATGCGGTCCGACCCAGACATGGAACTTTCCGGGCTCTACCGTAAATTCAAGCCTTTCATCCAGCAGCCCCAATGCTTCCCGTCCCAACGTAAAATGCACCTCACGGCTTTCACCAGGCTGCAGCCGCACCTTGGAGAATCCCTTCAGCTCTTTGACCGGCCGGGTCGAGCTTGCCACCAAGTCGCGGATGTAGAGCTGCACGGTTTCCTCGCCAGCTCTGGAGCCCGTATTCGTGATGCTCGCGGATACACGGACGGATTCGTCCCGGCCGATCTGATGCCGATCCAGCTTCAGATCCGTATATTCGAACGTTGTATAACTGAGGCCGTACCCGAACGGATACAGCGGAGAATCGTCGCAATCGATATAATCTTCGTACAGATGGGGCCGCCCGGTATTCTTCCGGTTGTAATACATCGGGATTTGGCCCGTCGCGCGCGGAACGGTAACCGGCAGGCGACCGCTCGGATTGTACGCGCCCGTCAGCACGTCCACAAGCGCAAGGCCTGTGGCGGTTCCCAAATGCCAAGCTTCCACCACGGCATCGGCGTGCTCATGCAGCCATGGAGTCGCAAGCGGCCGTCCGTTCATCAGCACGGCGACGATCGGCGTGTCAGTCTGACGCTTCAGCTCCCGAATCAGGTACTCCTGGCAGGCTGGAAGCGTAATGGACGTCACATTGTAGTGTTCGCCGGTCATCGCTTCGGATTCGCCGACAACGACCACGGCGACATCGTACTGCTTGGCAAGCTGAACGGCACGATCGACTCCGCCGTCCAGCTCCTCCAGTATGCCGCTGCCCTGCTCGTAGAACACCTCGGCCTTCGGTGCAATTTCCGATTGAAAAGCGTCCCGCACCGTGACAACGTCCTCATCCCGGCCTTTCCAAGCCCAGCAACCCATTGAATTATGACGATCATCGGCCAGCGGCCCGATCAGGGCCAGCTTCTTGTGCTTGCCGGTATCCAGCGGCAACATCCCGCCGCGATTCTGCAGGAGCACGATCGATTTCCGGGCGCTGTCCCTGGCCTGGGCCAGATGTGCCGCTGGAATGGCTCGCCCTTTCAGCAGATCGCCGGCTTCTTCGTCTTCTTCGCCGCTTACATAGGGGTTCTCGAACAATCCGAGGCGGATTTTCACCCTCAAAATGCGAAGCACCGCGTCATCCAACATCTGAAGCAGCTCGGGGTTATCCTGGACCAGCGCCTCCAGATGATCGAGATAGACGCCGGAATGCATGTCCATGTCGACGCCGGCGTTCAGCCCCTTCCGCGCGGAATCCTTCCGGTCCTCCGCATAGCCATGGTAGATCAGCTCTTCGATCGACTCCCAGTCGCTGACCACCATGCCGTCAAAGCCCCATTCCCGCTTCAATATATCCCGCAGCAGATAGCGGCTTCCGGAAGCGGGAACCCCGTTGAGTTCGCTGAAAGCACTCATCACCGACAGAGCGCCTGCCCGAATCCCGTGCTCAAACGGCGGCAGCACGGTTTCCCGCAGCGTCCGCTCCGACATGTCCGTTGTATCATAGTCCCGGCCGCCTTCAATCCAGCCATAACCGGCAAAATGCTTCACGCATGCCGCTACGGTCGGGTTGCCATCCCCGTTCGGACTTTGAAACCCTCTTACCTTCGCGGCAGCGGCCAGGGAGGACAGGTAGGCATCCTCCCCCGTACTCTCCGCGATGCGGCCCCACCGGGGGTCGCGCGTCACGTCCACCATCGGGGCAAAAGTCCAGCGGATACCTTCCGCTGCCGCCTCTTCTGCCGCAATGCGGGCGTTCTTCTCCATCCCTTCGAGATCCCAGCTGGCAGCTTCTCCGAGCGGAATCGGAAAGATGGTGCGAAAACCGTGGATGACGTCATCCCCGATGAGAAGAGGAATCCCCAGCCGTGTTTCCTCCAAGGCCAGCCGCTGGAGCTCGTTGATTTTTTTCGGACCATGCACATTCAGCAGCGACCCGATCTTGCCTTCGGCAACCAGCTTCAGCTCCCGCTCCTCGCATCGGCCGTACTGCACCGTCTGACCGATCTTCTCGGCCAAGGTCATCTGTGCGAGCAAGTCCTTTGCACGCTGTTCCGCGTTATCCATGTCTAATCCCTCCCGATGCTTCTATATCAGCCTTTGACGCCTGCGTTCGAAATCCCCTCGATATATTGGCGCTGGAACAGGAAGAAGAACAGGATGATCGGGAGCGTGGACAGCACGACCCCTGCCATGATCATCGGCGTATTCTCGAAGAACATATCTTTCACGCTGTTCAGGCCGACCACCAGCACATACATTTCCGGCGTATTCGCCAGCGTGCTCGGAACGAGGTAACTGTTCCAGGTTCCGGCAAATGCAAGAATCGACATCGTAATCAGCGATGAGCGGGCCAAGGGATACACGATCCGCCAGAAAGCGCCCATCTTCGTCAAGCCATCCATCCGCGCAGCCTCCAGAAACTCGTTCGGAACCGAGATGAAGAACTGGCGGAGCATGAAGATGTACAAGCCTTGATAGAGGAAGGGCACCGTCAATCCCCAGAACGTGTTCAGCCATCCGAGCTGCGCCACGTTCACGTATACCGGGATCAGGATCATATGGTACGGCACCATCATGGTGGCCACGACGATCCAATATATCAGTCCTTTTCCCTTGAAATTCAGCTTGGCCAGCGCAAAGCCGGCCATCGGATTAATGATCAGGTTCCCGATGACAACGACGCCGGTCATGATCACGGTGTTCATGAACCATCTCGGCACGTTGTACGCATCGTTCGTGAAGAAGATTTTGAAGTTCTCGAACGTCCAGTTGGCCGGCGACGTCAGGGTATTGACATGGCGCATCGGGATGACGGACGTATAGATGGTATAGAGAAAAGGAAGGGCGAATAAGAGCCCCAGGATAATCGTGCCGACGTACAGAAACGGCCGACCTTTATTCGTTCGGGTCAACATTACTCTCACTCCTTCTCATCCAGGAATTTTTTTTGCAGGTACGTAATCAGCATGATGATCATGAAGAATAGCACCACCGCCGCGCTTCCGTATCCAATGTTCATGTAACGGATCCCGTGCTGGTAGAAATACGTTACCACCGTGCTGGTAGCGCCGGCCGGCGAGCCAAGCGCGCCATAACGGGAAATCGCGGCAATTTGGTCGTAGATCTGGAAGCCGGCGATCGTTGACACCGACACGATGAAGAACGTGATCGGCTTCAGGAACGGCACCGTAATGTAGCGGAATTTGTTCCACTTGGACGCCCCGTCAATCTCGCCCGCTTCATACAGATCCTTCGGAATTTCCTGCAGGCCCGACAAGTACACAATCATGGTGAAGCCGGCTTGCTGGAAGATAAACAGAATACATACGAATAAGAGCGCATAGCTGGTATCCGCAAACCAAGTCACGTTCCCGAAGCCTAAAGCTCCAAAAAATTTCGTCAGGAAGGTGCCCTGCTTGAAGAGCATCATGAACACGGTCGTGATCGCGATCTGCGAGGTAATATACGGAATGAAGAACACGGTCCGGAATATCCCCTTGCCCTTCAGCTTCTGGTTCACCAGGATCGCCAAGAGCAGACCGAGCAGGGTCTGAATCGGAATCGAGATGACGACGATTTCCAGGGAGTGAAGCAGCGCCCGGAAGAATTCTTTATCTTGCAGAATGGTGACATAGTTTTCGAGGCCGATGAATTTGGCCTGGTCCAGGGCAGCAAAGTTTGCATCCTGAAAACTTCTTACGAAAGACTGGATGAATGGATACAGAAACCACCATGCCCACAAAATCAAAAAGGGCAGCGTAAACAACCAGCCCAGCGTCTTATCGGAGTCTGCCAACGAACGGAACCAGGATGGCCTGATCTTGTTCCCCTTCATATCAGCATGCTTGCTGCTGTAATCGGACATAAGTTATCCCCCGCTTCCAAACTTAAATTGGTTGGTTCATGAAAAAACCCCACAAAGTGGTGTGAACAAAGGCTCCCGCTCCCCTGAGAACAAGGAGCGGGAGCGGGTGTTGCCTCTTTCTTATTTGAACTGGCTTTGAATGTCGTCGAGAATTTGCTGAGCCGTTTTACCGGAGCCGCCCAGAATCAGGCCTTCCAATTCTTTGACGAGCTCATCCGTAAAGCGCTTGGTATCCGTTGGATACCCATAGTCCGTGCTGTACTCCAGCGCAGGCTGCAGCGCCTTGAATTCAGGGTTCTTCTCGAAATATTGCTCGGACAGCGAGGATACGGCCGGATTGAAGCCGAGCTCCATGAATGCGGTTTGCGTATCGTCGTTGGTCATGTAATAAGCAGCCTTCAGCGCAGCTTCTTTGTTCTTCGCGTCTTTCAATACCATGTAAGCGTCAGAGCTCATGGTGCTTCCGTTCGTTGTTCCTTTCGGAACCGGAATGGCAACCATTTTCAGGTCCGGATTCGCATCCTTCAGGTACCCTTTGTACCAGTAACCGCCTGTACTCATAGCGCCCTGCCCATTGCTGAATACTTCGCCGTCCCAGCCGAAGCCGAGCGATTTTGGCGTAACCGCCAGTCCTTGGTCATACATATCAATGATCATTTCCAGCGCTTTGACGTTCTCCGGGGAGTTGATGGTCTCACCATTGCCCCAGCCGCCGCCGAAGCTCTTCACGTAGTTCGTGATATGGAAGGCATCCAGGTTTACGATAATGCCCTTCACTTCGCCTTTGTTCAGCACTTTGGCCGCTTCGATGACTTCATCCCATGTGGTTGGGTACTCGCCGAGGCCGGCATCCTTCCACATTTGCTCATTGATGAAGAACATCGCCGGCATATCGCTGTTCGGCACGCCGTACTGCTTGCCGTCCACGTTCCAAATCTTCTTCGATGTATCCGGGAATCGGCTCATGTCCACGCCCGTGGTTTGAACCAGATCGTCGATCGGCGAGAACAGCCCTTTATTGATGTACTCGTAAGCACCTTCGTTGGACATCTTAATGAAGTCAGGCGCTACGCCCGCAGCAATTTCACCCGGAAGCGTGTTCCAGAACTGCTCACTGCTTGGATATTGCTTGATTTTCAGTTCGATTTCCGGATACTGCTCGGAGATGGTGTCAGCCGCTTTCTGATAAATCTCCAAATCCTGCGCCGTACCCCAGAATCCGAAATTCACCGTTACTTTTTCAGCAGCGTCTCCGGCTCCATTATCTGTATTGTCAGCGCTTTTATTGCCGCCGCAAGCGGTTAAACCCACAACAAGAGCCAGGCACAAAACCAGCATGGCCGAAAATTTCTTGTTCCATTTACCCATGATGCTACCCCCCACGTTTCTTTTCGTTTTACCTTACATCTTCATGATATAGAGCCGGGACAACAAAAAAAATTAATCAAATGATGATTAATTTTTTAAAATTGTCTATTTTTTTATAAATAGATTGCACTGCACGAGCGTTTTTATGAAAAATCACACTTTCTTCTCTAATATCACACTTCTTCTTTCCTATATTGCTTAGGAGAAAAGCCCGTGTATTTCTGGAATACAATGGCAAAATGGGCCTGGTTATTGAATCCCACCATCTCGGCAACGTCATAAATTTTGTAGCGATAGTCCTTGAGGAGTACCTTCGCCTTCTCAATCCGAAGCTCATTGATGTAATCGAACAGGCCCTGACCGACCTCTTGCTTAAACAATCGGCTGACATAATTCGGACTGACGTGGAACAAATCCCCAAACAATTTCAAGGAGAGGCTCTCCGGGTAGTGCTCCTCCGTATATTCCATAATATTGCGCGTGAGCTGGCTGTATCCTCTCAGCTCCAGATGGCTGCGATTCTTGAGCCGCTCCTCGAACAAGGCACGGTATGCGGCCGACAGCTGCCCGAACTCATGGATCTCTTCATAGGCCGATGTTTCTTCTTGAACGTCTCCCCCGCCTGATACGCCTGTGCCCTCTCCGATCATAAACAGCAGACCTTCGTATACCTTGCGGACATCCTTCTCTTCCATGCATTCTTCTTGCGCCAGAAACTTCTCCCACTGAGACAGCAGCTCCAGGAAGCGGTCGTTCGCCTCCACCCTGAGGGCAGACTTCATCTGGCTTAAATAGGCATCGGCCTGTCTATAGACTTGCTCACCCTTCTGTTTCAGATGCTGATAATAAAAGATCGACGTATCCGGGTGGTAAAATTGATGGGACAGCGCTTTGCCAGCCTGCTCGTAGCCCGTCCGAATGCCGTCGAAATCGGCAAACCAGTCGCTGATGCCCAGCACGATGTCGATATTGACAAACCGCTTGAGCGCCGAACTGATCATTTGCACCATTTTATTGACGCGCGTCAATGAGGCCAGCAGGCTTTTCAGCTCGCTGTTGCTGATGAATACGGCACTGCACTGTTCATCCAGTTGAAGATATTCGACCTCCTTCTCCGTGGACAGCATCTCGCTGACGACGTTCTGCACCGTACTCGGCAGGATCGACTCGGTTTCCTTGGCGTACCTTTTGATAACCGTGTGATAATCTTTGATTCTGAAAAGGACGACGTACATATTGCCCTCTTTGAGCCCCGTTTCATGCAGATCATGAACATGGCCTCGGAGAGCGTCAAATAATATTTGCTCCTTCCGGTTGCCCGCCGTAGCCGGCCCGACTTGAGCCGGAATCCCCCGGCTCCCAAGCTGCTCCCGGACGCTCTTCAGCATCGCAGTCAGCTCGCGTTCATTCATGTCGGGTTTGTGGAAATAATCAAAAGCCCCCAGCTTCAACGCTTCCTTCACGTAGGCAATATCATCGAAGCTGCTTAACACGACCGTTTGAACCGGGATTTGCCGGTCCTTGATCGTCCGGAGCACCTCGAGCCCGTCCATCTTCGGCATCTTGATATCCAGCAGCACCACGTCCGGGACAGTTTCCGTTATCAGACGCAGCGCTTCTTCGCCGTCCCCCGCTTCACCGACAATGTCCACACCCTGGGCTTCCCAGTCAATCGCCGATTTGATCCCGATCCGAACGAGCGGCTCGTCATCTACTATAAGTATTCGCACTTGCTATCACCCTGCTTCTTCTGTGATGATCGGAACGCGAAGCCATGCGACCGTTCCGCCCTGTTCTCCCCTCTGAATCCACAGGCCGTATTCCGGTCCGAAATGAAGGGATATCCGGTTCCGTATATTGTTTAGTCCGATCGAGTTGAAGGTATCCTGCGGACCGTCCTGTTCCACCTTCGCCTGTCCGCCCTCCGGAAAACCGCGCCCGTTATCGCACACCTTCATAATCAGCGCATCCGATTCCTCATAAATCGATATGACAAGGCTGCCCTTGTAATCGATGCCTTCAAAGCCATGGAAAACCGCGTTCTCCACAAGGGGCTGAAGCAGAAACTTCAAGGTCCTATGATTCATTACGGCCGGATCCACCTCGTACGTGACATCAAATTTATTAAAATAGCGGAAATCAAGTATTTTCGTATAGTTCTCCATGAATTCGACTTCCTCGGCAATGGTTACGTAGTCGCCTTCCTTCTTCACCGTAAACTTGATAACCGAAGAGAAAGCCTGCAGCGCTTCTTCAATGCCCGTTGCCCCCTGAATCTTGGCCATCCACTTGATCACGTTCAGCGTGTTGTAGATAAAATGCGGACGAATCTGCGATTGCAGCGCATTCATCTCCAGGTTCCGCTTCTCCTCTTCCTCTACGTAAATCCGCTCGATTAAATCGCGGATTTCGTGCAGCATCTGGTCCACGGTATGACTAATCACTCCGATTTCGCCGTGCTGCTTCGTATCAAAGCTTACGTCAAGCTGACCTTGGGAGACAAGCTTCATTTTGCTGTTCAGCACCGCCAGCGGCTTCATGATCGTGGTGGCAATCCGGGCCGAGATCAGGATGGACAGCACGAGTAACAGGATCAACGCACCGATCAGAATAGCCACCATCAGGTACACGATCGAGAACAGATCCTTCTTCGGGATGACCGTGACCGCCTTCCAATTCGCCATGGAAGAGGAAGAAGAAATCATGTAGGTGTCCCGGCTGATCTGCGTGTTGACCTGGCCGTCCGCTTTATATTGAAAGTCGCTTCCCAATACCTCGGACGCCGCCAGTCCGATTTCCTCGGGGTGAACGCTGTGCACGATATGATCGGTTTCGTCGATCAAATAAAAATTCGTATTCTCGGAAAATGCCGACTCGCTCCACAGCGTCTTGAGTTTATCCACCGAAATATTAAAAAGGATAAACCCGAGATCCTCCTTCGTGTACGGATCCAAGATGGCCCTGCCCACTGACACGACCGGAATTCCCTTCGTTGACAGCAGCCGCTCCTGATGAATCCCTATCGGGACAAAGCCGCCGTACGCTTCCCTGATCTTCCGGACAAAAGGCTCGCGGGTAAACTGCTCCTTGAAATAAGCGAAGTTCATATATTCCCGGTTGCTTCGGCCGATGATGGACCGGCTGTTCTCGTGGTAGATCACCACCGAGTCAATCAAGTCCGAATACAGCATGATCCCGCTCTGGATCAAGCCGTTCACTTTATCGAAATCCTGCCCCCGGTCCAGTAATGGATACGTCACCTTGCCGTAATCCTTCCGCATAATGGGATACACCGTGGAGTCCTGGATCGGGAACATGGACAGCCGGAGCAGCGGCTGCAGGGAGGTATCGATATTTTTCATGATTTGTTTGTTGTTTTCCACGGCGGCATCAATCATCGTGCTCCGGTTATTCTCCACGTAGACCCAAGATACGATCCCGCCGATCAGAAGGAGAGGAACGATAATGAAGGCGGAGAACGCCGCGATCAGTTTCTTCTCCAGACTTAAGTGAAGCATTTTCTGCTTTAGTTTCTTCATGGGCCGCGTCTCTCTTTTCTCGTTGTTCGATAGGATCGTCCTTTACCGCGCCGTCCCGCTTATCCGAAATTTTCTCGGCGTCATTCCCGTAAAATTCTTGAATAATTGCGTATAATAACTCTGGCTGCAGAACTTGAACGTAAACGCGATTTCGGATATCGACCGGTTCGTATTGGCCAGCAAATGCTTGGATTCCTCAATCTTCCGCCGATTAATAAAGGTGGTTATGGCTTCGCCCGTATCCCGCTTGAAACGATCGGACAGGTAGCTCGGGTGGACCTTCAAATATTCCGCGACCCTCTGCAGGGTCAGCTCCTCGAAAATATGCTCCCGGATGTAATAGATCGCCAGGTTCACAATGTGAGAGAACGACACGTCTTCCTTCTCGGAGCGGATCATCGACACAAACTGCACCAGCATCTCATATTCAAAATGAACCAGCCGCTCCACATCGCTCATTCGCTCGATCTCGAGGATCAGCGTGTCGCTTAAATGAAAGGCGATCTCGGGATCCACGCCGCCTTTGATGATGGCCCGGGTAAACAAGGTGCAGGAGGCAATCAAGGCATTCTTCTTCGATCGAAGCGGATACGTCGCCAGCACGGCCGCTTCCAGCTCGTTAATTTTGCGCAGCATGTCCATGGCTCTATTCTCATCGCCGAAGCGGATCGCTTCCAGCAGCTCGTGCTCATAGTCGAACGGGGGATGGATAAAATTCTCGCGCAAATAATGCATGCGGGAAGAAAGGTAAAAGGGTTGGTTTCCAGAACGTGAAGGCTCTTTCATTATTTCCCCACCACCTAAAAATATTGATAAAAACCTTGATATTTTAGTATAACATAACTCCGATTGGCTCTAAAATTCAAGCATAACCATGCTAGGAAGGAAGTGTAGACCATGACCTGGAATATATCAAATCCGGATTTGTCGCAGCAAGCCCTGCTGAATATGGAAAGTATTTTTGCACTCGGAAACGGTTACCTGGGTGTGCGCGGCAACTTCGAAGAAGGCTACGGCGAGCGCCTGTCCACCATTCGCGGCACCTACCTGAACGCTTTCCACGACGTGATTGAAATCCCTTACGGCGAGAAGCTCTTCGCCTTTCCCGATACACAGCAAAAACTCGTTAACAATATTGATGCCCAAACGGTCCTGATCTATTTAGGCGACGAGAAAGAACCCTTCCGCCTGGATCACGGAACGATCACTGCCCATGAACGCCGCTTGCATATGGACAAGGGGTACTCCGAACGAATCGTGCAGTGGAAATCGCCCGAGGGCAAAGAGATCAAGCTGACCTTCCGCCGTCTGGTGTCCTTCGCGCACCGGGAGCTGTTCGCCATCGACATTCGGATGGAGCCGGTCAATTTCAACGGCCAGGTTCGCATCGTTTCCACCGTGAACGGCAAAGTGAAGAACTACACCAATGCCAACGATCCCCGGGTAGGCGCAGGGCATGCGGAACGGATGACCGTCATCGATGCCGGTGTGAAGGGCAGCGATGCCTATGTCGTAGACGAGACGATGGCGTCCAAGCTGCGTGCCGCTTGCGTGACCCGTCATCGCTTGAATGCCGATGCGGACATTCAGCTCGAAGCCGGAACTGGAGAGGTCACGTTCACGGCTGTCCTTCCATTGACCGGACCGATCCAGTTTACGAAATACAATCTGTTTACCGACAGTCTTCGTCACGGGCAAGACATGATCGAGCGCGGCATTCAGCTGCAGGAGGAGTTGAAGGATACTTCGTTCGAGGACTTGCTTGCCGAACAGGGCGAGTATCTGAACGACTACTGGAAATCGGCCGACGTCGTGATTCAGAACGACGACCAGCTCCAGGAAGGCATCCGCTTCAATTTATTCCAGCTGCTGCAATCCGCCGGACGGGACAAGCACAGCAACATTTCCGCCAAAGGACTGAGCGGCGAAGGTTATGAAGGCCATTATTTCTGGGACACGGAGATTTACATGTTCCCGGTATTTCTGATGACGCAGCCGGACATTGCGCGCCAGCTGCTGCTGTATCGTTATTCCACGCTGGAGCAGGCGAGAGACAGAGCGCGGGAAATGGGACACCGGCAAGGGGCGCTGTTCCCGTGGCGCACGATCTCCGGAACGGAATGCTCCTCCTTCTTCCCTTCGGGAACGGCGCAATACCATATCAGCGCAGATATCGCCTACAGCTATATTCAGTATTATCTTGCCGAGCAGGACCGGGATTTCCTCTTGTCCTACGGGGCCGAGGTGCTGATCGAAACCGCCCGCCTGTGGGCTGACATCGGCCACTATTATAACGGCGCTTTCCATATCGATGAGGTGACGGGGCCGGATGAGTATACCTGCTGCGTGAACAATAACTATTACACAAACGTCATGGCAAAGCATAACCTGAAATGGGCCGCCAAGAGCTGCGCCATTCTGGAATCCTACGATGCACAAGGCTTCAAATCCCTGTGCGGCCGGCTTGGCGTAACCGCGGATGAAATTTCCGCTTGGGCGAAAGCGGCGGACGCCATGCTGCTCCCGTATGATGAAGCACTCGGCATTAACCCGCAGGACGATACGTTCCTCCGCAAAGCGGTATGGGATTTCGAGAACACGCCGGAGGACAAATATCCGCTGCTGCTGAACTATCACCCGCTCACCATTTACCGTTATCAGGTGTGCAAACAAGCGGATACGGTGCTCGCCCACTTCCTGCTGGAAGACGAGCAAAGCTTGGAAACGATCCAGCGTTCATATGATTACTACGAAGGCATCACGACGCATGATTCGTCGCTGTCTTCCTGCATCTTCAGCATCATGGCCTCAAAGATCGGCAATATGGACAAAGCGTATGAATATTTCATCGAGACGGCACGACTCGACCTGGACAATACGCACGGCAACACGAAGGACGGCCTGCACATGGCCAACATGGGCGGCACCTGGATGTCGATCGTCTACGGCTTTGCCGGCATGCGTCTGAAGGAAAGCGGACTTTCCCTCTCCCCGGCCATTCCGAAGGACTGGGAGAAGTATGCGTTCCGCTTGAACTTCCGCGGCCGCCTCATCGGCGTATCCATCGAGAAGGACGGCGTGACCTTGGAGATCGTCGAAGGCGAATCCATCGAGATCAAGCTGTACGACGAGGCCGTAACGCTTGAAGCCGGGAAACCTGTGAAACATGCGCTGCAGAGCAGATAACGATGTTTAGGCATTAGATGCTTGCCTTCCCTAAGCGTAGGGCATCACTCCCGGTTTACGAGGAAAACGATCGATCGACACATTTTTCGACAAGTTTTCTATGAAAACAGACCACGATAAACGGTCATTTTCTTGCGATATCCGGAAGGTCCCTGTTTCGGGTTTATACTTTCCGTTTTCTCAAAAAGGAGCTATAAGATATGAATGAAACACGTAAGCTGAAGGCTGTCATCTTTGACTTGGACGGCGTCATTACCGATACCGCGGAGTATCATTATCAGGCATGGAAAGCCACGGCAACCGAGCTGGGCATTCCTTTCACGAGAGAATTCAACGAGAATCTCAAAGGGGTATCCCGCATGGATTCCCTGAAGCTCCTGTTAAGCCAGGCGGAGACGCCTGTAAACTATTCCGATGAAGAGCTGGTACGGCTGGCAGACCGCAAAAACAAGCTGTACGTCGAGCTGATCGAAACGATCACGCCAGCCGACCTGCTGCCGGGAATTACGAAATTTGTGGACGACATTCGGTCGGCCGGCCTGAAGACCGGCATCGCGTCCGCCAGCAAAAACGCCATCGCCGTGCTTACACGGCTTGGGGTCATGGACCAGTTCGACGTGATTGTCGACGTAACCAAGCTGAAGAACAACAAGCCGGACCCGGAGATCTTCCTCACCGCTGCCGCAGAGCTTGGCGTAAAGCCTGCCGACTGCATCGGCGTGGAGGATGCCGCCTCCGGCGTTGATGCCATCAAGGGCGCCGGCATGTTCGCCGTCGCGATTGGCAACGCTGCGCATTTCCCGCATGCCGATGTCGTGTTGTCCAGCACAGCCGAGCTGAATTTCCGTAAGCTGGCGCAGACATTCGAAGGTTGATAGAAAAATGTAGGGGTGCTCCTAAGGGAGCGCCCTTTTTCGTATGCCCTCCCATTTTTTGCAACCACCCGCCATCTTCGTTAGACTGTAGTTGGTAGTGAGTACAGTAACCTTCCGGTATGTAAGCATGAGCATCATATCGAGAATACGATAAAGGGGACTATCCATGGAACAAGCTGTCTTGGATCAAGGGGCCGAACGATTCGGCCGAGGTTCTTATTCGCTGAAATTACTTGGGGGATTCGATCAGAATGTATTTGAATACAACGGTGAAGGCGGACGCCGCTTCATTATGAAATTCCTGGACGCGTCCAAATACCGCAAAGCCTCGATCATTCGCGAGCTGACGTGGATGGCCTATCTCGCCGAGCAGGGTCTGAACATGGCGGTGTCCATTCGATCTGCACAGGATCTTCTTATTGAAGAGGTAACCCACGATTCCAAGCGATACCATGTCATTGCCTTCACAAAGGCTCCCGGCTGCCCGTTAACGGACGTAACATCGGATTTTGCGATAATCAAGCAGTGGGGGCGCGGGATGGGCCGTATGCATAAACTCGGCAAAAAGGACGCCACCGCTTCGTCACTCTTGCACCGAATGGCGTTTCCCCAATGGAATGATCATGTGATTTTTACCGATGCGTTCCCAGAGGCTGCAGGTGAAGGAGTCCATACGCAGTGGAAGCAGTATCTTAAGGAATTGGAGTCTCTCCCACAGGATCAGGAAGGCTACGGCATCGTCCATAATGACCTCCACCATCACAACTTTCACGTACATAACGGGGAGATTATCTTTTTCGATTTCGGGGATGTCTCGTACCATTGGTTCGCCTACGATATCGCCATCGCCATTTATCATGCGGTTCAGACGGTTTCGGAAAACCGGAAAGCCGAGTTTGTGGCCCGATTCTTCGACTCGTTCTTATCCGGCTATCTTCAAGAGAATACGCTGAGCGAGGAATGGATCCAGCGGATCCCGTTGTTCATCGACTTTCGGAATGTCTACTCCTATGTCTACTTCGCCAAATTCGTAAATTGGAATGAGATGGATGAACGCACCCGGAAATATCTGTTAGGGATGAAAGCGGATATTGAGGCAGGCAAATCCGTTGTAAAGCTGTCTATTTGATAAGAGAAGGAAGATTGCTCTGCCATGAAACCTAAATCCAACCATCTCCGCCGGCTCGGGTATTTGGGCCTGGGGCTGCTCCTCTCGGCCATCCTTCTATACCTGCTGTTCCTTCGCCCCACGCCCATCAAGGTGGGTGGATTTACGTCCTCTGCGGATGAGAATACCCTGATCTTCGAGGTGATTAATAAGGGATTCGCCGATGTGAAACTGCTGGACGTGCGGGTGAACGATGGCATGAAGCCCGCCAAGGCCGAGCTGGGCGTCAGTTATTCCCTTCATCTGGTCGGCGGCAGCGGCCTTGATGAAGATCCCGATATTGAATTCGTGGATATTCGGGAGGTGCCGCTAAAGCCCGAGCTCATGCCGGACGAGAAGAGAGCCGCACTCGATCAAGGTTCGCGCATTCCGCTTAATTACGGCATCCGTCTTTATAACAATCAGCCCATCACCCAGATTGAAGTAAAATATAGGTATGGGGGGATCACTTTTACGAGAGAGATGCCGATGGGGCGATTTTTTAATAAACCTTAATCATCATACATGTGTTTTCCTGATAGCCTACCTACGATACAATCTCCGCCCAGCGGGATAACGTCTTCTCAAAAATAATATAGGCGATAAAAAACCGGGCTGCAGCAGCCCGGTTCATGATCCAATTAAGATGACACAACATAATGATTCATAAATTCCCGCAGTGCAGCCTCCATATCAGGCTCCCCACCGTCTTCGAGCCATGAATCCTGAAGAACAAGATAGCGGCAGGCGCTGCTCTGCAAATAGCTGTAGATGATTTGTGCAGCATCGATATCTTGCCGGGTAACCCCGGCAGCATCGCTTTCCGGATCCCTCGTGAAATAGCTGAGGATCAAGGCTTTGACCCTCTGCCTCAAGGATTCAATGTCCGCTGTGGTGGCCACAGAGCATCGCTCGCTGTGCAGCACAATGTTCCCCTTAATCAGGAATAACTTGATCGTATCTTCGTTTAAATACTCGTAGACAACGATGCTGTGATTCTCTTCGGCGAACTCGATCACATGCCGTTTACTTAAGAGCAAGTTCACCGCCTCCATGCCGTCCCTGTATTTTGCAGCCTGCTCAAAATCGAAGCGCTCTGCGGCGGCGAGCATGTTTCGCTCCATTTCATCATATAAACGCCGGTCGTCCCCTTGAAGCAAAGCAATGAATCGATCCATGATTTCATCAAATTGCCGAGCGGTTTCACCGCCAAGACACTTGCCGAGACAGAGGCCAATCGAATAATTCAAGCAGGGAGTATTTGCCGAAGAAGCGGCAGGTGTATGGTTGCAGGCGATTTTACAGCATTCCTTAACCTTCTGCACTGCATGTTCAAGACTATGTCTACTGGCTGTATAGGGGCCAAAACAACGTGACGGTTCGTGACTGCTCCCATCCAGTGTATCTGTAATTTCCAGCCATCGCCAATCTCGCTTTTGCCGCAATACGATATAACTATAACCTAGCGGATTTTTCATCTTGCGGTTATACATCGGCTTCATGTCCTGAATGAGCCTGCATTCCAGCATGAACGCCTCAAACTCCGTGTCGGTGACGATATGCTCCAGGTCTTTGACATGCTGAACCAGCCTCTTCACTTTTGGGGAGTGCGATTTATTGTTGTAAAAATACGATTGTACTCTCTTCTTGAGACTTTTGGATTTGCCAACGTAAATGACCGTTCCATGCGAATCTCTCATGAGATATACGCCCGGTGACAGCGGCAGCTCTTGTATTTTTGCTTTCATTTTGACTGTCGATCCTCTCAACGAATCTATCAAACATGGCATTTCGTTCACTTCCAAGATACCATAAACACACCAAAAAGCACCACATTCACGGGTTGATTCAACTCGCTGAACGTGGTGCCTCTATTAGGGATTAGGGCTACAGCCTCTATGCGCAGAAATCTGAGCCAAACACAAAGTCTGGGCTAATTCCTCGCTGCAATAACATAGAGACTATCTATTATTTTAATAATATAGCTTTTTCTAGTACACCTGAAAGAAGCATAGTCATATTCCTCTAGCTTCGCATTCGATACTGCTGCCGGTATGTCCTAGGCGACAGCTGAACCGTCCGCTTGAACATCTTCCCAAAATGAGAGAAGTTGCCAAATCCCGATCGCCAGGCGATATCCGTGATGGAATCATCGCTCTCCCGCAGGAGACGCTGCGCTTCCTTGACCCGAAGCAGGTTGAGATAATCGCTGAAGGTAAATCCTGTCGTCTGCTTGAACAGCCGGCTGAGATAGTGCGGGCTGATCCGGAACGCCTCCGCCACCTCGGGCAGCGTTAGTGCCTGCCGGTAGTTGTCGTTAAGATACCGGACGACCGCCTGGGTCTTCGGATGAAGAACCGGCTCCGTATCGGCGGAACGAACCGTGCCCAGATGCCGGCTGCGGTAGGCAAAGAGCAGCAATTCGACCGTTCGATGCCGAAGCAGCCAGCTGCTTCCCGCTTGGGGATGGATCATCTCATTCACCATGTCGCCGACCATTCGCTCCACCGCTTCACTCGCTGGTGAAGGAAGCCTTAGAATCGGAATCTCCCAACCGAACGGCTCCTTCAGCCCCTCGGCCAGTTCAGGCGGTACGGCCAAATCCGCGAACAATTCCGGGCTTATATAGAGGACAAGGCGATCATGGTCGGGCCGGCCGCTGTCCAGCGTCTTATGAACGGCATTCCGGTCCACGAAGACAAGATCGCCGGCCCGAACCCTGTAGGAGCGATCCTTGATGAAGTAGATCCGCTCGCCCGATAACAGGTAGTACAGCTCATAATGATCGTGGAGATGGTCGACCGTCATCGAGAAATATCCAATGCGGCGATCATACTCCATGTTCAAATATCCGGCGGGATCGTGGTAATCTGCTCGAAACGGCTTGGTCATGCGATTGCCTCCTTTCCTTGGATTATAGCAAAATATGCGGTATTTGAAAGCGATTGCGCATGAAATGCGGCGAAAGCAGTGCTCCCTTGTTATAGGCTAGAGCTATATTCAAGGAGGCGATAGAGATGAGTGACAAGAAACGTTATGTATTGGTCGGTACCGGCGGCCGCGCCGAATTTTTTTATGGCGCCCTGGCCCAAAACTTCCGCGACAAATCCGAGCTTGCTGCCTTTTGCGATATCAATCAAACCCGCATGAATTACGCGAATCAGCTGCTGCGGGAAAAATATAAATACGCCGAGGTGCCTACCTACCCCGCGGACCAATTCGACCGGATGATCGAGAACGAGAAGCCCGACTTCGTCATCGTGACCAGCATCGACCGGACCCATCACAAGTATATTATCCGCGCGATGGAGCTTGGATGCGATGTCGTGACCGAGAAGCCGATGACGATCGACGAGGAAAAATGCCAGGCCATCCTGGACGCCGCCAAGCGGACCGGACAGAACATCAGGGTCACCTTCAACTACCGTTACGCCCCCCACCATACCAAGGTACGGGAATTGATCATGAACGATACCATCGGCCAGGTGACCTCGGTTCATTTCGAATGGCTGCTGAATACCCGCCACGGCGCGGACTACTTCCGGCGCTGGCACCGGGACAAGCGGAACAGCGGCGGATTGCTCGTTCATAAATCCACCCATCACTTCGACCTGGTCAACTTCTGGATAGGGTCCCATCCTGAAACCGTTTTCGCATTCGGCGATCTCATGTATTATGGTAGAGAGAATGCCGAAGCGCGGGGCGTTACGCAATTCTATAATCGCGCGACCGGCAACAAGGTTGCGAAAGAGGACCCTTTTGCACTCCATCTGGATTCCGATGCGCATCTCAAAGCCATGTACCTGGATGCCGAACCGGAGGACGGCTACCAGCGGGATCAAAGCGTATTCGGGGACGGCATCAACATTGAAGATACGATGGGCGTCCTGGTGCGATATCAGAACAAGGCCATTTTAACGTATTCGCTGGTCGCCTATCAGCCGTGGGAGGGCTATCGCATCGCCATCAACGGCACCAAAGGCCGGATCGAGATGAACATCGTCGAACAATCCTACGTCAATTCACTGGGCGACAAGAGCCTGGAAGGCGCGTTAATCGGGAAAACGCTGCGGGTGCTTCCGATGTTCGACGCCCCGTACGAGGTTCACCTCGAGGAGCAGCAGGGCGGACATGGCGGAGGCGACCCGGTACTGCTGAATGATCTGTTCGGGGAACCGGTGGAAGATCCTTATGCCCGCGCGGCCAACCATATCGATGGGGCGAGATCCATACTGACAGGAATCGCAGCCAACCGCGCCATCGCCACCGGCATGCCTGTACGAATCGGTAATCTGGTTCGTTTCTAAGCCGTACACGGCTGCTCCAAGCATTTTTCCTTCAAAGGCTGCGTATTTGCGCAGCCTTTTTTCACATGTCGCAGACCGCCTAGAAATCCGCTTTTCGTAAAGGAGGAAATGGATGTTCTTCTCATTAAAAAGCCGTTTGATCGCCTTTATCGTCGCACTCTTCGTCCTCTCTTTCGGCACGCTCTCCTTCCTGCTGTATACGGAATCGCGCACCGTAATCCGCTCCTACATCGAATCCTCGGCCCTTGAAAAGATGGAGGAATACGGTTCCTACGTGGATATGGTCCAGATGCAGATTTATGACGTCGCTTCCCTGGTCTTCAACAGTGACACAGCCAAGAACTGGGATAATGCCATCGGCGATCCGCTCCTGCCCGAAGGGGAGAAAATGCTTGCCAATCTTGCGATGAGCCGATTTCTGACCCAAGCGACCAACAGCTACACCAGTATCTCCGACGTATCCATCTACCGGCGCAGCGGGCTTCGGGTCGGCGGCGAGAACCAAGTCGAAAGCGACCCTGCCTTTTTGCGGGAATCGTGGTACACGAACTTCTTCGCGTCCGGAGACCGCTGGCTGCCAGCGCATACGGACCAGCATGAACGCGTCCGGGATCACGGCAATCCCGTCGTCAGCCTGCTGATGCCCGTTGGGACCTTCCATCATGCTACGGCGCAAAACGTGATGAAGGTCAACGTCAGCGAGTCTTATTTTCTGGAGCCGCTCACCCGGATCCATCTGGCCAAGAACAGCACGATTTTTCTGTTGAACGAGCAGGGAAGCCCGATTCTATCCCAGCAGGCGCATGAACTCGGCGCCGGAGCCCTATCGGAGATCGATCGCATTCGAAACGGCCCGCTGAAATCCGGCGTCGTCTATCTGACCAACGATGAGGGGCAGCGCGACATTCTGGTTTACAAGAAGCTGGGGCGCACCGGCTGGATGCTGGCCGGCCTGGCGCCGGAGAAGGAGCTGTACTCCTCTCTTCACAAACTTCAGAGCACGATTCTGGTGGTCACGGTCGTTCTGATCCTAGTCTCCCTGTTTGCCGCCGCATGGCTCTCCTATGGCGTCACCAAGCCTTTAACGCGTCTGGTGCTGGCCATGAGGCAGGTGCAGCGCGGAGCCTTCGACCAGGCCGAGTCCGTTCTGCCTCCTGACAAAAACGTAAAGAGCGAGGTCAGTTACGTCATCTCCACCTTCCGCTATATGATCAGCCGCCTGCGGCAGCATATCCAGAACGAATTCGAGCTGAAGCTGCTCCGCCAGCAGGCGGAATATAAAGCGTTGCTCATGCAGATCAATCCCCATTTCATGTTTAACACTCTGGAGCTGGTGAGCAGTCTTGCCATGCAGCGCCGGACGGACGATACCGTGCAGGTGATCGAGGACCTGGGCAAAATGATGCGCTTCTCCATGAATACCAGCGACGACCGGGTCCCCCTAACCGAAGAACTGGCCTATGTCCGCCACTATATCTCCATTCTGCAAACCCGCTTCGGGCATAAACTCGACATCTCCATCCACGAGGAAGGCCGGCTGGATTCGCTGGTGATGATCAAGTTCATTCTGCAGCCGCTGATCGAGAATGCGGTCAAATACAGCTTTCAGCATCAAACCACGGCACAGGTGGACATCCAAATCAGCAGGCAGGACAACCGCCTGTTTCTCCGCGTTGCGGATAACGGTCCCGGCATGCCCTCCGAGATCATCCGCAAGCTCCGGGATCCCGCAGCTGCCTCCCAGTTGGAGCCGATCCTCCGAAGCGAGAGCTGGCACATTGGACTCGGCAACGTAATTGCTCGCTGCCGCTTGCATTACGGCGACTTATTTGCCGTTCATATTCGGAACGGGAGCGAAACCGGCACATGCATCGAACTGATTCTACCGGTACAGGAGGAATATCATGTACAACGTATTGATCGCAGATGACGAGATCGAGGTTCGTGAAGGGCTGAAGCTGAAAGTCGACTGGGAAAGCATGGGCTTTGCCATTTCGGGGGAGGCCGGGAACGGCCTGGAAGCTGAAGAGCTCTTGAAATCCCATTCGTATGACCTGCTTATTACCGACATGAACATGCCTGTCATGGACGGCGTCCAGCTGCTGGACGTTTGCCGGAGCCACAATCCGACCATCCAGATCATCATCATTACAGGATACGAGGATTTTCAATACGCCAGAGCGGGCGTCCGCAGCCAGGCCATGGACTACTTGCTGAAGCCCGTTGCCCGGGACGACCTGAAATCCGCCTTAGGCAAAATCAAACACGAATTGGATAAGAACCGCAAGGTACGGGACGATTCGGAAATGATGCAGTGGCGGCTATCCCAATATTACAAAGAAATGAAGGAACGCTTCCTGCTGGATCTCGTGCGCGGCAACCGCCTGCCCCCCGCCTCCATGCCGGAACGGATTCGACTGTTTCACCTGGAGGATTGGCAGGACGGCCGCGTATGCTTCATCACCGCGGGCATGAGGGAATCCGGCATGCAGAAAGCATCCGAAGGCCGCGCGCCCGAGCAGCTCCGCCTTCCGTTTCAAATGGTCTGCCATGAAATCGCAGAGTCTTATCCGGGCGGCATTCAAGTGTTTCATGATGCAACTCATCCCGGTATCATGCATTTCATTGCGCTTGACGGCATTCAGCATGCATTCGCGGATAAACTCGCCGCGCAGGCATCCTCGTATTTAACCGTGGAGGTGCAGGTAGGATTAGGGCTGCCTGTGTCGGGGCTTGAGCGCTGGAAAGAGGGTTATATCCACTCCCTCCTGGCCTGGAATCTGGCAGGACGCCAGAACGGACCGGATCAGGCACCCGTAACCGACCAAAGTCCGTTGCTGCCGGACGAAACAAGCCGCGCGCTTCATCGCTGCCTGATCCGGGGCGAATTGGAATCCTTCCGCAGCATCATTCGGAGGGAGCTGGGCGAGGCATTCCGGCTATCGCCTTCCCGCTTGGTACGAAGCCTTTTTCAAATCACGCTGATTATGGAATCCGCCGCTTTCGACAACATACGGCATTCACGGGGAGGGGGGCCTTTATGGATTTCACCCGAATGGGTTTTATGGCTGGAGACCCCGGAGCAGGCGGAACGCCTGCTGATGCAGTGGGCACAGGATTTTGTTGACCACCACCTGGAATCCGGAGACGGAGACGCTACCCTGATTGAATCCGCCAAGCGGTATATCGAGGAAAATTATATGCAGGAATTATCGCTGACCTCGCTGGCCGAGCAGTATAACTACCACCCTACCTACTTCTCGGAAATGTTCAAGGAAGGGGCTGGGGTCTCGTTCATCCAGTACGTTACGGAGGTTCGGATGAAACACGCCGTACACCTGCTGCAGGAGACCCGATTGACGGTATGGGACATAGCCGAGCTGACGGGTTTCTCTTCACCCGGCTATTTCAGCTCCAAATTCAAAAAAATGTTCAATCAAAGCCCTTCCGAGTTCCGACTGTCGCAATCCGAAAAAATCGAACACGATGATCCGAAGAAATGAGATTCCGCCCTCTCTCCTCCCCCGGTATGATATGTTTACCGGGCGCACCGACATACCGATTGTAAGCGCTTCAGGCCATCAGGTAACCGCCCATGCTCATTCATCCTGAAGGGAGGCACATTATGAGAAAGCTGTCCAAGCCCTTATACGGCCAGCAGAATAAGACAGCCTACTTGTTTCTTCTGCCTTGGCTCATCGGCTTCTTCTGTCTGACGCTGGGGCCGATGATCGCATCGCTGTACTTGTCCATGACCAAATTCAACCTGCTGTCATCGCCGACTTGGACGGGACTCAGCAACTATGTCCAGATTTTTACCGAAGACGATACGTTTCAACGATCCTTGTGGCTAACGTTCTATTATGTATTCTTGTCCGTGCCGCTGAGACTTGCGTTCGCGCTGCTGATCGCCATGGCCTTGAACAAGGGCATCCGCGGACTCGGCATTTACCGGACCGTGTATTACATCCCCTCCCTATTGGGAGGCAGCGTTGCCATTGCCATCGTCTGGCGCCAAATCTTTGACGGCAGCGGGCTGGTCAATCAGTTCCTCGGCTGGTTCGGCATCACGGGCCCCTCGTGGATCGCCCACCCCGACTATGTGGTGTATACGATTATCACGCTGTCCGTCTGGCAGTTCGGATCGGCCATGGTCATCTTCCTTGCCGGTCTGAAACAGATTCCGACTGATTTATATGAAGCATCCGGCGTAGACGGTGCCGGAAAGATCCGTCAATTCTTCGGCATCACGCTGCCGATGCTGTCACCCGTTATCTTTTTCAATCTGATCATGAGCATGATCAATTCGTTTCAAGCCTTCACGCCGGCCTACGTCATCGGGGACGGGCGGGGAGGACCGCTCGACGCCACGATGTTCTACACCTTGTACCTGTATCTGAAAGGCTTCTCGTTCTTCGATATGGGTTATGCCTCGGCTCTGGCATGGATCATGCTGGTCATCATCGGGGTGTTCACCGGAATCGTTTTTCTTACATCAAAATTCTGGGTCTTCTACGGGGATAACCAGGAAGGGAGGTAATGGATATGCCGCTTAAGCGACAACTGGTTCAAGCCGGGAGGCATGCCGCCATTATTCTCCTCGGCCTGCTTATGCTCTACCCGGTGCTATGGCTCGTCTTCAGCTCGTTTAAACCGAATCATCTTATCTTCACCAACAGCAGCCTCATTCCGACGGCCTTCACGCTGGATCATTACGTGAACGGCTGGCGCGGGCTTCAGGGCATTTCCTTCGGCCGATTCTTCGGCAACTCCGTGCTGATCTCGGTCATGAGCGTCATCGGGAACATCGTCTCCTGTTCCCTGGCAGCCTACGCCTTCTCCCGATTGAAGTTCAAATTCAAAGGCCTGTGGTTCAGCATCATGCTGGTGACGATTATGCTGCCTTACCACGTAACGCTCGTGCCCCAATACATTCTGTATAACGAGCTTCATTGGATCAATACGTATTTCCCGCTCATCCTGCCCAAATGGCTGGCGCATGACTCTTTCTTCATTCTGCTGATGGTTCAGTTCATCCGCGGCATTCCGCGGGAGCTGGACGAGAGCGCGACCATCGACGGCTGCGGACAATCGCAGATCTTCTTCCGCATCGTGGTGCCGCTTCTCGTCCCTGCGCTGATTACGACGGCCATCTTCACCTTCATCTGGAGCTGGGACGACTTCTTCAGCCAGATGATTTATTTAAGCAAGATTGATTTGTTCACTGTACAGCTGGGGATCCGATCCCTGTTCGATCCTTCGGGGCAATCGGATTGGGGGGCGCTGCTTGCCATGTCCACGTTGTCGCTGCTGCCTGTGACAATCATCTTTCTGGTGTTTCAACGCTATTTTCTCGAAGGCATTGCCACGACCGGCCTGAAGTAATCTCTAGAAGCTCTGTCGTTCGAAGGCGTGCTGCAAATGAATCAATTTTGATTAGACTAGGGGGATTATCCATGTTGAAAAAATGTTTCGTTGGCATGTTGGCTTCGCTCCTGTTATTCGTCACCGCCTGTTCCGGAACGGATCACACGGGAGAAGGCGGGAATGCGGACGCAGGGGCCGAGCCGAGCAGCCAAGTCGAGCTGCGTTTGATGTGGTGGGGCGACCAGAAACGGGCCGATATTACGAACGAAGCCCTGAAGGTGTTCCTGAACAAACATCCGAACATCAAAATCGTCGGCGAATTCTCGCCTTCCTCCGGATATTTCGATAAGCTGAACACCCAGCTCGCTTCCGGCACCGCGCCGGATATCTTCTTCCTGGGCGGAAACGTGGTGGACTATGCCAAAAAAGATGTGCTGCTGAACCTGGATCCGTATGTCGGCAGCGAACTGAAGCTGGACGGCATGGATGCCACCATGGTGGAATACGGCCGCCTGGATGGGAAGCTGCAGCATATTTCGGCCGGCGCAAACGCCCGGGGAATCGTCATCAACAAGGCACTGTTCGAAAAGGCAGGCATTCCTCTGCCGGAGCAGGATTGGGATTGGGAGGACTTTGCCGCCATCAGCAAAGAATTGTCCGATAAGCTTGGCGACGGCGTGTATGGTACCTATAATTTCACCGTCGACGGAATGGATATCTTTCTGAAGCAGCGCGGAAAACAGCTGTATGATATGGAGAACGGAAAGCTCGGCTTCGCGAAGGAAGACATTCAGGAATGGTTCGAGTATTGGGAACAGGCTTCGAAGTCCGGCGGTGTCGTTACGCCTGAACTTCAGGTGTCCAATCCGCACGATGATACCAGCAAATCCTTGTTGATTACGGGTAAAGCGGCCATGAGCCTCCTCCCTTCCAATCAGCTGGCCGCATTCCAGAGCCTGACGGAAGATCCGCTCATCCTCCATCCGGTACCTAGAGGTCCGAAGGGTACGGGCGTGGTATTCGAGTCCAGCCAAGGACTATCCGGATATGCCAACACCAAGCATCCGAAGGAAGTCGCCACGCTCATGGACTTCTGGATCAATGATCCCGAAGCGGCCAAAATCCTCGGAAACGACCGCGGCGTGCCGGTGACGGAAGCCAACCGCAACCTTCTCCAGGAGGAAGCGGGTCCTGTGGAAGAGATTGTGTACAATTATACGAGCCTCGTATCGGAAGCCACGAAGACCGAGCCTTTTGACGTGAGTTATAATCCGCCGGGATTCGCCGAGTTCTCCAAGCTGGCCCAGACGACGACCCAGGAGATCGGTTTCGGCCGGAAAAACGTCGAGCAGGCCGTTGCGGACTTCTACAACGGCACCGTGCGCATATTTGAATCGAATCAATAACAAGCTTTCAAGGAGGCGGACATGACAGAAGCTATGCTGGACCGGCTGCGCCGGATTTCGATACCGGATCGGGTACAGCCGGGCAAACCGGAAGACCGGAAGCTGCTGCAGGAGTGGCAGGCGACAGGCGTCCGATTCGCGGCATCGGGCGGACGGCTGGAAACGGCTTATTATACCGCGCTGGAGAAGCTGCTGACCTGCATCGTGCCGATGAACGGCTGCGATCCGATTCTGCAGGAGGGCGGTATCTATCTCGGCTGCTGGCTGGAGAGCACCGGCACTATCAACGCGGAGCTGCTATCGCGACTGATTCCCTCGGTCTCGGGAACAACCTACCTCGCCTTTGCCGATCAGCAAAGAGAGGATGGGCTGCTCCCTTATAAACTGACGGAGAACGGCCCTTCGTTCCGCCAGATCCAGCTCGTCACGCCGCTGGCGCGCTGCGTCTGGAACCACTATGAGCTTCATGGAAGGGATCTCTCCTTCCTGAAGACCATGTACCAAGCCGTGTCGCGTTACGACGATTGGATCGCCCGTTATCGCAACACCCGGGGGACCGGATGCGTGGAGGCTTTCAGTACCTTTGATACCGGGCATGATCTGTCGCCCAGGTTCTGGCATGTTCCGGACACGCCATATAGGAACGATGCCGCCGCCTTCCACCCGGATTCCCCGATTCTGCCTTTCCTGGCACCGGATTTGACGGCCAACATCCACTGTCAGCGCATGTATTTGGCCCGCATGGCCGAAGAGCTCGGCGAATCCGGGGCCGATTGGAGGGCCAAAGCCGAAGCCAGCCTAGACAGCCTCTTCCGTCACTGTTATGACGAAGACGATCAATTCTTCTATGACCGGGATCGGAACGACGAGCTGGTCCGGGTCCAATCCGACGTGCTGCTGCGCGTGATGGCCTGCGAGGTGGGCGACGCCGAGCTGTTTGGCAACATGCTGCGGCGGTATTTGCTGAATACCGGCAAATTCTTCGCCAAATATCCGTTTACGTCCATCGCAATGGACGATCCGCGGTTCGATCCGTCCTCCGCATACAACAGCTGGGGCGGGCCGTCCAATTTCTTGAGCTTGATCCGGGCCCCGCATGCCTTTGAACATCACCACCGCTATGTCGAGCTAACCTGGGTGCTGCAGCCGATTCTGTCGGCCTTGTCCAAGGCCAAGCGCTTCCCGCAAACCTTGAGCCCTTGGACCGGTGAAGAGGGCTTTACCGAGGCGTATTCCCCTTCCATTCTGTGCCTGCTGGATTACGTGGAACGGCTCTGCGGCATCATGCCGATCGGATCGGATCGACTGTGGTTTACGGGATTGCTTCCGGTCGATATGGACCATGGCGAAGAAGTCGCCAGCAACACGGCCTATAGCCGAACCGTGAACGGGTTGCACTACGAACTGGTGAATACCCCGGACAACGTTACCGTATACCGGGAAGGCCGCGTTCATATTCAAGGCCCCGCCGGGATTCGGCTGGTCACGGACCAAAGCGGACAATTGGAGGGCGTGATCGGCATGAGCGCGCGTACCATTGAAGGCGAGCTCCGCTATCAAGACGCATCCATTCCGATCCGGATCAAAGGCAATGAGATGCAGCAGTATTCAGACGGAGAGTTGAGAACGGAGAGGGATATCGGCATCATCTATCCTGCCTATCGTTAATTGAAGGAGGTGAACGCTTAAGCGTGAAAACTGCAGACATTCAGCTTCGGGACCCCTATGTACTGCCTGACCCGACACAGCGAATATACTACATGTACGGCAGCACCGACAAAAATATCTGGAAGGAAGGAAACGGCTTCGATGTCTATATCAGCCGGGATCTAAACGATTGGGAGGGCCCTTATCCGGTCTTTCGCAAACCGGACGGTTTCTTCGCGGACGTGAACTTCTGGGCACCCGAAGTCTACAATTACCACGGGCGTTACATCATGTTTGCCACCTTCCGCCGAAAAGATAACGATCTGCTGGGCACTGCGGTGCTGTCGGCTGAACAGCCGACAGGGCCCTTCTCCCTCCATAGCGAAGGGCCCGTGACCCCTGTCGACTGGAGTTCCCTGGACGGCACGCTCTATATCGACGAAACGGATCAGCCGTGGATGGTGTTCTGCCGCGAGTGGCAGCAGGTCGGCAACGGCGAGATCTGCGCCATGCGCCTAAGTCCCGATCTCACGGAGGCCGCCTCGGAGCCCGTGACCCTGTTCCGAGCCTCCGAAGCCGCTTGGGCCACGCCGTTCCACTCGCCCCGTTTTCCCGGATCGGGAAATTATGTGACGGATGGCCCGTTTCTGTTTCGGACAACATCGGGGAGTCTGCTCCTATTATGGGCCAGCTTTGTGGATGGCCGATACGCGCTCGGCGTTGCCAAGTCGCCAACCGGCAAGCTGACGGGGCCCTGGCTTCAAGAGCCCGAACCCTTATATTCCAGCGACGGCGGGCACGGCATGGTGTTCCGCACCTGGAACGGGCAGCTGATGCTGACCGTGCATACCCCGAACCGCACGCCGGATGAACGGCCGATCTTCATTCCCGTCGCGGAAGATGGTGATAGCATCAAGGTGGATAGGATGTATCGGACAACGCGTATACCCAAGTAAAATCCCTATGCTTTGATTTGATTTGCAGTACAAACAAAAGGAAGCCGTACGCATACGGCCTCCTCTACACTCATTTATTACAGCTTCACGATTTTACCGGTCTCTTGGGATTCGAATGCACCCAGGATCACGTTCAAGGAGCGAAGTCCTTCCTCACCGGAAATGCTAGGCGGCGTGTTCGTGAGAATGGATTCGACGAACGCGTCGATGACGCCGCTCGGAACCTGCTTCTCATTGGTTGCCATGGCGCCTACCTTGTAGGTCTCCACCGTACCGTCGGTCAGCTCTACAACCACCTCGTCGCCGTTAACGGTACCGATCTTCATGGCACCTTTCTCGCACCACAATACCGTTCCGTTATCGCCGGATCTGTAATGCGTCCAGCTTGCCATCAGGGTGCCCACGGCCCCGCTCTTCATGCGAACGATGCAAGTCGCGTTGTCGTCCACATCGGTTCCTTCTTTATGGACCGTTCCGATAAAACCTGCCACTTCCACGATCTCATCGTTCAGCAGGTAACGGATAAAGTCGGATTTGTGCACGCCGAGATCACCCATGGCCCCCATAATCGCTTCTTCCTTGCGGAAGAACCAGCTGTCGCGTCCATCCAAGCTCCAGCCCTCCGGACCGCCGTGGCCGAAGGAAGTACGGAAGGTAAGCACTTTGCCGAGCTTGCCGGAATCCAGAATTTCCTTCGCTTTGACGTGCGGAGGCATGAGGCGCTGATTATGACCTACCATCAGGTACACCCCATTCTTGCGGGCGGCCTCGATCATTTGCTCTCCTTCTTCAGCCGTCGTAGCCATCGGCTTCTCCACCAGCACATGAAGGCCGGCATTCGCAGCGGCGATGCTCATTGGAGCATGCAGATAGTTCGGCGTACAAACGCTAACGGCGTCCAGCTTCTCGTTCTTCAACAGTTCTTGGTAGTCTGCGTAGGCTTTACCGCCATACTGGGCTGCCATCTCTTCGGCGCGTTCCTTCACCGGATCGGCAAAAGCAACCAGCTCCACGTTAGCATTGTTCGCGTATTCAGGAATATGTCTGCGCTGGGCGATCGCGCCGCAGCCAAACACTGCCACTTTAATTTTGCTCATTGAAAGTCTCCTTTTTTGCTTATAGATTAAAATTGGTTCAGGTAGTTCTGCTTCAGCCAGTTCATGCTGTTCTCCACGCTTTGCAGCGGCGGATTCTGACATACGTCCTGCTCGACGATCAGCCATTCCGTGCCTGCATCGGATGCAGCCTGAATGACGCCCGGCAGGTTAACCGAGCCTTGGCTCAGCTCCAGCGTCTTCATGTTGCCTTCCGCATCCTTGCTGAAGTCTTTCAGGTGAAGCAGCGGAAGACGTCCGGCGTATTTCGGAATGTAGGTGAGCGGATCTTGTCCGGCGAATTGTACCCAGCATACGTCCATCTCCACTTGCACGGCTTCCGGCGTCGTGGCGGAATACATCGCATCAAAAACGAACTGGCCATCAACCTCGGCTTCGAATTCGAATGCATGGTTATGGTATCCAAAGATCAGTCCCTGCTTGCGGGCTTCGGCCCCTACTTCCTCCAGGAAGGAGAAGAGGTTCTTCCAGTCCTCGGCATCTTTACGATCTTCTTCGGCCACGTATGGACACATCATATATTTAGCGCCAATGGTCTTCAGGTAATCAATTTCCTTCTGCAGGTCTGCTCGAAGCAGATGCAGACCCACGTGACTGCCGATCGCTTTCAGGCCAAGCTCTTGAAGAAGCGTTTTCATTTCCTCGGCCGGAATGTCTCCATAACCTGCGAATTCCACGCCTTCATAACCCAATTCAGCAACTTTGCGGAGCGTACCGCGGAAATCCTGTGCCGTTTCATCGCGCAGCGTATACATTTGCAAACCAATGTTCATTCTTCTCATTATAGCGCACCTCGATTCCAAAAATGAGTTACTGCTCTATCTGCTACTATCATACATGCAAATAGGCTAAAATGAACATAAACAATATTGCTGCAACATGAACTATCTGCTTATATTTTTACTGGGGGTTGTTACCATTATGGAAGCTAGGCTGCTCATCTGCGACTATTCCTATCACTTTCAGCAATTCAGCAACAGCCATCGCGGGGGTTTGACGACCTATCTGTTCCGACTTCAAACCGAAGGCTCCTGCGAAATCTATTGCAACGGCATCGAGCACCACGTGCAGGCAGGCGACCTGCTGCTGCTGAAGCCCGGCGATGAATACGAACTGCGGGTGAAGGAAGACGGCGAGGATGGCCGCGTGTCCAGCGGGGATTATTTTATATTCTGCGACGGCTCCTGGATCGATGATTGGTGGAACCGCATCCCCCGCCCTGTCGTCAGTCATGTCGGGCTCGACGATTATTTGCTCGGTCTGTGGAGACAGATGCTGCTGGAGAAGCGGCGCGGCCTTGAAGGGGAAATCGGGGAGCTGACCGACTACCTGTTGCGCAGTCTCTGCCTATGCCTGGACCGCGCCATTACCGAGATCAAGCCGACCGATCGCCTTGCCTTCACCGCCCTGCGGCTGAAGCGATTCGTGGAGGAGCACGCCACCCTAACCTTCAAGCTGGAGGAGGCTGCTTCCCATGTCGGGCTAAGCTTATCGCGGGCGGTCAAACTGTTCAAGGAGTATTACGGAAAAACCATGATCCAGTACGCCCTCGAGATCAGGCTGAACGCAGCCGTCGAACGCATCAAATACAGCACGATGACGTTGGAGGAAATCGCGGAAACCTGCGGCTTTGCAAGCTACTCCTATTTTCACCGGGTATTCCGGGCGAACTATGGCGTGTCCCCGGTGAAATTCCGGGAAACGGCAACGGTGCCGGCAAGGCCGGGGCAGGAGAAAAGCCCCCGCTGATTTTTTTCTACCATAATATAAAGAAGCAGCCCATCCTCCTCCTTAAAGGCAGGGCTAGGCTGCTTTGTACTTTAGTAACTCGAAATATTCTCCAAAATGCTTTTTTCGGCCACATTCATATCATCGCGGCCCAGGCGGCGGCAAAGACAACGCCGACCCCTATCAGATGATTCCGGAGGGAGACGTTCCAAATTATAGCATAGCAGGTGCTTCCCCGGGATTTGCGTTCCAGCCAATCGCCGAACATAAGAATCCCCATCCTTTATAAGGGAAGGGGATTCTTGGTTCCGGCACTCATGGACTGCTCATGATGCAGCAGCCACTGCTTTCGCGACAGACCGCCGCCATATCCGCCGAGCTCACCGCTTGTATTGATCACGCGGTGGCATGGAATGACGATCGCAAGCTGGTTGGGCCATTCGCTTGGGCAACGGCACGATACGCGGTCGGTCTTCCCATCGCCGCTGCGATTTCGCCATACGAAGACGTTTGTCCGGGGGGAATTCGCAGCAATCGGTCCCACACTTCTTGTTGAAACGGCGAGCCCAGCAAGAACAACGGCGTCTTGAATTCCGTTAACTTCCCATCAAAATACCTTGCGAGCTCCAGCTCGATCGAACGGATCGGAGCCGTATGGCCCGGAATGATCGCCGACTTGGTTCTCTGCCGGAGGCGTTCAACCTCACGCTCCAGGCCCCGGCGGTCCACGAATTCGAGCAGATACAGCGCCTCTTCATCCGCGATGGCCATCATCGGCCCGAGACGCGTGTCGATCCATGAAGCCTTTAAGATGTTATGGTGCCCCGATCGGCTAGGCGCCGCGCCCATGATGCGCGAAAATGCATCCCTAAAACCGCTGCTCGACTCGTAGCCGGTCGACAGCTGCGCATCGATGACGGCATGCCCCTCTCGGATTTGCTTCAGGGCAAGCCCCATTCGCCGAGCCCGTGCGTATTCAACGAAGGTCATCCCGAACCGCTTCTTGAATTGCCGCCGTGCCGTCGAAGCATCCACGGACAGCTTCTGAAAGTCCTGGTGGGTCCACCTTTTCTCCGGATTCTCCTCAACGGCTTCTACTAGCAGCCGGACCAGGTCCGATACCTGATTGGGGTGCGATAGCGGACGGCAGCGTTTGCAAGGCCTGAAGGATGCAAGCAGCGCTTCTTGAGCCGTCTCGAAAAATTCGCAGTTTTCCATCTTCGGTTTCCGGGCCGGGCATGTCGGGCGGCAGAACACTCCTGTAGTCTTCACGCCTACATAAAACACGCCCTCGTACTCCGATTTCTTTTCCAGCAGCGCCTGGTAATACTCCTGCTGATGGGCAGCCGATATCACTTGGGTTCCTCCCCGCTCTGATGTACTTTCTAAAGGGCCATTCGCTTGTTCGCCTTAATCATCATGCTCTCTTGTTCTCGTGTTTCTATTATATTTCTTTTGCCGGCATGACGTGGCCGAAAAACGTGCACGAATATTTTCGTGAGTAAATAGCGCCGACTCCGATGACCCTGATTAACCAATCATACGAAAAGCCCCTTCCGTTGACCAGAAGAGGCTTTTTCTTTCAAGAATATGAATTTCGCATGAAGTTTAACCTTTGATGGATCCTGCCACCATGCCCTTCATGATCTGCTCCTGCAGGATCAGGTAGGCCACGATCGTCGGAATGACCGCGATCGCCATCGCTCCCATCGTCAGGCTGTAATCCGTGCCGAAGCCGTCCGAGAACAGGGACAAGCTAAGCGGCAGCGTCTTTAATGCCTGCGTATTGATGAATACGAGGGCGAAAGAGAAATCATTCCAGAATCGGAGGAATGCCAGAATCGATATCGTTGCCACAATCGGCGTACAGAGCGGCAGAATCATTCGGCCGAAGATTCCCCACCAGCCGCTGCCGTCGATCATGGCCGCTTCTTCAATCTCTCTTGGTATGGATGACATGTACGCCATCGCCAGGAAGATCGCGATCGGCAGCTCAAACGCCGTATATGGCAGGATGAGTGCGCCGTACGTGTCGAGCAGGCCGATATTTTTCATCATAATGAACAGGGGCACCAGCGTACTGTGGATCGGAATCAGCAGTCCGGTCGTGAACAACACGACCACCAGCTTTTTAAACCGAAACTGGAATCTGGACAGCACATACGCCGCTAGTAAACTAAGCAGAATGGTCAGCACGACGGCCGTAATCGTTACAACCGTCGAATTGATCATCGCTCGGCCCATATTTCCGAGCTCCCATGCCCGGAATAAATTCTCGGTCATCCACTCCTTCGGCAAGCCGTAAGGGTTGTTGAAGAAATCCTGGTTCGATTTAAACGCGCTCGTAAAAAGCCAGTACAAGGGATAGAGCGTAAGAATCGCATACACAATCAGCAGCAATTTTACGAATCCGGTTAACCCCTTCGTGATGACGCGTTTCCCTGAGGCACTTCCGGTCCCGGTCGTTTGTAAATTCACATCGCTCCCTCCTTCATGTTAGCTTGACTTTCTGCGCGTTGCGAAATAGTTAAGCGCGATAAGAATGGCGCTGACGATCATGATCATCGTGGAAACGGCGGAGCCGTAACCGTAGCGGTACACGCTGAACGTGCTGTTGTACATATAGGTAGCAAGCAGCTCGGTCGATTGTGCCGGTCCGCCGCCTGTCATGACGATGACATGGTCAAAAGCTTTCAGGCTTCCCGAGATACAGAGCACAATGGTTACGACCACCGTGTTCCAGACCATCGGCAGCGTGATTTGCATCAGCTTGTTCCAGCCGGTGGAGCCATCGATTTTGGCCGCATCGTGGATCTCTGGCGAAATATTTTGCAGCGCTGCGATAAAGATGACCAGATAAGGGCCGATGTTCGCCCAGTTAATCGGGATCGATATCGCCAGCATGTTGACCTTCGGATCGGACAGCCAAGCACGGGTCCATGACTCCAGGCCGAGCATCTCCAGCGCATAGTTGGCAATCCCGAACTGCGGGTGGTAAATGTAACCCCAGATGAGACCGACAACCACCGTGGATAGAACCATCGGCATGAAGACGGCAGACCGGATGAACCTGGAGAAGAACGAATTCTTGAACAATACGATAGCCAGAATCAACGCGATTGGAACCTGGCCGATAATGGACGATACGACCAGAATCAGGTTGTTTCGAAGCGCCCGCCAAAAGATCGGATCCTTGAACATCTCTCTATAATTGTCAAGGCCGATGAACGTGGCGTCTCCGAACCCTTTCCAACTGAAAAATCCGTAGTATGCTGACCAAAAAACCGGAATGATGACAAATATCAGAAACAACAGAAGCGCAGGAAGAAGAGCTATGGCTATAAATCCTTTGCTTCTCATCGCTGTAGGCATGGCAGCCTCCTCCCTCCTAATCCTGATGCAGCAGTGAATCTATTCTTATGGAGTAGCGGATCGGGCTTGCGCATCCTGCAGCTTCTGAGCCACGCCTTCGACGGCACCGCCCATCATGATTTCCTGCAGGCCGTTGTTGATGACTTCAGCCGCTTCTGCTGACAGATAAGCATCGTATACCGGCGTAATGCCTGTGGATTTCACCAGGTTAAAGGCTTTGTAGTACAGGGAAGTAACTTTGGACTCGTCGATCTCGGTATCGTACATGACCATGGAGTTGCTCTCGGCAATCGCTTTTTGCGCTTCCGGTCCACTCACGGCATAAATCAGTTCGAGCGCCAATTCTTTTGCTTTCCCTTCCGTTCTGCTGCTAAGGGCCAGACCGCCGCCAGCTCCGCCGGAGATGGTGTTAGCTTCGCCTTTGCCTCCAGGGATCGCAGGCAGAGTCGTCACTTCAATATCCTTCATCTGCTCTTCGGAGGAAGAAGCCGCCAAGTTGGTGAGCGTCCAGGCGCCGCTGATCATCATTGCTGCATTGCCTTGGATGAAATACTGCTCGGCTTGCGTGTTGTCGATGCTGTTGGCACCTTCTTGGAATGCTTTGTTGTCGACGAGCTCTTTGAAATAGCCAAGCGCTTCGATAAACTCAGGATCGGTGAATTTCGCGCCATCCTGTGCTGCCGCTTTTTTGAACCATTCGGTGCCGGTCACGCGGTCGGCAATCGACCCGATAATGGTGGATTGCGCAACCCATGGCGCTTTGTTTCCGAGGGCGATCGGCGTAATGCCGTTATCGTTGAACGTTTTAACCGCCGCCATCATTTCTTCCCAAGTTGTCGGAACTTTTACGTTATGTTTGTCAAACAACGCTTTGTTGTAGTAGAGAATCGATGTTGCGGACATGCCCAGTGGAGCGGAGTAAATCTGGCCGTCCTCGAACTCGTATGGATCAAATGCGCCCGGCAGGAATTTGTCCTTCCAATCGGAATGGGCGTCCAACACTTCCGTGATCGGTTGAAGCAGCTTCGCTTGATGAAGCTCGGCCGACTGACTTCCCGCATAAACGAAGAACACGTCCGGCATTTCATTCGCAGCCGCAACGGTGCTCAGACGCTGACGGTAACCGTCCGGCGGAATCGCTTGCGCGTCGAGCGTAACTTCAGGATGGTCCTGAGCAAATTGATCGATAAAACTTCGGACTGATTTCGCGCGCAGGTCGTCACCGGCAAAGTTATGCCAGATGGTCAGCTTGACCTTTTCTTGATCGCCTTCGTTCCCTCCGGCCTGCTCTTTGCTTTGCCCGCCTCCGCAAGCTGCAAGAACCAGTGTCATCATCAGCAGTACAAGACCTATTTTACGTTTTGGTCTCATGGTCAATCCCCCTTTTAATATACGAAAATGATGAAGCTTCAAGATGATTAGCCCAAGTATAAAAGAGGATGTAACGCTTACATAGGGGATATAATTCAGTCCATAGAGGGACAAAATTCAGGATTCGGGATTTGCCCGATACTCCGAAGGGGTCAATCCGGTCCATTTTTTGAACAAGCGGTTAAAATATTTGATATCCTCGTAGCCGATTTCATTCGCGATTTCACTGATTTTGGCGGGCGTTTCCCGCAGCAGGTGCATCGCTTTCCGAAGCTTCGCCTGGGTTACGAATTCGATGTAATTCTGCCCGGTCTCCTTCTTGAACATTTCGCTGAAATAGTTGGGGTTCATATGAACATGCTTGGCCACTTGTTGGAGAGACAAGCTCTGTCCCAGATGCTCATGAATGAAGGAGATCGCTCGCTGGACAGGACTTGTCGTCGACACCATATCACGGTACTCCTTCATGATGAGCCCGAGCGAATCGACCAGCACCTTCTCCGGATTCTTGGTCAACTCCCGGATATCGTACGTCTCTTCCACTTTCACCGGACTGGTATAGCCGATAGACGTCGCAGCCCGTATGAGCCAGCGCTGTGCCGAAACGATCAGGGAATGCAGGTAAGCCTGAACCGAACCGGGCGTCGCCTGGCCCTGGCTTTGGATGCGCCGCAGCAGATCCGCCACCCATGCCTGCAAATCGGCGGATTCTCCCGAACGCAGCAGGGATGACAGTTTGGTTTCTTCTTCCATCGAACATACCGTGCGGATGCCTGTACGTCCTTCGATATCTTCATAACGGATATGCCGTTCCGATTGCAGCAGCCACTCGTAGGAGTTGGCCTCTACCGCGGTAGCCAGCGCAATGTGCAGCTCCCTGGCGCTTGCGACCCGTCGGCCGCTGGCAGCCGTGATGCGGCAGGCATGCGTAGATTCCATCTTATGCAGAGCGGAATCTACCCGCCCCCAGCCATGATTCGGCTCCGCCCGCACCAACAGAAGCAGGGAGCCGTTCCATTCCAGCCACGCGCATTGCAGCACTTCGGCCAGCTCCGTGCCGATTAATCGATGCAGCTCGCTAACATTCGATTGTTCCGCCTCTTCTGGATGCTGCGGATATACCGACAGCATCCAGATCTGCAGCACCGAACCGTTCGATTCCACACACAACTCCGGGTATCGCTCACACAATTCGGCCTCCGCATGCTCATCCAGCGGAGTGCCGGAAGCAAGCAGCCTTCGCAGAAAGCCCCGGTTAACCACCATTTCCTGGGCCTTCCCCTTCGCTTGTGTAAGCCTTCGCTGCAGCAGCCGTTCCCTGGCTTGGACAGCAGCCTCGATAATTTCCCCGGGCCTGCTCGTCTTCAGCAGGTAATCGCTCACGCCTTCCCGCATCGCCTGCTGCGCATACGCGAATTCATCGTATCCCGAGATGACGATGATCTCGATCTCGGGATGCTGCTGCTTGACTTGATGCGCCATCTCCAATCCGCTCAGGCCTGTCATGCGTATGTCCGTAAATATGATTTCGGGCATTTCCACGGGAATACGCTGAAGGGCTTCCTCCGCCGAAGCCGCGGGCGTCAGCACTGTAAAGCCGTTATCCGCCCAATTGATCACGGTACTCAAACCATTTCGAATGATCACTTCATCATCAACGATCATGACCTTCAATGTCGCCATCCCCTTTGCCGGATATTTCCGATTGTTGAATTTCAGGTGAATCAGGTATCGTAAACATCACCCGTGTCCCGGTACCCTCGGTGCTCTCCACACGCAGCCCCGCATCCTTCCCGTAATGCAGGAGCAGCCGCTTATGGACGTTCCGCAGCCCGTAGCTGCCGCGCGGGGTTTGTCCCTTCTCGTACTGCAACGGATTTTCGACCAACTGCTCCTGGAGCCATTTCAGGCGCTCCGCCGTCATCCCGATGCCGTCATCCTCCACCACGAAGCGGATCCCCTCAGGTTCGCGGTGTCCGCGAATCGTAATCGTCCCTATCCCGTCACGGCTCAGGATGCCATGCAGCATGGAATTCTCCACCAACGGCTGCAGCAGCAGCTTCAGCATGGTGTGCTGATACAAATCCTCTTCCACATGATCCTCAAACTCGAATTTTTCCGGATAGCGGATGGTTTGGATATTCACGTAGTGGCGGACATGCATGATCTCCTGCTGTATCGTGCAGTATTCCTGCCCGTTGTTGAGGCTGAACCTCAAAAAATCGCTGAGCGATCCCACCATCTCGGCAATCTTCACATCCTGGTTCATCAGCGCCAGCCAATGGATCGATGACAGCGTATTGTAGAGGAAATGCGGATTGATCTGCACCTGCAGTGCATGCATATCCGCCTCCTTCTTCAGCGACTCGTTCAGCTTCACTTCATCGGTAAGCTTCACGATCCGGGAACTGAGCCGGTTGTAACTGATAATAAGCTGCCCGACCTCGTCGACCGTCTTGACCGGCAGCGCCGGCAGCGGCTCTTCCGGGCTTGAGTTCTTGAGGAATTTCGTTAAGACGGACAGAGGATTCGTAATCTTCTGGATCAGGAAAAGAACCAGAACAATGGCAAGCAGGATGGCCACCGTGACCGCAACCGCCGTCAATTTGATAAAATACTGGTTCTGGGAACGGTATTCCTGCGAGGGAATGATGCCGACGAGCTTCCAGTTCACGCTGGACATTTTCTTATAGAGAATGGTCTTCTTGCTGCTTCCCTCGCCATAGTCAATATTGCCGCTGAGCCCCTCGAACTCTCCAATCTCAGGATAATAATCCGCCAGCGTCAAATTGGTCTCCATATCCGGCGGACCGGCGATAATCCGGTTATTCTCGTCAAGAAGAAGGACGAATCCGGTCTTCTCCAGAACGGCCTGCCGGAACTGATTGGCAATGACGCCCTGATCCAGATTGATCTGCAGGTTCCCGATCGGCTTGTATTTATCCGTGCTCCGAATCGGCCTGGCCAGCGTGATGACCTTCCTAACGCCTTCAAAGGTCCACTGCCGGTGAACAAAAGACCACCATTTGGGATGGTGTTCGTAATAATCGGGAACCATTTCGGTAATATTCCGGAACTCGGAGCGTACCAAGGATTTATGCGAAATCGCATCTTTGCTGCCGAGCGGTTCAACGATGATGTTGGCGATATAATCTTTGGAAAAGGCCAGGTTCGTCAAAAAATTAATAACCGTCGTCTGCTGAACGTAGTTGCTCTGCTCGGTCTTCAGATAGGCCTGAACACCGGTATGCCCGATGAGAAACAGCGAGATATTCTCCACGTCCTTGACCATCGTATCCAGGTAAGCTTCCAGCTGTCGGAGCGTATTCATCCCCGTAATTTTGGCCTTCTCTTCGGTCAGGCTTTTGGCTATGTTAAAGGAGAAAATACCCAGAAACAGCAGCGGCACCAGCGTAGCGATAATGATAAGCAACGACAATTTATGCTTTAGCGATTTCCCAAGCCATTGCTGCATACATACACCCCGTTTTAAAGCCCCTATGGTATGGACTTGTTATATTACTTAACATTGAATGCGTTTACTTCAAAATCAATCTCCATGATTCGCTAAAATGTGTCAGGTTTATTAACTATCTTAGAGGAATCTTAAGACTCAAGTAAATGGTAATAAAGTCCTATGATAGGGGATGAAATCTTCTTGAAACATATGGTGAACGCCCATTTCGGCGATCGGCTACGGAGATGTAAACGGCGTTGAATCTATAAAAACACAGCACAAAAAAGGGCGCCGCAGCGCCCCTCACATTCGCTATTCACATCATCCGACCGAAACCTTCCGCTTCTAACCCATGTTAATAATAACCTGCCGGAATGCGTTTGTGTGTAGTCCTAAAGTTGTATGATGAAAAACCGCTCTTACCCTCGCTCTTCCAAACGACGATATTCCATCTCATCCACCTCAAACCGGTTCAACTCTTCATTAAAACGGTATGTTATTCGGAGATCCCCGGCAAAACCGGCCGGGCTCATGCTTCCTGCCGCTTCCGTAAGAAGCCGTCCTTCCGCCAAACGATGTCTGACAACGGCTCCGAAGCCAAGCTTATCAAATAGATAGCTTTTATCTTTGGAATCGTCCTGGAACTTCTGGACAATTTCCTCTCCGTCAACCGTAACCTTAACCGTAAAGTGATCCGCTTCCTTCTCGATGCTGGATTTCACATGGCTCGATACGGCCTGCTCCAGCGATTCGATCGGGATTTCCTCCAGAGAACCGGCGTCCACTACATGCATCTCCCCCGCGTACAGACCGGTGCCCGTCCCGTCCACGTAGAACACAACAACGTCCGGCTTGCCATCCCCTGTGACATCCTGGTAATGAATGACGGGTTTACGCGTAGCCTCTCCTCCATGCCAGTCCTTAAAGACCCGCTTCCTGCCTTCTACCTCGACCACCATGCCTTCATATCTGCCATATTTCGATGCGCTGACCGGATACAGCTTCACATTGCTGTTCTCCTCCGCCGTCAACAGGTCAACCTCCGGCGTATAAATGTAAACCATGCCATCCTTCGTATCCAAGCGGACTTCCGCATCGTACAGTTCCGTCATGAATCGGGCGGGAACCATGACGCGACCATCCATAAGCTGCGCGGGAACGGACAGGGCGTAGGTCTTCTCTTTTCCCTCGGCAACGTCGCTTCCCATTTTCAAGGTGACCTGATCGGTGCCCGTGTTAACGGTTAGCGTCTTATTCTTGTTATTCCAGCGGAGCCCCATAGGCTTCAAGTATTCCTTGACCGTGTTCAGGGGGACCAGCACTGTGCCGTTCACGATGACGGGTTTGACATCCGGCGTCATTACATAATGATTAACGTTTAAAAATTCCAAGTCCTTCTTGTGCGCAGCCTGGGCCTGTACCGCCGCACTTAACAGCAGCGCGGCCGCTATAGCGCCGCTTGCAGCCATTTTCGTCCATTTCCGGGTTATCATGTTCGCTAATCTCCTTGGCTTGTAATATTCAGTAATGCATCTATATCTAAGACGCAAGGTGAACGCAATTGGTTCGTGCTTATCCATGAAAAATGACGAAAAACGTCTCCATTTCAATTATTTTTTGATCATCATCCGTAAAAATTGCCGCTTTTAAACTTAAATTCATGACCGCATTCCAGATGATATGTTAGAATCAGAAATGATTGTTATATTATGGAATATACTTGATTCAAGGTTCACGGCATTCATTCGGGATACCAACGATAAGTATGTCATGGATCGGGTACGAACCCACCTGTATCCGAGCTCCGAGCTTCAGCGGGGAGTCAAGCCATCGCCTGGTCTTAAGGATACGACAGCTGGAATCTTCGATATGATTCGTAAAACAGTACTTTGAAGGGAGGTGAGCTCCTTGAACCAGGGGATATCCTTTTTCGGCATGTTTTCCATGCTTAGCATTATCGTATACGGGCTATTCGCACTTCTCGGTTTATATGCTTTGTATCTCCTCATCAAATTGATGATCCGGGCCATAACCGCGCTGAACTCTACATCGACGAGAAACGCAACCGACGGTTGTAAAGGCAAACTTCGGATAAACCGAGTTTGAAACCACGGAACAGCCTATGGTAAAGTCTAGGCAGCCAGAAATGAAAGGGTGAACCCAAAGCCAATGATCTACTAATCCTGTCCCAAGCATTTGGAAAACACTTCGATTTCACGATACGGGGTTTTTCGGGATAGGATTCGTGCGGCTTTTTTTATATGTGACGGGTGGATGTTTGTAGACCTCCCCATGTAGAGTCCGCATCTTCTTGGTTCGTATTAGCCTCCTATTCCGAAATCTCGGAGCGGGAGGTTTTTTCTATTATATCAACACCAATTGAGAGGCTGGAGGTTATCCTTGACAGGAACTCATCCAAGCATCCAAGGGAGCCTTCCCCTTTCCGGGAAATCCGAACGCGAGATTTGAACACGCTCAATCTAATGAAGAATCCGCTTTAAGCATCCTAACAACTTTCTACAAGGAGGCATGTTTGCATGCAGATCACGGCACAGGAGTACAAAATAGCGAACCGGGAGTCGGGACCGTATGGCATTGCGGCAGGACGAGACGGGGCCATCTGGTTCACGGAGCAAAAAGGAAACCGGATCGGACGAATCACCCAGGGAGGGGATATGCGTACTTTCGATGTCCCGACGCCGGATGCAGGGGTCATGTCCATCCTCTCCGCCCCTAACGGTGACCTCTGGTTCACGGAGTACAAAGCGAATAAAATCGGACGGATGACAACGGAAGGGATATTCACGGAATTCGAGCTGCCGGAAGCATGCTCGTCTCCTTACGGCTTGACGGAGGGCCCGGATGGAGCCATATGGTTCACCGAGTTAATCGGCAACCGGATTGGCCGGATTACGACGGCAGGCGTTATCACGGAATACGATTTGCCACGAGCTGGCTCGTACCCTTCCTATATTACGGCCGGTCCGGACGGCGCGCTGTGGTTTACGGAAAACCAAAACAACTGCATCGGCCGGATTACGGTAGACGGGGAGATCGCCGAGTACCGGATTCCCACCGAACAATCAGGGCCTGTCGGCATCACGGCAGGTGCCGATGGCGCCCTGTGGTTCGTTCAAATCAACGGCAATCAAATCGGACGGATCACGACGGCCGGGGAGATTACGGAATTTAAGCTCCCGTCCGGGAATGCCAGACCCCATGCCATCGCGGCGGGGGCTCGCGAAGATTTATGGTTTACGGAGTGGGGAGCCAACCGGATCGGACGAATAACATGTACCGGGGATATTACCGAGTACCCGATCCCCACCCCCTCAGCCGAGCCTCACGGCATTACCGTGGATTCCGGCGGCGAGGTATGGTTCGCCGAGGAATGCGACCAAGTCGGCCGTTTCATCGTTCAATATGAGGATTCCTGATCGAACGCTCTACGCCGGGAAGCCCGTGCAGCCCGCTGCCGGGCTTTTCCAGCGCGAAGCTGCTCCGGCTGGTTTCTTCATCTAGGGGAATGTGATAGATTAAATGGATACTTAGAATTATTTCTCTTAGGAGACCGTCCGATGATGAACCCAAACTTAACTTTAGATGATCTGCAGTGGCAAACGCTCATTCAGCAAACTGCCGGTTATTTCAGCGATTTGACCATTAAACGGGGATTTCAATATTACAAGCAGGGCCGTGTCCACGCAAGCGAAAAGACGGATGCGTCCGGTGTGATCGAGGCTTCCGTGGATGGAACGGAAACCTACCGTATCAGGCTTCAGCTGCATTCCCTGAGCGACAGCGAATGCAGCTGTCCCGTTAACGAGGGCTGCAAGCATATGGTGGCCGTTCTGCTTGACTATGCCCAGCTTCAGGGGCGATCCATCCATGCTTTGGTTAATGCGCATTCCACTACGTATGCCGCATCTTCTTCGTATGACCGAAGCGAGCCCGCCTTGAGCCAAGGCCATGAACGGCTGCCTGCCGGAATTTCGAAATGGAGGGTCAAGGCCGACCATTTGCCCGAGCTGCCGATCTCCGCATGGCATGAGCTGTTCGAGGTTTGCACGGCTTCGCTGGGAGCTAATACGCAGAATTCGTTTTACGCCAAAAACGCGCTGGCTTCCCTCCATCACATTAAACCGCCGCTGCCGCCGGACATGGATCCGTTATACGAGCTCCATGCCCATCTCTTCATTCTCGAGAAGCTGGTCAAGCAGCCAGCCAGTGCTTGGAATGCCTCAGGCTCTTACATCGGCTATCATACGCAGGTAGCAGCGGATCATATCCTGGCCAGAATCGAGCGAATCCTTCATGAAGGGCTGGAGGACAGCGAGCCCGAAGAGGCATTCGGACAGCGGCTGACCGAGACGATTTCGTTTGTCCGGCGGAGCATGCTAAGCGAACCGCGGAACCGTAAATTTTACGCCCAGGTCTATATGCAGCTCTGGAGGTACTGGATTCATCCGTTGGCGAAAAAAAACGACGGCTTGATCAAGGAGGAATTGGAGCAGTTGCAGGCAGCCGAATCGGAACTCGGCAGCAGCCTTTCGCGCGCCTCATGGTATATGGCGCAGAGCTTCATGTCCTTCTATCTCGGAGAAGACGAATCGTCCTGGGACCTGATCAGGGCAGCGGAGAAGGTCAGCAGCCTGCCCCCGGCTTCCGTCCTGGGCTTCTTCGACATGCTGCATTCGGGACAAGACTGGGACCGCTTGGCCCGTTGGCTCCCGGAGATCGGCCCGCTGCTTGGCAGTCACCGCAACGAGCACCTCAGCAGCTATCAATTCTACTGGGATGCCGTCATAGAGCACCTGCCCGGGGAAGCGGAACGGATGTGGAGCAGTCTTGCCGACATGCTCCCTTATTCGAAGGACATCTATCAGAATGCCTTGATCACGCACGGCAGATGGCGGGAATGGATCGACTATCAATTAAGCACAGGCCGGGAGCCGCTGGAGCTTCGGGTCAGCGAACTCGCGCCGATCGAGAAGAATGCGCCCGAGCTGCTGCTGCCTTTTTACCATCAGGCCGTCGAACGCTATATCCTTCATAAGAACCGAGCCGGCTACAAAGCAGCCGTCAAGCTGCTCAAACGGTTGGCCAAGTTATATAAAAAGCTCAAACAGCAGGAGCGCTGGGATCTGTTCATTATTTCCTTGTCCGTACGCAACAGCCGGCTTCGCGCATTCCAGGAAGAGCTTCGGAGAGGAAAGCTGATATCATGAGCAGATACACGGAAACCATTACGGTCCATATGGCATTAAGCGAATACGGAGATGCCGTGATATACGGCTCTACCGTCATGCGGGGTTACGTATCCGGACAATACCTGAAGCACCGTTTATTCGCTTGGCATGAAGCCTCCTTCTACGGAACAGAGCTTACCGTCCAATCCGTTCAGGATATGGAAGTCATCATCTTGCCTTCCGAGCAAGTCATACCGTTCTTTGCGGACGGCCGGCTGCTCGAACATATCGAATGGGTTTGGGACGAGGATTGCCTTCCCTTCATTGAACTTGCGCCTTCGCTGGCAGCCTGCATTCAGGATAAGCAATACGCGCCCAGCTTGAGCGCCTTCAAGTCGGGCAAGCTGCAATGGATCTGGGATGCGGAGGCTTTCTCAGCCGAAGAGCAGGCCCGCCTCTCCGTCTTGAATGAAGACGAGATATGGAATGAAGGCTTGCGCGCCGCGTTCTCCGCCACCGTTCAAGAACAGTGGTACGGCAGCGAAGAAGCCGCGGCTGACCTGCGCAGGGAGTATCCCCTGCTGTTCTCGCCGAGTCGTACCGCTGCCGAAGGGATGGATGACAAGTCCTGGCTGATCTCCATCGGATGGCGGCCGGATACCGCTCCGTTCCGGCCCCTGCTGCAATTGCTGGAGCCGGACGAGGAAGAAGCCGAGTGGCGTCTTCGGCTCGTATTGCAGGACAAGCTGGACGCAGCGGCGCTTGCAGCCGTTCGTCTGGCCGAAGACGGGCAGGCATACGGATCGTGGCCGGAGACATGGACCGCCCATATCAAGGAGCGGTCCTCCGGCTGGCTCCAAGGTTTGCGGGCAGCACTGCCGGCCCGGGTGCTTCACGCTCCGGCTGAAGACATGCTCGGCGCACCGCTGTCCGACGAGGCCGCGTGGCAGTTCCTGACCGTCGACAGCCAGCGGCTCCTCCAGTCCGGATGGCTGGTGCTGCTGCCGGCTTGGTGGGAAGCCGCCAGCAGGAAGAAGCCCAAGCTGCGGGCGAAAGTCCGCTCCGGCGAAGGCGAGAGCGCGGAACGAAGCAGCGGCGGGTCCCTGTTCGGCTTGGATGCGCTGGTCAATTTCGATTGGCGCATCGCCATCGGCGAAGCTACCCTTTCCGAAGCGGAATTCGCCGAGCTTGTTGCCCGGAACGAACGACTGGTACGGTTCCGGGGCCAGTGGATTCCGCTCGATCCCGCTCTCGTCGCCCAAATCCGCCAGATGATGGCGGGCGTAGACCGTGAGGAAGGCCTGTCGTTTCAGGATATTCTGCACTTGCATCTGCTCGGGAACAGCGATGAGACGGAGCAGGTTCGTCAGGATGAGGAAGAAGCACGTGATCCGGAACGGATCAAACTGGAAGTGGAGCTGAACGAGCATCTCGTGAAGCTCATCGGCCAACTCGGCCGGCAAAGCGAATGGCCGAGCCTCCCTGTCCCCGCCGGTCTGAAAGCCGAGCTCCGGTCGTACCAGCATGACGGCTTTGCCTGGCTTGCCTTTTTGCGGCGTTACGGGCTCGGTGCATGCCTTGCCGATGATATGGGCCTTGGCAAAACCGTGCAGTTTATCGCCTACCTGCTGCACGTGAAGGAGACGACAATGGAGCGGGAAGAGAGACGCCTCCCTTCCCTGCTGATCTGTCCGACCTCGGTGCTTGGGAATTGGCAGAAGGAGCTTGAACGGTTCGCCCCGTCGCTCCGGGTCATGCTGCATTACGGTGGGAAGCGCAGCAGCAGCGACGATTTCTATCATGAAGCTTACCAAGCGGACATTATTCTTACTTCCTATGCGACGGCAACGCTCGACCAAGAGATGTTAAGGGACATGAAATGGGAAGCGATCGGCATCGACGAGGCCCAGAACATCAAGAATGCCGACACCAAGCAATCCGCCGCCGTGCGAAGCTTCCCGGCAAGGCACCGCGTTGCGCTTACAGGTACACCGATTGAGAACCGACTGTCCGAGCTGTGGTCCATCTATGACTTCATCAACCCCGGTTATCTCGGTAGCCTGCGGGCATTCAATCTCCGGTTTATCCAGGCCATCGAAAAAGACAAGAACGAGCAGCGCACAGCCGATCTTCAGAAGTTGATCAAGCCCTTCATGCTCCGCCGCAAGAAAAAAGATCCAGCAATTCAGCTCGACCTGCCGGACAAGAACGAGATGAAGACCTATATCCATCTCACGGCCGAGCAAGGCTCGCTTTACGATCAGACTGTGAACAGCCTCCTGGAACGCATGCAAAAGCTCGAGGGCATCGAGCGCAAAGGCGCCATTCTGGCAGCTCTGACGCAGTTCAAGCAGCTCTGCGACCATCCGGCTTTGCTCACGAAGGAGCCGCTCCCGGAACTCCCGGGGGGAGGCGGCTTGCTTGACACCGAGGTCGTGGTCAACCGTTCGGCCAAGCTGGAGCGGCTGCTGTCCATGGTGAAGGAACTGCGGGACGAGGGCGAACGCTGCCTGATCTTCACCCAGTATATCGGCATGGGCGAGATGATGCGGCAGGTGCTGCATCAGGAGCTGGGTGAGCCGGTGCTGTACTTGAACGGCAGCACGCCGAAGCGGACGCGCGATCGCATGATCGAGCAGTTCCAGTCCCGGACGCTCCCGCCCGAAGAGCAGCCGAACGTCATGATTCTCTCGATCAAGGCCGGCGGCGTCGGCCTGAATCTGACAGCGGCGAATCACGTGTTCCACTTCGACCGCTGGTGGAACCCTGCCGTGGAGAATCAGGCAACCGACCGGGCCTATCGAATGGGGCAGACCAAGGACGTCCAGGTCTACAAGTTCATCTCCATGGGAACGCTCGAAGAACGGATCGACGAGATGCTGGAGAGCAAGCAGCAGCTGAGCGATCAGGTTATTGCAAGCAGCGAGGGCTGGATTACCGAGCTGTCTACCGATGAGCTGAAGGATCTGTTCACGCTGCGGCGCGATTGGGCGTAATCGTTGTGTCAAGGAGTGAGCTGCTAGGCGATTGTAGAGCTCCGCTTCCGTTGGAGCATAGCGCGGAATGCCTGTGGAACGCCTAGATCGCTTCCAGTTGTCGCTCTATAACAACATCATTGCGCGTAGCAAAAAGCCCCGTGTGTGCAGACACGGGGCTTTTGTTATATGCGGGGTTGACGAGCTGCGAGAAGATTTGCATTGTTACGCGTTTGAAGCTTGTATGACAGGGCGATGTTTTCTATTAACGGACACAGAATACGCTATTAAGCCAAAACCCATGATACTGGAACACGAACCGGACTGTGAGTCCGTTATTTGCTCCAAAATATGATGAATATGCCGGTTATGAGCCCAATAACGGATCTTGTGTCCGATAAAGTTGTAATTAGGGCGTAATTTCGTCAAATAACGGAACTGGAGTCCGATTAGTCGGGAACAACAAGTAGTTTGGCTACTTCAAGAACAGTAAGTGCCGGCGCGGAGTCAGGAATTACTGGTGCAGCAAGCGCAAAATGCACGGAATCCATTCTTTCTGGCATAACAAGTACCATCAGTATCGCAATCCGTCACATCAAGCACCAAGCGCAAACGGCATGGAGCCCTATTACTTCGGCGTAGCAAGTGTATCCCGCATCCGTTACCTCTGGCGCAACGAGTGCACTCGCTCCCCTCACTTCTCCTCCATCAGCTGCCGCAGCTTCGCTTCCGTGGTCGTGTCGGGAGCCGGCGTATAGATGCTGCACCGCAGGTCATCATTTCCGTACACTTTGAGCGACGTGAGCTCATATACCATTTTCCCGGCCTTGGCATGCCGGAATTCCAGATGCACCTCCGGGGCGTAGCTGACCTGGCTCTGCTCCCACATGCGGTTGAAATCGGGGTGCCCGTTCTTCATTTCCTCCAAAAAATGGTCATACCATTCATCCTCGACATATTGACCGTAATAGCTTCGGAACATCGACAGGAAGCCGCTGGCAAACTGCTCCCAGTTCACCGCCAGTCGCTGGAATTCCCTGCGGGTAAAGAGCAGCCGGATCATGTTCCGCTCCTCGGGCGGGATCCGGTCAAAATCTAGGAACACGTACGCAGCCGCGCGGTTCCACCCCACGATATTGCACTTCCGATCGGATATCATGACGGGACAATATTTTAGCTCGGTGATGATTTTTTGCAGGGACGGGCTGATCTGCACCGCTTCGTGTTTGACCGTATACGGCTCCGCCCCGCTCTCCAGCGCCAGGGAGTACAGATATCTGCGCTCGTCCGCGTTCAACTGCAGCGCACTTGCGACGCAGTCCAGCACGGATGACGACACCTGGATGTCGCGCCCCTGCTCGAGCCAGGTGTACCAAGTGGTACTGACGCCGGCCAACTGGGCGACCTCCTCCCTGCGCAAGCCCGGTGTTCTCCTCCGGGTACCGGGCGGCAGCCCGACGGACTCGGGAGAAATTTTGGCACGCTGCCCTTTCAAAAAAGCGGACAACGCTTGCAGCCTAACCTGGGAATTCATCTATCATCCTCCTTCCTTCAACAAGGATAGCAGTTTTTATACTAGGATAAACGGTATCTTGTAATAGGATACTATACGTGACATTATAACCTTAAGATTGACAAGTTATAAAGTCCTAAGGAGGCTGTTCATCCATGGAAAGAGTCGTTATCACCGGTATGGGCGTCATATCGCCGCTCGGCCATGATGTTGATACGTTCTGGTCCCGGCTTGTACGAGGAGAGTCCGGTATTGCACATATAGAAAATTTGGACACATCAAGACAAAAGGTACAAATAGCAGGAGCCGTGAAAGAGTTTGACGCAAACGCGCTGTTCGGTGCGAAGGAAGCCCGGCGGTTGGACCGCTTCTGCCAGTTTGCGCTGGCTGCGGCGGATCAAGCGATAAGCCAGTCGGGCCTTGATCTTGATCAGATCGATCATGAGCGCATGGGAGTCTACGTAGGCTCCGGCATCGGCGGCATCCAAACCCTGATGAATCAGAGCGGCACGCTGTCGTCTCGGGGTCCCGAGCGGGTCAGTCCTACCCTGGTACCCATGATGATTCCCAATATGGCGGCCGCGCTCATCAGCATTAAATACAAGGCGCTGGGCTCTACGCTGGCACCGGTTACGGCATGTTCGATCGGCAATACGGCGATCGGCGAGGCTTTCTTTAACATCCAAGCCGGCCGGTCCGACATCATTATCGCGGGAGGATCCGAAGCCGCATTGACCGACATCTCGCTGGCCAGCTTCGCGAATGCCACCGCCCTGTCCTCCCGCAACGAGGAACCAGGCCGTGCCAGCCGGCCGTTCGATGCGGACCGCGATGGATTCGTCATCGCGGAAGGAGCCGGCATCCTCATCCTGGAGTCGCTTTCCCATGCCTTGCGCAGAGGCGCCGTCATACTGGGCGAAGTTATCGGTTACGGTGCCAGCTCGGATGCCTATCATATGGTCGCAACGCCGGAAGACGGCAGCGGCGCGGCACGTGCGATGAAGCTGGCACTGGCCGAAGCGGACCTCTCCCCGGCCGACGTGGACGTCATCAGCGCCCATGCCACCAGCACGGTCATCGGTGACCGTTCGGAGACGGCGGCCATCAAGCAGGCATTTGGCGAGGAGGCATACCGCATCCCGGTAACAGCCAACAAGTCGATGACTGGACATATGCTGGGCGCATCCGGCGGCGCGGAGGCCATTGCCCTCGTGAAATCCCTGCAAGAAGGCATCATACCGCCGACGATCAATCTGGATCATGCCGATCCAACCTGCGATTTGGATTATGTGCCCAACGAGGCGAGAAGCGCCAAGCTCCGCATCGGCATGTCCAATTCCTTCGGCTTCGGCGGACATAATTCAGCAATTATTTTAAAGAGATATGAGAACGAATAACCATGAGTCTACGCCCCCAGCGATAACTGGGGGCTTTTTCTTGTTGCGATAATTGGAGGATGGGCCGAATAATGGGACTGAAACAGAAACAACGGCTTTTATAAATTTTTTTTCGCAGAATCAAACTTTTTGAACGACTCGCACGTCTTGCTTCCGTAAATCAATTGCAATTGATGGTTACCCGCGCGGGCCCAAAGGAGTGTCATATTTACATGAGAGGCGGCCGGAAGCTTGAGAAGCTTCTTATCCAATGCATAACCGAAAATCAGGACAGCGCCTACCGGCTGGCATACAGCTACGTCAGAAATAAAGAGGATGCCCTCGATATCGTTCAGGACGCGATCCACAAAGCATTTTTATCCATGGAAAAGCTGAAGCAGACGGGTTCACTAAAAAGCTGGTTTTTCCGAATTATTGTCACAACCTCCCTGGATCTCATTCGAAAACAGAAAAAAGTCCGCGTCATGGACGACGAGAACCTGGAGTTCATCTTACCCTGCAGTCATGACCACTATCCGAATCTGGATCTGGCCCAGTCCCTGGAGGATCTGCCTGACAAGTATCGGGTCGTCATTATTCTCCGGTTTTTCGAAGATATGAAGATGGACGAAATTGCCGAAGTGCTCCATGAGAATGTCAGCACGGTGAAAACGAGGCTATACCAAGGACTGCAGAGACTGCGGGTGAACCTAAGCGAGGAAGACCAAGAGGAGGCACAACGATAATGCATGACAAGCTGAATAGGATGAAAGAGCAGTACGAGAGCACTCCTATTCCCGACGAACTAAGCTCGGTGGTCAACAAAGCCATTGCAGCCAGACGAACAAAAAATAGAGCAATGCCCTGGCTCGCCGGCGTGGCCGCTGCATGCGCACTGCTGTTTGCCGGCGTGAACGCAAGTCCCGCATTCGCCAAGGCCATGTCCGGTGTGCCCGTTCTGGGCGAGATCGTCAAGGTGATGACCATCCGCGAATATGCCGAGCAGGACGGCAGCACGGAAGTGCATATCGAAACGCCCGGCATTGCCAACCTGGGCAATCCGGAGCTTGAGCAAACGCTGAATAACAAATACCTGGAAGAGAACAAGAAGCTGTATGAGGACTTCAAAGACGAAGTCGCCCAGATAAATCATAAAGGCGGCGGGCATCTCAGCCTCGATAGCGGTTATGAAGTCGTGACCGACAATGAACAGCTGCTGACGCTTTCCCGCTACGTCGTAGAGTCCGCAGGTGGCTCCGCCGAGTCCAGACAATACGATACGATCGACAAGATCAACCATTTGGTGATCACACTGCCAAGCCTGTTCAAGGATGATTCCTACATCCAAGTCATCAGCGACAATATCAAGGAGCAAATGCGCCGGCAGATGCAGGATAATCCCGAAATCACCTACTGGGTAGAGCAGCCTGGCGTCCAATCCGATATACCGGAGGATCTATTCCAATCAATCGCCAAGGATCACAATTTCTATATTGATAAGCATGGCAAACTGGTCATCAGCTTCAACGAATACGATGTGGCTCCCGGCTATATGGGCGTCGTGGAATTTACGATCCCTACGGAGGCCATCGCGGATCAGCTCGTCAGCAACGAATACATTCGATAGATCCGTCTTCCATCACCAACATACGAATGCAGACCGTTCTTCCGATCCCTGTTGCCCCTAAATTTTTCTTTTTGAAACTTTATGAGTCCGTGGGAATCCGGAGGACAAGGAGACGCTTCGCTTCTCCAGAACGCTTCCGCCTTCTCAACCTTAAAGATATCAAACCATAACCCTGGAGGTAATCACGATGAAAACAATGAAGCATACCAGCCCACTGGCCAAAACACTCGCGGCTGCCGGATTAGCCGGCGTCCTGATGATATCCGCTTCGGGTCTGCCATCCGCTCATGTCCATGCCGAAACCCAAAACGCCGCGAGCACGGAACAAGTGAAGGCTCCGACCGCTCCCCCGCAACGGGTAACGTTCAAGACATGGCACTCCAAGGAAAAATGGCTCGAAACAGATATCAAGATTCCTGTATTCCAGGGTCTGGCCGATACCAAGTACCAAGATCAGCTAAATGACATCATCGAATCCCATGCTTCCAAGGATATCGCCAAATGGGAGAAGGAAGCTTCCGAGGCTGCGGCAAATGCGGAACAGAACGGCTATACCATGCACCCATATCAGCTGACGATCACCTATGAGCTTACATCGGATGGCACGGACGACAGCCTGATCTCCCTTAAGGTCATCACGGAAGGCATGGGAATGAACAATGGCGATCCCCGCGTGGATACGTATAACTTCACGAACGAAGCCGAAGCCCGGTGCGTGACGCTGGAGGACCTGTTCGGGAAAAATTACAAATCGATCGTGGATACGGCGGTCAAAACCGCGATTGCCGCGGATCAGGACCATTACTTCGCGAACGAAGACGGATTTCAAGGCATAGACGCGGAGCAATCCTTCTATGTCGCGGACGGAACAGCCTACATCGTATTCCAAAAATACAGCATCGCTCCAGGATCCACGGGAACGCCGGAATTTGCCGTGAAGCTGCCGGATACAGCACCCGAAGAGAAGCCCGTTTCCGCCGTCTTGAAGCCAGGCGCTTACTACAAGGATAACACCGGCAAGATGATGGTTCCCGCGGCCCGCGTGCTGCGTCAGCTCCAATTCGACGTCAAGTGGAACGGCAAGAGCAAAACCGCGGAAATCTCCAAAGGCGCCGTCTGGAGCGTGGTGACGCTGAACAAGGATGCGTACGCATTGGGCAAAACGGCTCCGCGCTCGCTAGGCGCGTCTCCTGCTATGAAAGACGGCCACGTCTATGTTCCGCTCGCTTTCCTCACGGACATTCTGCAGCTGCAGGCTGACCAAAGCCCATATGGCGAGATTACGGTGACGGAAGCACAATAGCTTTTTTCCACGCAATCAGATCGTCCCTGCTTTCCATAAAGAGCTGGCAAAGTCGGGACAACGGCACAGCAGCATGGCTGCAAAAAAAGAGGCCTCTCCAACACGGAGAGGGCCTCTTCTTATTTCAATGACTGGGGGAATTGCCTGACGCGGCTTTCAGTACCCCGTTTTCAGCAATGAATTGGTCAACAATGCCCCTCCGCCAAGGCTTCTCCAGCCCTGCCGCCCCATTCATCGTCCATCAAATATCGGGCTTGGACATACTCTCCTTCACGCACGAAAGTCAGACGGTAATACACCTCTTCATCCTCGCAAATCTCAAAATACAAGGCATACCGCCCTTCTTGCAGCGGAAGCTCGATGACGGCGTCTGACATGACGGATAGCAGCTCCAGCTTGCCAGGATCCAAAACGTCAAACGGCACGACCATTCGGCGCTGCGCGTTCGGGTCTTCCGTGAACGCCTCTGTCAGGGCCAGCTTCACCCAAGCGCCGAAAGCATCGTCAGGAATCGGATCAAAGGTCAGATAACCGGGATGAATGACCGCGCCCTGCTTGATATTGATTTCTCCCCACTGGCACAACTCCTCGTCAAAATCCCGCGAGCGGACTTGAATCTGATGGTGCGAGATGGTGAGATCCACCTCTTGGGTCATTTTTGTATGCTGCATTGTACGGCACCTCGTTCGTAAAAAAATTCTATTTAAGCTGCTCCATATGGATCGTGGCCAGCCGGCGCTCTTTATCCACCTGAACCCGCATGCCGATGCCCAGCTTCTCCTCGAACAATCGGGTAACATTCAGATACTTATCCTCCACCACGCCCGACCCTCCTTGGCCGTTAGAGCGCGTCATGCCTGCGGTGATAATCTCCTTCACCATATCCCCGTCCGCATTGGCTGTCGGGTCGTATGTAAATATGGGCTCTTTACGGTCATTATAAAAGATGATGTCCTGCCGATATTCCTTGGCGTTCACATACTCTTTCCGGGTCTCGATATAGTCGTTCTCCAGATGGTCATACTGGACCCTCCCTGCCAAGAACGGATTGTCCTCCGAAGCCTCCACCTCGAACTGTCCATATGCCAATTGATACAGCATGTTGAGGTCCGACCCTTCCAGTCTGTAATAGAGCGGGCGCAGCTCCCCCTTCTTATCGGTTGCGGCGAAGCCAGCCAGCAGCGGCCAAGCATCCACTTGTTCACCATCCACATCAACGGCGAGCTGGTATTTGGTCAAGACCTCCTCATGCTGAAAAAGCCCATACGTTCGCGCAATAAAATAGCCGGGTGTCAACAACACGGCCGCCACCAACAGGATGACTCCCCAGAGGACCCGTCTGTTGTTCATGCTGTCACCTCTCCTCGCTGGTTCTTCATCCGACTCCTAACAACCGCCTTTAGGCAAAGTTATGGGCATTAGGAGTGGTGTCTTCTGCTTCAATTAGTAGTCCACTTCTTCAATGTCGGTGCGCAGATTGCGGTTGGACCCCTGAAGCAGCTCCGTGAAGGAAGGCGCGATATAGTACACAAAATCAGGATCATGCACGTACATGATGATCTGCCCGGACGTTCCCGGCTCAGCCGGATCGAAATCCAGCATTAGATACAATGAACCGCCCGCCATCGTGGCAAACGGATACCATGCCTTGTGGAACAGGTACGGTTTAATTTCCGGATCCAGCCGCTGTACCTCCTCTGGACCGTAGTACGCATCGAGCCGTTCGTCCCGCTCGCAGAAATATGATTTGATTTCCCTCATCTCATCCAGGCTCATCAGATAGAACGGGGTGTATTCGCCATCTCCCTCGTTACCGGGATAGAGCACGTGGAATGCGTACCCGCTGCCGTCCTTCTTGCTGTAGAACGAACGGAAATCCTCCGGCAAAGCGATCCCGAAATCCTCTTCAAATTGCTTCAATCGATCCGAGGGCGCTCCCTCCAATTGTTTATATTCGCCCAGCAGATCCCGAAGATCTTCGGCCACCTTCTCCTCCAGCAGCTGCTCCAGCTCGGTCATCAGACCATCGATGACAGCATTCATATAAACATCCCCTCCGTTTACAGCATGTCCGCTCACTCCAAGCGGAACGCTTTCCCTTTACTAAAAAGTATATAGAACCCGCTCCAATGAAAACAACATGTCCAGCGGCATGCAAAAAAAGGGACAAAATCCCTGTTGAGATGTCTATTTTTGTTCTTTTATGAAAAAGCCCCGGGTATTTTCGCTTCCGGCTGCTGCGCTTGTCATCCATACATAAAAGGCCGATAATGGAAGCAGATTTCGATCACGAAGATAACTTGGAGATGGGGAGGCTAAACGATGGAATACGTCTATTTGGGAAGAACCGGACTTGAAGTATCCCGCTTCTGTCTGGGGACCATGACTTACGGAGATTGGGATTTGGACGAGAAGACCTCGCTCGGCATTATCGACAGGGTGCTGGATTCGGGAATTAATTTTATCGATACGGCAGATACCTATGGCAAGGGTACGAGCGAAGAAATTATAGGCAAAGCCCTTCAAGGACGAAGAGACCGGGTGATCGTCGCGACCAAATTCAAGGTGCGGACCGCCGAAGGACCGAACGGAGAAGGCGCCAGCCGTTACCGCATCATGAGACAGGTCGAGGCCAGCCTGAAACGGTTGAATACGGATTACATCGACCTCTACCAAGTGCATAGACCGGATCCTCATACCCCGCTGGACGAGACGCTGCGCGCGCTCGATGATCTGGTTGCCCAAGGAAAGGTACGATATATCGGCTGCTCGAACTTCGAGGCTTGGCGTATCGTCGAATCCCTGTGGACCAGCGAAAAAATGAACCTCGAGCGCTTCGTTACCAATCAGCCTTCATACAGCATCTTCAACCGATATATCGAGCAGGAAATCCTGCCGGCTTCACAGCGCCACGGCCTGGCTACGCTGGCCTACTCCCCGCTGGACGGCGGCTGGCTGTCCGGCAAATACCGTGCCGGGCAGCCGCTGCCGGTCAATTCGCGGGGCGAGCGCATGGATATGAATGCTCCCGGCAACCGCGCCAAACTGGACAAGGTTGAACGGCTCGCCCGGCGTGCAGAGGACAAAAGGATCACGCTGGGCCAGTTCGCGCTGGCATGGCTGCTGCAGCGCAGCATCATTCCCGTCGTCGGCATCCGCAGCGAGCAGCAGCTTGCGGACAATCTGAATGCACTGAACGTGCAGTTGACCGATGAAGACTTGAAACTGGTGGACGAGGTGTCCCCAAGCCCCTACCGGGACTTCTCCCAAGACGGCAGCTTCTGGTTCAATGAACCGCGTGCTTACCGGTTTAAGTAAGCTTAAGCGGGACCCGTAAGGCATCACCAAACCAAAAAAGCTATATTCAATGCTGCACGCCCGGCATCGGTCAATCGATTCCGGGCGTGCATGCTATGTGGCATCCACAAACTCCAGCCTTCCGAAACGCGAGGGGATATGGTAATTGACCTCTCCGGTGGGGCTCCATGCCTGATATTCCCGGTTTCCTTGGTCGTCCTCGTCAATGCGGTAAAAATTCACGTTCCAGCATCGTCCCGCTTGCGGCGGATTCTGAAAGTTCTGCGCCGGAATGCGAATCTCGTAAACCAAATTTCCCTTACCGTCGTTCTCTACCGTGGTCAGAAGGCCGGTAAGGTCCCACTCGACATCGCTGTCCGTGATCGACTTTTGCCCATCGTTACGGATCCGCGCATCAAATACAACATTGTTCGGGCTCACCTCAAGCTCGATATATTCCAAACCTTCCCCTGCTTCATCCATAAACAGCTCCACGACATCCTGCTCATACAGCGGGTCATCCCGATGCCGATACTCCGAGACGATATGTGAATCCTGGCAAACAAACTGCACGTAGAAGCATTCGGCGCTCCAGCAGGCGCGCACCTCCGTCGCTTCCTTCGCGGCAAGCCCGGTCACGGTGTCGCTCAGGGCCACAGCTTCATAGCGGCTCCAATCGACGCTTCCCCGATTCTCTCCCTGTTGAAGGTATATGGCGGGCTTGCATGGGTAAATAGCGGTATAACGCATGATCATCCCTCCGAAACATTTTCAATTGTAGTCATGATATCCTCTATGATAAGTCATACAGATTCGGTTCGCTAATCCGTGGTAAGAATAAGGAACATACGGAAATCCCATCTTTTGTTCTATGCTCCCATAGTGAAAAGAAGCGCATGCTGTGCTACAATAATAAAATTGCAAACTCTAGGGAGGGTTATGGATTCGCCATGCTCATAATTGGTATCGCCGGCGGCACCGGATCGGGCAAAACAACGGTTGCCCGCTCTGTCATTGACCGTCTTGGTTCAGATAAAGTCACGTTTATTTCGCAGGATAACTATTACAAGGATCATAAAGAGCTCAGCTTCGAGGAACGCGAAGCGATTAACTATGATCATCCGTTCGCTTTTGACAACGAGCTGCTCGTCGAGCATCTCGGCATTTTAAAAAGCGGACAACCCGCTTTCGCACCGGTATATGATTTTACCGCCCATGCCCGCTTCACGGATCAGACCATCGAGCTGAAGCCGAACAACATCGTCATCATCGAAGGCCTGCATGTGCTGTCCGATGAGAATCTGCGCAAGCTGCTTCACATTAAGGTGTTTGTGGATACCGATCCCGATGTGCGCCTGCTTCGCCGGGTCGTACGCGATATTGAGGACCGCGGCCGAACCATCCAGTCGATCCATAATCAATACCTGACAACCGTCAAGCCGATGCATGAGGCGTTCATCGAACCCTCCAAGAAATACGCCGACCTGATCATTCCCGAAGGCGGAGAGAATGAAGTCGGCATTCGCCTGCTCTCCATCTTGACCGAGAAATATCTGACCGGCGACCGCACGCTGTCGGGCGAATCATAAGACAAGCTTGTACGTCAGCCTTTAGGCATGCTGGCAGCATGAAAAAGAGCCCGCGGATCTGTAATGACAGGTCAGCGGGCTTCTTGACGTTGTCCGTTCGCTTACGCGCTAGTAAGCCAGCCTGCGCGTATGGCTTGCATTCTTCCGTTTCCGAGCGTTCTGCGGTCTGTGCGTTCTTTTTCTCCGGAATGTACGTCCGGTGTTTTTGTTCTCCGGAATGTTGCGTTATCCGCATTATCCGCGTTTTCTGCGATTCCTGCGTTTACTGCTTTTCCTGCACTTTCAGCATTCCCAAGTCTCCTGCGTCACCGGTCCCCTCAAAACATTCAGTTCCCGGCGCTTCAGCCGTCATACGCGCGGATCGTAATCCGCAACCAAGAGCACGTCCATATGCCTTGAGGATCGCAGCAGGCTCCTGATCCATTTTCGCCGAGCGAACAGCTTCCATCCGGCCATCTGCGGCTGGCCGATAATGAATTGGGTCGCCTTGACCTCGTCTGCTGCGGCGACCAATCGGCCAGAACAGGTGCATGCCGGTCCCCTTTTTACCGGCAGCGGCAGCATCGTGAAGGTGCCCCCAAGACGCTCCGTTAACGTCTGAAGCGCCGTCAAGCGCTGCTCTTCGTCATGAGACAGGCTGTGATGACGCTCCAGAGGGAATGCCACATACCAGGCTGCCTTCAGCCGATGGGCGATCCGGAAGCCGCGGCGAATGAGCCGCTCCGCTTGCGGCCCCCTGCCGACCACGACATAGATAATTTCCTCGCGCCGCCACGGCCCCCGAAGCGAGCCGCTGCGCTGCCAGGACTCCAACCTTTCGTCCACATCATCCGCAATCTCCCTTAAGGCAAGCTCTCTTAGGGCGATCAGGTTTCCCGTCTTGAAAAAATGGCTGAGCGCCTGATGAATTTTTTCCTTCGCATAGATGTTCCCATCCTTCATCCGCTGCCGCAGCGACTCCGGCGTCACGTCGACTAGTTGAACCTCACCGGCCGATTGCAGAATATGATCCGGTATCGTCTCGCGGACACGGACGCCTGTAATCTGCTCGACGGCATCATTCAAGCTCTCCAGATGCTGCACGTTCACGGTCGTAATGACGGAGATGCCGGCCGACAGAATATCCTGCACATCTTCATACCGTTTCTTGCGCTTGCTTCCGGGCACATTCGTATGCGCCAGCTCATCCACGAGGACCACGTCCGGCCTCCGGCAAAGGATCTCATCGGTATCCATCTCCTCAAGGCGCGATCCCTTGTAGTCCACCCTTTTTCGCGGAAGGGCCTCCAGATTGCCCACCTGGGACAGCGTATCCTTCCGGCCGTGCGTCTCCAGCAGACCGACGAGAACCGTCAATCCCTTCTTCAGCAGATCGTTGCCTTCCCGCAGCATCGCATAGGTCTTCCCTACGCCCGGGGCGGCGCCGATATATACCTTGAACCGTCCCCGCTTGACCTGCTCAATCTTCTGATCCAGCTCCTGTTCGTTCAAGCGGTGAAACGATTCGGAAGGGAGCCGCAGCGGATGGAGCCGGGCCGGAATGATCCGCTCCCCGTCATGTTCCGCCCGATCCGCCACCATAAAAATATCAATCCCGCGCGTTTTCTTGAGCAGATCCTGAATAATCGAACCCTGCCAAAGCTCTTGCATGCGCGTCTGCTTCGAATGGCCAAGCACAATGCGTGTAACGTGGTGCTCCAGCGCATACTGAACCAGCATGTCAGCGAGCTCCCTCCTGGAACGGAGGGGCAGCTCCTCCAGCTTGGCGCCGATCCGCACCGCGAGCTTCGCCATGGAGCGCTTAAAGGCGGCCTGTTCTTTCGTAAGCTCTACTTCCGGCTTCACAAACGTAACAGCCAACAGTTCGCCGTTTAAACGCTTCGCGATCTGCTGCCCGCGCCGCATATAGATGGAACCGTTCCAATGGTATTGGGTGGACACCAGTATTCGCTCATCGGCTCCCGATGGGCCGACGAGCCCCTGTTCCTTGCGGTACCGCTCCAGCGAATGGCTCACGCCTTCGGCAACGAGGCGGAGCGTCAATTCCCGGAGCACGGCCAAATTGCCCTGCTTCCATATGCTGCCGCCTCCAAGCAGGCCGCCTTGTGCCCGTTCCAGCATCGTTTCGGGCGTTACGTCAATAAGCACCACCTCGTCGGCGCTCTCCAGCGTATCGGCCGGTACCGTATGACTGGCTATAATGCCCGTCAGCTTGGAGGCAATGTCCTGCACATCCTCCAGCTCATACACGTTGACCGTTGTGATGACGCTGATTCCGCAGCTTAACAGGAATCGGATATCATCCAGCCGCGCAGCATGCCGCGCTCCCTTCCGGTTGCGATGGGCAAGCCCATCGACAAGCACCACCTCCGGGTTGCGCTGCACCAGCAGATCCAGATCAAGATCCTTCTTCTCTACGCCGTTCTCTATCCAATGAATGCTGGGCACCCGTTCCAAATCGCGGACCTGCTCCACCGTTTCCGGACGCTGCATCGTGGATACTGCGCATATGACGACATCGATGCCTTGCAGCCTCAAGGTCTGCCCTTCGCGAAGCATATGATAGGTTTTTCCCGATCCGCTCATAGCCCCGATATATACCTTGAGCCGTCCCTGATGGAGCTTGGAAATCGACCTTAAGAGCTCCTCCGGTGATTTTCTCCGAAAGGGATCCATGATCAGTTAAGGTTAAGAAGCTCTTGGAGCCCCAGATTCAGCTTCAACACATTCACGCGCGGTTCACCGAATACGCCCAAATCCCGTCCCTCCGTATGCTTCTTTACCAGCTGATCAAGCTCTGCTTCCGCAATTCCGGTCAGCTTGCTGATCCGCGGTATCTGAATATACACTGCCTGCGGCGATAGGTGAGGATCCAACCCGGAGCCGGAATTCGTTACCAGATCGATCGGCACCTCGCTCACCGGAACGTCCGGGTTGTTCTCCGTCCACGCTTCAATTGATGCCTTCGTTCGTTCAATCAAATCCGGGTTGGAAGGGGCATAGTTATTGCTGCCTGAGCCGGCCCCGTTGTATTCAATGCTGGACACCCTGCCGTGAAAATATTGCGGCTCCGTAAAGTCCTGGCCGATCAATTCCGATCCGACCACCTTTCCGCCCCGATCCGTGACCAAACTGCCGCCGGCTTGCTTCGGCATGAGCAGCTGCGCCGCTCCCGTCGTGACCAGCGGATAAAGAATTCCGCATAACACGATAAATACAAGACTCGTTCTCAGGGCCATGCCCAGAGAGACACGGGCCGCGCCCACCCTGACGCGAGGGGCCGGCGATGATTTCTGCAATGGCTTATTCATGGTTCCTCGATCCCTTCTTTCATATCTTCCTCTAATAGCAGCCTCCGGGATATCTCGATAGGACGGCTGCTGATTCCGGCCTAAATCCAGAGATGCACGATCATATCAATCAGCTTAATCCCGATGAACGGCACGATCACGCCGCCTAATCCGTAGACCAGCACATTGCGCTGCAGCAGCTTCGACGAGCTCATCGGCTTATAGGCCACACCCTTCATCGCAAGCGGAATCAGCAGCGGAATGATAATGGCATTAAAGATCAGCGCCGACAGAATCGCCGATATGGGAGAACCCAGTCCCATGACGTTCAGAACGTCCATGCTTGGAATAGCAGCCGCGAACATCGCCGGAATGATGGCAAAATATTTGGCGACGTCGTTCGCGACGCTGAAGGTGGTCAGCGCGCCGCGCGTCATCAGCAGCTGCTTGCCGATGGCAACCACCTCGATAATCTTCGACGGATCCGAATCCAGATCCACCATATTGGCCGCTTCCTTGGCTGCGGTGGTACCGCTGTTCATCGCCAGCCCCACATCGGCCTGGGCCAGCGCCGGGGCATCGTTCGTCCCGTCCCCGGTCATCGCCACCAGCTTGCCTTCGGCTTGTTCTCGGCGGATGACGGCAATCTTATCCTCGGGCCTGCTCTCCGCGATGAAATCATCGACGCCCGCTTCACGGGCAATCGTCGCCGCGGTGAGCGGGTTGTCGCCCGTGCACATAATCGTCTTGATGCCCATCCGGCGCAGCTGGTCAAACCGTTCCTTCATGCCCGGCTTCACGGTATCCTTCAGGTAGATCAAACCAAAGATGCGGTTATCCACGGCGACGGCAAGCGGGGTTCCCCCCTCTGTGGCGATGGCATCGCTATTTGGCGACAAATCCGAAGGGATGGGGCCTCCTTGCGACTGCACCCACGCCTTGACGGCATCCACCGCGCCCTTGCGGACTTTCCGGCCATCCCTCAGGTCCATGCCGCTCATCCGGGTCTCTGCCTTAAATTCGATAAATTCCGCCTCAGCTGTCATACTTTCATCTACTTCGATACCTTCCTTCTTCAGCAGCTCCAGTACGGAGCGTCCTTCCGGCGTCTCATCTTGCAGCGAGCTCACGGCCGCCCACTGGGAAACCGAGGCGAGCGATTCGCCGCCGACGGGAATCAACTGGCTGGCCATCCGGTTACCAAACGTAATGGTACCCGTCTTATCCAGAATCATCGTGTTGATGTCACCGGCGGCCTCAACCGCTTTGCCGGACATCGCCAGCACGTTGAACTGCGTTACCCGGTCCATGCCGGCAATCCCGATCGCTGACAGCAACCCCCCGATCGTGGTCGGGATCAGACATACCAGCAGCGAGATCAGCACCGGAACGGTCAACTCGATGCCAAGATACTTCGCTATCGGAGCGAGCGTAACGACAACGATCAAGAAGATCATGGTTAACACGATCAATAACGTGTTCAGCGCAATTTCATTCGGCGTCTTCTGACGGGAAGCTCCTTCAACAAGCGAGATCATCCGGTCGATAAACGATTCCCCCGGATCGCTCGTAATCCGGATGCGGATCGTATCGCTGACAACCCTGGTCCCCCCCGTGACCGAGCTGAAATCGCCGCCGGCTTCTTTAATGACGGGGGCGGATTCCCCGGTAATCGCCGATTCGTCAACGGATGCAAGGCCCGCAATCACTTCCCCGTCCCCGGGAATCATCTCGCCCTGCGCGACAATCACGATATCCCCTTTGCGCAAAGCCGTGGACGGCACGGATTGTGCCCCGCCGTTCTCCATCACTTTGCGGGCTGTCATTTCCTGCTTCGACTGCTTAAGGGAATCGGCCTGCGCCTTGCCGCGCCCTTCGGCAAGCGCCTCTGCGAAGTTTGCGAACAGCAGCGTGAACAGCAGGATGACGAATACGGCCAGGTTAAATCCGATACTGCCCTCGGTACCGAAATAGGACGGAAATACCGTCATAAGCAGCACAACCAGAGTCCCGGCCTCAACGACAAACATGACCGGATTTCTCATCATCAGGACGGGATTCAGCTTCGTGAAGCTGTCCTTCAGCGCCTGACGGACCATCTCTTGGGACATCGCTTTTTTTCTCGTATTATTCATGGTAATAGGCCACCTTTTCTATTTAACGAATCGTCAGATGCTCGGCAATCGGTCCCAGCACCAGCACAGGCAGGAAGGTCAAGGCACCGATGATCAGGACCACCGCGATGAGAATGCCGGCAAAAAGCTTATTATCTGTCCGGAACGTTCCGAGCGTCTCGGGAACCCGCTGCTTCCGCATCAGTGAGCCGCCTACCGCCAGCAGGGCAATCATCGAAATATAGCGCCCGATCAGCATGACCAGTCCGGTGCTGATGTTCCAGAACGGCGTGTTATCCGCAAGGCCCTCAAACCCGGAGCCGTTATTGGCGGCGGATGACGTGTATTCGTAAAGCACCTGCGAGATGCCGTGAAAGCCCGAATGGGCAATGCCCGCCTGTCCCGCATCCGTCATGAGCGCGAGCGCCGTCGGAGCAAGGATGATCAATGGGTGTACCAGAATGACAATCGCGATCAGCTTCATCTCCCGGGCCTCGATTTTTCTGCCGAGAAATTCGGGGGTACGGCCAACCATAAGACCGGCCAGGAACACCGCCAGGATCGCGTACATGAGCATATTCATCAGCCCGACGCCTTTTCCGCCAAAAACGGAATTCAGCATCATCAGGGACAGCGGCGTAATCCCGCCGAGCGGCGTGAGCGTATCATGCATGTTATTGACCGACCCGGTCGTGGCCGCGGTTGTCACCGTCGTAAACAGGGAGGATTGGGCGATCCCGAACCGGACCTCTTTGCCCTCCATGCTGCCTTGCGAGGCGTCGATGCCCAGCTGGTTTAATGCCGGGTTGCCGTTGGTTTCCGCAGCATAGTTCAAGGACAGGAAGCCGATAAACAAGGTCATCATTACCGAGAATATGATCCATCCCTGCTTGCGGCTCTTCGCGAACAAACCAAATGTGTAAGGAAGCGCCGCCCCCAGACTCCACATGGACAGAATCTCGATCACATTGGTCAGCGGGGACGGGTTCTCGAACGGATGCGCCGAGTTGGCCCCCATAAAACCGCCCCCATTGGTGCCCAGATGCTTGATCGATTCGAGCGCAGCCACCGGACCCGCCGCTATTTGCTGCTCGCTTCCTTCCAGCGTCGTGACGCTGAGCGTAGGCTTCAGGGTCTGCGGCACCTGCAGCGCCACCAGCACCATCGCAATGATGAAAGCAGCCGGAATGAATACCCGGGTATGCGCCTTAACGAAGTCCTCAAAAAAGTTGCCGACGGTCGTGCCCTTGCTGGTCACCGCCCGGATAAAAGCAATCGCCACGCACAGCCCGGTCGCTGCAGACGTAAACATCATCATCGTAATGACGGCCATCTGGGCCAGATAAGACAATCCCGACTCGCCGCTGTAATGCTGAAGATTCGTATTGGTCATAAAGCTGATAATCGTATTGAACGACACGGTCGGTTCCATAGGGCCAATGCCGTTCGGGTTCAACGGCAGCACCTTCTGCAGCCGCAGAATCAAGTAGCCCGCCGCAACCAGCACGATATTCGTTAACACAAAGCTGACGGTATATCCTTTCCATGTCATCCCCTTGCGTTCTTTCAAGCCGATCAGAGCAAAGATCGGTTTCTCCGCCCAGGAGAACCATCTGTCCGTTCCATTGCTTTCATAACGAAACACCTGATATAGATAAGTTCCCAGCGGCTTGACCAGCAGCACCAGAACGAGTATAACGATGGCAATTTGTAAAATGCCCATGACGAATGCCTTCCTCCTTCAGCCGTTTCCCTAGAATTTTTCAGGGTGAATCAGCGCATAAATCAAATAGAGAAAAATAGAAATCGTGAATATCAACATGATCATCACGGCTGATCAGCCTCCGGTTCCGAAACCACGCGCCCGCACCAGGACATAAACAGCATGAGCAGTCCGTAGGTTCCTCCCAAAATGAGCACCATATATAAATCCTGCATGAATGTAACCTCCCCTAACTCTTGTGGCGTCAGTCCACACGCTTAGCTCATTACGGATGCCATCAGAAAGGACACCTGATGATGATTCGTATGAAGCACCACATCGGCACCCAGCCCTTTGTATATCAAGCGCGGATTGCCGGAATGGGTGATCACGTAAATCGACTCCGAGGTCCATGTCCGGCAGATCCGTAAATAGCGGCAGCACAGATTCAAGCTGCTTTCGAACAGAAACACCTTGCTGACGGGAAACTCGGGAATGATCCAGGTCTGCTCGTCTCTTGTATCAATCAAAATGATGGGTTTGCAGCCCAGTTCTCGCAGCCTCTGCTGCTCAGCCCGGTTGTTGGCTATGGCCGCAAACGGAACACGTTTGTGAATCAGCTGGCGGACGAATTCCTCCCCGGCCTTGTTCGGCGCGGATACCAGGATGAATTCCTGTGGTTTCTCCATCTTCGTTTCTCCTCCTAAGGTCAGAAAGAGAAGGCAACAACAAAGAAGCCTGCGGAAAGAGAAGAACTCTTCCCGCAGGCTTCTTAACAGGACACGGTGAAATACACCGTAGCCCAAGTCCACGACAATCGTTGCCTCTCTCGATACGCTTACGAGGTTAGCTGACGGATTCGGGCGTGAGAGTCGCCCTACCCATAGACCGTTATCTTGTCTATAGGATTCACCCCAGAGAGATCAGATTTATCTCCCGACTGGTTCCCCCGTTCCTTTTCCATTCAAGGACTCAGCGAAAATTAAAAACGAGTAGCATGTTATTCTATTAGCCATTGACTTGTCATCCAGACTGGGCATAACAGCACAGCAACAGGAGGTTCACGCGGTGAGAGTCGCCTCTACCTTCAAATCTCAGCAAGGCCCATGGTGCCTTCTCCTAAGATTCGATCCATATAAAGAACCCGGCGTAGCTCTCACACTGCCTTTAGATCTTTGTGGAACGACTGTCCGTATGCCTTGGTCGTTGATGACCGTCAATTCATAGTTCGTATCATACGTCCGGCCCTGCAGGATGTAAATGTGAGCAAAAACACATCTGGCGTTATGTCGAACAGGAACCAAGCAGTATTTCGTCTTTATCTTCCGAATACTGCTCTATACTATGTATTTCTCTTGTTTTCTCTTATTTATCGCAATCCAACGAGATACCGAGTTTTTGCCACGATAATAGATGACACGGCCGATTGTACGCGTTTTCTTTTACCGTTTTCATCACATTTCGGAATCTATTGGTCCCATACGGTCATTTACTTTTCGTTTCCTCCGGCGTATGATTCATCCATCTATTCGAAACACGTTATACGCCGAGCTCCCGACAGACCGGGAGACGGGGGAACCAAAGTCACCAGTCTTCGATTGGTGACTGGGGTGAATCCGCTGCGCCTAGGATCGAAGGGCCCAGTGGTAGGGTGCTCTCAGTCCGAATCCGTCAGCTAACCTCGTAGGCGCGTTGTTGAGAGAGAATACCATCCAAGCTTTGGCATAGCGGCCGCCGGTATTGGGCCTCTAACCATAAATAGGCCTGGAGAGCATCTCTGCTCACCAGGCCTATTTGCCGTGCATATAACATGCTTATAAAGGAGCGTAGATCATATCATGACGAAACTCATCGAGGCAGCGCTTACACCCGTCATCGAAACCGCAGTGCCTGCATTAGGTGAAGAGACTATCGGCCATATGGAGATATTTCGTTTCGATCGGGGCTCGGCCGAATGCTTTATCCCCTGGAGCGATCAAGGCTGGAACTGCGGCTTGTTCAAAGTCAGCTGCAAAGACGCGGCAGGATATGTCGAATATGCCCTGCCAAGCACGAGAGAATTTTCGGACCTGGTCCGCTGGGCATCCGTCTTCTCAAGGCTGAGAGGCATGTCCGTGACTGAGGCCATTCGCTATGCCCGAAAGCAGCAGCAGTGGGGACCCGCACGGATGCAACTTGCTGTATCCGCCCTCGCCGATCTGGAGATCAACCTGCATCGGCACATCACCCGAGAGCGGTTAGGCGGACTGCCACTGGAGCGCTCTTTCCTTATGAATTGCTCGGAGGCGTATTATCATTTCTAGGGGCAACAGCTACAGAGAGCTACTATCCCCGTTTCCTTTGGATTGGGCACTTCTAAGCAGCCTGATGTTTTTTGAAACCATGAAGAACCCCGTCAAAAAGCCGCTTATTTTATCAGGCATTTTGACGGGGTTCTGCAATCGGATCCCGCTCACTTGAACATATTTTTGAGCACCATCATCAGGTTGGCCGGCTTCTCTGCCAGCCTCCGGGTGAAATACGGGTACCACATCGTTCCATAGGGCATATAACACCGGATACGGTAGCCGTCCTGCGCAAGCGCTGCTTGATCGTTCATCCGCAGTCCATACAGCATCTGAAATTCATAGTCCTGTTTGTCTATGCAACTCTGTTCGGCAAATACCTTCACCCAGTCGATGATGTTGTCATCATGCGAGGCAATCGCGACGTAGGAACCTTGGTCGAAATGCATTTTAATCAATTTCTTGTAGTTGTCAATGACCTCCCGCTTCTGCTGAAAGGCGATGGTCCCCGGTTCTTTGTACGCCCCCTTCACCAGCCGCAGATTAACGCCGGCCCTGAGCAGGTTCTTCACGTCCTCCTCCGTACGGAACAAGTAGGCCTGCATCACGGTCCCCACATTCGTCAGCCCCTCCTTATGGAGGCGGAGTGTCATATCGATGGTCGCCTGGGTATACGGCGAATCCTCCATGTCCAGGCGAACGAAGTTCCGGTACTCTTTTGCCTTTCTTACCACTGACCTGATGTTTTCGTAAGCCTTCTCGGGGTCCAGGGCCATGCCCATCTGTGTCGGTTTCAAGGATACGTTCGATTGCACTTCGCGCTTCGCAATCCCTTCCACCAGCTTCAAATATTCCTCTCGGTACCCGGCCGCTTCGTCCAGCGTCGTAATGCCCTCCCCCAAATGATCCAACGTAACGAGAATGCCCTTCGCGTTCAGCCTCTCGATTTCGTCCAGCGCCTCATCCAAGGTATCGCCGGCAATGAATCGGCCAGCCAATTTCCGGCCGTACTTGATCGACAGCCATTTCACGAGTTTATTGCCGGACACCGTCAGGATCACTTTACGGTACAGCTCGGTTCCGTCCATGCGCGCGCCCCCTTTGCAAGGTAAACCAAAATGCACTCTATCTAACTCATATGCAAAAATCATGACGGCATGCAGGAAGACATACATATTTAAATAGAGGTTTTCACCAGGAGATCCTATCATGCCACCATGACGATCCGCAGCTGGACCATTTGCCTGAAGCTTCGATTCATATCATGTTAAGGAGGGGCCTCCCCATGCGAGCACCTTTTCGGAACGAACCATTTATGGACTTCAACAACGAGTGGAACAACAAGTTATACGATGCGGCGTTATCCGGGGTCGAAGCCGAGCTTGGCCAATCGTACCCCTTGATTATCGGCGGTGCCAAAATCCATACGGAACGTACCGCAAAGTCGGTCAATCCGTCGCGCAAACGCCAAGTCATCGGCGTCGTGTCCCAAGCGGATACCGAGCTTGCCGAGCAAGCCATTCAGACGGCGGCGCGTACTTTTGAGACGTGGAAGCACACCGAGGCGAACGAGCGGGCACGCTACCTGTTCAAGGCCGCGGCAATCATGCGGCGGCGCAAGCTCGAGTTCTCCGCGCTGATGACCCTCGAAGCCGGCAAGACGCGTGCCGAAGCGGACGCGGATACGGCCGAAGCGATTGATTTCATGGAGTTCTATGCCCGCGAAATGCAGCGCCTGAGCGCGCCCCAGCCGCTGACGGTCCACGAGGAGGAAGAGAATCATCTCGATTACATCCCGCTTGGCGTCGGCATCGTCATTCCGCCTTGGAACTTCCCGCTCGCGATTATGGCCGGTATGACCACGGCGGCCATCGTCTCCGGCAACACCGTTGTGCTGAAACCGGCGAGCACCACCCCGGTCATAGCCGCCAAATTCGTGCAGCTTCTGGAAGAAGTCAGCCTGCCTCCGGGTGTCGTTAACTTCCTGCCTGGTCCGGGTCAGGAAGTGGGCGACTATTTGGTGGATCACCCTTTGACCAGGTTTGTCAGCTTTACGGGTTCCCGCGACGTTGGACTGCGAATTCAAGAGCGTGCGGCCAAAACACAGCCGGGGCAGCGATGGATCAAGCGCGTCATCGCCGAAATGGGCGGGAAAGATGCCATCATCGTGGACAACGAAGCCGATTTGGACCTTGCTGCGGATGCGATTACCGCTTCGGCCTTCGGTTTCTCCGGCCAGAAATGCTCCGCCTGCTCCAGAGCCATCGTGCATGAGGACGTCTATGATACCGTGCTGCAGAAGGTCATCGAGCGCTCCAAGAAGCTGGTGATCGGAAACCCCTCCCATGCCGAGGCTCAGGTGGGACCCGTCATCGACGATAAGGCGTACCGTAAAATTCTCGACTATATCGAAATCGGGAAAAGCGAAGGCAAGCTGGTACTTGGCGGATTTCCGGGCGATCCGGAGGGGTATTTCATTCAGCCTACGATTTTTGCCGATGTGGACAGCACTGCCCGTATTTCCCAGGAGGAAATCTTCGGCCCGGTGGTGGCCTTCACGAAGGCAGTCTCCTTCGACGAAGCGATTCAATTCGCCAATAATACCGATTATGGGCTGACCGGCGCGGTGATCTCGAACAACCGCGCGCATCTGGAGCAGGCACGGCGCGATTTCCATGTCGGCAACTTGTATTTGAACCGGAAATGCACCGGCGCCTTGGTGGGCACCCACCCGTTCGGCGGCTTCAATATGTCCGGAACGGATTCCAAAGCCGGCGGCCGCGACTACCTGCTCCTGTTCACGCAGCCGAAGGTGGTATCGGAACGGTTCTGAATACGGCGTGCCAAAAAAACCTCTCCATGATCATGGAGAGGTTTTTAATGTTCCTTGTTTTGTCGGCATTATGCCCTGGCTTTGCCCTTAATCTCCCGGACCACTTTGCCCTCGAAGGATTGGTTCATCCAGTAGGCAAGTTGAATGCCTTCCTCGCTGAAGGTGCATTCCGTCGTTAAGTAGAACGGCGTCTCGGTCAGCCTGACGGTCAGCTGCAGCGTCCGGTCATCCTTCCAGGTCATGGAGGCAGCATACGCTTGATCCGTCATCATGATCAGCTTCGTGGTTCCTGACTTCCACTCGCTCCGGCCTAGGGCAATCGAGTTGACGCCATGTTCCCCCGTAAACTCCATCACTCCGCCATCCTCTTCAAACCGGACGGAGAACGAATGCAGCTTCTCCTCGTTCTCTTCGAGATCATAGACGATCCCGGATACGTCCTTCTCCATCGGAGATAACGCCTTCTCGCTTGGCGGATCCAGCTTAAGCGCTTGCAGCGTTCCGGCAAGGGATGAGGCCGCGTCGGCATCGGCCGGCAGCGGGTCTGCTCCCATCGCCGGCAGCACATGCTCCCATACCTCATTCAGCACGGCCTGCATATCTCCAAGGCCGGAGGTGATCGCCAGGACTGCATCCTGCTCTGGGAACACGATGCAGAATTGTCCGAACGCGCCGTCGCCGCGGTATGCTCCATGGCGGCACATCCAGAATTGATAGCCGTATCCTTCAGTCCAGTCCGAAGAGGAATCCGCAGGTCCGTTGGATATCTGCTTGGAGGTCGCTTCTTCAATCCAAGCCTCCGGAATCAGGCGCCGGCCATCCCATTCTCCCTTCTGAAGATAGAGCTGGCCAAACTTGGCGATGTCCTCGGTCTTCAGCTTAAGACCCCAGCCGCCGGTGTTGATTCCCTGCGGGCAGCTTTCCCATGCAGCCCCCTGAATGCCGAGCGGTTCGAACAGACGGGGCTGCAAATAATCCAGCAGCGTAATGCCGGTGACCTTCTGCAGAATGGCCGAGAGCATGTATGTCGCTGCGCTGTTATATACAAAGTGGGTTCCAGGTTCATGCTCGACTGCTTGCTTGAAGAAATCATCCACCCAAATATCGGACTGGATGGCAGGCTCCTGGGCATGTCCCGTGCCCATGATCAGCAAGTCGCGTATCGTCATCGCGGACAGATTCGGGGACGGATCCTCCGGTTTATTTTCCGGGAAAAAGCCGATCACCCGATCCTCCAGCGTAATCCGGCCCTCCTGGACCAGGAGTCCAATCGCGGTAGAGGTAAAGCTCTTGCTTAGCGAGAACAGCATATGCGGTTTGTCCGCGTCGTACGGCTTCCACCAGCCCTCCGCAACGGAATGCCCGTGCCGAACCAGCATGAAGCTGTGTAGCTCAAGCTCCTTCTCCTGAATCGAGTCGATAAAACGTTTGATGGACTGAGATGAGATTCCTTGGTTTTCGGGGGTACTTCTTGGCAATAATCGAACCGTGTTCGTGTTCATCCTATTCCGCCTCTCCCTATATAACAAGATAAATTCATCATGACTCTTCCATTATACACCAGATATCGGCACCGCTTCATCATATCGCACGGCACGGAAGCCCCAACGTTCGCTAATCTCGTTCAAGTCCTCCCGTGCAAGGAAAGCGGCCTCCTGATCACGCCCTCGTGCCAGCTCCTTCCCATCCACTTGAGCATTGCCGCACTGCACCATTTCCTCCGAATACAGCGCCGGATGGGACAGGAAGAAGTATTGTTCGTCCGTCAGGCCGCCAAGCACCCTTTCAAACGACTCGGCCCCGTCCGGAACGCCGCCGGGGAAAAAGTTGTAGTAATATCGGTGGTTGATAAGCCCCTTCGCTTCCATCCAGCGGTCCAGCTCCGCTTGCAGCCCGGGAATGAAGCGCTCGGGCAGCATGTGGGAATCCGCGTAAGAAATGTTGAAGCCAGCCGCAGTCAGTTTATCCAGCTGCGCTTCGCACTCTATAAGGATCTCCTGCAGCGAAGGCGGATGATGTTGAAACAAGCTCGGGTCCTGATAGAAATACCCGGCCCGATCGACAAGCGAAGGGACCTGTTCCTTCGCGGCAACAGGTCCCCAGCGTACGTTATCCCATTCGGCGTTCAGCGTCATATGGAAGCCGAAGCAGATGTCCTTGCGATGCGCCAGCAGCTGCGCGGCCTCGGCAAGATAAGGACCGGGCGCCATGATGGACACATTTTTGATGAATCCGGCCTCTACGGTCCTGGCAATCGCAGCATTCGCGGATCGGCTGGAAGCATAATCGTCGGCTCTCGTAATGATCCGCCTCATTTCACAGCACCTGCGGCAATCCCTTTGATAATGTATTTCTGCGCGAAAACGTAGAAAATGACAACCGGGATGATCGTCAGCGTCAGACCGGCCATCGCCTGGTTCCACACGATCGTGAATTCTCCGAAGAAATAGAAGGTCGAGAGCGGGATTGTCCGCAGCCCTTTGTCCGACAGCGTCAGCGATGGAAGCAGATAGTCGTTCCACAGCGCGATGACGTTCAGGATCGCGATGGTCACGCTGATGTTCTTCAGCAGCGGGAACACGATCCGCCAGAACACGCCCAGCTTGGAGCAACCGTCAAGCGTAGCCGCCTCCTCCAGCGCAACGGGCACGGATTTGATGAACCCGTGGTACAGGAACACCGCCATACTGGACGTAAAGCCGACGTTCATATAGATCAAGCCCTCATGGGTGTTGAGCATCGGAATGTGCAGATTGGTGCGGATCCAGTCCATCACCTGCATCAGCGGCATCATTAGCGTCTGGAACGGAATCAGCATGGTCGCCACAAACGTGAAGAAAATGACCTTGCTCAGCTTATTGTCCGTCCGCACCAGCATCCATGCCGTCATGGAGGCGAGCACGATGACGATGATCACCGAGATGACGGTGACATACAGCGAGTTACCTAGTGCCGTGAAGAAATTCATCTTCTCCATCGCGGATTTATAATACTCAAAGCTGAAGGAAGAAGGCAGCGCAAGCGCATTCTCATACAGCTCGGCACGATCCTTAAAGGAGTTGATCAGCATGATGAAGACCGGAGATAAGAAGACCAGCGAGGCGAGGAACAGCAGGATATCGAGCAGCCATTTCCCTGATTTCTTCATTACATCTGCACCTCTCTTCTCTTCGTGATGATGACTTGCGTCAGCGTGAGTCCGGCCACAATCAGGAAGAAGATGATCGCTTTCGCCTGACCTAATCCATAATTACCGTAAGCGAAAATTTCGTTGAAAATATTCATCGCAAACATCTCCGTCGCATTGCTCGGACCGCCCTTGGTCAACGACAGGTTCACGTCATAGATTTTGAACGCCCCGGACAGCGTCAGGAACAGACAGATCGTGAACGAAGGCATTAACAGCGGGAACACGATGCTCTTCAGACGCTGCCACAGGTTGGCGCCATCGACCTTCGCCGCTTCCATCAGCTCATCCGGAATCCCCTGGATGCCCGCGATGTAGATGATCATCGTATAACCTGCCAGCTGCCAGGTGAATACCGCAACGATCGCATACAGCGCAAACTGCGGATGCAGCAGCCAGTTAAAGAACACGCTGTCGAATCCGGTCTTCTCTCCCAGGAAGCTGAACGCATCCGTAAAAATAAACTGCCAGATGTAACCCAGAATCAGGCCGCCGATCAGGTTCGGCATGAAAAACATCGTCCGCGCCGCATTTCTCGAGCGGAGCTTTGTCGTCACCAGCAGCGCAAAGCCCAGTCCCAGTACGTTGACGCATACCAGCGCGAGCAGCGTGAATTGAACCGTATGCCAAGCCGATGACAGGAATCGGTCGTCCTGGAACAGCTGAACGTAATTGTCGAACCCTACGAATACTTTCGGATTCGCCGGAATGCCGTCCCAATTGACGAAGGAGTACACGATCCCGATAATGAACGGGATGATGACCACGGTCGTGAAAATAAACAGAAGCGGCACCGTAAACAGGGCAAACCAGGCTTTATCCTTTCTTTTGCTCATAATCCATACCTTCTTTCCGTTCCGGATGATTCCCGCAAGGCGGCATCAAACCTTGAAGTCGTGATAGAAAAAACAAAAGCCTAACGCTCATCATCAGAACGTCTGAGGCTAGGCTTTCGTTTTCATGGAATTGTGATATCAGATGATTGCCTTTTCGGCTTCAATTAGATTATTTCGATGCTTTCGCCCATACTTCATCGAGTTTCTGCAGGAACTGCTCGCCTGTCATGCCCGGATTCATGAAGTACTCCTGCGTAGCCGGAGCCAAATCGTTGGTGATGATACCCGATGGGAAGTAATTCAGCGCCCAAGTGATCGTCTCGCCCTTCGTGGTTGCTTCGTGCACCGCTTGAGACAACGGATCCAGATCGCCTGCTTCAATGTTCGTTAGAGCCGGGATGAATTTGAAATCGTCCACGATGGCCTTCTTGCCCGTCTCGCTCGTGAAGAGCCAGTTCAGGAAAGCGTTTGCGGCTTTGACTTCCTCGGCGTCCGCCTGGTTGTTGACGACCCAGTAGCTGGCTACGCCTACGGCGATCTTATCGTTGCCGGCAAGCGGGAACGGCATCATGCCGACTTTGGAGCCGAAATCGCCGAAGTCCGCAAGCATGGAATAACTCCAGTTGCCCTGATGCACCATAGCCGTTTTTTCCGTTGCAAAGTCGCCCATCTGGCTATCGTATTTCACTTCCAGCGGATTCTTGGTGTTGGCCTTGATGACATCCATGAATTTCGCCCATTCCTGGAACTCCTTCGTGTCGGCCATTTTCACTTCGCCCTTGTTCAGCTGGTCGATGAAGGCCAGCGGATCGGATTGAAGCGCAAACGGCGTGTTGATGATGTGTCCGATCAGGAAGTAAGCCTCCTGGGACAGGCTCAAACCGTTCTTGCCGTCAGCCTTCAGCTGCTCCAGCGTCTTGGTGAAGGAATCCAGGTCCTTCATGTTAGCCGGATCCACCAGATCCTTGTTGTATACGAGACCGAAGCCTTCTACGCCGTACGGAACGCCGACGGTCTTATCTTCGACCTTCAATTCCATGTCGGGCGCAATGTTCTTCACGTACTCCTCCCCGCTCAAATCGGAAAAATAGGATTTCAGCTTCTCGGACTCGGGTCCAGGAGCCACGCTGAATATCGTTGGGCCCTGGTTGCTGCTGAGCTTCGCCACCAGCTGCTGCGAATAAGCGTCGCCAGCGGCACCCCATACTTCAACCTCGTTGCCGGTTTCTTCTTTATAGGTTTTAACCAAGGCTTCAAGAGGTTCCGTAATTTCGACTTTCGATTGGAAGAGGGTAATTTTCTTCAGCTTATCTCCCCCATCTCCTCCGGCTGCTGCTCCAGAATCTTTGTCAGATGTACCGCCGCAGGCCGCGAGTGTCGCAACCAAAGCCGTTGCCGTAAGTATGCTCAATACCTTTTTTACTTTTTTCAAGTGACACGCCTCCCCCTCAAGGACTCTATAAAGTAAAACGTTTACAAACCCATCATAGGGCGGTTTACCTAGAATGTCAATAAAAATGTACGCGTTTTCATAAAAATACTAAGTAAAAAAACTAGTAAAATTTATGATATTTTACTCGATGTAAAAATAAAGTTTATCTCACCGTTTTTCTCCACTGGATCGTGGCATTCAGTTTAAAGGGCTCCCTGCCCGTCGTTCCCTTAATCATCTCGAGCAGCTCCTTCGCCGCCAAATAACCGCTTTCATAACGCGGGATCGCAATGGTCGTCAAGCCGGCCATCGCCGCCGCGTCCGAATTATCGAAGCCGGTGATCGAAATGTCCTCCGGCACCCGTATGCCGTTCTCTTCGAAAGCTTTGATCGCGCCCAGCGCCATATTGTCGTTAGCGCAGACCAGCACTTCCGGCAATGCGTTGCTAAGGATCAGGATCTTGGCCGCCTGATATCCGCTTTCCTCGCTGTAATCGCCATGGAAGTAATTCCGCCTGTCAAACGCGATGCCATTCTTCGAAAGCGTATCCATAAATCCGGCGAAGCGTTCCTTATGATCCAGGGTAAACTCCAGTCCGCCAATGTATCCAAAGATTCTGAACTGTTTATCCACCAGCGCCTGAACCATTTCGCACATCACGGGGTAATTGTCCACGATCACGCTTTTGGTATTGGCATACTCGTTATCGATAATCCGGTCCATGAGAACGACGGGGAACTGCGGCGTGGCTACCGAGACTAAATATTCGTCCGTCATGTTTCGGTCGAGGCTTATGGTACCGCTTGCAAACTTGCTGCGCATAAAATTGGTGCTGGATTTATTCGTGCAGATGATGAGGTCATACCCATTCTCCGTGAGGCAATGGCTGATCCCCTTGATGATTTTTAAATAATAATCGCGATCAAAGTCGCTGAAGACGAATATAATCGTGTTGCTTTTATCGGATTTGGTTGACTTATGCGGAAAATAGCCGTGCTCCGAGCATAACCTCAGCACCCGCTCCCTCGTCTCCCGCCCCACGTTCTTGCGCCCGTTCAGCACGTTGGACACCGTAGACACCGAGACCTCCGCGAGCTTTGCAATTTCCTTCAAACCACTCATGAATCCTATCCCCTCTCCAAAGGCGTTAGTAAATTTAATATAACATGGATTTATTTTTAATAAAATTTACTTATTTTGCTGGGACAAAATTTTTCTTGGATTTTCCCTTGTCATAACTTATCGTGATACCTGCTCAGGCCAGAAAACCTTTGCTTGTCATGGCAAAAAAGCAGGCCGCACGAATGGCATCGTCGCGACCTGCTAAATTCGAATATATTAGATTTCTTGCCTTTATGCGGTACCGCATCGCTCCTTGATCATGAATGGATCCTTTGTTACGTCCACTCGTCCAGGCCGGTTCACCAGATAAATGCCAAGCCCAATACACACTGTGCCAGCCAAAGTGTACCAGTGCAGCTGCTCACCTAGTATAAGCCATCCGGATAATACGCCGAACACGGGAATGAGGAACAGATAAACGTTGGCTTTATTGGGATCGCTGTTGCGCAGCACATAATACCAAGTGACGAATTGGGCAATCGAGCTCACCAGAATCATCCAGCCCAGAACAAAGAGCTCCTTGACGATCTGGGACGAATCCCATACAAAATGCGGCTGCTCCAGCAGCGGGCTTGCGATGAGCAGGAGGATTCCTCCGATCAACATCTGATAGGCAGCCATGACCCAAGCGTCAAACTCCTTGCCCCAACGGGAACTTAGCAGCGTCGCCATGCCCCAAGCCATCCCCGCGCCCAACGCAAACCAGAATCCGCTCTGCATCTGCATCTGCAACCCTTGCGTAATGAACACGCCGACAAAACCAATAATTACGCCCGCCCACTGAAGAAGACGGTACCTTATACCGAAAATCAGGAAGCTGAACACGATGAACCAGATCGGGTTGCTGGAGGATAAAACCGAGGAGCTGCCGGAGGAAATGGTCTGCATGCTCAGGTAGATGCCACTCATCACGAGTGCCGATTGAAACAGACCGATCGCGGCCAGCTTCAGCCAGGCAGCGCCGCCCCTGGGATGGGGCCTTCTTACAATGAAAGGTAGCATCAGAAGCCCCGCTCCCACGAACCGGATCGCCAGCAGCACGAATGGGGAACCGAAGGACAGCGCAATTTTGCCGACCGGGAAGTTAAGTCCCGCGACCAGCATCGTAAATATCGTCAGAAACAGCATACGCGGTTTGCTCATGCCAATGATTTCCCCTCTCCTTAACTAAGTGTATCCACAGTTTATTCCGACCTTCATATCATGTAAAATAATTAAATAAGATTCGAACCATCACTGTGAATGATGGATATAAGGAGGCTGCTAAGGTGGAGAGTGGGGATCTGAAGATATTCCAGGCCGTTGCCCGTGAAGGAAACATAACCAAGGCTGCCGCAAGCCTGGGTTACGTGCAATCGAACGTGACCGCTAGAATCCGGCAGCTTGAATCCGAGCTGAACACGCCCCTGTTCTATCGGCTCAGCCGCGGCGTTGCCTTAACCTCGGCCGGCTGTAATCTGCTCAAGTATGCCGATCAGATTACGCGTTTGCTTGACGAAGCCGTGAAATCGACGCAATTCTCGGAAGAACCGTCGGGACCGCTGCGAATCGGCTCATCGGAAACCACAGCCGCGGTACATCTTCCCGGTATCATGCTGGATTATCATAAACGCTACCCTAATGTGAAACTGTCATTGATTACAGGCCATAGGGCCGACTTGATTCGAGCCCTGAACGAATATGAACTGGACGGGGCGTTTATCAGCGGACCTCTGGATTACCCGGACTTTAACGAAATCCGGGCCTTTGACGAGGAGCTTGTCCTCATCTCGGAACCCACGGAAGCTGCGCTTCGCGATTTGCTCACCAAACCGCTGCTGTTCTTTGGCAGGGGCTGCTATCACCGTAAACGGTTGGAGCAATGGCTTCATGAGGAGAATGTGGGGCCCATGAACATTATGGAGTTTGGCACGCTGGAAGCCATCATGGGCGGTGTGGCCGCCGGGCTGGGTATCTCGCTGTTAACGCGTTCTTCCGTCCAGGACTGGGTGGATGACGGGAAATTGCAGGCCTTCCAAATTCCTAAGCGTTACCGCAGCTCCAAGGTCCATTTTGTATTCCGGCGCGACCTGTTTCGCACCAGCGCCTTTAATCATTTTATTGAGCCGTTTGAGAAGACCGAATAAATACTTCGACCGGAACAGGAAACAAAGAAACCGTGGCCCTAAGGGTCACGGTTTCTTAATGAGCCAAGCACGCTTATCCCGGAATTCGATCTGCCGAAGGCAACAGAAAACCCGACACCTCGGGAGCCAGCACTTCCGGCGCCATCACGACGGCAGAATGGTCCTGACCAGGCAGCATTCTGTGCTCACACTGAGGGAGCAAGTCGACCAATGCGCTCGCGGCCCCATGGAACATAGCTCCGCTGTTCTCGCCCGTCATCACCATGACCGGGACATCGACAGCCCAGCGATCCGTCGGCAGCGGTTGACCGGATTGCGTGCTCCCCATAATCATGCCGTCATAGGCCAATGTATGCGCCATGCCCTCCATGACCTGCCAAGAAGGATCTGCCTTCATGAATTCTACATATTCAGCGGGGATCCCCAGCGCTGCTGTCATGAAATATTCTACGGCTTCGCTGCGCCGATTCCCTGCCATCAGCGCATTCAATTGCTGCACGTATTCCGCCGGTACGGGTGCACGGCTGTCGTCAATGATAAACGGCGGCTCGTATAGAAACAGTTTACTAACTTTACTGCCGCCAAGTCTGCTCGCCGCATCCAGAGCCAGAACAGCGCCCGAGGAACTTCCGAATACATACGCGCTGCCGCCCGCCTCCTGAATAAGGGCATCGATATCTTCGATCTCACGTTCAACGGCATACGGAGCCGCATCCGTGCTGCTGCCCCGTCCCCGCCGATCATAATTGTAGACGGTGAAATGTTCAGACAGAAACTCTCCAAGGCGCGTTGTATCGTTGTGATCCGAAGCTGCGGCAGCTACAAGAATGACAGCCGGACCAGTCCCTTTCTTTTCATAAAAAATACGGGTACCGTCATTAGACATCACGTAATTCATGATCATCTCTCCTTTTATTGTCCTTTATGTACAAACTTATTTCGTTCTCAAACCGTTCCAGCGTATCCGCGTATCCTTCCACCATTCCCATGCCTCCAGCAGCCTCAAGCTGCTCTTCGCTCGCAAAATGGGTGATGATGCTTAATCGGGTCCCATCCTTGACTGCTTCGAAGGTAACCGAGGTCAACATGTCGCTGCCTGCAACGGGGTTCCAGTCCTGATCGGTAAATGTATCCGTATAAACGAGCTTCGATAACTCCGCCACTTCGGAGTACGTCGCCTTGCAGAAGGCTTCTTCCCCTTCTCCCGCCGCATCGGGAGCCAGTCTGTAGCGCCATACGCCGCCAGGTCTGACATCCATCTCATATACCGTGGCATTCCAGTTTTTTGGTCCCCACCAGCGTTCGATGTGTTCCGGCTTCGTCCATCCCTGCCAGGACAGCTTCAGAGGTACCGATACGACACGCTCTACGGTCAGCTTCCGCTGCTCCCGGTCTTTCGTGATGATGGTCTTCCTGCCCATGTGAATTCCTCCTATCTGTGAAATCGGCTCTGCGTGCAGAGCCGCATCTTCCTGTGGAGCTAGTAAACGAATTGGCTTAACTCTCCTCTCCGTTAAAGTCGCTCATATAGTCCTCGAACTTGTCGAGTCGCTCCTCCCACAATCGGCTGAACGAATCGAGCCAGACGTCCAGCTCCTGGAACGGCTGGGCTTCGAGACTATAAATGCGCTGCTGTGCGTTCTTGCGGACTTTCACGAGCCCGGCCTCGCTCAGTATCCGCAGATGGCGGGATACTTGAGGTTGGCCGATACCCAAAGCCTCTACGATGTCGCTGACCGATCTCGACCCTTGCTTTAAGAGTTCAACAATGTTGAAGCGGTTCGGCTCCGAGATCGTGAAGAGGGTTAATTGCATAGCTGAAGTATTCATGGCTATAATATACACCAATGCGTATATACACGTCAATGTATATATTATTTTTTTCAATATGCTTTTGACATCAAAAAACGAGACAGCACATCAACTCCCTTCGCTCGCAAGCTGCATGATCTATCGGATGCCCGAAGAGGATGATCATGAACCATTGGCTGGTGAACCCTATCTCCTGTCCCAGCACCGAACAACATCAAAAAAAGAGGCCCCCGGATAGGAGCCTCTTGCTGTAGATTCTCTTCATATCATGACGATTCAAAGCTATAAAGCTTTCAGGACGTCCTTATGGCTGAATGGACACTTGATGCAGCTGCATAATGCCGTTCGGATGCCGCCAGAAGCCCTCCACCTTGCTGCTGACTCCGTTTAGATACTCCTGATGATGGATATACAGCATCGGCGCTAACTCAACCAGCTTCTCCTGCGCCTGCTTATAGATGAGCTTGCGTTGCTCCGGATCGTTCTCTTTACGCCCGGCATCCAGCAGTTTATCCAGTTCCGGATCCTTCGTGAAGGTACGGTTGCCCGGCTCCCCTACATTCTTGGAATGGAATAACTCATACATGCCATAGTCGGCATCGGCCGTTACCGTGGACCAGCCGAGAACAAACATGTCGTGCTTGCCTTCTGCGGTTTGGGCCAAATACGCACCCCACTCGACCACTTCGATTTTGACTTCGACGTTCAATTCCTTCAGCTTGGATTGTACGTACTCGGCGATCTTAATTCGTTCCGGATTGTCATTGGTCCAGATGGTCGTCGAGAAGCCACCCTCGTATCCGGCCTCTTTCAACAGCTCTTTCGCTTTGTCGATGTTATGTTCGATCGGCTTAACGGAAGCATCATAGCCATTCACGTCCGGTGCCAGCGGACCGACGGCAGGAATGCCCGTGCCTTCGTAGATGCCCGAGATGATGTCATCCTTATTGATGGCCATCGACAAGGCTTGCCGCACCCTCACATCGTTAAACGGCTCCTTGTCGTTATTAAATCCGATATAAGACAAGCTGAGCGAAGCCTGGCGGTTCAGGGACATGCCGTCCGTGCTCTCGATACGACTGATGCTGCTCGGCGACACCGGGTCGATAATATGCGCATAACCGGTTTCCAGCTCCGCGATCCGCGTTCCCTCTTCGCTCACCACTTTGAACGTGACCCGTTCAACCTTCGCTTTATCTCCCCAATAATCGGCGTTCGCCACCAGCTTTACTTCCTGTCCCGGGTTCCAGCTCTCTAGTTTGAATACGCCTGTGCCAACAGGGTTCTGCGCCAGATAAGCACCTGCCTTCTCGCCTGCCTTCAGCTTCTCGTAATCCAGCTTGATGGCTTCCGCACTAACCATGCTGACCGCAGAGTGGGCCAGATGGGCAAGCAGCGGCGAGAAAGCATACTCGGTCACGAGCTGTACCGTATATTCGTCAACGACTTTAACCTCTTTAATCATGCTCACGAGCGAAGCGCGCGGAGAAGCTACCTCCGGATCCTGCATACGGTCGATGTTGGCTTTGACCACCTCTGCATTGAAAGAAGAGCCGTCCGTAAACTTCACGCCTTGTCTCAGCTTGAACTCCCAGGTCAATTCATCGATTGCCTTCCAGCTCTCGGCGAGCCCCGGTTGAATATTCAGATCCTTATCATGAATCACCAACGTGTTATAAATATGCGTTGTCATTACGCTCGTTTGCTGGTCCGTCGACATATGTGGGTCCATGGATGGCGGATCAGAAAGCCAGGCAATCACAAGCTCATTCGCACCGGTGTCGGTTGTTCCTTCGGGAGGATCTTTAGCCCCCGGTTCAGGTGCCGGCGTATTGGTGCCGTTTGGCGGCGTTTCCGGGTTACTGCTCTTGCTTGGACTGCCGCACGCCGACATCAGTACGGTAAGCATGACCAGAATGCAGACAAGCCATTTGAATCTTCTATTACCTGTCATGTGAAACAAACTCCCCCTTCTCAATCAAAATAGGAAAATATTTTATACACAGTTAACATATATTTTACTATTTGATATTTATACCAGAAGAAGCCAGATTTACCTCACGTTTATACGACACCAATTCTGACATCCATACTTGGAGAAAGGATGATTTCACGTGCCTAACATGACCGCTGATGCCAGAACACCAGAATCGCTCCCTAGTGGAACCCGCCTTGTACAATGGAAATCTTTCTACCACCGTCTGAAGAAGAACAAAGCGGCCTTATTCGGGGGCTATTTTCTCCTGCTGATGATCCTTATCGCGATTTTCGGCCCCCTGCTCACCCAGTATGATCCGACCAAAGTGGATTATTCTACGAAACTGCTGAAGCCGTCCGCCGACCATTGGTTTGGTACGGACCACAACGGCCGAGATATTTTCACGCGGATAATTCATGGCATGCGTCTCACGCTCTCGGTCGGTTTTATCTCGGTGATCATCGGGGCTGCCTTTGGTGTCGTGCTCGGAATCATCTCCGGCTATTACGGAGGTAAATGGGATGCGCTCATTATGAGAATGACCGATGTCATGCTGGCGTTTCCCGGCATTCTACTGGCATTGGCGGTTGTCAGCGTCCTTGGAAAAAACCTGTTCAACGTGATCATTGCCGTCAGTATTTTTTCGATCCCCACCTTTGCCAGAGTCGTTCGGGGCTCCACGCTGGCCGTCCGCAAGCTCGAATATGTTGATGCCATGCGTTCGCTGGGCGCGAGCGATGGCCGAATCATCTTCGGGCATATTTTGCCGAATATCACATCCCCTATCATCGTGCAGGCGACGCTGCGGATTGCGGTAGCGATCCTGACCGCCAGCGGCCTGTCCTTCCTCGGTCTTGGCGCGCAGCCGCCCACGCCGGAGTGGGGAGCCATGCTGAATGATGGGCGCAACTATATCATGGACCACCCTCATGTGGCCCTGTTTCCCGGCTTGTCGATCGTGTTCGTTGTCATCGCATTTAATCTGCTGGGTGACGGCTTGCGGGATGTCCTTGACCCGAAAATGAAAAAATAATGAAGGGAGCTGCCGGGCCATGCTCATCTATTCCATTCGAAGGCTGATTCAAACGATACCTGTCGTCATTGGCGTGACCATCGTTGTCTTCCTGCTGATGCACCTCATTCCGGGAGATGCGGCGCAGGTCATTATCGGGGAAGGGGCGCCTAAGGAGCAGGTCGAGAAGATCCGCGAGAACCTCGGATTGAACGATCCGCTGCCGCTTCAGTATTGGAACTACGTGAGCGGATTGCTTCAGGGGGATTTGGGCGATTCGATCCGCAGCAGCCGCCCCATCGCCGATGAAATTTTCAAAAGCCGATTCTGGATCACCGTTGAGCTTGCCGTGTACTCTACGATCCTGGCTGTATTCCTCGGCATTCTGGCCGGCATCATCTCCGCCGTCAAAAAAAGCTCCCCTGCCGATATCGGCGTCATGTTCATCGCCCTGTTCGGGCTGTCGATGCCGAACTTCTGGCTGGGGCTCATGCTGATCCAATATTTTGCCGTGGACTTAGGCTGGTTCCGTCCCTCCGGCTGGGGCACGTGGTCGCAAACGGTTCTGCCCGTGATCACGCTCGGGACCGGGGGCGCCGCGATTATTGCCCGAATGACCCGGTCCAGCATGCTGGAGGTCATCGGCCAGGACTACATCCGAACCGCCCAGGCGAAGGGCGTCCGAGAGCGCGTCATCATCTACCGGCATGCCTTGAAAAATGCCATGATTCCCGTCATTACCGTCATCGGGCTGGAATTTGGAGGCCTGCTGGGCGGGGCGGTGCTGACCGAGTCCGTATTTGCCGTGAACGGCATGGGACGGTACGTCATCGACTCGATCCGGGCGCGGGATTTCCCGGTCGTACAGGCAACCGTGCTTGTGCTCTCGATCATGTTTGTGCTCGTAAATCTGCTCGTGGACATCTCCTACCGGTACTTCAACAAGCGCATTGATTTTGATTGATTGGCGATTTTTCGTTGATCACGGGTTGAGTGTAGGCGGACACGGCGGGATTCACTATCTGCCTAAAAATGAGCTGTTTGGGGCTCATTGCGGACACCCAACCCACTAGTTGCTGTATTGGAGTCGTTAGGCAGCTCATCCGGACACACGATCCACTATTTGCCGATAATCGACCTATTTTCGAGGCTATGCGGACACACGATCCGTTAATGCGCCCGAAATCACCGATTAATCCCGGAATTTCTCGCAATAGCGGATCTGGTGTCCTCAACCTGCTGCTAAAAAGGCAGAAAATCAAGTAATAGCGGAACCAGAGTCCTCAACTATGCTAATGTGGCCAACTGAGTTCATTTTAAGTCCATGCACACCCGAGATTACAGCAGCTACGGGCCATTGCGGATTTTTAACCCACTAATCACTGTAATCCAGCCGTTTGGGAGCCCATCCGGGACACACAATCCGCTATTCGCAGATAATCGACCTATTTTTGAATCCACGCGGATATTTACCCACTAGTTACTGTAATTGAGCCGTTGGATAATCGGTGCACACTTACGATCTGCTAATCGAGCCGTTTGGGGAGCCCACCGGACACACGATCCACTATTTGCCGATAATCGACCTATTTTCGAGGCTATGCGGACACACGATCCGTTAATGTATCCGAAACCACGGATTGATTCCGGAATATCTCGAAATAGTGGATCTGATGTCCTCAACCTGCTGCTAAAAGGCGGAATTTAATGAAATAGCGGAACCAGAGTCCTCAACTAAGCTAAAGCGGCGAACTGAGCCGTTTTCAGTCCATGCACGCAAAAGCGGAAAATCAAAAATAGCAAAACTATAGTCCTCAACATCGGCAAATACAGTCAAACCAATTGAATGCGAAGGGAGCTACGACAAGATGGAAGAGCACGCACCAAACCTGCTGACGATCAAGAACCTGCGCACCTCTTTTTTTACCGAACTGGGCGAAGTGAAAGCCGTGGATGATATCAGCCTAACCGTACGCAAGGGGAGGACGCTCGGGGTCGTGGGCGAATCCGGTTCAGGAAAAAGCATACTGTCCCTGTCCATCCTGCGGCTGATCTTTGATCCGGGGCGAATCGTCGGAGGCGAAATCCTGTATAACGGCGAGAATCTGCTCAAACAATCGGACCGGCAGATGCGGAAAATCCGGGGCAACCAAATCTCGATGATCTTCCAGGAGCCGATGACTTCGCTCAACCCGGTCTTCACCGTCGGCGACCAGATCGCGGAGGCCTATCAAATCCATGAAAATCTGAGTAAAAAACAAGCCATGGACAAAGCCGTCGAGATGTTGAGGCTGGTCGGCATCCCCTCCCCGGAAAAGAGAGTCCGGCAGTACCCTTTTCAGCTGTCCGGGGGTATGCGCCAACGTGTCATGATCGCCATGGCGCTGGCATGCAATCCGGATCTGCTCATTGCAGACGAGCCGACCACGGCGCTGGATGTGACCATTCAGGCTCAAATTTTGGAGCTGATGAAGGAGCTGCAGCGGAAGCTGCAGATGTCGATTGTTTTTATCACCCATGACCTGGGCATCGTCGCGGAAACCTGCGATGACGTGGCGGTCATGTACTGCGGAAAGGTGGTGGAATACTCCGATGTGCGGACCCTGTTCAAGCATCCGAAGCACCCCTACACCATCGGCCTAATGAACTCGCTGCCGCGGCATGATATCGATAAGGAAACGCTCGAGCCGATTAAGGGCTCGGTTCCGAGCCCCTATGATCCGCAGGAAGGCTGCCGCTTCGCCCCACGCTGCCCCCATGCAGCCAAGCTGTGTTACGACAAACTGCCGGAGCTTCAGGTACTGGATGATAACCAACAAGTCAGGTGCTGGAAATACACCGATCAGTGGGAACCGGAAAGCGAGGTGAACGTTCTGTCATGAGCAAAGAGCTGTTAACCGTCAAAAACCTCAAGCAGTATTTTCCGATCAAAGGCGGCATCTTGGGCCGTACCGTCAACGTCGTCAAAGCCGTGGATGACATTTCGTTCTCTGTGCACGAGGGGGAAACGGTCAGTATCGTGGGTGAATCCGGCTGCGGTAAATCAACCACGGGCCGGGCTATTCTGAGACTGGACGAACCGACCTCCGGCGAGGTACTGTTCGAGGGAACCGATCTGCTCACCCTGAACAAAGCGCAGATGACCCGAAGGCGTAAAGACCTGCAGATGATTTTTCAGGACCCCTACGCTTCGCTTAATCCCAGAAAAACAGCCCTCCAAGTACTCGAAGAAGCGATGGACATCCAAAATGTCGTGCCAAAGAAGGATCGTCGGTCCCGTGCCATTGAGCTTTTGGAAGCGGTCGGCCTGGCCGCCTATCAAGCCAATCGGTACCCTCATGAATTCAGTGGCGGACAAAGGCAGCGAATCGGGATCGCCCGTGCCTTGTCCGTGAACCCCAAGCTGATCATCAGTGATGAAGCGGTCTCCGCGCTCGACGTGTCCATCCAGGCACAGGTGCTCAATCTGATGAAATCGCTGCAAACCGAATTCAAGCTGACCTATCTGTTCATCTCTCATGATCTTGGGGTCGTCCGGCATATTTCGGACCGAATTATCGTGATGTATCTGGGGACGATCGTGGAAATCGCGGATAAACACTCCCTCTTCCGGCGCCCGCAGCATCCCTACACCCGCGCTCTGCTATCGGCCATCCCCACAATGGATCCCGAGCGCAAGAAGGAACGCATCATTCTCAAGGGGGATGTTCCGTCCCCGATCAACCCGCCTTCCGGCTGCCGGTTTCATACCCGCTGCATGTATGCCACGAATCGCTGCCGATCCGAGGCGCCGATGCTTCGGGAAGTCGAAGAGCAGAGAGGCCATCAGGCGGCCTGTCACTATATTGAAGAGATCGCGGCCGGTGCGTTGGAGAAGGTGTAGTTATACGCCAGCGAACAAATGATGACGCTTCTCTATAAACGAGAAAAAAGCGAGAGCCCAAGATCTCGCTTTTTCTTTTACAAAATTTTAGCCCGCTAACCGAAATCGAAGAATGATCTTCAGCGACCTCCACTAAGCTACTCTCATCGGAGCCGCTTCTCCCATCTCGCTTGGGATCATGTTTTTGCGTCTGTAAATGGAGAGGAGCAGGCCGACTATGGCAAAATCCAGCATGTTGTTGACGCCGCCATACGAGATAAAAGGAAAGTCCAGGCTCACAATGGGTACCACTCCCAGTCCCATCAGGATTGGCATGAGCAGGCGCAGTCCCATGACCACGATGACGCCGGTCACGATATTTTTTCCGTAGGAATCGTGAAGTACATGGGCTATGCTCCACATTCTGGCGAGGAACAAAAGAACGACCATGCCCACCACGATGCCAAACATCCAACCGAAGCAATAAATCAGATAGGGGTATATGGAGTCGCTATAAACGTACGGGATCCCTGGATTCGGCGCAGCAAAGCCTTGACCGAACCAGCCGGCGGAAGAAACGGCATCCGCGATGACCCGCATGAGATAACCGCCATCCCCTTCGCGGTCTGCGAGCCCCTCCAATCTCCACATGAGGTATACCCTTTTAGTAAACAGAATATAGACCACACCCATAAACGACAGTAATGTTAGTATCGCAAATTGTTTAATATTCCTTTTCGTCGTCCAGGTCAGTACCAGGAATCCCAGCAAATAAATGAACATATACACCATCGAACCACTCATGCTGTAGAGTGCGATCGGCAGCCCACCCCGATACAGGATGTGGAATACGGTCTCCCATGGTCCCCACCGATTCGCAGGCTTCATGCCTGCCAAGGAGAAGAGGAGAATAAAGACGGAAACCGTTCCAAGCATGGGAATCACAATAGGCCCGACGTGAAGATAGAGGTTGGCTCCATTTATATTCGTCCCGAAAAATTCCGTCATCGCCATCAGGCATAGCATGATAAAAAACAAAGCCCTTGAATATTTCTTCAGCTTTCTGTAGTCCAAGAAATAGAAACCGATGAGAAGGATCAAGCCGATACCGAAGAACACCACTTTTCTCGCGAACATATCTGTGATCTTTTCCGTACCGGAATAATCCACGCTCAGTGCCCCGAACAACCCAATCAGCGAAAGTAAAGCCAGCAGGATAAGCAGCTTCCAATCCAACTGAGGCCGATGGGCCAAATGCAGGCTTTTGCCGATATCCCCCGGATCCCCCATCTGTTTCACCGCTTCCTGCACCGCCGGCTCCTCCGCATTGCCCTCCAGCATCAGAAGCTCCGTCCGCTCCTCAATATGGCCGAGCAGTTCTTCGCGGATTTCCGGATGCATGGCTCTTGCGCGTACCTGCTTGCACACCTGGGTCAGGAAGTCTTGGACAACCTTGTATTCTTCAACCGGTCGCACGCTAGCTTCCCTCCCCGATGACCGTATCCACCGCCGTCCGGAATTTGACCCACTCCTTGGTCTTCTCATGGAGCTGCTCCCTGCCGCGTTCGGTAATCCGGTAATATTTCCGTTTGCGTCCATCATGCTGGCTCCAGGAGGAATCCAGCCAACCTTCCGCCTCCAGCGTGTGCAGAATCGGGTATAACGTGCCTTCCTTCATCAGGAACACCCCATCTGAGTTTTGCTCAATCTCCTTGATCAGCTCGTACCCGTACATTTCCCGCTTGTTCAAAACGGTAAGCAATAAAATGACGGTACTGCCTTTCAGCAGCTCTTTGTTAATGCCCATTTCCCTATCACTCCAATACCTAGATAATCTATGTATCGTATAACTATGTATATGAGTATAGAATAAGCGTCTCCATAATGCAACGCATGTTTTCAAATTATTGGGCGATTCGTCAATTTGCCAGAACACCGAAAAGCCCGGCAGCTTTTGCCGCCAGGCTCATGTATCAGCCATTCATTTCTTCACTTTCAATGAGCATCCGCCGCCCATAACCACCAATTGTAGTTTGGAGCATACAACCTGCCGTTTTGCCCATCATACCGGTAATCGAACCATCACTTTAGAAGACAGGAACTTTCGTTTTCATTAGTAGCCCTTATCCGGCCCTCACCGCTCCTGTCACGTGCAGCGCAAAATCCTCCGCATGACGCCGCAGCTCTTCATCTGTCAGCTGCATGGCATTATGCACGGTAAATACCGGCAAGTAGACCGCCCCTACCAGACTGGCCGTCACTTCAAAAGGCCGGGTGAGCTCTTCCACCGTGTATCGGTTATATCCTGCGTTGCCATAGGCTTCCGCTGCTCCGCCGGTCGTCACGGCCACGCCCCACTCTTTCCCCCGGAGCTTGTCGCCGCCCGGGCCATAAGCCCATCCGAAGGTCAGCACCTCGTCGAACCAATGCTTCAGAAGAGGCGGCGAGCTGTACCACCAGAAAGGGAATTGAAACACGATGCGGTCATGCCGAAGCAGCAATTGCTGTTCGGCCGCGATGTCGATGATGCCATCCGGATACCGCTGATACAGGTCATGCACCGTCACCTCAGGATGATGTCCCACCGTTTCGGTTAGCTCGCGATTGATCCGTGATCCCTCATGCAGACCCGGATGTGCAACGATCACTAGTGTTTTCATGTATGATCCCCACGCTTTTCTCGCCTAGCGTTATGTATACAAAAAGTATCAAGCCTCGGCAACGCCCGAATATGAGAAATGTCACAGGTAGCCTTATCTGTCTGTGATACTGTATCAAGGAACATAGCGGGCGGAAAAAGTACGCCAAGGGAGGAGAATGAGAACGTGGCCCTTGTTATTCAAAATGTCAGACTGGCCCATCGCATCTATCGACTTACCGTTCAAGGCAGCTATTCGGCACGAATGGGACAGTTCTTCATGCTTCGCTGCTGGGATGCCTATCCCGTGCTGTCACGGCCGATCAGCGTTCATAACCTGACGGAGGATTCCGTTTCCTTCTTATATCGCGTGCAGGGAACCGGTACGTGGCTGCTGTCGGCGCTTCAAGCGGGTGACAAAATACAGCTGGAAGGGCCTTTCGGGCAAGGGTTTCCTGAACCCCAAGGACGGACGGCATTGGTGGGAGGCGGTATTGGAGTCGCTCCGCTGCTGCTCGCAGCTAAGGAAATTCCCGAAGCCAGCGTGTATCTGGGATACGCCGGCGTTCCCTTCGGAGTCAACGGATTCCACGAAATCAGCCGGGATGTCACGGTGAAGTCCGGCGGCACCATCGTCGATGCCGTGGACCCGAGCCGCTATGACACGATATTTGCCTGCGGCCCGGTTGGGATGATGCACAGCTTGGCGCAAAAAGCCGAAGGTACAAACGCGAAGCTCCACATCTCCATCGAGAAGCGAATGGGCTGCGGCATCGGGGCATGCAACAGCTGCACGTTAACTGCCGCGGGTTCGAACCGCAAGGCGTGCACCGACGGCCCCGTATTTCTGGCGAAGGAGGTGAACTGGAATGATCTCCATCGATTGTGAACTGGCCGGCGTGCCGCTGTCGAATCCGATATTGGCTGCCTCCGGCACGTTCGGTTTCGGCAAACCGTATGCGGATCTGTATCCGCTTCGCAAGCTCGGCGGCATTGTCTCCAAGGGATTGACCCTGACCCCGCGGCTAGGCAATACGGGTACGCGGATCTATGAAACGCCATCGGGCATCATGAACAGCATCGGCCTGGAGAATCCGGGAATCCGGGCTTTTCTGGAGCACGAATTATCCGACATGGCTTCGCACGGGACGGCGGTCATCGTCAATCTCGGCGGCGGCACCATACGGGAATATGCGGAGGGGGCCGAGCTGCTTACCGAAGCCAGCCGCAAGCTGCGCTCAGCCGGCAAACGGGCGGTCGACATGATCGAGCTTAACATCTCCTGTCCCAACATCAAGGAAGGCGGGCTTGCCTTCGGCATCGAGAATGAGCAGGCACGAGAGGTGGTTCGCGCAGTCCGCAACGCCACCACGCTGCCTCTGCTCGTCAAGCTCTCTCCCGGGGCGAAGGATTTGAGGGAAATGGCACGGATGTGTGAAGCCGAAGGGGCCGACGGCCTCTCGCTAATCAATACGATTCAGGCGATGGCGATTGATATTCGGGAACGCCGCAGCGTTTTTGACAGAGCCTACGCCGGATTATCCGGGCCGGCGATTAAGCCGATCGCCCTGCGGATGGTCCATCAGGTAGCCCGGTCGGTGTCCATCCCGGTGGTGGGAATCGGCGGCATCTGCAGTGCCGAGGATATCCTCGAATTCATCATGGCAGGCGCTGCAGCCGTACAGATCGGTACGTACAACTTCATCAACCTCCGTGCGGGGGATACCCTCGCTGAAGAACTGATTCAACTGATGGAGAACGAGGGCATTCAATCCCTGGATGACATTCGAGGCATTATTTGACGGATGCTCAACTTCCTGAAATTCAGCATGATCGCCCGAACATGAAGCACCGTGTCAGTTTGTGATTTTTTTCACCGATAACTATTCTTTTTCAGAATACAATGAACTCAAGAACAATATTTGTGAAGTAATTCACAAAATTATAGGAGGAAACCAGAATGAAAAGGACACTCTCTCTATCCCTCTCCGTCATGTTGATGTTTGCGCTGCTCGTAGGCTGCGGAGGCAACGGAGACAAAGAGCCTGTCACCACGGACAAACCGGCAGAGAGCCAAAACACGGATAATGCCGGAAACGCGGAGCTACCGGCCCAAGAAGGAACGGCCCTGCAGGACGGCTTATATTACGCCGAAGGCGAATTTGCCGAGGATTCCGGCTGGAAGGAACTCGTCGCGATTAAAGTCGAAGGCGGTAAAATCGTCAACGCCAACTGGAACGGTCTTCATAAGGACGGCGGGTTGGACAAAAAGACATTTTCCGAAAAAGGCTTCTACGGCATGAAGGAAAAAGGCGGCGCTCAAGCGGAATGGCATGAGCAGGCAGCCAAGATGGAGGAATACCTGGTAGCTCAGCAGTCGGTTGAAGGCCTCGCCTTGAACGACGAGGGCCGTACGGATGCTGTATCCGGGGTGTCGATCCATGTCAACGGTTTTACGGAACTGGCAGCCAAAGCGCTGGCCGCGGGACCTGTTGAAGCAGGACCATACAAAGACGGCAGCTACCACGCGGAAGCGGCTGACTTCGATGCCAAATCCGGCTGGAAGGAAACCGTCGACGTGACCGTAATTAACGGTAAAATCGCTGCAGTCAGCTGGAACGGCGTTCATAAAGACGGAGGCACCGACAAAGTCACCCGTTCCAAATCAGGCGAGTACGGCATGAAGAACGGCGGGGCTCAATCCGAATGGCACGAGCAGGCTTATCAAGCCGAGCAGTATCTGATCGAAAAGCAAGACCCGCAGGCCATCGTAACGGGTGAAGACGGCAAAACCGATGCCATCTCCGGTGTATCCATCCACGTCAACGGATTCGTAGAACTGGCAGCGAAAGCGCTCGAAGGCGCCAAATAAGCCACAAGTACGATAGAAAGAAGACAACTATTCCTTGAGGGGAGATTCGCATGAAACAGATTATCGTGCTGGGCGGCGGATACGGCGGTATACTTACCGCCAAGAAGCTGGCTAAACGACTGCGCAAACAGAAGGATTTGCGGATAACACTCATCGACCGCAAACCGTATCATACGCTGCTGACCGAGCTTCATGAAGTGGCCGCCAACCGGGTCGAGGAGGATTCCATCAAAATCGACCTGAAAAAAGTGTTCTCCGGATTCCGCAATGTAGACGTGGTGCTGGATGAAATCGGCGGCATTGACTTTGACGGTCAAACACTCCGTGGAGAGAAACAAACCTACAACTACGACTATTTAGTCATCGGAACAGGCAGCAAGCCAACCTTCTTCGGCATACCGGGTGCGGATCAACACGCCTTTACCCTGTGGTCTTACGATGATGCGGTCCGCCTGAAAGAACATACCCTGAATATGTTCCGCAAAGCGGTTCTCGAGCGCAACCCGCAGGTCCGCAAGGAAATGCTGACCTTCGTCGTTGTCGGCGGCGGATTCACCGGCGTGGAAATGATCGGCGAGCTGGCCGAATTCACCCAGCAATTATGCAAGGAATTCTACGTGGACCCAAGCGAGGTAACGCTTCACGTTGCCGACATGGTCGACAAGATCCTTCCGATCCTGCCGGAGCCGTTAATACGCAAAGCCGAGAAGCGGCTGCGCAAAATGAACGTCAACATCATCACGGGCTCCAAGATTACGGAGGTTAAGCCGGACGGCGTTACCGTCGGCGGCAGCGACATCAAATCCCGCACCGTTATCTGGACCGCGGGGGTGGAAGGCTCCGATGTGGTCGGCAGCATGGATGTCGAGCAAAAAGGCCGCAAGCGGATTTTGACCAACGACAAGCTGCAAGTTCCTGCTCATCCGAACGTATATGTCGTCGGGGACAATATTTTCTACATTCCTGAGGGCGCGGCTGCACCCGTACCTCAAATGGTGGAAAACGCGGAACTCGCGGCCCCGGTCATTGCGCATAACATCGTCGCTGAAATATCGAACAAACCGATGAAATCCTACAAGCCGACGTTCCACGGCACGATGGTGTGTATCGGCAGCCGCTACGGGGTAGCCAACGTCGGCGTGCCGGGCCATATGTTCAGGCTCAGCGGCTTCCCGGCCATGCTGGTCAAACATCTGATCAACATGCTCTATCTGTTCCAGGTTTGCGGCTTCAACAAGGTATACCATTATATGCTGCATGAATTCTTCCATGTCCGGAACAACCGCAGCTTCGTGGGCGGGCATTTTGCCAAACGCTCGCCGAATTTCTGGCTCGTTCCGCTGCGGATTTTTGCCGGATGGATGTGGCTGTCCCAAGGGTGGGATAAGATTCACAAGATCATTGACGATCCGAATAAAATATTCCTCATTCCTGCCAAAGCAGCTGACGGCGTAAGCGCAGCTTCCGCTGCAGGCGCCGATGCAGCCGGAGCCGGTGCGGCAGACGCGGTGTCCGCCGCCTCCGCTTATACCGCAGAAGCGGTCTCCGCCCTTCCGGTGCCGGATTTCTTGAAATCCATCGTCGACTGGTCGATGGACCTGATGTTCTATACCGGAGACGGCGGCTATACTTCGCTTGCCTATGTGTTTCAGACCTCGATGGTATTGGCTGAGCTGATCGTCGGCATCCTGCTGATCGTCGGATTGTTCACGGCACCTGCAGCCGTAGCCAGCGTCGCCATGGGCGCCATGGTTTGGGTATCGGGTATGGCACCTAACGAAATGCTGTGGTACCTGGCAGCAGGAATCGCCTTGATCGGCGGATCGGGCAGCACGTTCGGACTTGACTACTATGTGTACCCTTGGCTGAAAAAGGTGTGGAAGCGAATACCGATCGTAAGGCGCTGGTACGTGTATACGGACTAATTCTTCTCTATTCAATAGAACGGCTGATCGTATCGTGCTTTGCCGAAACATGCTCAAGCCCTAACCGTTCTGCCGGCATTCACACTCTGATCAACACGAGCCTTCCGGAAGGAGTCAATAACGATGGATATGAAGCTATTACAGGATACGATCGACCTGCTTCGGTCGCATATCGATTCCGGAACGGATATCGATTGGATGGAGATGGATAACAGACCGGTGAGGGACATCGCCGATATGCTCAACGCTTATGAACTCGCCTATTCACGCAAAATGACGGTGCTGGCTTGCTGCATCCTGATTCATACTGCGCTAAACAAGCATGGCAAGCTGCAAGCGAAGGATAACGAGAGACTGACGCGTTTGCTGCTGGACGGCGATTATTTGACCGGACTCATGTACCGGATTGCCGTCAAGCGAAAGGAATGGAAGCTGCTGTCCCGGCTTCTCCCCTTTCATAAGCGCATGCAGCTCAGCCTGCTCAAGAACGTTTCACCCGAAAGGATATTCAACGAGCTGAAGCGCGAAATCCGCAGCTATCTGGAGCAGCGGAGCGCGTAAGGATCCATCCATGGAAAGGGGCACGGATACAGATGAACCTTCATAACCGAATCGGAGTGGATCTCGCTTCCTTCGATCGCCTGCTCCGGGAGGTCGTCAGCTCAGACCGCGACCTCCCCCCTTCCTCTGTGGTGCTGAGCAGCGTCATGGATCTCATTAATGCCGGCGGCAAGCGGCTGCGCCCGCTTATGGTCGTGCTCGGCAGCCGTTTCGGGGAAAGCGGCCATGAGCCGGCCGTCATGAAAACCGCCGTACTGCTTGAATATCTGCACATGGCCTCGCTGGTGCACGATGACATTATCGATCAATCCGATATGCGGCGCGGCAGGCCGACCCTGCACGAGACGACCGATGTCCAGACGGCGGTGCACATCGGCAACTACATGATTGCCCGTGCCATCGAATGGGCCGCCGGTCATCCGGGCGGCGACCCGGACGGGAGCAGCGAAGACGTCTCCGAAGACGAGGCCTACCGATTAGCCGAGCTTGCGGCGCTGGTCACCGAGCTCTGCATGGGAGAATACGATCAGCTTCAACACCGCTTCGACTTCGGACTGACGATGGAGCAGTATTTGGAGAAAACGCGCTGCAAAACGGCCCTGTTGATGGCCCACTGCCTGAAAGCGGGCGCGGAAGCAGCCCATGCGGATGCCGGAACCGCTGAACGGCTCTTTCAATTCGGAGAGTCGCTCGGCATGGCCTTTCAAATCCGGGATGACCTGCTCGATTTCACGAAGCCCAAGGAGGCCATCGGCAAGCCGGCTGGCGCAGACCTGCGAAACGGCAACATTACGCTGCCGGTGCTTTACGCGCTAAACGATCCTGCCCTTGCACCGAGGATCAGGCAGCTCGGCCCTCATTCCGCCGCCGCAGACATGGATGACGTCATCCACCGCATCGCCGCAAGCGGCGCGATCGAGCAGAGCGAAGAGCTTGCCCGTTCCTATGCGGAACATGCCCGGCGCATGATCGGCGACTTCGCGGATCACCCCGCTCAGCATGATTTGCAGGCATTGCTCCATTATTTCCTGCCCTAAAGACAGACATGAAGCCATATACTCCAAACGAACAGGGATACGTCCATCATGGATGCATCCCTGTTCGATATGAAAGGATGTTTAAGAGACATGCATCGCACACGAATCTGGCGGTGGCGAATTGCGCTGACGGCCTTCCTGCTCCTGCTTGCTGCCGGGGGCTTCATGCTATTCAGGACATCTCCTCTTGCGGAACAGGAGACCGTTGACACGCAAGTGAGCTCCATCGCCATCTTTGCGCTCAAGGGCTGCGGCGGCTGTTCCAAGGCGCTGGGCGTCATGGAGCAGATGGAAGCAATCTCGCCGGACTACCGTTACCAGTATTTCAGCATTTCGGAGGATACAGAAGCCGTTAACCGGTACGGTATTACGAAGCACCCGACCATCCTGTTCCTGAACGCTCAGGAGGAAGAACTCGGAAGACTGACCGAAGATATATCAAGCGACGGAATCCTGCGCGAGCTGGAAGATATCGCTGCGAACGGTACACGTCCGCCCAAGGGGACGATTCTCTCGGCCATCCCCAGCACGATGCCCAGCGTAACCCTCCATGCCTATGACCCGCATTCCGGTTTATTCACGCCGGTATCCCAGTACGTGCAGACGGATACCTCCGTCCGCTATCCCAAAGTCAGTGCCATGACGATGCTGACCCAGCTTTCGGATCTGCTGCCGCCCGAACTTGAAAGTGCCATCCCGGCCGGCGTAAACTTCGTAGAAATCCGAACCGAACACGGAGTGACCGTGGTGGAGCTGTCCCCATCGTTTCGTGCCTTTACCGGCTCCGAGGAGGGAGAACGGGCGGAAGAAGCCATCGCGCTTACGCTGCAAACCTTTGAAGGCGTGAACGTTGTTCAAGTAGTAAGCGGCGCGTATCGCAGCGACATCCTCTATGCGGAAGCCCTTGCTGGCCGTTCCGACGGAAAAACCGACTACCTGCTGCATCCCGATACGCCTCTACCGCATATGTCCAGCGTGAGGGAATACAATGCAGCCATCCTCCATGCCCGCCACTTGGCCTTTATGCCCTGCTTCTGCGGATGCGGCGATGCCGGCCATAGCAGCAACCTCAATTGCTACTATGCTCAAGAGGAGGACGGCAGGCTCACGCCAACCACGCACGCGAAATTCTGCCAAACCTGCTTGGACGTCACGAACATGTACCTGGACGGCAGGCAGCAGGGGCTGAGCCTAAAGGAAATCCGGCAGTCCGTGGACCGGGCCTACCAGGGGATCGAGCCGACGGATACGCCGATGCCGATGAATGAATAGGCATGACAAAAACACCGTTCCGTAAAGGATCGGTGTTTCTTTACCCCAATCAGGGAAATTCAATACCAATCAACATGTCCCGCCGTTACAGCAGCGCGGCTGCGGCCACGGGCAGCAGAAATGCCGCCACGAATATCGTGTCCGCCCGCTGCCATACAAACGACCTGAACCTGCTTCGCGGCGCACCCAAGCGATAGCCCCGGGCCTCCATGGAATCGGCCAGCCCGATCGCGCGCCGGAACGCGCCTGTCGTTACCGGGACCAGCAGGGCAGTGATCAGCCGTGCCTTCTCCCTCAGCGGGCGGGATGACAGGTCCAGTCCCCGGGACTGCTGGGCCTTCCACAGCCGCTCGGCTTCCTCGAAGATGGTCGGTATGAACCGGAGGGCAATGCCGAGCATCAGCACCAGCCGATCCGTCGGCACGCCGAGGCAGGTCAGCGGCCGCAGGAGGCTGCCGAGCCCCTGGGCCAGCTGCTCCGGCTGGGTCGTGAAGGTCAGCACCGCCGCCAGCATGATGAAGAGTCCCATCCGCGAAGCGGACACGATGCCTTTTTCCAATCCGCCGGCATATACCTTGAACGCGCCCACATCCAGCAGTTTCCCGCCTCCCGCATCATAAAGGATGTGAAATACCAGGATGAACAACAGCAGGAACATCAGCGGTTTCATGGCTCTGATGTAATAGCGGTACGGGATGCGCGTGGTCCGGATCACCACCGCAGTGAACAGCAGCAGCGCGAGCACCCCCATATATCCGTCCACCAGGAACACGGCCATCATAAAGAGCGGCATGGCCGCCGTCTTGGCGCGGGGATCCAGCCGGTGAACCCATGAATCGCCTTCCATATATCGGCCCAGAATGATTTTTCGTTTCATGTCGGCTCCCTCCCCTATCTCCTCTGCCTAGCCCTGTCCTATGATCCCAGCAGTTCCGCATACCATTCCGCCAATGCAGCCGCATCCGGCAGCATTTCCGCGGGTTCGATTCCAAGCTGTGCGGCCAGCATACCCGCCATCCGCACGGAGGAAGGAGCCATCAGGCCCCCCTGCTCCAGCACCTCCTGCCGGTGTACAAGCTCCCCGGCCGTTCCTTGAAACAGGACCTTGCCGTCCTTGATTACCACGAATTCGTCAGCAAAGGCCACGATTTCCTCCAATCGGTGAGTGACGACGAGGACGGTTTTGCCTTGCATCCTCGTTAACCCATGCAGCCGCTGCATCAGATCCTCCCGGCTGGCAGGATCGAGGGAGGCCGTTGGCTCATCCAAAGCCAATATGTCGGGATCCGCCGCCAGTACGGCCGCAACCGCCGCTTTCCGCATTTGGCCCGAGCTTAGCTTGAAGGGACTCTGTCCCAGCAGCTCTTCATCCAATCCGACGAAGGATGCCGCTCTGCGGACCGCCTCTGCGGCTTCGGCTGGACTCCGTCCGAAATTAAGAGGTCCGAACAAGAGATCCTTCTCCACCGTTTCTTCAAACAGCTGCTGCTCCGGATTTTGAAACACCAGGCCGACCCGCTGCCGCAGCCCGGCGGGAATTTTCTTGCCGTCGCCCGATGCAAGGCGGAAATCCAAAATGCGAATCAGGCCGTCATCCGCCCGAATCAAACCGTTCATATGCTGGAGAAGCGTTGATTTCCCCGAGCCCGGCGCACCGAGGACGGCAATCATTCGGCCTTCCTCCAGCTCCAGATTCAGGCCGTCGAGCCCAAGAACCGGACTCATCCCCCGGTCCCGGTAGCGGTAAGAAACCTCTTCGAATGATATGACCATAATGCCTCCAGCACCTCCTTCTCCCTGACCAGCTCGCCGATATCGATTCCTCTCGCTTTCAGCTCCCTGCACAGCTGGAGGGCAAAAGGCGCCTTCAGCCTGCACCGCCGCAGCAAGTCGTCCTGCAGAAGCAGCTCCTTTGGACTGCCGTCCGCTGCCACCATACCGCCGTCCAGCACGATCATCCGGTCGGCTTCGGCCATCTCCTCCACATCATGGGTGATGGAGATGAGCGTGTACCTGCCTTCGGCGTGCATGGCCCGCATCAGGCCCAGCAGTTCATTCTTGGCCTTCTCATCCAGCATGGAGGCCGCCTCGTCCATGACAATGATGGACGGCTCCATCGCCAGCACAGCAGCGATGGCCGCCCGCTGCTTCTGTCCGCCGGACAGAGTGGCCGGATGCCGTTGGAGCAGATGGACGATATCCAGCCGCTCCGCACAGGTTCGAATCCGCTGCTGCATTTCTTCCCGGCTCAGGCACAGATTTTCCAGGCCAAACGCGATATCATCCTCTACGGTGAGGCCGACAAACTGATCGTCCGGGTTGGCAAACACCATGCCGATATGACGGCGAATGTCGCCCAGCGTGCGGCCGTTCAGCTCCAGCCCATCGATCAGAATGCGTCCCCGGCTCATGAGGAGCAGGCCGTTCAACAGCCGAATGAGCGTGGACTTGCCTGCCCCGTTCCTTCCGGCGATGCATACCCACTGTCCATGGGGGATCGCCAGCGAGACATCTTTGAGCACGTTCGTGCAGCCCTGTCCGTAATATACATGCTTGAGCTTTACTGCATGCTCTGACTTATCGGTTATGCCCGCCATGCCTAACGCCTCCCCCTTAGCTTTCTGTGTGAAACATGCCGAACGGATCAATACGCCGCAGGGATTCGATCAGATATTTTGCGGCCCATCCGACGAAGATCCCGGTCACCACGCCCGCCCCGAGCAGAAAGGGCAGGTAATAATAGATTTTTGCCGTCCCCAATACCAGCGAGGCTGCCGTCAATTGCCCGATATTATGAGCGATGCCGCCAGCGATGCTCACGCCGGTTAAGCTGAAATTGCTCCCCCCGAGCCTCAGCATGACATACATCACCAGATAACTCGCCAGAGCGCCGAACATGCTGAACAGAAAGGTCGAGAAGCTGCCGAGTATAAAGGCGGTCAATAATGTTTTTAAGACAATGAGCCACAGGGCATCCCTGCCCCCAAGGCAGACCAGACAGGTCAGAACCATAATATTGCCGAGCCCCAGCTTTGCGCCGGGTATCGTGACCGCGAACGGAATCAAGGCTTCCACAATGCCCAGCACCACCGATAATGATGCGCAGATGGCGATCACGACCAGCTTGCGGAGCGCATAGGGATCAGGAGACAACGGCATCCGGCTCACTTCCTTTAATTTGTTCTCCGGTCACTTCAACGAACACGCGATTGGGCAAACATACGATGGTGCCATGGATGTCGTGAACGTGGCCGAACCCGATGCAGAGCTGATCCGGACAATCCGACTCCACCATCTCGATCCCTTCGCGCGAGATCCTCAAGAGGTTGTATCCCCGCTCCGTCCGGATTTCTATGTCTCGGGGCTCTTCCGTCAGCGCCACCGTATCATAATGCTTTCCATTCACCTCGATCATGGCATAGGTTCCCTTTCCCGTTCCGTCTTCCCCCATAAACTTGGATATTCCAAACCAGGCGACAGCCGCTATCAGCACAAGCGCTATTCCAATATCTCCGCGTTTCATCAGCATCTCTCCACTTCGCTTTGCTTATCTTCATTATCAGGGCTGCACCAAGCACCAGAAATGATTTTTCTCACATTCAGCGGGGTAAGGGTCTGATACGCTGAGATCATCGGAACTCGATGCAACAACAGCATCAGAATTCGAAGAGGAGGCACTATCATGTATAGGAAGTTTCTTTCCTGCGGCAGCCTGTTGATCATGCTCACCCTGCTGATGACGGGAGCGATCGGCTGCACAACCAAAGCGGATCAGAAGACAGCCGCCAGCACCGAACCCGCAGCCGAACGTTACTTTATATTCGATACCATTGTAAGTCTCCGCGTTTACGATGAACGGATGACACCCCGGCATTTCGACGAGGTTAGGGCTCTGCTGGAGCGGATCGACCAGCGCATGAACCGGCAGCTGGCGGGCAGCGAGATCGATCAGGTCAATCAAGCGGCAGGCAAATCCGAGATCAGCGTTTCGGAAGAGTCCTTCAAGGTGGTCCAGACCGCCATCGATTACGCAGCGGCTTCCGGCGGACATTTCGAACCGACCGTAGGCCCGCTGGTGGATCTCTGGGGCATCGGGGGCGAACACCCTGCGGTGCCAAAAGAAGATGAGCTGGCCGCCGCCATGCAGCGAATGAACTACAAGGATGTGATTTTAAATCCGGCATCGAACGCCATCCGGCTGAAGAAGGAGGGAATGTCGCTGGATCTAGGCGCCATTGCCAAAGGATATGCCGCAGATGTCATCGCGGACTATTTGCAGCAGCAGGGTTTTCGCTCCGCCATCATTGACCTCGGAGGCAACATCCTGGCCATGGGTTCAAAGCCGGACGGCTCAACGTGGAATATCGGCATCCAGGACCCTGAGAAGGATCGCGGGCAATCCCTGGGAACGCTTGAAGTCGTCAATAAGACGATCGTAACCTCCGGCGTGTACGAGCGTTTCTTCGAAGCAGGGGGAAAAGTGTATCACCATATTCTGAGCCCCTTCACCGGTTATCCGGTCGATAACGACCTGCTCAGCGTAACGATTGTGACCGACACGTCCATGGACGCCGATGCCATGTCGACATCCGTCTTCTCGCTTGGGCTTACGGAAGGTCGGAAGTTCGTCGAGAGCCGGGATGACGCCGAAGCCATTTTCGTCACCACCGACCATCAAATCTATCTCACCTCAGGCCTGACCGATACATTCAAACTGACGAATGACCATTATCAGCTTGCCGAATAAGTTACGAAAAGGAGAAGATCGTATGAAACAGATTCGATCTGCAAGGTCCGATGCGAAGGATGGAGGGCTGTTTCCTGCGGGCACTTCCTCCGTCTTTTCGCCGCCGCATCTCGCTTTAATCCTGGAAATGGCCGAGCCAATCAGTTTGTTTGCCGGCGATTGTCTGTATCAGGAGAACGATCCTGCCGACCGGCTGTACTTCGTAAACCGGGGAAGCCTGAAGGTATCCAAGCTGCTGGAAGGCGGATTGTCGGCAACCTTGTCGCTCCACATCCCGGGCGATCTGTTCGGTGAGCCCGATCCGTTCGGACGAGCCGTGCATCATTTCGAAGCCAGGGCCATGGAGGATAGCGAGGTCGGCGTCGTGCCCCAGACCGAGCTGGATAAAATCATCCGCATCAACGGTGACTTTGCCGTGGAATATACGGGCTGGATGGCGCTCATGCAGCGTACCACGCAGAGCAAGCTGCGCGATCTGCTGCTGCATGGCAAATCCGGCGCCCTATGCTCTCTGCTGCTGCGGCTGTACAATATGTACGGCACCGGCGGGACCGCCAAGGATCACAGGGCTATCATCGGCAAGCGGATCACGAATCTGGAGATGGCGGAGATGATCGGCTCTACTCGTGAAAGCGTCAACCGTATCTTGAACGAGCTTAAGGATCTTGGCGTGATTACGACCGAGCGGGGGCGAATCGTGCTGAATGACCCCGCCTATTTGCGGAATATTTGCCACTGTGAGGACTGCCCCAAAGAGATTTGCCGAATGTAACGGACATCAACAAAAAACCTCTGAATGGAACACGGAGTCAACAGCAATCTCTCACCCGTGCCCAAACAGAGGTTTCTTATTCTCATGACCCCTTTCATGAATTACATTTACACGCCAGCACCCAAGGATTCGTGATCACCACATGATTCCATTACCCGCTCTAGAAAAACGAATTCTCTCCTGAAATGATACTGCCGTCTGATTAACAACCTCCCTTCAAGCATGCAGAGGTTCGGCAACCATTCGAGATTTCCACATGAAAACTGCGCTAATTCTCGGTGTATCATGACTCCGCCTTGCGCGCTATGATGGAGTTGGTTTAACGGTTTATAGGGAATCGCCCACTTGTTGCATGTATATCTGAGAGCGTTTCCATTCCAACTCTGCTTAGAAATGAGGTTTTGCCCATGAAATATCCGTTCCAGGATCCGGATCTACCGCTGGAAGAGCGGGTTCACGATCTGGTATCCCGATTGACCTTGGACGAAAAAATCGAATTAATGTGCCAATACCAAACGGAAGTCCCCCGTCTCGGCGTGCAAAAATATAAACATGGCACCGAAGGCGCCCACGGCGTGGCATGGCTTGGCGAAGCGACGGTCTTCCCGCAAAACACCGGACTTGCGTGCACGTGGAATCCCGAGCTGATGCGTGAAATTGGCTCGGTCATCGCGGAGGAAGCCCGGGTCTATTACCAGCGCGACCGGGCCATCAACGGACTGACCATCTGGGCGCCGACAGTGGATCTGGAACGCGACCCCCGGTGGGGACGAACGGAAGAAGCCTACGGGGAAGACCCGCACCTGACCGGGGAACTATCCACCGGGCTGGTGAAGGGCATGCAGGGAGACCATCCCTTCTACTACAAAACGGTAGCTACCCTGAAGCACTTCTACGGCAATAACAATGAAGCCGACCGCGGCAGCGCCTCGGTAAGCATCGATCCGAGGAACAAACGCGAATATTATCTGAAAGCTTTCGAGGCTCCGTTCCGGGAAGGGAAAGCCGGTTCCATGATGACCGCGTATAACGGCATCAACGGCACGCCGTGCAACCTGAACCATGAAGTGAACGATATCGTCAAGCAGGAATGGGGCATGGACGGATTCGTCGTAGGGGACGCGGGTGACGTGCTGGGTACCGTCATGGACCATCATTATGTCGCTTCCTACGCAGAGGCCGTTGCGGGTTCCGTCAAAGCCGGAATCGACAGTATCACCGACGATCAGGACATCTCCTTCCGCGCTCTCCGCGATGCTTTGGAGCAAGGATTGCTGGAGGAGCAGCATCTGGACCGTGCCCTCCGCAATACCTTCCGCGTCCGATTCCGCCTTGGCGAATTCGACCCGGAAGAGCGGAATCCATACAGCCGCATACCGGAGACGAAGCTCTGCGCGCCGGAGCATGCCGAATTATCTCTTCGAGCCGCCCGTGAGTCGATCGTGCTGCTGAAGAACGACGGTTTGCTGCCCCTTCCGCGTGATCCGTTCAAATCCGCGGCCGTGATCGGACCGCTCGCCAACGAAGCGTTCACGGATTGGTACAGCGGCACGCCTCCCTACCGGATTACGCCGCTTCAGGGCGTGCAGGCCAAAGCGGGAGACCGCAACGTTCAATTCCATACGGGATTGGATCAGGTGCGCCTTCGTTCTGCCGTCAATGGTACGTATGTCGCCCTGTCTTCCGAGGAGCAAGGCATCCTGCTTGCAGGCACGTCAGCATCCGCCGATGCCGCCGTATTCGAGCGAAACGACTGGGGCTGGGGCTCTGTCACGCTCCGCCTGGTCAGCAGCGGCAAATTCGTGACCGAAACGGAGACGGGACTGCAAGCTGCGGCCGATGAGGCTCGCGGCTGGTTCGTGAAGGAGGCTTTCGACTTCGATGCGTTACCGGATGGAAGCTTCCTGATGAAAAACTGGGAAGGCAAACCGATCCTGCTCGATGAGCATGGCCGGCTTGTTGTTGGCGGCATCGAGGAAACGGGAACGCCGTTTACCATCGAAACGGTTCAGGACGGCATCGCTGAAGCCGCTGCAGCGGCCGCATCGACTGAAACGGCCATCGTCTTCGTGGGAAACAGCCCGTTCATTAACGGCAAGGAAACGATCGACCGTCCCGACATCACCCTTCCGCCTGCACAGCAGGCCTTGATACAGGCGGTGTTCGAAGCTAATCCCCACACGGTGGTGGTCATCGTAGGCGGGTATCCGTTCGCGGTGAACTGGGAACAGGAGCATGTGCCGGCCATCCTCTTTACGTCTCACGCCGGGCAGGAGCTGGGCCATGCGGTGGCCGACGTTCTGTACGGAGATTATAATCCGGGCGGCCGCTTAAACATGACGTGGTATAAGTCAACCGAACAGCTTCCGGACATCATGGATTACGACATGATCAAGGGAAAACGGACCTATCAATATTTCGACGGGGATGTACTCTACCCGTTCGGTCACGGCCTCAGCTATTCCCGCTTCCAATACAGCGGTCTGTCGCTGAGCCAGCCGAAAATCACGGCCGAAGGCGGCGTAACCGTCACCGTTGCGGTAAGGAACGAGAGCCGGCTGGCCGGGGATGAGGTGGTTCAGCTGTATGTGAAGGCTGACTCCTCCCGCGTCATCCGTCCTCTCAAAACGTTGAAGGGCTTCCGCCGCGTTCATCTGGCTCCAGGCGCTTCGGAAACGGTAACCTTTGAGCTCAAAGCCGAGGATCTGGCCTTCTGGGATGTCACCCGGGAGCGCTACTGCGTGGAAAGCGGGACCTATACGCTCATGGCTGGACCATCCTCCGGCCGCCTGCCGGTCACCGCAGTCCTTCAAGTCGAAGGAGAGACGATCCCGCCACGCACGCTGCGGGAGCCTGTTCGGGCAGTGAATTATGACGACTACCAGGGTGTCTTCCTGGATGAATGCCGCGAAAGCGGCGAAAGCATCCGTTTACACGGCGACTCGGGATGGATCGCCTTCCATGATGCCGATCTCGGCAATTCTCCGGCCACGTTCGAGGCCAGGGTAAGCGGACATATCAAGGGCGGCGACATCGTCGTTACGACCGGCAGCCCGAATGGCCCCGCAGCCGGAAGCTGCAGGGTTCTGCCGACCGGAGGACGCCAGGCCTGGACGACGGTTCAGGCCGATCTGACGGGGTTAGCAGGACGGGCCGACGTCTTCCTGATCATGAAAGGCGAGGTCCAAATCAGCTGGTTCCGCATAGCTTAAGCTGCCAGCGATAAAGTGATAAACTCTGTAATATGTGAATCGGTGGTTCTTACGAGCCTGCCAGCGGCACCCTATCTTACAGATATCCATAGAACATCTGCGCTACGTTTTTATACGGTGGGCAGATGTTCTTTTTTGTTAGAATGAAGTCAATCCGAAAATATAAGATAATGTCCCCGCCTTCGTTATAAGGCCACCTCCGCAAAAAAATATGAACCCTTTCCAAGGGTCATTTGTTTATTAGACATAACGCAAAGAAAGGAGTGCCTTGGATTGACGGAACGCGAGTTATTCGATTCATACAACAAGGACGTGTACCGTACCTGCTACTACATGCTGCGGAACGCCCAAGATGCGGAAGATCTCTGCCATGACGTATTCGTCACCGTATTTCGCCAGGATTGGAGAAGCGTAGAGCATACACGCGCCTGGATCATGCGCATCGCGATGAATCATTGCCTGAACCTGCTTAGAAGGAATCAGACCCAGCGGGAAAAGCAAAGCCAGGTCGAGTGGCTCCACGAGCAGACCGCGGCATCGGTTAAATCCGTGGACACCATCGTATTGGAAAAAGCAGCGGCGGCGGAATGGGAGAGCCTGCTGCGGCAGCTTCCGGACAAGCTGATGGCCGTGGTTACGCTCCGCTATATCGGCGAGCTGTCGATGGCGGAAATTGCCGAAACGTTGAAGATTCCTGTAGGAACGGTTAAATCAAGGCTACACAAAGCATTGAAAATCATGCGCAAAAAGCTCGAGCATCATAACGGCTTTTGGCTGAAGGGGGAGAAACAATTTGGAACGTTTTGAGAACAACCTGAAAAATCAGATGAACACAGCGAATAACGTGTCTTATCCTGATTTTGACCGGATGTGGAGCAGCATACAGCAGGACGAATTGAAGGTGGCCGGAGGGGAATCCATTCCGATTCGTCCGCGTAAGCGAAAGCGGATTGCGATCATTACCGGGATATCCGTCGCCCTAATGGCCACACCGGTCTATGCAGCCTTGAATTATGACTGGTCCCATCTTCTGTCTTACAAGGCCGGGATCCAGACTGCGCTAGAACAAGGGCTTGGCCAGACGATTGAGAAATCCGTTACGAAGGATGGCATCACGCTAACGGTGCACACGGCGTTTATCGATGAGAACCGCACGTTCCTGCTCTACAGCCTGGATCCTGGCTCGACGCGGGCCGGCGAACAAATCGCTTTTGATCGAATCGGGCTTAAAGATAAGGAAGGTCATTCCGTCGAGGGCCATTATTCTCATCAGTGGAACGAGGAGTTAGGCGTATTCCAGGGGTATTTCGAGACCGATTGGGTTGCTGAGGGCCAGATCGCGGATATCGAGTTTGCGATGGAGAATATCCGTTTTACCGGCGACGGAACACAGTCCATTCCTTACGACCCTCAAAACCCGAATACGCAGGTATTCCCCATTCAAAAGGATGGCATTGACAGCGTGACCCTGCAGTCCTTCGAGCAGGCCGAGGGCAATGTCCTGCTCCAATCGGCCATTAGATTTACGGACCCTGAAATGAACAGCAGAAGCTGGGTGCGAATTCAAGCGACCGATGACAAGAATGAGATGATTAAGGAGGTTAAACCTTCTACTTTCGGAACTCCGGCAGCCACCGGAGAATACCTGGGCCAGCAAATATTCAATTCCGATTCCCTGCGTGCGGAAGGCACGACATTCCAGCTGGCTTATGATCGCACGCTGCAAAGCGCAGACGGTATCTGGAGCTTGAATATGGCCCTGTCCAAGAAACAAATGGCCAACGGCACATGGAAGGACGTGCTGAATATCCCTGTAGATCAGGTGCCTGGCGAAACGAAGATCCATGAAATGATCGTGACGCCAACCCAAGTCCGGCTGATCTTGACCCATGAAGAAAAGTATACCCGTTTTCCTTTCATGGATTATCAACTAGATATAGGCGGAACGCTGTTGAACGGAGGTGTATGGTTTATTCAGGGACAATCCAATAAAACAGAGCTTCGCTTTGAAATGGCCGGACTGAATGCAGCCTCCCTGGCGAACCAACCGGTGTCCCTGATCGCCAAGCACCGCGTCGACGAATTCGCCGGAGATAAGAATCCGATCCGCTTGACCGATATTTCGGCTGAGCATCAGACCTTAACATCCAGTATCGCCGGCTATCCGATCACGTGGACCTATTACATGAAGGACCACAACCTCTATGTGGAATCCTTGAGCTCCGACCCGGCGTTCGGCGGCGTCAACCAGACTTATTATCTGGACGGCGAAGATCGGAACTATGGCATGCCGGCCATAATCGGCCTGCTCGGCGATGACAATAATAAACATATGGACGTGTATGAGAATTTCGACAAGACCGAACTCGAGGTGTATATTTCGAACTATACCACCCATAAACGAGACGATGTCTTGCGCATACCGCTTAAGGCTGGAAAATAATATATAACGCGTAATAAACGACAAAAGAAACCCTCAGGATGAACTTGAACGCTCCCCCGGAACGGCGCTTCTGCCAAGAAGCGCCGTTCCTCTTTCGGTCTTTCGTTCTCCACCATTTGAGGATTTATTTCTTTTTTTCGTTAGAACATGTCACAATTCTGGGCGGCAGACTGTCATATTGGTGAACATCAATCATCAAACGTAAAGGGGAACTGAACATGGAACTGCGAATGAATTACCGGTCGGCCAATCCCGAAGCCTTCAAAACCCTGCTTGCCCTGGAGCAAGCGGCTCAAAAAAGCGGACTGGATCATAAGCTGTACGAGATCATTAAGCTCCGGGCGTCCCAGATCAACGGCTGCTCCTTCTGCGTGGATATGCATTCGAAGGATCTGCTCTCCATGGGCGAGAGCGTGGACCGTCTCCTCCTTCTGCCGATGTGGCGCGAAGTGCCGATCTATTCCGACGAGGAACGGGCCGTCATCGAATTGACGGAGTGCGTGACCAAGCTGACCGAAGCCGGCGTTCCGGCCGAGGTATACGAACGCGTGCGCAAGCATTTTGACGAGAAGCAATTCGTCGATCTGGTCATGGCGATCACGACCATCAATGCCTGGAACCGGATCGGCGTTGCTACAGGGCTGTTCCCGGGCTGTTTTGATTAAACAGCTGCAATTTATCCGGATTGACCACAAGAAAGATCCGGCTGATGCGGGACAAGTCGGGTTCCCACTCTGCCGTAAGCACCATGGAGACCCTGCCTTCCCGCTTCAGCAATACGCCGGGCTCCCCATTGACGGAGACGGGTTCAAACCCTTCCCGAAACGAGCCTTTGGCGGACAATCCCTCGAAGAAAGCCCGTACCCGCTCCACGCCCAGTATCGGATTGATGGCTGCTTTTGCTTTGCCGCCGCCATCCGACAGCAGCGCAACCTCTTCCTTCAGGAAAGAGAGCAGCGGTTTAAAATTTCCCATATCGGACGCCCGCAGGAAGGCTTCAACGAAGCGTTCCTGCTTTTCCGTACGGGTCCCCTCTCCCACCGGCCTCTCCGTATGTTGGCCCATTTTTTGCTGGGCACGGCTGAAGGTCTTGCGGCAGCTGATCTCCGTCTTTCCAAGCATCTCCGAGATTTCATGATATTCGAGGCCCAGCGTATCCTTGGCGATATAGATGGCACGCTCCAGCGGCGTCAGGCGTTGAAGCAGCACCAGATAGGCATAGCCGATATTCTCGCGGCGTTCCGCAGGATCGGACTGCTTTATCATGTCATAATCCGGCATCGGCTCCGGCAGCCAGGGACCGGTATACGTTTCGCGCTGGCGCCTGGACGATTTCAGCAGGTTGATGCAGCAGTTCGTTGTCATTTTGGCCAAATACGCCTTCTCGTTTAACACCTCTCCCCGATCCATCTGCACAAATTGGGAAAAAACATCCTGCACGATGTCCTCGGCATCCGCCGCACTCCCCAGCATCCGGTAGGCCAGGCCGAACATCATCGGCTTGTATTCGATATAGATTTGATCCCATAACATCAGGCACACCTTCTTACTCTGTATATTGTCGGCAGTAAGCTACACCACATATAAGACAGATGAACACTACCGTCTGTGACATCAAGACGCCCTAATCCTACACTATCCTATCGATCCTGATCTCTGAAAGGGGCAGTTTATCAGGGAGTTTGAGGGTTAAACCCCGCTCCGTTCCCGATCCAACATAAACATTGTGGACAAGGTACGATAAATCTATCGACATTTGGGTAATTTTTAAATAACATATGGGATGACCAACCACAAACGTAAAAGGTTTAAGAGCTTAGAAAGTAGGGAAATACATGAAAAAATCCACCCCTTTACGCCGCGTCGAATTCGGTTATTTTCTGCTGATTGCTCTTGCCGTCGTCCAGCAGGCGTTATTATTTTGGCACATCCATGTAAACCAAAGTTTTACTTTCATGGAATTTATGTTTAGCGCCGGGTCACTGGCCGCTTTACTTATCGGGTTCTTTCTGCCGGTCGGCGTTTCGACGGTTGCCGTTTTTGTGTATTTGGTCACGTATTTTGTCTGGTTGTCCACGCTGGCTCCAATCCACGCGCTCACGCTGTCCTGGATTTTGCTGCTGCCCGCCAACACCGCTATTGCCGTCTTCATTAAGCTGGCTCTCGTGCGAAGCCGAAGATTTATCCGCCGTCTCGAGCAACTGAGGAAAACCAACCCGGACATCGACATCGATACCTCGCTCGGCAGCAAGGAGGCTTTTGAAAGCACGCTGGTGAAACAAGCAAATCTGGCAAACCGGTATTCCGATCAATACGGATTCTGCATTATGATGTTCAAGCTCGATTTCCTCCCCCTGACCAGAGAAAACGTCGGCTCTCACCGCTTTGCCAGGCTGATAGTGGAATTGTCCAATACGATTCAGAAGCAGATCCGTTACGAAGACTATAAGTTCTCCATCGGCGAAGGGCGGTTTATCATTCTATGTCCGCTCACCAAGCCGGAATACCTCAAAAGCCTCATGGACCGCATCAAAGTCGCCATGATGAACGTCCCCTTCCGGGATAAAAAAGGCATGTCCCTCAAGCTAGTGGTCCGAGCCGGCGGCCTCGTATTCCAGAAAGAGCAGTTCAGCCGATACGAACATATCGATGATGTCATCTCCGCTTTAGAACGTAATACCGAGACCGACCTCATCGGTGAATATATTTAACGCCATGAAAAAGGAGGCTTGCAGCCGATGTGGTATACCCATTGGTTTATCCCTCTGTGCATCGGGGTCAGCATCGTGTTCTCCATCGCCATCATGATCCTGACGGTCGCAACCTTAAGCTTCCGTTCGAAAATCAAACGAAAGTACGATCGGGGGAAGTTTAGTGACTGACTTTTTCCTTGTTATCTCCATCATCAGCATATGGATTGCCGTACTGGAGTCGATTATTATCATGGCCGGCGCCATCGTGTTCATTCATAAACAAAGCCGGCAGAAGCTGGGGAATCCCGGCAATTTGGAGGATTATCCCACCGTGACGGTCATGGTGCCCGCGCACAATGAGGAATTGGTCATCCAGGCAACGGTCGAGCACATTTTGCAGATGAATTACCCTCACCACAAAATGCAGCTGATTGTCATCGCCGACAATTGCAAGGATCATACGGCCGAGCGGTTACAAGCGCTGAAAGCGCATGAGCGTTACCGGGACCGCGACTTTCTGATCCTGGAGAGAGAGGGAACCGGCGGCAAATCGGGCGCTTTGAACGACGCGCTCAAGCAGGCAACGGGCGATTGGATCTGTGTCTACGACGCCGACGCCGCTCCCGAGAAAAATGCGCTGTTGTTCCTCACGCAGAAGGCGATGGAGCAGCCCGAACGCTACGGGGCCGTCTTCGGACGCAACAAGGCCCGAAACCGCGGGCAGAATTTCCTGTCCCGCTGCATCAATCTGGAGCTGGTGACCATTCAGCGCGTGCATCATACCGGGTTATGGCAGCTGTTTAAGCTGGGTACCATTCCCGGCACGAACTTTATCGTGAAAACCGCGCTCATTCAGGACATCGGTGGATGGGATGAGCATGTGATCACCGAAGATACCGCGATTTCGTTCGAGATCCTGACGAGAGGGCAGCTGATTGCCCTGGCTCCCCAAGCCGAGGCTTATCAGCAGGAGCCCGAGGATCTAAAGGTGTACATGAAGCAGCGCGAACGCTGGGCCAAAGGCAACTACAGCGTCGTCACGGATAATATTCATCATCTGTTCAACCGGAGCAGCTGGCGGATTAAGCTGCATGTGCTGTATTACGCGGCCAGTTACTTCTGGTTTATGATGGCCATCATCATCTCGGATATTATATTTATCGCCAATATCGTGTATCAGATCATCGCGCTGTTTAATCCGGCCGTCATCTCCCCTTTCCGGTTTGAAGGGGATGTCTACATGTATCTCGTCATTGCCTGGGCCTTAATGTATTACATCTACGTCCTGCAGATTAACCTGGCGCTCGCAACGGACATCGGCCAAAGCACCACGCGCAACTTCATTCTATCCTGCGTGTCGTACTTCACCTACGCTCAGCTGTTCCTCGTCATATCCATCAAGGCGTTCTACTCCATGATCGTGGACAAGATTACGGGCAGGGAGTCGAAGTGGTATAAGACCGAGCGGTTTGGATAGAGGGCGCCATTTATATTTGGTGTTAGAAAAATCATGACCACCCGTCCAACGGGTGGTTTGCTCTTGGGGTATAACCCCTTGTTGCCAAACTGCGCCTAAAGTCGCTAGCCTGACCACAAATCCGTTCAGGCTCAGTGTTTTTGTCACTTTCACTTACCAGTTAAACTGGTTTATTTCTTCTTGCTCCTGTTGCTACTGAACGGATCTTCGTACTCTTTTACACTCAGCTTATCTACCGCTTGGTCATGTGCTTCTTGTTCACGAATATACTTTCTTACCGTTGCTTCATTTAACCCTACCGTACTCACATAATATCCTTCTGCCCAGAATTTTCGATTCCCGTATTTATATTTGAGCTGGGCATGCATCTCAAAGATCATGAGCAAACTTTTTCCCTTTAGATACCCCATAAACGTGGAGACTGCAATTTTAGGTGGAATCGCTACCAACATGTGTACATGATCCGGCATCATAGGCTGTAGCTCTTGGTTGCCATGAATGACCATTTCTTTCTTTTTGAGCCTGAACATCTCAATTGTATTGGAATGGTCTTAGTGGTCAACCCTTAATCCCTCCACCCGTAGCAGGTGGTTTTTTTTTTCGCGCGTTTCACGCACTCAACTGGCTAAAGCCATAACAAAAAGCCTCCGTGAGGAGGCTTCAGCGTTGTTTATCACACAACATTTTTGGCTTTATTTTAGCGGAACCTTCATTTCCAGCTCTTCAATGTAATTTTTAACGATCTTCCCATCGGCATCCAGCTTAAACGCGCCATTTGCTGCACCAGGTGCTTCCATCTCGGGATAGAACGGTTTAATCGTGATAAATTTAGCATCACTATGGATCGGAGTTAACACGATGTCATTATAAAGTGCTTTTTCTTTATTGTTATCATCTGTACCAAACGCTGTCAAGTAATCCAGCTGACGGCCGCTGTCATCCACAACCTCATACTGCATACCAAAAAGCCGCTCTGTTGTATCTCCCTTCGCAATCAGTTGAACACGAGTTGAAGTTGATGTAAGGCTTATTTTACCAAGCTTAAGAGTTAGGTTCCCAGCCTGTTTGGTCAAGCTGTCTGTTAGCACCACTGGTTTGTCTGCTGTCTTTTGCATTGGAAGTTCAACAATGTAAGGTTTATCCACCCCTGTAAGTTTTACCTTTAGTTTAAGCTGAAACTTCTCTGGAAAAGTGTAGCCTTTGCCGCCTAACCATGAAGCATCCTTAAGAAGAACACGAGCACTTTCCGGCGTTTCTCCAGATCCCCACTTCAGACCCGGTCTTTGGCCCAACCCCCCTCCGCCAAGCTCAATAATAGATTTTCCGTCAATAAACCCATCGATGGACTCGAGACTTCCATGTTCAATTTGAGCACTTCCTTCATCTTTTGTCCCCTTGTGCACAAAGCTGCTCTTTAGTTCCTTGCCGCTTCGGTTGAGTGAAATATCAATGAAGTTTCCATCAAATTGTGCTTTTGCCACCTCAAGGGTAATGCCGCTCTGAGTTACTTGAACGGTTTTCGCTTTACTCGCAGTCGCAGCCTTTCCTTTTTCTCCAGCAGCTTGAGCTGCCGCAGCATCAACCGTTGCTGCTTGATATCCCCAAGCCCCGCCTCCAACTAACAATCCTGCTGTCAAAGCTGTTACCGCAATCATTTTAGATGTGTTTTTCATGGTTTATCGTCTCCTCTAGTTTCGGATGAAATCTCGTATAGTTTCTGTATTTCTGCTTGATCAACCGGAACGGTGATCTCCAACTCGTTGATATAATTTTTAATGACTTCCCCACGCTCGTTTAGCTTAAAGCTTCCTGAAGAGGATGAAGAATGCTCCATTTCAGGCAAAAAAGCTTTCAGTTTGATTGATGAAGGAGCCTTTGCCATACGTTCAAACAGCACATTATAACGAAGCTCTCCTGCGCGGCCGGTTTCATGCGCACCATATCCGCCAATGACACCCAGCACATTGCCACTGTCATCCCACAGTTCAAACCATAGCCGACGCTGCCATTCCTGATCATCCGAAACAACACTTAACAACACTTGGGTTGTAATCGGTGTGAACTGGATTTCGCTTAAGGTCAGCTTGTGGCCTCTCCATTCTCTCGACTTCTGAATGGTGGACATAACTTTGGCCTGGTGTTTACGTACAGGAAGTTCCAACATAAATTGTTCTTCAACCCCCTCCAGACCGACCTGAATTGTTAGCGTAAATGCATCTGGAAGTTCTGATGTAAGCTGCTTTGTTACGGAGTGTGACGTAAGTTCGTAAATAGCTGTATTTGGATCGGAAGTGGGTTTTGCTTTAAAACCCATATTCCATCCATTATTTTGACGAGAGATGGGACGTCCATCGATCTGCGCCTCGAAGGAATGAATGGCTCCTTTAGGATATTTGGGCTTTGTTCCGTTTCCCGTAGAAATTTGGTCAAGAATACTGCCACTTAGTTTTTCTCCATCACGCGTAACTACCATGGATAGCCTTGTGCCATCGTAGACAAGCTCTGGAATACGGAGAGTGATTCCATCATGGGTGGCGCTGGCTTCCACGACATCTACAAGACCGCGCTCCTCCAAGGTTTGCAGGCCTAAGTCGTCGGCGGCCAGCTTAAACAGACTGCCGATGAGTGGAACACTTTGCAGTGCTGCTGCTATGGTCGGTGATACAGCAGCACCGCCCAGCAAGCCACCGATCGTAACAATCAATACCGCTGCAGCGGTCAAAAGGATACGGCGAACCCGGGACACAACACAATCAGCCTTTTTACGGTGACTGCGTTCCTGCATTGGGAAAGTTTCCAGAGCGGCATACACCTCTTCTTGACGGCGACGAATAATATCGGGGACCTTGCCTGCATCCTTACTCCCCAACTCCCGCAGCTGCTGTTCAAGATCTCGTTTATTCATACGCCACTCTCCCCTTTCCAATTTCGTTGACTTGCTTTGCCAGCACTCCTCGAGCTCTGTGTAACCGGGCTCTAACAGCTCCTTCTGACAGATCAAGGACACTTGCAATATGTTTGATCGATAAATCCTGATAATAGAACAGATGAACAACCAAACGTAACGATTCGTCCAGATTCTCCACAGCTTCCCGTAAATCAAGCTGCCGGCTGTTCACAACATCTTCTTCCTTGCTGCCCGTCCTGATCTGCTCGGGCAGTTCCGCCATGGCGACGGTTCGTTTGCGCATACGCAGCACCTGATTACATTCGTTGATCAGTATACGGATAAGCCACGTTTTGAAATAAGCTGTCTTCCTTAAGCCGGCTATACCTTTATATGCTTTCAGCGTCGTTTCCTGAAGAGCATCCGCGCAATCCTCATCCCGTCCCACAATGGACTTTGCCAAACGATACAACTCGGGCTCCAGCCTCCGGAGCAACTGAATAAATGCTTCACGATCTCCCTGCTGTGCTCGTTTGACTTCTTGTACCATAGTTTGCTGCACGAATTTCATCTCCTTCTGAGGGCCCTCCATAGATTAGATGGACAAGTACTACAAAAGGTTATATACCGTTCAAAAAAAGTTTTATGACTGGTTTTACTTCTTTTTGTTCCGATTACTGCTGAATGGATCTTCGTGTTCTTTTACACTCAGCTTATCTACCGCTTGATCATGTGCTTCTTGCTCACGAATGGGATCGCTACCAACATGTGTACATGATCTGGCATCATATGACCTTCTATGATCTCTACACCTTTGTACTTGCATAAGCGTTTGAAAATTTCAATCAGATCTCTTCTCACTTGATTATAAATCTCTTTCCATCTATACTTCGGGGTGAATACAATTTGGTATTTGCACATCCACTTTGTGTGAGCTAGGCTGTAGCTCTTGGTTGCCATCTAAGACCATTCCTTTCTTTGAGCCTGAACATCTCAAGTTTAGCGGAATGGTCTTAGTGGTCAAACCCTCAATCCCTTCACCCGCATAGCGGGTGGTTTTTTGTTCCGTGCGTTTCACGCACTCAACTGGCTAAAGCCATAATAAAAGAAGAAGGATCGCCATGTCATGGCGATCCTTCTTCTTGTTCCACTATGTTCACCATGCTGTGTAAAAGCATTTACATCGTCATGGCTATTCGATTTTCCAGTTCTTTTGCTCATTGCGAAGTTTCTCAGGTGTCACGTCATTACCGGCGGGATCCACGATGCTTAATCCCGAAAAGGTGCTCAGCACCTGTCCGCGAATTTCGCGCAGGTATTCCGTGCGCAAAACTTCCTGTTCGGCTCTTTCCGCAGCAGTGAGCACTCCTTCCCGCTGTTTTTGTGCCAATTCGTTAATCCGGGTTAAGCTTTGGATCATGATATCCCTCTTTTCCGTGATTTGTTTGTTTATTTATCTTAATATAAAGATAAATTATTTAGAGGTATTTGTCAACCCCTGCCAACCTCATTGCCGTCAGGCGCATTTGTGATTATTTCCCTATCAAAAGTCCCTTCCTTTCCTTAAACTTGGTGTTTAAGGTTTATTTATTTACAAATCGTGGTTAATGTTAGTATTGAAAACCTGGTGTTCGCAGCATAATACAAATGCAGGTCTTCATCCCTTAGGAAAAATTGCTTATGCCTTTCTGGCAGAACATGAAATATAATAGAGGAACTTAACTTTAAAACAACTGGGGGAACATCTATGAAATCTCAGCTCAACAACCCAGCATCACCGGGGAAAAGCGATCGTTTTTCCTCTGCTGGATTCATCCTGGCCGCGATCGGGAGCTCCGTCGGCCTCGGAAACATGTGGAAGTTCCCGTACATTACGGGAGAACACGGCGGCGCAGCTTTCTTCCTGCTCTTCATTATCTGTCTCATCGTGATCGGTTTGCCCGTCCTGCTGGCGGAGCTTGCCATCGGACGAGCCGGCCGCGGGAGTGCCGCGACTTCCTTCGTTAAAGCGGGCGGACCGAAAGTCTTCGGACAGCTTGGATTGCTCCAGGTTATCGCGCCGTTTCTCATCCTGACCTTCTATGTCATTGTGGCAGGCTGGACGCTTCATTATGCCGTCATGTCGTTTAGCGGCAATCTGTACAGCAACACCGATTTCGGCGGTCAATTCACCGCATTTACGGAAGGCTACATGCCGATCATTTGGCAGATTGTCGCTATTGCGATTACAGGATGGGTAGTGGCTAAAGGCATCTCCGGCGGAATCGAAAAATTCAACAAGGTCCTGATCCCGGGACTGATCATTCTGTTAATTGTGTTAATGATCCGTGCTGTAACCTTGCCAGGGGCCGGAGCAGGGGTATCGTTCTTCTTGAATCCTGACTTCTCGAAGCTGAGCCCGGAAGCGGCACTCGTCGCGCTGGGACATGCCTTCTTCTCCCTCTCGCTTGGGATGGGGATTCTGTTGACCTACGGGGCTTATGTCGATAAGCGGCAATCCCTTGGTCCGGCTACCCTCGCCATCGGCTCAGGCGACCTGATCTATGCATTTATTGCCGGGCTTATCATATTCCCGACAACCGCTTCGTTCGGGATCGAGCCGAATGCCGGCCCTTCCCTTGTCTTCATTGCCTTGCCGGCTGCCTTCTCGGCCATGCCGCTGGGTGCTTTTTTCGGAGGATTGTTCTTTGTCCTTCTAGCTATCGCCGCTTTAACCTCCGCGGTCTCCTTGCTGGAGGTTCCGACCTCGTATGTCATGGACCGCTGGCATTGGGGACGCACCAAAGCCGTTGTGGTTATCAGCGCACTGGTTCTGCTGGTCGGCTTACCCTCCGCGTTGTCATTCGGCATCGTGCCTGGGCTTACCGATATCGGCGGCAAAAATTTCTTTGATTGGCTGGATTTCATTACATCCAACATCCTGCTTCCGATCGGGGGCCTGATCACCACCCTCTTTGCGGGATACTTCTGGAAGAAGGCCGCTGATGCCGCCGGTCTGAAAGCAGGCTGGTTCCGGGTATGGCTGTTCATGCTCCGTTATATTGCGCCGATTCTCGTATTTCTGGTGCTGCTTCATACCACGGGGCTCATCACATTCGAATAATTATCCTCTCGGCAGCCCCTTGGCCCTTCCCGGTCCAGGAGGCTGCCTTTTCTGTGCGACTTGGTCACCCGGACGGCCGGAGATGACGGAACACTTGCAGATTGGCACACCTCCCATGAAGCGGATCATATACTGTTCTAAAGGAGGTGTTATTCCCATGCCGATTCAATTGTTGGACATGCGTCTATCCGTCCATATGCCGATGCGGGCCAGCGACCGTAAACCCATCGATATTTCCGAGCCGCTCCTTATCGGAGATATCGGACTTCAAACCATCCCGGCGCTTGGAACGGTCAACGTCACGGACGTGCGCGTATGGCTGTCCGGCACGGTATCCTTGTTACGTCCGGCCACAACCGAGGCAGCGCCTTCCTCTATGACTCTATTAATTGAGCGCGACGGCAGCGGAACGCCGGGTTCCGGAACGAACATTTACGAGCAGGTCGTCAATCCCGGGAACCTCTCGTTCCATATGTTTCCCATCTCCCTGGCGGCCGGTGATTTCCCTCCCACCGCAGTCGTTAACCAAGGATTGATCCGGTATACACTCTATATAGTCTCCCCCGGCGAAAATTCACTCCAACTCAGCGGTCCGGTCTCCTTCAGCGGCATTGCGGTCGCCGGATCCGGTTAAGGCGAAGTTTGAACGGCAAGAAGGTCTTCCCCGGTTCGCTTTGATATGGCCTGTTCCAGCACCATGGTCGTGAGACGATCGCTTTGCCTTCCTCCATCAGAGCTGGTATCAGATTACGAATGATATAACTTGTCTCCAGAATGACATTTTGCTCCGGGTCTTCCATGAACAAAACCTGCGGATTATGTACAAGTGCACGTGCGATGGACAATCGGCGCAATTCCGACGGTGTCAATTGCAACACCCGGCTGTTTTGCTTCTCTGCTAGTCCTAACCGCTGCAATAACAGCTCCATGTCTGGCTTCGTCTCATAGAGACGAGCATAAAAATGGAGGAATTCACGAACCTTCAGACGCTCGTATGCCGCTTCCGATAACAGCTGAATCCCTATTTTTTCTCTAATATTCCGTGTATGTTCCGGTGTCAGCGCCTCTCCCTGAATCCAGATGGAATCCTCCGATATCGGCGTCTGCCCGATCATGGCGAGCAGCACTTGATGTCCTAATTCGTGATTGCATTGAATGGCAACGCATTGACCTGCGCTCACCTCAAGGTTGATGTGTGGAATTAATACGGTACTGCCGGATGTCTTCTGCACGTGTCGTAGCTGTACTGTGCTCATCTGATTTTGTATCCCCTAGAACGTTGATTCAACAGTCCTATTTTAATGGAATGATTTGGCTGAAACTACTGTTTATTGTCGGATCATTCGCTAGCAGATGCTATTTCCCGAGAAATAATGACAAGGGATGACCATGAATGAAACAAAAAAGGACTTCTAGTTTAAGAAGTCCTTTTTTGCCTATTTTTTTATATTATGTAAATGAATACATACATTTTTCCAGAACGGCAGAATTTTCTCGCAACAGTGTTCCAATGTAACCCCGGCCATCTTTTTCAGGAGGAAAACCGATTCTTTTCTTGTGATATGCAGTAGGCTCGGTTCCGCAATCTTTGCCAGAACGAATAAGGAAAACAGATCATTCCTTTGGTGGTCTGTTCTCATGGCTTGCCTTGGTATCGACGTTTTCGGAACATCTGCAACAAGCACTTCCTATTCATGACGATCATCGTAGTTGTACCGAACATATTTTAATATAAATAGAAGGGCAGCGCGACAAATAGTGAGTGGTGTCATTAAATTGCCATATGACATCAATCAGATTTTAGGGAATGACAGAGGTTTGCCAAATCGCGGTGACGGTTGATGAGGGTAACTTTGGGAAAGGACTACGGTTTCGGTCTTGATTTCAGGGTTTTCCAAGTTGAATTTATGAATGTCAATTCCTAGCTGGATACAAACGTCCTCTATTTTCAAATTAATGGACATACATCACCTCATGAACGGATATGACCTTACTTCACAGAGCATCTGAAATCATATTTCGTATCCAAGCCAGGATGTGATTTACCTCATAAATATAACGCATGGCCCGCGCGACCAACAGTGTGTGTTGTCATGAATATTGTCATATGACAATCATCTCGAATTGGTGGAACAGGAAATAAAATGAAGAAGAGCACGCCGATTCGCGCGCTCTTCTCCAATCATTCACAATACGCCATCATCGCCGACAGCGAATCAAGGCTATTTGTTCAACAAGGCCGCCGCCTCCGTCAGCATCATTCCGCTCAGCTGCACGCTCAGTTGAACGGGAAGCGTCGGCAGAGCGTCCCAGGCAGGGCTGCATAAACCAGCATCCTTAAGCATTCCCTTCTCCCACAGCGTTTCCGCGTTACACTGAATCATTCGGCGTACGCCGTCCTCTTCAGGCGCCTCTTCAAGCAGCACCAGCAGATAACGGATGAGGATGCCTTTAAACAGCCCCGTGTCGTCAATACCCTCATCGGGCAGAAGCAGAGTGTTTGGATCGCACAGCTCCAGCATGCACGCATCAGCAGTCCGTTTAGCGTCCTCGAGATAGGACTTATCCCCCGTACAACGGTATAATTCCACTCCGGCACCGAGGAACACGCCCTGGCAATACGTGAATTTCCAATCGTAATCGATCTCACCGTCGCCCAGCCGGTTCATGCCATCCCATACAAACCCGGTCGATGGATCGACAAGCCGGCTTTTGTTCCATTCATAGATGCGCTTGGCCCAGTTCAAATCTTCTCCGTTCCGCTCTAAAAGATACAGCCTCGCCGCCAAAATGGCGGCAGGCGCGTTAGCCGGCGTGTTTTTGTAATCCAGCTGATCCTTCTTCCACGCCATGCCGCCCCCGCAGTGATCGTTCCAAGCGGTCTTGATGTCTTCCCACAGCGTCAGCGCCTGCTCCTTATACCACTCGCTTCCGGTAGCCTGATGCGCACGCAGCAGCGCAAGTGCCGTCCACTCCATGTCATCGTAATAATTATGGGTGAACGTATGGCCGTTGTACTTGTACAGGCTTCGGCTGAATGCCTCCATTCGGTCGGCATACACCGGCTTCCCCGTGCGATGATAAGCATCCACCAGCACATCCAGCACATGCGCCTGCCACCAATAATAGAAATTCTCGCCTGCCGCGGCATGTTCCCGCGGAAACCATTGATCCATTATGCCGCTGTCCGGGTTTCCGTAATTTCGGTACATGGCCTCCTGCAGCAGGTCTGCTCTCTCATCCCAGTTCGCCGCAGAATGCCGACCAGCGCTCCCCCCAGCCTGCCCCGCGGATTCCAGCACGGCCGCACATTCAAGCAGCATCACGCCGCTCAGCTGCGAGCTGAGCTGAACGATAGCGTCAGACGGTGGACGGCTCTTCCAATCGGTCCCGAACAACGCGCCATCTGTAGTCTTTCCCTGTTCCCAGAGCACATTGGCGTTCCGGCTCAGCCACCCTGCAGCTTCTGTTGCTTCAGGCCACACCTTGATGGCTTCCGTTACATAACGGATCAGGATGCCTTTGAACAATCCGGCGTCGCCTCCGCCTTCGTCCGGGAGGATGCCTTCTGCCGAATCCGCCAGCTCTACGCGCATCGCTTGAAAGGTCCGCTTGGAGTCCTCAAGGTACGCCGAATCATCCGTAACCCGAAACAGCTCGACCGCTGCTCCGATAAATACGCCTTGGCAATACGTGAATTTCCAATCTTTATCGATGGCCCCGTCCCCGGTCCGGTTCATCCCGTCCCAGACAAAACCCGTGGCAGGATCCACGAGGGCATTCTTCTGCCAAGCGTAGATTTTCCGAGCCCATTCCAGGTCGTCCGGGTTGCCGAAAGCCCGATACAGCCGTGCCGCCAAAATAACCGCAGGCGCATTTGCCGGGGTATTCTTATAACCGAGCTGCTCCTTGTGCCAAGCAATCCCCCCGCCTTGAGCATCGTTCCAGCCGGTTTGAATATCCTCCCAGAGCGTCAGCGCCGCTCGCTTGTACTTCTCCAGCCCCGTCGCCTCATAGGCGCGCAGCCATGCCAGCGCCATCCATTCCATGTCATCGTACAGCTCATTCGGCCATGTGCCGTCATTCCGGCGGAGCACTCCCTCATACAAGTGCTCCAGCCGCTCCGCATACAACGGATCCGCCGTGCGAACATAACCGTCCACCAGCACATCCGCCGCATGCGCCATCCACCAATAATGGAAAATCGTGTTGCACGCCCCGTCCGGGCACGGCGTTTCTATATTGTACATACGGATCGAATCATTCCAGAAATGGCGTTCCAGCGCGCGCTGCGCCTCATCGGCCCTTTTGGTCCATATACCGGACACCGTTATCATTGTCGAAATCACTCCTGACATCTCAATATGCAAGTTTCTTTTTCCATGCGTTAAGCATATCCAGTTTCCATCCCGCTAGCCTTTGATCCCGCTAAATGCGATGCCCTGAATGAAGTACCTCTGCAGAGCCAGGAACAGGACAAGGATCGGCAAAATAGCCACCAGCGCCCCGGCCATCATCGGGCCGTAATCCGTCTGGAAATTGAACGAGAACGCCTGGAGCCCCATCTGGATCGTCGCCTTGTTCGGATCGTTCAGCACGATCATCGGCCACAGGAAGCTGTTCCAGCCAGCCTGAAACGTGAATATGCTCAGGGTTGCCAGCGCCGGCTTGGTCAGAGGCAAATAGATGCGCCAAAAAATTTTGAATTCGCCGCAGCCTTCAATCCGCGCCATCTCCATCATGTCGGAGGGAAGCGTCAGGAAGAACTGCCGCATGAAAAACACCGCAAACGTGCCGGAAGCCCCCGGAAGAATGATCCCCCAGAAGGAATTCATCAGCCCCATGCCGCCGCTTCCGAACAGGTCGTTGCCCCCCATCAGCGGTATATGGCGCAGCACATACACGCTCGGGATCATCGTGACGATGCCCGGGACCATCATCGCGGCCAGCAGCACGCGGAAGAGTCCCGAGTTGCCTTTGAACTTCAGCTTGGCAAAAGCGTAGCCGCTGAGCGAACCGAAGAACAGGTTGAGCAGCACGCCGGTAATGGCCAGAAAGAATGAATTCCAGAAATAAAGGCCGAAGGGTACGGTTGTGAACGCCTTTTTATAGTGCTCCAGCGTGATTTCCGTAGGGAACCATTTGATCGGCATCGAGAACATATCCTCATCCGGCTTAAAAGAGGTCATCACGCTCCAGTAGAACGGGAGAAACATGACGATGGCGATCAGAATGGCACCGATATAGAAGACGCTCGCGGTAAGGATTCGCTGCCGCTTGGCCTGACTCTCAATTGCTCTCATCTCTTGTCTTCCTCCTCTAAGCCCCGATTACACAATCGATTCTTCCGATTTATTGATCTTCATGCTGATCAGCGAGAAGACCAGAATCGCCATCGCCAGCACGAAGGCCTGCGATGATGCATACCCCATCTGCAGCTGGTTAAAGCCCTGCTGATAAATGAGATAAACCGGCGTTTTCGTTGCATTGGCGGGTCCGCCCTGCGTGAGCACGAATGCCTGATCAAACAGCTGCAGCGCGCCGATAATCGACATCGTGCTGACAAGGAACGTGGTCGGCCGCAGCTGCGGCCAGGTAATGTAACGCAGGCAATCGAATTTGCTGGCACCGTCCAGACGAGCGGACTCGTACAGATAATCCGGCACGCCCTGAAGTCCGGCCAGGTAAATGATCATATTGGAGCCTACGCTCTGCCATAGCGTCATCATGATAATCGACAGCATGGCGGTATCGGTCTGGGACACCCAGGCCGGGCCCGTGATGCCGAACAGCGACAAGATCCCGTTAACGAGCCCGTATTCGGGATGCAGCATCCAGATCCAGACGGTGGCCGCCGCGACCGCCGACGTCAAGGTCGGAAGATAGTAAAACGTCCGCAGCGCCTTGACTCCCCTCGCCGCCCGGTTCAGCAGAATCGCCAGCAGAAGGGAGATCAGTACGTTGAGCGGCACGAACACCACCGCATAGATCATCACGTTAACGAAGGTTTTCCAATACAAATCATCGCCGAACAGTCGCCTGTAATTGTCCATGCCGACCCAGTCGTTCGAGCTGAGCACGTCATAATTGGTAAAACTCAGGTACAGCGCCATTCCAACCGGGATCACCATGAATACCGCAAATAACAGCATTGTCGGCATAATGAACAGGTAGCCCATCCTGGCCTGGTGTTTGCCAAGCTTCGTGACGGAAGCAGACTTGGCGCTGACTGGCTTCGTGGCGGAAGTCATCCTCATGCTCCTTTCTGTAGCTCCTAGAATCCCCGAATGCGTTAACGGGCAACGGCATTTTCCTTCAGCTGCTTATCGCCCTGCTCCTGGCTGAGCCGGAGGGTCTCTTCGGCGCTCTGCTTGTTCTGCATGAACAGTTCCAGATTCGGAATGACGGCGTTCTCCTCCATGACGGAGTAACCCGGATGCGTCGGCCGTGTTTTGGCAAATTCAAGCGTCTCCATAAACGGTATCCATTTCGGATCGTCCGCGAAGAACGGATCTTCAAAGGCAGGCTTGAAGCCCGGCATATTCAGGCTCGTTTTGGCCCATAACACGGCATTGTCCTTGTTGGCTGTCCACCATTTGATAAACTCCCAAGCCTCCTCCGGATGCTTTGAGCCTTGCGGAATGACAAGCCCAAAGCCGCCCATAACGCTTCCCTTATCGCCGTTCGGTCCGGCCGGTGGCGGCACGATGCCATATTCCAGGTCTTTGCCGTATTTATCATAGGTGCTCAGCATCCATGGGCCGGTGTACAGCATGGCGACTTTTCCGGTGACAAACGCATCCGTTCCTTCGCCCAAGCCGTCCTCGAAACCGATCTTGTACACCTTGTCCTCATTCAGCAAACGTCCCCAGAAGTCCAATACCGCTTTGCCCTTCTCGTTGTTCACGTTCATCGTGTTGTCCGAGGTGAGCATCGTTCCGCCCGCCTGCTGCAAATACATGTTGAACAGTCCGGGATCCCCCATCGACAACCCCGCCGTTTCGAGCTTGGTCCCGTTCCACTTGGTCGTGGCTTTGGCTGCCGCCTCAAGCTCATCCCAGTTCGTTGGCGGCTCAAGCCCGGCTTCCTCCAGCATTTTCTTGTTGTAGAACAGGGCCCGCGCGTCCACCGTCAACGGCAATCCGTACAGCTTGTCTTCATAGGTAAGCTCCTTCAGAGCCTCTTCGTAAAAATCCCCCTTGTTGACGCCGTCGCGCTCCAGGTATTCGTCCACGGGATGAAGCACGTTCTTAGGTGCATAGAGTGCGGTCCGCCACCGGTCCCAGAACACGACATCCGGCGTCCCCCCGTTCGTGGCCGCGGTCAGAAACTTCGTCACCACGTCCTGCTGGAGAGCATATTTCACCTCGATTTTATCTTGGGATTTATTAAAAGCATCCACCATCGTTTGGATCTGTTCCTGCCCTTCTCCGCCCCAGTCTCCCCAGAAGGTCAGTACCGTTTTGCCGCCGCTGGCTTCTCCGCCGGAGGAGCCGCCGCTGCCTCCTGAGCAGCCCGCCAGAAGCCCAATCACAACTATCATCGACCATACGATCTTCCACTGCTTTTTCATTCGTTAACCCTCCCTTATGAATTCCAAGCTTGGTTTGCCGCTTCATCCCGCTGCTAGCTTTACCGTTTAACCGCGATACCGGAGCACAACAGCACCAGTTCGCAAAACATCATATTGGCCCATGAAAACCAAGGCCGGGTATACTGCTGCGGCCGATCCACATGAAACCCTTCATGCATGAGTCCGGTTCCTCCGTCCGTTGCCAGCAGCAGTTCAAGGAGGCGCTGCCGCTCGGCTTCATCCTGTTCGGTCATCCCTTGCATCGCAAGCGCAATATGCCATATGTATTGATCCGGCGTATGCGGACTGCCGATGCCGGATGCAGCCGTCCCCGAGAAGTAGTACGGGTTCTGCTCACTCAAGATAAACCTCCGCGTATTCGCGTATATCGGATCTTCCGCATTTCGGTATCCCAAGTACGGAATGGACAGCAGGCTGGGCACATTCGCGTCGTCCATCAGGTTAATCGAACCCAGTCCATCCACCTCGTATGCATAGATAGGACCGCATTCCAGATGTTCCACAATGGCGTACCGCTGTATGCCGGCTTCGATCTGTGCCGCGAGCTCTGCGGCCGCCGCTGCCAGCTCCCGATCCTTCAGAATCTCCTCGGCAATCTCCGTCACATACCCCAGCACAACGACCGCAAACATGTTCGACGGAACCAGGTAACCGTAGGCACAAGCATCGTCGCTCGGCCTGAAGCCGGACCAGGTCATGCCGGTATATGCCGTCTCCGCTCCTTTTCCGCCACGGACCAGCGTATCCGACGGAGGGCAGTTGCTCCGCTCGAAGGTGTAAGCCGATTTCTGTTCATGGTGCTGCTCTGTCGTCCACAACTCGATAATCTGCCGCACGCCTGCCCGAAAGGTTTCGTCAAAATGGCCGGTCCTCCCGGAGTTTTTCCACAGCAGGTAGCTGAGCTGGATCGGGTAACACAGCGAATCGATCTCGTATTTCCGTTCCCAAATCCACGGACTCATCTCGGTTGCATCATCCTGATGTCCCATCCCGTTGGCAGACTCATTGAACGCATTGGCATACGGATCCCGCAGAATATAGTCAAACTGGCGTCTGACCACGCCCTGGATCATGTCGCCGATCTCGCGGTCCTCTCCAAGCACCAGGAAGGGCCTGACCTGCGCAGCCGAATCGCGCAGCCACATGGCAGGAATATCCCCGGTAATGACAAACGTCGTGCCGTCCTCCATTCGCTTCAAGGTGGTATTCCAGGTATTGGCTAGGCATCTCTCGAACATGTCAGCCGTTCGTTTCGGCTGCTTCGCCCGAACCATGTCCGATAACCGCCTAATGGCCTCTGGCAGTTCAGTTATGGATTGCACGTGATGTTCCCCTTTCACTTGATGGAATTATGAAACCGTTATCACGGATCAGTATATTGTTATCTAGTTAATATGTCAATATATAAAATAAAATAAATGTTATATTAGGCATTAGGTAAACATCGGCACAAAAACAACGCTGCTCCTCACCGGATTAAGAACAAAAAAAACCATGCGCTCACAGGTTCGTGAGCGCATGGTTTGCATGCGTACATGGGTAAGGGAAGACATTACAAACATTCCGTATTCACGTTTCCTGTTTGTAAGGTTCAACCTCCAAGATTTTCGTTATCGAATTCGAATTTTGGTCGGCCAGGGAATTACCAATGCGCCGGTCACTTTCCAACACACTATGCATCGAAGGCTGCGCCAGCTGCCCAGACGTTTGAACAAGTTTCTGCTATTCCTTGACAGGACCGGTAGATGCGCCAACCACCAATTCCGCAGGCAATCTCTTCTCGACCGCAACCGCGTCGTGGTTCATGATGCCCAGCACCGTCTCGATCGCCAGCCTTCCCATCTCTTCCTCGTTCTGTCGCATATGGGTAAATAAATACCCCTCACCGATATTTAATTGCGGACTGTCGAAGCATATGATCGATACATCCTCCGGGACCCGCAAACCGAGACGTTCAGCTGCAACCTTAGCAAGCAATGCAATATTGTACTCAATCGCAAAAAAAGCGGTAATCGACGGATGATCCTGCAAATGCTGCATGATCCGCTGTATTTCCCGTTCAATATTGCTTTCGTAGAAAGCATTGGGCAGCGTGGCCGTTACGTCACTGATCCAGATTTCCTTGTCAAACGCGATGCCCCGGGCGGCATGAGCCTGGACGAAACCTTCAATCCGCTCTTCGACCGCCGTCGTATCCCTCGGCGGAGGAGACAGCAGGCAAATATGGCGGTGACCCAAATCGAATAAATGCTCCACCGCCTGCACGGCTGCCCCAAGATTATCCGTGCTGATGGAAGCCGCAGCGACCCCCTTCAGCTTGCGGTCAATCAGGACGAGCGGGAAGCGGGCAATGACCATCTTCAATATTTCGGCATTAAAATATTCCCCCTGCGCGGGAAATACGATAAGACCGTTCACGCCGAGATTGCGCAGCTTCTGGATGGACAATTCCTCATTATCCTGGTCCCCGAACGTTCTGCGCAGGACCAGAAAGCAGTCATTCTCCTTGGAATACTGCTCCATGCTGTAGATCAGCCGCGTCCCGTAGCTTGAAGAAAAATCCGTGATGACCAGGCCGATCATTTTCTCCCGGCCGGCCGTTCCGGTTTCTGTGCTCTCTGAGGAGATGGGTTCCCTGTGTACCACAGGCTCATCCGGATCGGCTACGAACGATCCCTTGCCCGGCTTGCGCACGATCACGCCTTCTGCCGCCAGCAAATCCAAGGCTTTCTTGCTCGTGATTCGGCTAACTCCGTACTCATCCGCAAGTTCCTTCTCTGATGGAACTTTATCTCCAATCCGAAACATATGGGTTGAGATCTTTCGCTTCATCTCGTTAAAAATCTGTTCATACATCGGCTTCGTGGAAGCTGCATCTTTCAAATTGATATCCCTCCAACGGTACTCCAAAACCTGCTAATTTATATAACAATATAACATGATATATTTAAATTGTCCATGTTGAACGATGATCGCACACAGATTCATCACATCCCCTATTGGCTTAAAACAGCACCATACAAACTCATAACTTGCACAATGCATGATCAACCCAACCATTGCCCATCCTATAATCCATATCCTTAAGTTTTTTGCGGGGGGAGGAAGATTAGTTGGAGCGCTTTGACCCGGAACTCGTCTTTTTTGAGCCGGATGCGTTGGAGTATCCGCTTGGGAAAAAGCTGCAAGCATGGTTTGAGGAATTAGGCACACTCATCAAAATGACCACCTCCCATAATCGGGTAACCGGCATTCCGGGGGAGACCGAAACCGAAAAATACCGAAACGCCAAACGCACCCTAGTCGTTGGGATCAGGAAGACCTTGGATTTCGACACGTCCAAGCCTTCTGCGGAGTATGCCATCCCGCTGACCACGGGATGTGCAGGACATTGTCATTACTGCTATCTCCAAACCACCATGAGCTCGAAGCCTTATGTCCGGATTTATGTCAACCTGGATGAAATTCTGGACCGAGCGAAGCAGTATATCGCTGAGCGGTCGCCCGAAATCACCCGGTTCGAGGCCGCTTGTACCGGCGATCCCGTATCTCTGGAGCATTTGACCGGGGCACTGGCCTATTACATTGAATTTATGGCCAAGCAGGAACATGGCCGACTGCGATTCGTGACGAAATTCGCCAACATCGATTCCCTGCTGAATATCCATCACGGCGGCCATACCAGGGTACGCTTCTCCATCAATTCCGATTATGTGATCCGTTATTTCGAGCCGGGTACCTCTTCCTTCGAAGAACGCATTGAAGCCGCTGGGAAAATTGCCGAAGCCGGGTATCCGTTAGGATTCATCATTGCCCCGATCGTCAAATATGACGGATGGCAGGAAGGGTACTGGCATTTATTAGAGAAGCTCCATGAGCGATTGAGCCATGTGGAGGTTAAGGATCTGACATTTGAGCTCATTCAGCACCGGTTTACCAAAACGGCCAAAAACACCATTTTGAAACGGTACCCCAAAACCAAGCTGGACATGGATGAGGAGGACCGGCAGTTAAAGTGGGGAAGGTATGGAAAATTCAAATACGTCTATAAGGCCGAAACCGTCGAGGAGTTTCAGCAGCTGTTCGAAAAGGGAATCCAAGAATATTTCCCGCGAGCGGAAATTGCCTATTTTGTCTAAAATAACCGGGAACGCCAGTCATTTGATGTACCCGAAAACAACATAACGGACACCTCGCGGTGCCCGTTATTCTTATGAACGATATACATTCGTATCCGCTCTTTCATCGAAGGGCCGCGAACTCTTCGGCCTTGTGATCTTGGTCGTACATCCAGACCTCAATCTCATGAATATCCATCGGCTTTCCGTAATAGTAACCCTGCATGACATGACACCCGAGCCCTGTCAAAAAGTCGATATGCTCCTTATTCTCCACGCCTTCGGCAATCACGTCAAGATTCAGCTTTTCCGCCATAAGAACGACGGCGTTGACGATGGCGCGCTTGCTGGGCGTGTCCAAATCATTGGTGAACTGGCGGTCCAGCTTCAGGGCATCAATCGGTATCCGGTCCAGGAGCCCTATCGAGGAATAGCCGGTTCCGAAATCATCCATGGAGACCTTAACCCCTAAGGATCTGATGCTCCCAAGCTGACGGATGATATCGTTCACATCGTGCAGCACCATGGACTCCGTAATCTCCAGCTCTAACAACCGCGGCTCCAAATCCGCCTGGCGCAGCACGTTTTGAATCAGCTCCAGCAGATTGTCGCCATGAAATAAACGGACCGATAGATTCACCGAGACCGGCTGGACAACCCCGCTATCCTGCCACACCCTGCACTGCTTGCATGCTTCTTCAAGCGTCCATCGGGTCATCGGAATAATCAGCCCCGTCTCTTCCGCTATCGGAATGAATTCCTGAGGGGAAATCACGCCGAGTCGAGGATGCTTCCAGCGGAGCAGCGCCTCGAATCCGACCAAGCGGTCGCTTTGCACATTCCATTTCGGCTGATACACGATGAAGAACTCCTTCATCTCCAGCGCTCTTTGCAGGTCCTTCTCCAATTCCATCTTGCGAACCTCTTGAAGACCCATCTCCTCGTCATAAAGGCATTGCTGATTCTTGCCGAGTCCCTTCGCTTTATACATGGCGGTGTCGGCATTCTTCAGCAGCGTCGTACGATCCGAGCTATGGACGGAACCGATGCTGATGCCGATGCTAACCGTCACATACAGCTCGTTGCCGTCAATATGGTACACCTTTTTAATTTGTTGGAGTATATCATCGGCTAAGCGCTGGGCATAATTCGGGTCGCTTTGCTTCAAAATAACCAGAAATTCGTCGCCCCCGATCCGGAACACCTGCTGGCCGCTTCGAATGAATTGACGCAGCCGCTTGCCCACTTCCTCGACCAGCAAATCCCCGACATTATGACCCAGCGTATCGTTGATGGCCTTAAATTGGTCCAGATCCAGAAACAGGATCGTAATCTTATCCGTTTCGGCATTCGTCCTGAAGAACCGATTCATCTCATTGCGGTTGGGCAATCCCGTGATTGTATCCTGATAGGCCAGCTTTTCCAGCACATGCCGATCAAAGAACATCGCGCCCCAGGAAATCAACAGAATAGCAAAAATCGCGACCGTCACGCAGTACAGGAGGAAGAAATCCACAGACTGCGGCTGATGTGTCATCATGCCGGTATGTGCTTCAAAGCGCGCCGCCTTCATCCCTGTATAATGCATCCCGCACACGGCGAATCCCATCACAACCGCCGAGCCCCACTTGAGAAAGCTGGACTTGGAATGGTTGCGAAAACGAAGAAACAGTAATAAGGCCGCATAGGAGGCTGCCAGCGCAATGACGGCGGACAATATCCAAAAGACGGGATCGTAACGGATGTCGGCGTGAACGACCATGGCTTCCATTCCCATGTAATGCATCGTCACGATGCCGCTCCCCATAACGACACCGCCGATCGCGATTTTGGACCAGTTAATATCCTTGGGCATGGTGATATAAAACGCGATGAATGAGGAAATCACGCTGGCCAGCATCGACATGATGGTCAGAAAGGCGTCGTACGTCACGTTCATATTCATGTGCATGGCCAGCATGCCGACAAAATGCATGGACCAAATGCCGCTTCCCATGACCATGGCTCCCCCGAATAGCCAAAAAAACTTGGATTTGCCGTTCGCGTCCGAAATTTTGGACGTAATATTCAAAGCCGAGTATGAAGCAAGTATAGCGATCGCAATTGAAAGCCCAACAATATACAAGTTATAATTGCCGTCCATCTGAGCTGTGCACACTCCTTTTGTGAGTAATCCTTAGGTCCTATGAAGTTCATACGTTACCTGAGATACAAACGTTTCTATTAATTCAAGGATGGCTCTCCCTGCATATCCAAGGTGATTATTCTTATGGTTACGGCCCGCCCGGCCCTGAGTCTTCCTCCTATTATATCTTTAGTAACTATTCAATTTCTCGACAAACTCCGTTTTGGCTGAAACTTTCGGAACCTGCATGAGTCCAAAGGACTATATATTCCACAATCTCCCTGTCTTTCCTTCTAATCGATTTCAAATCACGGAACGCCATACGGACATTCCATTTGGATGGATATTGAAAAACAAAAAAAGCTGCCGACTTATTCCCTCAGGTCAGCAGCTTTTATCATGACTTCATGGAGCACTTACCTTCGTTTCTCCATTCATATACTTCTCGCCCCACTCACAGATTTGATCCAGGATGGGCTGCAGTGAAACGCCCAATTCGCTCAGCTCGTACACAACCTTCGGCGGCACTTGATTAAAGACCGTTCGCGTAATAATCCCATCCTCCTCCAGTTCCCGAAGGGTCTGGGTTAACATCTTCTGCGTAATATCCGGCATCTCTTTCTTAATTTCACTCGTACGCTTGGGCCCATAACTAAGGTGGCACAGCACAACGATCTTCCACTTGCCGCCGATCACCTCCATGGTGGCTTCGGACGGAATATGGTATTGCCGGTCACGATTCATAAGATCCTCTCACCTCCCGTGCGTAAAATTACTGCGACTATGAAGGGCACTTTAGGGTGCTAATAGCACTTTTAGGTACCTATAGAACAAATAAGTGCGTACTTCCTTCCAGCCATTATATGATACATAATCCCCTTATACCAGTACTGCAAGAAAACAAAGCACATTCAACACATTATAGAAGAAAGCGAAGGTGATTCATGATGAAAGTACTGACCGTTGTCACTCATCCCAGAGTGAACTCCTTTACATTTGCTGTCACGGAGCGATTTGTGCAAGGGCTTCAAGATGCCGGACATGAGACGGAGGTTCTGGATCTTCACCGCATCGGTTTCGATCCGGTTCTGTGGGAGGCGGACGAACCCGATTGGTCTGATCCTGGCAAGGTTTTTTCCGCCGAGGTTGAAAACGAGATCGCGCGAATGAAACAGCACGACGCGCTGGCCTATATCTTCCCGGTATGGTGGTACGGGGTTCCGGCTATGCTGAAGGGGTATATCGATCGTGTCTGGAATCACGGCTTCGCATATGGCGGCGGTTCCAAGCTCCATCACAAGAAGGCGCTATGGATCGCATTAGCAGGAGCGTCGGAGGACCATTTTGCCAAGCGGAGCTATGATACGATGCTGTCCCATTCCCTCAACGTCGGCATGGCCAACTATTCCGGAATCGAAGATTCCCGAGTGGAATTCTTCTATGACACGTTGGAGGGCAGACCGGAGCACATGGAGAGCCTGCTGGAGCGGGCATATCAGCTGGGATTGCATTATGCGGATTCTGGCGTGAGCGTGAAATGATTGCTTTATAATTAGCCGAATTTATAAAATCGACCTCAAGAGAGGTCGATTTTTATTTACAACACTTCTGATTGATGATTCCCACAATATTGGTACGTCAGCAGGCTTGGAGGAATATAGGTTGGCATCAACCATTGATAAGACATCTCTAAATTTAATTGTCCCAACCATAATCTGCCTTGAACGGCTACCCTTAGGAACCGCCGTCACTCCTCCACCATCTCTCGCAATTCCTCATACAGCTCCCTCGTCTTCGCCGAGTCCTCATCGTTATAGAAAATGTGCAAGTCATCCAGCACGAATTGGATATAGGGCGGATTGTTCTTGAAGATGTACAGCCTCGACTTTCCGATGTCCTTCAGGCGGAAATGTCCCCGGGCATGCTTATCCGTGGATTCACCATTGGTCTTGGAACCGGAAGGCACGCTCTCGACTAGCGTCAGCTGCCGGATGTCCGTCATATCGAAGCTATAGGAATACATCGGGTAGTCAATCTCGATCCGTTGATCCGACGTAACCGTAAGCTTAGGCGAGGTCATCTCGGATCGGATGAGCAGGAACGAAGTACCGAAGATAACAGCCGCCACGAGAACGCCAGCACCCCATACGATCATTTTCCCTACCGGGGTGGCCGTATTGACGGTCTCTCCGACACCCACTCGCTTCGTAACAAAGATACTTTTATCGTTCGGATTATGATAGGTGAAGCCGTTCGCCCAATATTCATCATCGTCCGTGTAGACGGTTTTGCCGTCATTAGTCAGGATCTCCTGCTCTTGAATGTGGAGCCTTCGATAAACATAAATCACGAGCCCTGCCGGAATAGCCGTGAATAAGAGTACCATCGTAACCCATATGCCGTTCATGGCCGCATTTTCATTCATAACCAACAGAAGGAGAATAAGGAAAAGGATATTCTCAAGAATCGCTACGAATAACCACAACAAAGAAACGGCTCGGCGTCTTGCCTGATTCAATACGAGATTGGTTTCGCTGTTCATGCTGTACACCTTGGCCTTCGTCCTTCTCATCGACAGCGAGACCAGGAACAGAATGACGGTCATCACCATTCCGCCAGCCGAAACGCCCCACAACTGCGGGTCCTTGGACACGGACCACAGCGTCAGTCCGATCGACATGGCCCCTGGAATGAGAAACAGCCATGGGGAGGCAGATCGTTGATTCTTCCACTGCGCTACACGCAGGTCGCCCAGGATTACCCGCTTGGTCCCGACGAACCATTCTTCCTCGCGCTTCAGTGCCAGCGTTTCGCGGAATGCCGTTCTGAACGGAAGCACTATCACGACCATAAAGACCATGAGCCATACAAAAAAATAAATCGTCTGGTACGCAAACCATGGACGGAGAATTACAAAGGGGATGTAGGCTGCCAGCATCCATATGCTCGCAAGGTTCATCCTTCTATTGAATTTGGCTTGAACTTGGCGAATGCCGTCATGCTCCATGGCATGCGGCGGCAGGGTAACCGCGAATAACATGCCGTTTCTGTATTTGGCCTGCGGTTTATACGTGGCAAGCAATGCAACGTAACAGATGATCGCGGTAATGGACAGGATTACGGTTAGCAGGAAGATCACCTCTCTTCATTAGGACTGAGGAAACGTCATTTTGGAAAAAATGCGGGAGCACAGCTCCTGAAACCCGGAACGGTCAATCCCTTGAATCGCTGCTTGCGCAATGATCAATTGAAGCTCTTCCTCCAATTGCGGCGAAGGCTCGGGGTTGTGGGGCTTAGGCGGGCTCACCTTGGCCCCGTGCCGGCGGTCTATCACGATATAGCCCTGCTGTTTCAGAAGTGAATACGCTTTGTTCACCGTCATTGTATTGATTCCGAGTTCATCCGCCAATTGGCGGACGGTTGGCAGCTTTTCTTCCCGAGCAAGCTCACCTGTAGCAATACCGACGACAATCTGATTGCGCAGCTGCTCGTATAGAGGAACCCCACTGTCCAGTTGTAAAGAGATCATCATCTTCAGGCACGCTCCTCTGCAAATATATTCACATGAATAAGCATCATCTTATCTATCATTAAGTATTAATCATTATAATACAAATAATACTTATAGCGGAAGAGGGCACTCCTAAAATTTGAAACATTTCTGTCATTCTTACCGTACATATAATCAATGGAAAAATAACGGAACAGGAGGAGTGCCGTCGATGATGCCCCAAGGAATGTCTTTTGGCGGAAGTTTTGATTTTATGTTTACGCTGGTTCCCATTCTGATCGGGATTGTATTCGTGATTGTGATCGTGGGCTTCATCTCCAACGGTGCCCGCTATCTTAAAAATGCCAAGTCCCCGCGCAATTCCGAGTTTGCCCGGGTCGTCTCCAAACGGATGGATGTCCGCCATCATACCAATCACCACAACAACGATAACGGAATGATGCACGCCAACCATTCATCCCGTACGTACTACTACATCACGCTCGAATTTGATAATGGAGAACGCAAAGAGTACCTTGACGTCAAGAACCTGTACGGTCTTGTCGTGGAGGGAGATACCGGCTATGCCGCCATCCAGGGCGACTGGATCGTCGCGTTTGAGCGGAATATGCAGCCGCAGTCGTAACCGGACGCGTTTACAGTAAAAATGAAGAAGCATCACGTCTCCGTATTTTATTCGCACGGTCCCTTAAGAACAGAAGAGCCTTAGTCCGCGGTCAAACCCGAACTAAGGCTCTTCTTGTTGAATCGACTTGAACGATTAATATTTCATCTTATCCATTACGCATTGCTGCTCGTTTTGATAGACTCATTCACTTCGATCAGTTCGACGACGGCCTCGCTTTTCAGCGTATTGCCGATCGTGCATGCTCGCTCAACAACGGATTTTAGCTTCTCCTTGTAGGCAGGCTCCAGTGTTGGCGGCAGCGAGACAAGGACGTTGAAATGCGAGAACTTATTGCTTTTATCCTCTGCTTTTACTGATGACACTTCGATATGAATGGAAGACTTATCATATTCCACGCCGTCGTAAGCCATGATTTTTTGGAGCGAGATGGATACGCACAGCGCCAGGGACGCTTCCAGCAGCTCTCTCGGAGACAAGCCGCCCTCCAAATTCGGGCCGTGGTTTCCTGCAATCTGAAACCCGGCCTCATTGAATATCCGATCCTGGCCTTCTACGATTTGTAACGTTGTCATGGTCCTTCTCTCCTTTTGGTTGGGGTTGCGAACTTATCTGTTCTAGTCAACAAGATGACAGGCGACCTTATGGCCCGGCCGCACTTCTCTTACAGCCGGTATGTCGGTTCTGCATACATCGGTTGCATAGGGACAGCGCGTGTGGAAAACACAGCCGCTCGGCGGCGATATCGGGGACGGGATTTCCCCCCGCAACATGATCCGTTCCTTTAACCGGCTGCGGTTAAAATCCGGTACGGCCGAGAACAAAGCCTTCGTATAGGGATGCAACGGCTCATGAAACAAATCGTCCGTCAAAGCCTCTTCCATTATTTTTCCGAGATACATAATGCCGATCCGATCCGAAATATACCGAACCACGCTGATATCATGCGTTATAAATAATAGCGTTAGTTTCATTTCACGCTGCAGGCGCTTGAGCATGTTCAGAATTTGCGACTGGATGGACACATCCAGAGCGGAGACCGGCTCGTCGCACACGATGATTTTCGGATTCATGATAAGCGCGCGCGCCAAGCCCAGCCGCTGGCGTTGCCCGCCCGAGAATTCATGGGGAAAGCGAAAGGCATGCTCCGGCTGCAAGCCGACGGTTTTCAGGATGCGAAACACGGTTTCCTGACGCTCCGCCTTATCCCCCATTTTATGAATGATCAAGGGCTCCTCCAGCATCCGGCCGATTCGTTTCCTCGGATTGAGCGAAGAGAACGGATCTTGAAAAACAAGCTGCACGTCCTTGCGGAAATTCCGCATTTCCTCCCTCGTCATGGCCGCCAATTCCCGATCCCGATACAGGATCTGCCCTTGGCTCGCCGGCGTTAATCCGAGGATGGTGCGTCCCGTGGTGCTTTTGCCGGAGCCTGATTCGCCGACCAGGCCGTAAGTTTCTCCCTCGTTCAATTGCAGGGAAACGTCCGTGACCGCGTTGACGTATGCTTTGGCGCCCCCTATCTTGCCGAATGATCCGTACACCGGAAACTGCTTGTGAAGGGAGCTTACCTTCAAAATCGAACGATCAGCTGCTTGTTCCAACGGTTGTCTCCCTCCCTTCCGGCTTGTTTAGGGCTTCATAATGCCAGCACTTCACTCGATGGTCCGTTTGGGCCGATTGCATCGGCGGCTCGGAGGTACGGCACAACTCGTCGGCATAAGGACACCGCGTTGAGAAGCCGCAGCCCTGCGGAATATCCGCCAGGGATGGCACCGTTCCCTCAATGACGTAAAGTTCATCGTCCCTGTCTCCCTCCAGCTTGGGGATAGATTGGATCAGCCCCTGGGTATAAGGATGCAGCGGCGTTTGGAACAGCTGTTCCGTGGGAGCCTCCTCAACAATCTGTCCCAAGTACATCACCTTCACGCCCGTGCAAATTTCCGAAACCACGCCCAGATCATGCGTAATGAACAGCACGCCCATGCCCATTTTGCGGTTCAAGTCGGCGAGCAATTCCAGGATTTGTGCCTGAATCGTCACATCGAGCGCGGTTGTCGGCTCATCCGCGATCAACAGCTTCGGCTCGCAGGAGAGTGCCATGGCAATCATCGCCCGCTGCTGCATTCCCCCCGACAGCTGATGGGGATATTCGTTAACCCTTATTTCGGGCGAAGGAATGCCCGTCATCCGCAAAATTTCGATGGCTTGCTGATGGGCTTCCTTCTTCGACTTCTTCTGATGAAGGCGAATGGCTTCTCCGATTTGGTTTCCAATCGTATAGACAGGGCTCAGGGAGGTTAGCGGATCCTGAAATATCATGGATATTCGATCTCCCCGGATCGCCCGTAATGTAGAATGCGGGAGGGACAGCAGGTTCTGATTCTCGAATACGACCTCTCCCTCGTACTCGATTGCATCCGTATGATCTAACAATCTCATGATGGATTGGGACATCACGCTTTTTCCGCTGCCGGACTCTCCGACGATACCGATGATGTCGCCAGTATTCATGGAAAAGCTGACTCCGTTCACCGCCGTCACTTTTCCGCGCTCGGTATGAAAATGCGTTTTAAGATTTTTCACTTCCAATAGAGGCTCTTTATTCATGGAAACACCTCCAGCCTTATATTCATCGCTTTCTAAACTTTTGCTTCACGCGGGGGTCCAGCAAATCGCGCAGCCCGTCTCCCAGCAAATTCAGGCTAAGGACGGACAGGACGAGCGTGGCCCCGGGAAATACGACCATCCACCATGCCTTGTAAATAACAAGCTTGCTTGCCTGCAAAATGTTCCCCCAGCTGGCTTCGGGCGCAGGAATGCCCGCACCGAGAAAGCTGAGCGCGGCCTCCGAGATAATCGCCTCGGCAAATACGAAAGTCGCCTGTACCAGTAGTGGAGACAGCGTGTTAGGCACGATGTGCTGCCATATAATGCGCGTGGGGCTGGCCCCCTGGACATGCATCGCTTCGATGTAGGTTTGCTCGCGCACCACCAGTGCTGCTGAGCGAACGACTCGGGCAATATTCGGCGTGAACACGATCGTCAGCGCAATGATAACGTTCAAAGCGGATGCGCCGAGCGCGGCCATTAAGGCAATGGCGAGCAAGATTCCCGGAATCGCAATCAACCCGTCGCAAATGCGCATGAGAATATGATCCAACGTCTTATAATACGTTGCATAAACGCCGATCACGAGTCCCAGAGCGGAGGACAGCAGCGCAACCGCCAGTCCGACGCTAATCGATACCCTGGCCCCGTAGAGAAGCCTCGTTAACAAATCCCGTCCGAATTCGTCGGTACCCAGCCAATGCTCGGCCCCTGGCGGAGTTAAACGGTCCACAACCTTCATGTCGTACGGACCGTAGTTCGTGAAGAGCGGTCCGATCAGCGCCAGAATCACCAATACCACAAAGATAGTCGCTCCGATCAATAGCCCGTAGTTGGACTTCAGGCGGCGATATCCTAAGGCTCGCTGCTCTTTTTTCAGCTTTTTGCTGACTTGAGCGACATATTCCTTTTCCTGAACTGTAGCCATCCCGTTACACCTCTTTTATTTGCGATCCAATCGAACGCGCGGATCAACCGCGCCGTATAACAAGTCGATGATCAAGTTGATGGTGACGTACATCAGCGTGACGACGAGCACCACCCCTTGGATCACCACAAAGTCCCTTCTGGCAATGGAATTCAAGATCAATTGACCCAGACCGGGAATGTTGAATATGGCCTCCACGACCACCGCTCCCGTAACCAACGTGCCGAAGGTTTGTCCAATGACGGTCAGAATGGGCAGAAACGCGCTCCGAAACGCATGTTTGAACAGCACCATCATTTCATGCAGGCCTTTGGATCTGGCTGTCTTGATGAAATTCAAATTCAGCACTTCCAGCATGGACGAACGGGTCATCCGCGTAATCAGGGCCGCCTGTATGGTTCCAAGGGAAATGCCGGGAAGAATCAGATACTTCACATGTTCCCATAGCCCGCTGCTAAGCGGTTCATATCCAGCGACCGGCAGCCACTGCAGCTTGACGCCAACGAACAGCATAAGGAACAATCCCAGCAAAAAACTGGGCAAGGCCATGCCCAGCAAGGATATCCCCATCAATGTATAATCGGCGACGGACCCTCGCTTGTAAGCGGCGATAATCCCGAAGGGAATCGCGAGCAGGATCGCGATGACCTGTGCCAGAATGGCCAGCGATAGCGTGGGGGTAATATGCTCCGCAATGGCTTCGCTGACCGGCTGATTCATGAAAATCGAATCCCCCAGATCCCCCTTGAACACGTTGGCTACCCAGCTCGTATATTGTTCAAGTATCGGGCGGTCCAGTCCAAGGTCCTGATTCAGCTGCTCTATTTCCTCCTGCGACGCCTCCATTCCCAAGATGGCCGCCGCCGGATTCCCTGGCGTTATGTGGATGATCAGAAATATAGCGATGGTGACAACGGCCAGTACGGGAATCAGCGACAAAAGTCTTTTCGTAATATAAGCCAGCACGGCAAATCCCTCATTTGTACATGGTCTATGAATCCAATTTCAAAAAAGGAAGGTGTTATCGAAGTTACTCCGGTAACTTGTAACACCCTCCATATACGCTTACTTCGCTACTTTGGCATTCCAAACCACCGGTGCTTCGAACAGCTCGAAACCTTCAAGCTTCTTCGATGTGGCGACGACGCCATTATAATGGCCGATCACGGTGGAGGAAGCGAATTCGTACAGGAAGCCCTGCAGCTTCTCCCATTCCTGCTTGGCGGCTTCCGGCGTGGCTGCGCTGCGAATATCGATCAGTGCCTGCTTGACCGTTTCATTGTCGAGTCCGGCCCAATCCGGATTAACGGCCAGCAGCTGCGGCGGAGTAAGCTGATAGCCCGTGCTGGCAACAAAGATGTCCCACTTGGAACGGTCGTTCTTCGTTTCCAGGAACGTCGGGAAATCGAAGTTCTCCACTTTTACGTTCATGCCGATCTGACGAAGCTGTTCCTGGATGACCAAGGTAGCCGTGTACATTTCGTTATAGTCCTTGGTCGTCAGCAGCGTGATTTCTTCGCCGTTATACCCGGCTTCTTGCAGCAGCTGCTTGGCCTTATCCGGATTGGACTGGTTGTAATACTCCGCTCCGGCTTCAGTCGACCATTGAACTTGATTCGTATTCAGATAACCCGGCGCTAAAGAGTACAAATCCGGCTTGGCGAAGCTCGCCAACATGATCTCCTCATTATTGAACGCGGCGAGAATGGCCTGGCGAATCTTCACGTCCTTTAACAATCCCTCGCTGGTATTGAAAAATGCCGTCAGGGCACCGCCAGGGAACGAAAGCAGGTTGATGTTGTTGTCGGCAGCCAGTTCATCATAGCTTTCGATCGGAATGCTGTCCGCCACATCGTACTGGCCGGTCTTCACGCCTGCAATGCGCGTGGAGTGGTCCGTGACGAAATGGAAATACAGATCTTTGGCGGGAGCTTCTTTTCGCCCGTCAAATCCGCTTGGCTCCGCATCCGACACCTGCTGATAATCGTCGTTTCGCACCAAATGGATGTACTGATCCTGCTTCCATTCCTGGAATTTATAAGGTCCTGTACCGATGTACTCCTTGATTCCGTCAGCCGGCGCTGCGTCCACGATCTCTTTCGGCATGATGGAAGGGAACTGCGCTTGCGATGCAATAAGAATCAACACGTCCGACGTAGGCGACTCTACGGTCAGCTTCACGGTATACGCATCGACGGCTTCGAATTTGGCATTCGTCAGCAGCACCTTCGCCCGGGACGAAGTCACCAGCCAGCGGTTCATCGAGGCTACAACATCCTCGGACGTCATCTCTTTCCCGTTGTGGAACTTCACGCCTTGGCGAAGAGCGAACGTATACGTTAAACCATCCTCGCTTCGTTCAACCGACTCTGCCAGAGCCGGTACGGGCTCATAGTTTGCATTCAGCGTGTAGAGCTGCTCGAAGATATTGCCGGCGGTATCCAGTGCAACCGCCGATACCGTCAAGGCCGTATCCAGCGTTGGCGGCTGAGCTGTAAGCGCGATGTTCAGCTCGTCTTTGTACTCTTGCTGTTCGGCTTGCTTCTCGCTTCCTTTGTCTTCGGCTGTGCCCTCTGCCGCCGGATCGGAGCCGTTGCCGCATGCCGCGATCAACAGCATCAGCACGATCGACGATAAGAGTAAACCTAACTTTCTGGCTTTCATTGTAATCCCCCCATGTAGTAGACATATGCATACGAAATGTATGCATCATGCTCTGTCAAAAACTCGTAAAACGAACGCACCCCATAAATCTAAGTTATCTGGTAGGTTTAATAAGCTATGCACATACTAATAGATTCGCTTTGGGCTGTCAATGCAATAATTGATCGCACTAGAATTAATTTCCTATTGGCGAAAATTAATAGATCTGAGTTGCAAGGACTTCGTTCCTCCCCATCGCCTTAACCGCCGCAGCCAGCCTTCCCCCGAAATATAAACAAGCCTTGGTCCGTCTTTCGAACCAAGGCTCTTTATTAAAGTGACAGATCGCTTTGCAAAATCTTTTCCCTGCGCCCTTTCATATACCACTGTCCCCAGGGATGAAGTTTGTCGAAATTTCCGCGGCAGGCATGGAACAGCTTCATATACCGCCCCATTTCTCTCAGCTTCATGAAATAGGGGATTTCCTGAAGCCACTCCTCCTCCAGGCAACGCTCCAGACGGTATCCTTCCAGGAAAGGGATCAGGAACTTACCTCTCTCCGGATCGGCCCCTTCGGTCAAACCCGAGAAGAAGGCGGCGACGGCTATATCATCCACGAACCATGAATAACGGCTTGCATCGAAATCAATCAGGCACAACGCATCCCCCTGGACAAAAAAATTGCCGTAATGAAAATCGGCATGGATCAATCCGTAAGTCTCCCTAGAAACCGGGAGCTTCGATATATACTGGCACAAGGCTTGATAACGAAAAGCAATTCCCTTCTCAGAGGGCGGTAAATCGAGATGTCGAACCTTCTCTGCCTCGTACGACCAATTGGGCCGTCTCGTGAAGGGGTCCTGATGGATATACTCTTGGGTGATACGATGCATGCCTCCCATGAATTGGCCCATCCGCCTGTATAAATCCTCGCCGGCTTCGTTCTCCCCAACCGGACGCCCCTTGGCTTCCTCGTAACAGACCGCCGTATATTCCCGGTCCTCCATCCGGATTCGCTCCGCAAGGTTCCCGGCTGCCGAATGGAGCGGCTTCGAAACGCAAACGCCCTTACTCCCAAGAAACTCTACCCACCGCACCTCCCCGGCAATCTTCGCATAGGGTTTGTGGGACTCGTCGGTCAAGCGCACATACACGGTCTTCTCGTCCCTTCGATAAGAACGGACAAGGCTGTGTTCGGAAAAATGCGTCTGGCGTCTATCCCGCTCCAAAAGTCCGAACCTGCTCGCAGCCGCGGCCATAAGCTCGCTCCGTCGTTCCACTCGCAGCGCCTCCCTTCAAGCCGGATGATATTGAAATCAATGATGAATGATTTCTGCAAATATGTAAGCGGCTCCTGCATGCAATGCCGAGCCCTCATGAATATTCCATTGGAAAAACGCCATCAAACAGCGGTCCTTGTGCCGGCCGCTTTCTCCGCCGATGTATACGCTCTTGTTGTCGTCAAAAGGGTGGGAGGATATAATACGGGTAACATAAAATCGTCATGCAAGAAAGAGGGCCTTATTATGAATCCCGAAACCCGAAACGCCCGAACCCAACTCATCATCGAAGCAGCCGAGCGCGTATTTACACATAAAGGCATTGAAAAAGCCACCATGCAGGATGTAGCCACCGAGACTGCCATGGGCGTAGCTACCGTTTTTCGTTTTTTTCCCCGCAAAGAGAAACTCGTCGTTGCCGTTGCCACGAAAATGCTGGAGACCGTTCGCGAGACCTTCCGCTCCGTCGCGGAACAGCCGATTTCCTGCATGGAGAAGCTGGAGTTGCTGTTCGACCATTTTATTTCCCTGCTGGAGCAGCAGACCAGCTCGAACGTGAAACTGCTCGAGAACTTCGAGAGCTATGCGGCTCAGTTTACAGAGCCTCTTGAGAACATCGAGCTGTTTAACGCCGTCTACCGGGATATATCCCAGGTATTCTCGACCATCGTGGAGCAGGGCATCGAGGATGGATCGGTTCAGGCCGATCTTCCGATTGCCGAGACGCTGACCACCATCGTGAATACATTCGGCATTTTTGCCAGAAAGCTGTCCCTTCAGAAAAACATTCTCGTGGTCGAGCCGGACCTCGCGCCCGAGAAGCAGCTGGCGATTCTGAAGCACATTCTGCTTAATTATTTGCGGACATAAGAGACTTGGTGCCAAGTAAAAAGAGTGCGCAGCATTACGTCTGCACACTCTTTTCTTGATGGTATCCCTGGCTTCTCCTACAAGCCGAGCTTCTGTCCCCGCTCCAGGCGCTGAATCTGCTGCTCGCCCGTGACCGCCAGCTCACTGAACTGATGGATCGTCTCGCGCATGCGCGGGAGAGCCTCCTGTTTGTAAGTGCTAATGGAATCAAGCGCTGACAGCACATCCGTGAACGCTTGCTTCAAGGTATCAACGGAAATGCTCGTTTCCAGCGATTGCTTGTGAATCGCCGCGCCCTGATCCTTCAGCATTTTGGAGGTGGCGCTGATCAGGTTGTTGGTGGTTTCGTTCAGCAGCTCGATTTTCTTCAAGACAATCTTCTGGTTGTACAGGGCGCTTGCCACCGTGACCGATATTTTCAGCGCCGTTACCGTTACGTTTCTCGCCCGATCCACGCCGCGAATTAATTCTTTGTTGTTCCGAATGACCACTTCAATCGCCATAATTCCCTGCTGGTTTACGACCAGCATCTGCTGCAGGTCCATCACGCGCTGGCGCAGCGGGAACAGCACCTCTTCGGTAATAAACCGGATTTTATCCTCCGACTCCTGCCGTATTTTGGCCGCCTCGACCTGGGATTCGATCTCCGCGTCCATGAGCATGCCCAGCTGAATTTCCTTTTGCAGCTTTTTGGTGAGCTCGCGGAGGGTTTGCTGTTCAATCTCCAGCGTGGTGTTGTCATTCTTTAATACGGTTTTTCCTTTATCCAGAGAAATGATGATGTCCGAAATGACGGCATCCGCCTTTTGGAACTTGGCAAAATATCGGCGCAGCGGGTTAAACACCATGCCCAGCAGCCCGCTCTTCGCAAAATCCACGACGCTAGGATCCAAATCCTTCAGCTGCAGCTGCAGCTCCGTTAACCCTTTAGCCACTTCGCCGCCTTCGTCCCCGGTTTTCGATAATCTCCCCACCTGAACCTGCAGGAGCGCGTTCTTCTCCGAGGAGGATCTCATCGTGCTGATGCCAAAGCTTTCAATGGATTGCAATACCTGTCTTCGCTTCTCGAGCGATTCGATATCCAGCTCCATGATGGCCTGCACATTGTTAGCCGCCAGCTCCTTCAGCTGCGTGACTTCTTCCGGCTCAGGCTTCACCTGCTCCTCAATCGCCGTCTTGATCTCCTCAGGACTTATGACTTCCATCGTAAATGACAATATAACCCCTCCTTCAAGTTTCTGATAAACCGATATCGTTATGAAAAATTGCTACATTTGCACATTCAGCAGCTGGCCGATTTTGTATACGACATCATCGGTATCGGCGTTGATGCTGGCAGCTTCATTGATGCTGGAAATGCTTTGGAGCGCCTGAATGTCGGCATTATAGCCAATCGTATACACCGGGATTTTGAAGGCTTGGATCAGTCCGCGGATATCGTCAAGAGAATGTCCCACGTTCGTCTCCCCGTCACTCAGCACAAAAATCAGGGGTTTCACGTCCGGATTCGCCGCCATCTCGTCCTGCAGCATCTTCATCGCCACGACGATGCCGTCAAAGGTCGCGGTATTCCCGCTGGCCTCGAGGCTGTTGATCGCACCGACAAACATCGACTGCTGATTCAAATCGTATTTGCCGATCGGAAGGTTAATCGTAACGTCCGTGGAATACGATACAAAGCCGATGCTGTTGTCCCGGCCCAGATATTTCTGTCCCGTCAACAACGATTCCTTGAGACGGTTTAACGGCTCGCCGTCCATGCTCCCCGATACGTCCGCCACGAACACGGCCGCAACCGGCTTGTTGCCATCCTTCTTCTCCTTCCAGAGCTTCTGGGCGGACGGCAGCAGGCTGCTGTCGACGACCTCGAGCTCGGATTGGTAATCATTAAGACCGTTGAACCCTTTTTTGTCGGCCATCTGCTGGTATTTGTCCTGCTCAACGAATTCCGCGAATTTCTTGATGATGTCCAGCTTCTCCTTCGGCAATTTCCCGAGCGCGTACAAAGGGCTGTCGTGCCTTACGCCAAACGGGGTAAAGACGTAACCGCTTTTCATATCCGCCGCGTTGACAAAGGTCTGATACTCCAGGACAAAGGCATCCAGCATGCCGGACTTCGCCGCATCGCGCATCTGGATCGTGGTGGAAGCCGTGAAAGGAACGTTCGCTTGGAATTTCTCGAAGCCCTGTACCGCCTTCTCACCCAGTATGTCGTTGCTGTCGAACGTTTCAAGGGCCGTGATCAGGAAGTTGAGACCCGTGGAGCTGGCAAAAGGATCCGTGTATCCCATCGCCAATTCATTATTCGCTATCGCATCCGTCAGCGTCTTGACGTTCAAGGAGCCGTACTTCTCCACCAGCTCGTCGTATTTGGCTTTTCGGGTGACGACGCCGGTGACGTTCCCCGTCAGGCGCTTGGATACCAGCTCGGCTTTGACGCCGTATTCCTTGACCATCTCCCCCCACAGCTCATTGGAAGGCGTAAAAGCGTCCGGTACGTACTTCCCGGATGTTATGTAATCGGTTGCGGTTCCCGAAGCGATATTACGGATCTTCACGGATACCGGCTTGCCATTCACTACCGGCTTGGATTTGTTGAATTCCTCTGCCACTTCGTTCAGCCATCCGTCAATGCCCGGTCCCGCCTTCTCAGGCGAGGAAAAAATCTCCACGTACAAGTCCGTCGTATTCTCGACCGAGATCGGGAACTTGGATATATCGGGCAGGGAATCCGCGACGGCCACCGGGTCCAGATCGACTTGGCCTTTGATGGGATCGGCTGTCGTGACAGTTATATCCTTGTAGATTTTGTTGATCTTTTTAGCCGCGCCTTCCGAATCGACCTCGGCTTGGCTTTTGCCCAGATTGGAGGTCAATGTGATCCCCGCGTACACTAGAACAAACACGACCACTGCAATGGCCACTAATACGACAAAGGCACTACCCTTGCTTCGCATAATCATCTCCCTCTCTTATTGCTTGTATAATTTGGTTTGCTTGATTAACGCATCGATTTCCTTCATGCACGGCATATCCTCCACATCCCGGTAATCGGTGCTGCCGAGCAAAGAGATCTCCAGCAGCAGCTTATCAAGCTTGAGCATGATTTCCTCGTTCGCCTCCAGATAACCGGTCACGTAAGCCAAGTACTCTTGGTATAACGCCGTTTTTTTCTGCGCCACCTTGCTGGACAGCTGGGAGGCTTTCGGCTGATCCGCCATGCGGGCGAAATCGGATGCGGCGAAGACGCCAAGCTTGTTCAGTATCCCTCGGATATTGAGGTAGAACAGCTTCTCGACTTCATCGATGACCCCCATGAATTTCTTGTAACTGAGCTCCGTTGGCTGAAAACGCTGACCCAGAACGCCCAGCAGCGCGTTTCTCTTCTTCTCGATTCGCTCCAATTGGTCCAGGGCAAGAGCGATATCATTCTTCAGCACTTTCACATTGCGGTAATGGTGAAGCGCCTCTATGTAATCCTCGCGGGTCTGAATCGTTTGGATCGGTTTTGCAGCCGGAGACTTGAACAACAAAACATAACTTCCATAAAAGAGTGCAAGCATACTGACCACCCATACGGTGATGACCAGTGCAGACTGGAAAGCGTTATCGCCGCCGACTTGGAAGCCGAGCAGCCCGGGCGAAACCAGGACAATATTCACGATCGCGATAACCGCCATAAGCAGGAGCAGCTTCGCGGACTTCGAGCCATTCAAGAATTAACACCTCCCCTACTCCTATAGAGCGATGACTGATTCGACCTATAACCGCTTATAAAACATCCGTAAAAACATAGGTAATTAAAGGATATAACACATACTACGTCTCAATTCGAAGTTAGATGCATTTTCCTCTCCAGGCAGCCCTGCCGATATGTAATCCATTCATTTCTTTATCGGATTTTCACTTGGATAACATGATGCGGGCATGACCGTCCCGTGTTTAAGAAAGCCATGGTGGATACGTAGAAAACGGCGGTAAAACAGAGGGGCCAGGCCGAGGCGAGCAAGTTCATAGAGGTAGGGTAACTATTTGAACCTCTCATCACTAAAGTGACGAGATTCCTAAGTACAGGGTTCTATCGAACCCTAATTAATTAGGCTATCCCCGTAAATTCCTACGGTTACTGCACAACGACTCACTACAACTGTGCAGACAGAAGTCTTTTTCCTTCATGGAGGATATTCTTACTTGCATTCCAATCTCGATCGTGATGAGAATAGCACACTGGGCAAGTCCATTCACGAAGCTTCAGGTTTTTAACCTCTTTGTTCTTAAACCCACAACATGAGCATAGTTGTGAAGATGCGAACGTTTTGCATACAGCGACCACTGTGCGTCCATACCATTTCGCCTTGTACTCTAACATCGTTCTGAATTGCGTCCAAGATACTTCGCTAATTGCCTTTGCTAGTTTGCCGTTTTGCAGCATATTCTTTACTTGCAAGTCTTCAATCGCAATGTTGTCGTGGTTTTTGACAATATGCGTTGAAATCTTATGTAAGTAATCTGCTCTCGAATTGGCAATACGTTCATGGATTCTAGCTACCTTAAGCTTTTGCTTCTGATAGTTTCTCGATTCAGCAAGAGATCTCTTTTGTATCAATGCTAATTCTTTCCTTCTTGATAGAATACGTTGTTCTTTAGCTAGTTTTGCTTCTAGCGTTCGAAAGAACTTAGGGTTTGGAAAGTTTCCCCCATTAGTCAGAACGGCAAATTTCTTCAATCCCACATCGATTCCAACCGAAGAGTTCGTCTCAGCCAATGCTTCCACTTCTACTTCAGCACGTATAGACACAAAATACTTACCCGTGGGGTTGCGTCTGACTGTAGCATTCAATATACGCCCTTCTATTTCTCTGGATTTTGCAAATTTAACTAAACCTAACTTTGGAAGTTTGATTTTGTTGTCTATTATAGCGATATTGTTGTTGGTGAAGTTGGTTTGATAAGACTGAACAGGGCTCTTCTTGCTCTTGAATCTTGGAGCATCATTCTGCTTTTTGAAGAAGCGAGAATACGAGTCTGCTAAATTCTTTAGTGCGTTCTGCAAAGAGAACTTATCGGGTTCTTTGAGCCAATCCAGCTCCTTCTTAAGTTTGGTTAGTTCGGCTGAACATGTTCCGTAAGTAAGTCCCTTGCCCGTCTCTTTGTAAGTTGTATTCCACTTCCCCAGAAAGTGATTGAACACAAAGCGACTACAGCCAATCGTCTTAGAAATGAGGACAGCTTGCTCTGTTGTAGGATACATGCGGAACTTGTACGCCTTGTGTACTAGCATGGATATCACTTCACTTTCTGGTTTTGTATATATTGTCTAATTTGAGATTCTGTATTTTCGCTAACTGTTGCTACAAAGTAAGATGGGTTCCAAAGATTGCCTCCCCAAAGCTTCTTTTTTAGCTGAGGAAACTCTTTAAACAACAATCTTGCGGATACTCCCTTCAATGCTTTAATGATAGAAGGGATAGCGTGTTGTGGTGAGCATTCGACCAATAAGTGAACATGATCACTGTCACTTTCGATCTCAACGATTTCAAAGTTGTTGTCTGATGCTATCTGACAAAGCATCTCTTTAAGTCTTTTGTCTACACCGTTAAGCAACACCTTATGGCGGTCTTTCACACACCATACGATATGATACTGGATTGAGTATACGTAACCTCGTCCATGTTTAATTGCAGACATATATTACCACCTCTTGTTTAGAGTAACATATGTCATAGCAAAAAGAACCATTTTTTTATTGTTTCACAGGCGTAAAAGTTAATTAATGACCAAACATATGTCGGACAATCGACGTATCATATGGCACGCTTTGTCCGAAGCTTTCTAACGCACGACTAATTTGCGAAAGCTGGCTCATCAAAATTACATAAATAATCCAATGGTTCTGCGACAAAAGACGCAAAAAAAGTCCTTCAGGGCGTGCCTGAACGACTTCTATTAGGGATGGCTGCCGGCGGAACTATAAACCTTCAAGCTTTGCCTCTGGGCAGCTTATCCGCATATCGGGTCCGCAACTCGACCAAGTAATCCAGCTTGCCGAGCACCTTCTCTTTATTCAGCATGCCCATGCTAAGAATGAGCTGCTCGATCAGCAGCAATGGCGTCACCATGGAATGAAATTCGCCCATATCCCCCCGACTGACAAAAAAGGAGATCTGCGCCGGCGTTCCATACCGGAACTCCTCCCGGTCCGTGATCATGATCGCCGCATTCTGCACGCGGCTTACGCAGTCCAGGATGACCTCCGTTTCCGGGAGCATCCGAGTAAAGCTGAAGATCAGCACAACATCTTCTCTTTCTACATGCGCGAGCGATTCCAGCAGTTCATGACCGCTGCCGGCCATGATTCGCACCGACATGCCGAACCGGGATAAACGGTACGATATCAGCTCGCCCAGCGAGAGGGACGGACCAGGCGCATGCACATACACGCGTCTTGCCGAGGCCATTAGACGGGCTGCCTCCTCCAGCTCGTCCGGGCGGTTCTTCTCCATCGTGTCTTGCAGATGATGCTTCGCCTGTTCCAGCATTTTCGCGGGCAGACTGGACGCGTCCAGCCGGGATATCGTTTTTTCCAGCTTTACGGCAGGCGTCGTATCCGAGGATTCCCGCAGCTTCAGCTTGAACGCCTTGGCATTCTCGTGCCCGACGGCACGCCAAAACCGGGAAACGGTCGCAATGCTGGTGCCAAGCCTGTCGGCGATTTCCTGCTCGGTCATGAACAGCATCTCCTCGGGATTACGTTCGATAAAATCGGCGATTTTGAGCTGGCTCGGCGACAGCCCGGATGTATCGGGAAACAGATTCTTCAATGATGCTGCACTCCTTCTGCAATGAAATCATCGTAATTGGGCATGAGTTCATCATACGCCGTGATTTTTATGTAAATTTTATTTCATGATTATATTTTTGTAAAAAATATTACAATACGTTGACATAATACTCCGTTCATTTTAATAATCGCCTCCTATACTGATAGCAAATCCCATTCCCAAGGAGGCTTCTCTCTAATGGCAAGCAATTCACGGGTCTATACCCTGACCTCTTCGCAGAAAATGATGATTTTCGTGCTGTCCATGTCGCTGTACGGCCTGTCCAACATGTTCACCGAGCTCATTCCCGCGTTTCGCCTGGGTCCGATCGAGCTTTCGGTCGAATATTTCGCGTTCATTCCCCTAACCCTCTGCATGCTGTTTCATCCTTTTTATGCTGCTGTGGGGGCTGCGCTCGGCGAAGTCATCTTCGGTGAACTGATGCTCGGGCAATTCGGCGGTCTCGGAGAGCTGGAGAAGTTTCTTACCTTCTCCTTCGCCATGTACGTTGCCGGCCGTCTGGTCAAAAACCCCCTCAGCCGCGCTCAGGTCGGCATCGCTGCCATGTCGGGCGTCATCATCCACCAGCTGTGCAGCTCTCTGGTGGATATCGGCAAGGTCTGGATCGGCGTCGAGGAATTCGAAGCCGTGCCCGGGCTTGCACAAAGCGTGGTCCTTGTCGAAGGCATCGGTTTCCTGAACGATGTGCTGTTCTCCGGCATTCTGTTCGCTCTTCTGCCTACATTATATCTGGTTCCAAGATTGTATGGAAAAATCGAGCCGCTGCTCGGCATCAAACCCCGCCAGAAGCTTACCCAATACGAAGCCGCCGGCATCGTCTCGCCCAAGCTAGTTCTGGCTGGAATCGTTTTGGCATTGATTGCCTTCGGAGCGGAATCCCTTTCGGAAACGGACTGGAACCTCGGCGAGTGGGACAGCGGATTTGCAGACCGGTTCGGCATCGGCGCGATCTGGATCAGCATCGGTGCAGCCGCCATCGTGGCCGTTGCAGTACTGGCTTTCATGCGGGCCAAAAGAAACCGCGGCCTTCACGAAGAGAAAATGCCGGAGAACCCGCCTTATGCCTAATCCGTTCGTTCATGACCATCCGGCCATCCGAATCGCAGGCGTCACCTTTGCCTATCCCGGTTCGGAGCAGCCTGTGCTGAAGGAAGCTTCCCTTCATATTCGCCGCGGCAGCTTTACGGCGATCATCGGAGGGAACGGCTGCGGCAAATCCACGCTCTGCAAGCTGTTCAACGGATTGATTCCCTACTATTATTCAGGCGATTTCACCGGTACCGTCGAAATCTGCGGGGTTTCCGCCGAGAATCGGACAGTCTCCGAGCTATCGCGCATGGTGGGGTATGTCTATCAAGATTTTGATAACCAGCTAGTCCGCCCCACCGTCATGGATGAAGCCCATTTCGCTCCGCTCAATTACGGGCTCCCGGACTACCGGGCCATGGGCGCCAGGGCACTCGAAATGTGCGGATTAACCCATCTGAAGGACCGCTATATATGGGAACTGAGCGGGGGACAGAAGCATCTGCTCGCCTTGGCGGGAGCCCTCTCGCTGGAGCCGGACATTCTCGTGGTGGATGAGCCGGTATCCCAGCTCGACCCCCAGCACGCCAGGCAAGTGTATGATGTGCTCCGCCAATTGAATCAGGTTCATGGAAAAACCGTTATCGTGATTGAGCATCATGCGGAGTTTATTGCCGACTACTGCGAGGAAGTGTGCCTGATGGAGCAGGGGAAGGTGCTGTGGCAACGCCCGGTCATTGAAGCGCTGAACAGCCTTGAGGATCTGGAGCGGCTGGGCATCCAGCCGCCCCAGGTGACCAAAGCCGCGGTACAGCTGTCTGCGATTCTGCTGAATGGCGGCATGGCCCCCGGCAGTCCGCAGGATAGGCACTCGATAACGGACGTCTCCTGCTCTCATTCTATGGAATTGTCCGGATATCGGCTGAAGCAGCCTTACCCTATTACCGCCGAGGAAGCCGAAGCCTATTTTGGAAAGCTTCTGAACAGACACGCGGATACTCCGTTGCTGCTTGATCATCCACCAACCGACGCTAGAGCTGACGATGCTTCATCCGCTGACTCAACCGCGAAGGACACGGATTCCGACCAGAACCGCATCCTGCAGGGCGATGAATCGGAACGGCAAGGGGGACAGGGCGCGCTGGTGGAGTTCCACCATACCGCACTTCGCTACCGAACGATTCATAAAACGGAGCACGAGGTTCTCCGAGGCATTGATCTTATCCTGCATGAAGGCGAACGCATCGCGCTTGTCGGCAACAACGGCGCTGGTAAATCGTCGCTTCTGAAGCTGATCGCCGGCATCGCCAAGCCTTCCGGCGGCTCTGTCGCATTCATGGGCAGGAATACAAAGGATGTATCGATGGAGCAAATATCCGCTAACGTGGCTTACGTCTTCCAAAATCCCGAGGATATGTTCATTGAAGACAATGTGTATCAAGAAGTGGCCTATGGCTTGAAGAGCCGCCGTTACCCGGGTGCTGAGGATAGGGTTCATCGCATGCTGACTCATTTCCGGCTTCAGCCTCTCAAAGAACGGGATGCCCGTCTCCTCAGCGGTGGTCAGCAGCGCCGCGTATCCCTGGCTATTGGAGCTGCCATGATGCCCCAGCTGATTCTGCTGGATGAGCCGACGGCCAATCTGGACATGTCCACTCGCGAAGAGCTTTTGGATACGCTGCAGGAGCTGGAGGACCATGTCCGTACCGTTGTCATCGCCACCCATGATATGCAGCTGGTTCACGAATGGGCGACCAGAGTGATCGTCTTGAATCAAGGCGTCGTGGCCGGCGACGGTACCGTCTCCGAGATTTTCGCCGATTCGGAGCTTATTTCCCGGGCCGGGCTCGCACCGACCCAGATGATGGATTTATCCATAAGGCTTGGCGTCGTGCCCGCGACCAGCTCGCCGGACGAGTTTGCCCGGCATATGTACGGCATTCTGAGCGGAAAGGAGATTCACTGCCATGCAGCTAGTCCGCAACTGGTTTAACAAGATTTCGATTGAACGGATTCAACTCGAGTTGATGAATACCGCCTACGGGAGCGGCCATGTCGCCCTTTCCCGGCTCGATCCCCGATGCATGCTGATCTGGTACCTGTTCTTTGCTATAGCGCCCTGGTTTATTTCAAGCATTACCGTGCTGGCCGGATTGTTTCTCATGATGGTGGTCACCACCATTCTGTCGCGGGTTACACCGTTTATTATCGTCGTACTTTGCTTGGGCCTGATCGGCCAGGTCGGCTGGCTGTTTGTGGTGTCCCTCTTTTTCGGCGGGGACGTCAGCTCGGCGCTTCCGCTGCTGAAACTCACTTTAAAGCTGTCGGTTGTATCGCTTGCAAGCATTACGGTGTTCTCCGGCATGGATCCCGAGAAAATCAGCGACGGGCTGCTTGCGCTCGGCATGCCTGCCGCCTTCTCGTTCAGCTTGTCGTACGGCTATCGGATACTCCCCGTATTGTTCGAAGAATTTCGCCATGTGCTGCTCTCTTACCGGCTTCGGGGAAAAGCGCCGGAACATCCCGGTTTTCTCTACTGGCGGCTCGCGGCCTATTACATGAAACTGCTGATGCTATCCTTTTTCCCTTTGATGCTGGCGACCGCCAAACGGTCCCGCACGACGGTAGAAGCGCTGGAGACCCGCGGGTTCTCCTACGGCATGAAGAATCCGGCTGCCAAGAAGCTGAAGCTGTCCCACCTGACCCTGTCGGCGCGGGATGCGGTGTTCCTGACCGGAACGGCAGCATATACCGCATTATTGTTCTGGTTCGGCTGACCTTAAAATTACTGACTTTGACAAGGAGTGTTCGAATATGAAAATTGATCTCCATACTCACGCCAAATTGTCCAAAGCGTCCGATTTCTCTAAAAATTATTATGAGGAGATGATCCGGGAGGCGCTGGACAACGGACTTGATGCGCTCGCTTTGACCGAGCATTTTAACACGCGCCATTTTGACGAGGTGTACCGGCAGCTTGACTGCATGTTTCCCTATAATGGCGAATACTACGATGCAGGCGGATTGAAGATCTTTCCGGGGATGGAAGTGGACATCCGGGAAACCGGCCACATTCTGCTGATCGGCCGGAAGGAGTTCATTCTGGAAACCCGCCGTCGCCTGGACGGGTATACGGAGAAGGGCGCTTTCATCCCTTTCGATGATCTGATGGACTTGGCCGAAGGCTTCCCGCTGCTCAAGATCGGAGCCCATCCGTTCCGGGAGAGCACGCCGCTCCACCATCTCACGCGCAGCCAGTTGAGCCGCCTGGACGCCTTTGATCTCAATGCCAAGGATATGTACCAATACGGCAGCGAAGCCAATCAAGATCAGGTTCAACGTTTCGCCGCCGATCTCGGCAAACCTGTTACGGCGGGAAGCGATACGCATCAATGCCTCCAATTCGGAAGCGTCTATAACGAGCTGCAAATGCCTTGCGAATCCGCCGCCGATCTCAAGGATGCCATTATGCAAGGCGCTTACCAGCTTCATGTCTCGGACAGCCTGCCTATTAAGGTCAAAGCATCCGTCATGCTGAAAAAGCTCATGAAGGAGATCATCCGCCTCCAGTCCCCCTCAGCCGTCATCTAGCTAGTGAAACGTGAACTACGCCAAAGTTCATTAGGCCCCCCGCCGTGTATTCATTTACATTTCATGTACGAAAAAGAAGCCTGGTCATGTATCCATGTCCAGGCTCCTTGCGTTTCCGAAAGATTGTTTCATTGCGACTCGATCCCATGTCATTCCCGTCCGAACCGGCTCTCTACCCCCATTCCAGCGTTGCACGAATCGGCGGGATGGGCGGAATTACTGCAGTCGGTCCAACAGATTCAGCATGGCTTGCGCGCTTTCCGCACGGGTGGTCTTGGCTTGAGGCGTAAACATGCCATTGGCATGCCCCTTCATCAAGCCAAGGGCCAAGGCTTCATTCACCTCTTGGAGTGCCCATGAAGAAATTTGCTGCTGATCTTTCAGGTCCGGTGCTTCCTCTAAAGAGGAAGCGTCTCCCTTGGTCTGATAAGCACGATAAAGCATCACAGCCAGCTCCTCGCGGGTGATGGCCGCGTTCGGCGCGAACGTCTCCTTGCCTCTGCCGTTCACCAGCCCGTGCTGGGAAGCCGCCGCAACCGCCGAAGCATACCATGCATCCCCTTCCACATCCGTGAAGGTCGTGTCTTGGGTGCTTTCAAGGCCCAGGGCACGAACGAGCATCGCGGCGAACTGTGCGCGCGTCAGCGGCTGATGCGGACTGAATTTCGTATCACCGGTGCCATTCACTATATGCTTGGCTGCCAGCTCTTTTACCGCTTGCTCCGCCCAATGGCCGGCAAGGTCGGCAAACGATTTGTCGTATTCCAGCACGGCATAGTAGCTCAATTGACTGACTTCAGCCGTCAGCTGCCCGTTTACCGGCTTGCCGCCGGCATATTTCAATGGTCCCCATTCCGAAATGCCGTAGATGCCGGCCAACTCGCCGTGAATGGCGCTGTCGACTGGAAAAGCAATCATTACAGGTGCTATGAAATGCTCCAGCTTATATGCCTTGCCGTCTTTCGTACGGACGTTAAGATCTAATTCGTACATCTTGCTGCCCTGCTTCAGTTTAGCCTTCCCGGCAGCAGCTGCTTTGGCTACGAGAGAGGCGGCTGTCTGCGATCCAACCTCCTTCAGCTTAAACGAGATGACCGCATCCTTAGCCTGCTCGGCCGGTACGAGCTGGCGCAGCGCTTTGAGCAGCGCGGACGGAAGCTGTACCATCACGCCGTCCTGCTTCAGCTCCAGCGGCTTCGCCCCCAAAATATCCCCTGCCGTCAGCGGCAGGAGAACTTCGATATCCTCGGCACCTAGCTGAATCGTTACTTTCTCTTGCCCGCCGCGCAGCGATTCTTCGTTAACGATCCGCTGACCCTGATTTGGCTTCGTTCCCGGATCGGTAGGCGGATTGCCGCCTGTTCCCCCGCCTCCGTTTCCACTGCCGGGGTTGCTGCCGTTGCCGCCGCCTTCAGCTGGCACTGCAGCCAGAATGACGGTACCGCCATCCGACATGGCAGGGAGAGTCAGCGTCACTTTCTGATCGGCCGTTACGTTATACACACTGCCGCCGTACAAATCCTTCGCCTTGCTGCCCGCCTTAAACGGCACAGACAGGACGACTTCTTTCGGTTCGTTCTTCACATGAATCGCGGTAACGATATGCTGTCCGTTATACTGCTTGTCGAATGCAATATAACCATCCGCATTCGAAGCCGCAATGGATGTGCGCGTTCCTTTTGAAAATACTTTCGAGTTTGCCGCTCGAATGTTCAAGAGCTTCTGGTAATGCGTGAGCAGCTTCTTCTCGGCCTCCAGTTGGTCCCATGGCATATCGCCACGGTTCTCGCTAAATTCGCCTTTGCTCATATCCCCGGCATTCTTGCCGGAGCGCCCAAGCTCTTCGCCATAATAGATGACCGGCTGGCCTTTGGATGTAATTTGCAGCGCTGCGGCCGCCATCAGCTTTGCCTTGTCGCCATCCACGTAGTGGGTCAGGAAGCCATCCTCGTCATGACTGCTCAGGAATTGCCCCATCATTCGGGTGTTATCCAGCTTCGATTCGCGGTCAGCCAGGTAGGCCTCAACCGATTCCACGCTGCCGTTCACGAATTCCTTGGCCTTTCCTTTGAAGCCGAAGTCCAGCAAGCTGTCCATCTGTCCGCTCTGAAGCGTTCCGCCATCGCTGTCAACCGTAGCTCCGAAATATTCACCAATCATTTTGAAGCTCGGATCGAGATGGGTCAGCGCATTTTTGAACGCCTTCCATGTCGTTTCATCCACGTGTTTCACCGTATCCACGCGGAAGTAGTCGATTGTGTCTCCGCGGTCGGTTTTGGCACGCTCCAGCCAGCCTGCCTGCCAATCGATGATCTGCTGGCGGACAGCCAGATTCTCCGTTATGAAATCAGGCAGCCCCGCTAATTCGCCTTTGATCGGGTCCGTATCGGCCGACAGACCGTCTGTACGGAGCATATCTTTAAACCGGTCCTTATCTTCCTGCGTGATACCGGGCGCACTGTCTCCCGGCTTCAGGCCATATCCCGTATGGTTGACCACGACGTCCACCATAATTTTGATGCCCCGGTCATGCGCCTTATCGATTAGCTCCTTAAAAGTATCCAGATCGCCCAAATGTTCATCGATCTTCGTAAAATCTTTGGCCCAATAGCCGTGATACGCATATTGCTTGCCGCCGAAGCCTGCACCCTGATTGAAATCGATGTTATCCACAATCGGCGTGATCCACAGCGTGTTCACGCCCAGATCCTCGATGTAATCGAGTTTATCGATCAGTCCTCTGAAATCCCCGCCATGATAAGCTTCCGGGTGATTCTTGTCAACATTTGCATTGTTGGAAGCATCCCCATCCATGAAACGGTCGGTCAGCACAAAATAAATGCGCGCCTCGTCCCAATCGAAATCGAGTTTGCCGCCTGCGATTCTTGGCTTCACCGTTACCGCGGCTTCGCCGGTATGCCTATTGCCGTATTGGTCGACTAGCGTGATTCCAATTTTCTTGCTGCCGGCCGTGACCGTATCCTTTACGGCAATACTGTGCTCCAGCAGCTCTGTATCAACCTTCGCTCGGGCCGGTCCTCCCAGTTCCGTCAGGTCGACGAACGCTTCCTTGTAAGCAACGGGCTCCGAAGAGGTTACATTCAAGTTTAGCACCGCATTTTCATCATAAGAGATGGAACCAGGGGTTACCTTCGCCCCGATGGTCACGGTCGGATCGCGGTAAACCACCTGCGACTTTCCGTTCACCGTGTTTTTCGGATCGGTGACTTCCTTCGTGGTTCCGTTATGATTGACGATGAACGTGTATTCGTACGTTCCGGGAGCAACGCCCTTAAGCGTATAACTGAACCATTCCTTGTCAGGAACGTAGACCATCGTTTCCAGCTTCCCGTTAATCTTCACTTTCACGTCAGAGATGCTATCCATCCGGCCGTCCCTGAACAATTGATCGTCCCGATAATGGAACGTAATGTTACCGCCTTCAAGCGTCGGCCCCGTAATGCTCGGCAAAATCTCCAGCTCATGCACCATGCTGGTCACATTCACTTTCGTGAAGGCCTCGCCTGGCTGAAGCGGAATGATCCGGTCATCCGGGATATCCTGCTTGGCCGTATCCCAATTCGTTCCTTTGCGCAGAACGAAACCAACGCCTGTTGTTTCGGGTGCCACCTCAATCTGTACGGTAGCCACGCCATTCTCTATCTTTTCAAAGTCAATCTCACCGTTCGTTGCCCCCGTATTCCAAACCCACAAATTCCAATCCGCATAATCCTGATCCGGCCGAATGTAGTTAAGCTGCACATACCGTTTATTGTCCACTGCATCGGCTGTAACGGTTACGGTAATCTCTTTCTGGAACCCCCGGTAGGAAACGGTTATGACCGCCGTTCCTTCCGAAACTCCCTTCACCATGCCTGCGGCCGTTACCGATGCCACCAGCGGGTTGCTGGATGCATAAGTTGCTTGTTTCGTTACGGCTCGCTTGCTGCCGTCCTCGTATTCAGCGTATACCGCGGTTTGATGCGTCTTACCCGTCTGCAAAGAGTAACTATCTTGGTCTACCGCTATCGCGCGGAGTACGGCTGCCGCGGCGTCCGTCTTGATCACAACGGCCGTCAGAGGCTCAAGCGTGATCGAGCCGGAGGTTAACGTGAAGCCGGACTTCGCTTTGACGCCGGTCGTGCCGGCTTCATCGTTATCGACCACCACTGTGCCGGAGCTCAGATCCTCGCTTAGCGTAAGCGTTCTCGACTGATTATCCGCATTAACGAACACATAATAATGACCGGTTCCGTCCGTCGCTTTATTCTTATATGCAATGACCAGATCCTGCGCCTTTACTTCGGGAATCTGCAGCAGCGTTACGTTCGAATTCACCATCGACTGATCGCCGAGACGGAAAGCATCGGACGATTTTCTTAACTCGATCAGTCCGGTCGTATATGCCCGCGTCTTGTTATTCTCCGGATATTTGGCTTCATCCGTCGCTTTCTCCCAATCGAACATGTTGATGGCATCGGAGGAGTCGTAGGAATCATGGATGAAATAACCGAAACGGTTTCCTGCCTCATCCTCTAATTCATGGTATTTCTGCTCGGGAACCCCTGGGCCCAGCCATTGCTTGGTCCGCCCGTACTCCTGTCCTGCATGGAGGAACGCCGTTCCTTGCGAGGTCAAGGTGAGCAAGTTGCCCAGGCGAATGCGCTTATGGATCTCCAGATCATTCCCTGCAACCGACGGGTCCTTTTTGATGGACTGCGCAATAATGTCGTACAGCGGCAGATTGTCATGGGCTTCAATGTATTGAACCATGTCACCCGGATCGTCTTCCTTCGTGTTGCTCGGCTGCGCCTTGATATTGTTGAAAATGGTTTGGATGTCGCGCGCGCCGCCTGTAATGAATCGAGGCTCGCCTTCATTGCCGAAGCCGGATTTCAGCTCGTTGCGGAACTCATCGGAGAAAACGCCGACGTCGTCCGTTTTATCCATCCAATTCTGGTCCGCACCCTTGCCTGCCAGGGAGGGATCCGACAGATGGCCGCCGAACGTGACCCAGCCCTCGCCGATAAACAGCGCTTTCGGGTTGATGGCTGCAGCGGCATCATAAGCGTTCTGCACGGCTTCATAGGTGGCGTCGCCCATCATGTCCCAGCGCATGCCGTCGATTTTGTATTCGTCGAACCAGTATTTCACGGAGTCCACCATCAGCTTCTCGGCCATCTTGTGGTTGGTCGCCAGATTGTTGCCGAAGCCGCCGATGAAATTGCCGTTGGCATCCTGGAATGCATAATAGTTCGGCACGATATCATTCAAGAAATCTGCCTTGGCCATATGGGTGTAGACCACGTCCAATACGACGCCCATGTCCGCCTCGTGAATGGCGTGGATCATCGCCTTCAATTCTTTGATGCGAAGCTCGGGATCCGTTGGATCCTCGGAGTAAGCACCGTCAGGGGAGAAATAGCTGTGCGGGTCATACCCCCAGTTGTACTCATTGTCTTTGGCCGAATAATCCAGCTCCCTGTTCTTCATGGCCGCTTCGTCACCGTAATACCAAGCCATCACGGGCAGCAGCTGAACATGGGTGACGCCCAGGGACTTGATGTATTCGAGCTTCTCTTTGAACGCGTCGTAGGATCCCCAAGTCGCGTTATGCAGGTCGTTCTCAATCGTCGGATCCGACGTGAAATCCCGGACGTGAATCTCCCAGATGATGGCGTCTTCCCGCTGCTCGTAGCCCGGAATGTCCGCAAAATCCAAGCCGGCGGGATCCGTTTGACTCAAATCGACGATCGCGGCTTTGCCGACGGTATCGCCGTCCGGTCCAACTTCGCCCTTGGTGTTCACTCGGAATTGCGCCATGGATTTGGCATATGGATCCAGCACGGTTTTCGTCACGCCGTTGTTGGTCACTTCATATTGATAGAAATATCCTCTAAAATCTTGGATGCCGAGGTCTCCCGGCTTCAACCGAACCGACCATACCCCTTTATCACCCTTTTGGAGGGCGACATTGCCGATAAACAGCGTGGCATCATCCTTGCTGTACACATTTGCGGTGATTTCGGTCGCCGTCGGTGCCCACAGCTTAAGCTCGGCTCCTCCAGCCTGATAAGTCGCCCCGAGGTCATCGCCGTCGTAAGCGTACATCTCATCCAGCATTCTCCAGCCAGTGGAGGCGGATACGGTTTTGCCGGCGTAAGTTACGCTTAGCGGTATCTGATCCAACTGAAATGATGCTGATACTTCGATGGTCGTGTTTCCGGTAATCTTCACGTTTTGAATGGCAACCGGATGGCCGTCCTTATTCTTAATCAGCAGCTCATTCTTCAGCGTATCCGCTTCCAAACCATCGGTCATGGTAAATCCGAGCTGGAGCTTTCCGGGAGCCAATACCTCGGCCGAGACCAACCCGGTAGGCACTTCCCCATACGGGGATGTGTAGACGGTGTTGTCGCCTTCTTGAATGAATAGATGCTGGTATCGGTCTACCAGGGTGAAGCCTTTGTCGCCTCCGTCTTTGCCGGCGTCTCCTTTGGCCGGATCCAGCACGAGGAAGTTAATCTTCTGGGCCCCCGGCTTCATTGGAATGTCCACATAAGCGCCATATCGGTCGGTTTGGCCTGAAGGGAACATGGTAGCCCCCGTCGGCCAGTCTTTCGAAGGCGCAGCGACATCGTCGCCCCATATCCACAAACCGTACGGATCGTAGTTTTGATCCTGCCGTTGATAGTGGATGCGCACGGTATCCGCCGGCAGGTCAACAGGCTCAAAGCTGTATACCGTATCGGAGCCTTCCTTGAGCCATACTTCGTTCATGTCCGGCGAGGCTAGGTTGAATTTCTTGTCGCCGCCGTCTTTATTGCCGCTGATGCGATCGACAACGACGATGCCGACTTTTTGGGCGCCGTCCTTGAGCGGAATGTCGACGAAGGCCCCGTAGGCGTCCTGCTGCCCGCCAGGGAATGGCGTTGCGCCTGCCGGCCAATTGGCGGACGGAGATGCGACGTCATCGAATATCCACAGTCCGACGCTCCCGTAATTCGCGTCAGCCCGGTTGTAATGGACGCGCAGATGGTTAGCCGGCACCGGCGTTCCCGGATCGGCGGGTACCGTGAAATGAGCGGCAACGCCGTGATTGGCCGCATCGTAGCTGAACGTAACCTTAACGTCCTTCGGCAGCTGAAGCGCCTCCCGATTTGCGGGGTGAACCGGACTTGCCGCATCGCTGCCCAAAGCGATTTGGTACTCATGATCCCCTTCGTACACGTCGGCCGTCACCGTGTATACATGGTCATAATCGGAATCCTGCATGATTAATCCCGCATCCGCAGGCGACCAGTCTGCCGCTTCTCCGATGCCCGATTGGAAGCTGCCGATCACTCGGGGAAGCTTATCCGCCTCGATCGGAGCGTAGTATGTAGAATCCGCGATCCGGTGGGTCCCATGGTTGTAATAAAAGGTAACCTGGGAATCTTGAGCGAGCGTTATGAGGATGTTGCCATCCTTGTTCGCTCCGCTCGGATTGGAATAATGGGCGGAGCCGTAATTCTCGTCCCACTTGCCGTCGATCGCGATCTTGTATTCGTACGATCCCGCAGGCAAGCTGCCGGTGAACCTGTATTCTCCGTTCCCCATATCGTTCATGGTTGTCGCGGCGGCAGTCGGATCCCAATCCCCGCTATGGCCTAATTCGGATTGCAGAGTCCCCACCAGCGTAACCTGGCTTGGGGCGTTATTGGCATCGGCCGTTGATGGCGGAATGCCGAGCATGGAGAAAATCAGCGAAACAATCATGATGATGGACCACGTTCGTTTGCTTGAAACCGTCATTCTCATGAAACAAATAACCTCCTTCTGTTCTTGGATTAGATACAGCTGATACGATGTTGATGCCAATCATTGCGCAAACGCTTGCATAAACAGGTTTGAGCTTCCATCAAATAAAGTACGACAATTAATGACAAGAGTTAGAGAATATGTTCGAAATATAGAGCGAAACAAAATAGATGAAAGCGATTACAATGGAAACGTTTGCATCATTTATTGTAGTATTGAGGCTCCATCTCGTCAACCACATTTTGACCTGTTTTCATCATGAATTTTGCGGCTCACCAAACAAAGGATTGATTTACAGCGGCGATTCCCCTAACATTAAACATTATAATGATATAATGTTTAATGTTCGCAAAATCATGGATGCAGGGGGATTTCCTATGAAATTTCGTTTCGAGGGCGCTGTTACGGATGTCATGCCAGGCATTGAGCTGCTGCTGGATGAGCTTGGCGTCGAATTGGTGGAAAACGGCATCCCCGTTGAGGTAGCCTTGTCCGATGGCGATCTGGAGGTCGGCAGGGACCGAGACCACGCCTATATTCGTTATGGACGAAAACATCAATTTTTCCGGGGACTCGGCTTGCTGGTTCAACATAGCCGCCAAAGCGATGCGTTCCACCTTCACGAACGCCAGCAATTTGACCAAATCGGCCCGATGTTCGACCTGTCCCGCAACGCCGTGCTGACCGTGGACAGCTTCAAGCTCATGCTGAATAAAATGGCCCTGATGGGCATGAACAGCGTGATGCTGTACATGGAGGACACCTACCAGATCGAAGGCGAGCCGTATTTCGGTTATATGCGCGGTCGCTACACGCAGGCGGAGCTGAAGGAGATGGACGATTATGCCGATCAATTCGGCATCGAGGCTTTTCCAAGCATTCAAACCTTGGCGCACCTGGAGGAGTTTCTGAAGTGGGAGCCCATCAAGCATTACCGCGATACGAAGGGTGCCCTGCTCGTCGGCAGCGAGCAGACCGATTCCCTGATTGAACGGATGATCGAGGCTGCCAGCACTCCGTTCCGCAGCAACAAGATTCATATCGGAATGGACGAAGCGGAGGAGCTCGGACGAGGTAAATATTTGGATCACAACGGTTATGTGAGCCGTTTCGACATTATGATCGCCCATCTGGACAAAGTCCTGGCTGCCGTTCGCAAGCGCGGCCTGAAGCCGATGATGTGGAGCGACATGTTCCTGAAGCTCGCTGCCGGCGGAGGCGGCGATGCGGCATATTACGACAAGGACACCTCGATTCCGGAGGATATGGCCCGCCGCATTCCGAAGGATGTGGACATGGTGTACTGGGATTACACCCACATGGAGCCGGCGGACTATGAGAAGCTGATTGCCAATCACCGCCCGCTGGGCTGCAACCTCGTGTTTGCGGGAGCCGTCTGGATCTTCAATACATTCGGCGTCAACTACGGGTTGTCCCTGAACGCTTCGAATGTTGCGCTTCAAGTGTGCAAGCAGGAAGGAATCCGCGAGGTATACGCCACGATGTGGGGCGACGACGGCAACGAAGGAAATCCGTTCGCAGCGCTGCTCGGTCTGCAGCTTTACGCCGAGCATGCCTACTCGGAACAGGAGCCTTCCCCGGCGCAGTTGGCGGAACGGGTAAAATTCTGTACGGGCATCGACATGGAGGCGTTCCTCCTGCTGAAGGATCTGGACGAGATTCCCGGCCAGGAGCCGAACAATGCCAAGCAGAGCAACCCGTCGAAATTTTTGCTGTATCAGGATGTGCTCCTCGGGATGTTCGACAAACAGATCGAAGGCCTGGACCTCTCGAACCACTATGCCGAGCTGGAGCAAAACCTGCGCGCGAAGCGCGATAACACGGCCGAGCTGGACTATCTGTTCGAGATGCCGGAGAAGCTGAGCACCGTCCTCAAACGCAAGAGCGAAATCGGCATTCTGCTGAAGCAAGCCTATGATGCCAAGGACGTCGATACCTTAAGGCATATGGCCAAAAACGTGCTTCCTGCCATCTCCAAAGCTGTCCAAGAGCTGCGCATTGCCCACCGCACGCAGTGGCACCGCATGTTCAAGCCCTTTGGCTGGGAGGTCATCGACATCCGCTATGGCGGCGTCATCACCCGCTTGGACACTGCGGCGTTCCGCATTCTGGAATACGTGGAGGGACGGAAGGCACGGATCGAGGAGCTTGAGCAGGAACGGCTGGTGTTCAGCACGACCAACCGCGACAATCACAAGGGCGTCGGCTGGTGCAGCCATTATTACCGCATGGCTTCGCCAAACGTGTTCTACCATGTGCTGAATCCTTTTTAAGGGTTCCGGCTGTCGGATTCTGCTGATACCCTGTCATATCAGCACATAAAAAAAAAGCCCCGTTGCCGGAGCTTTTTTTGCATTTATCGCTGAGGCTTAGATGATATGCTCTATTCACGCTCAGGATCCGTGACGCTGCACTTCCTTATACCAGTCTCGCACATCCCGGCTAAGCCGTTCCACGATCTCCGGGTAACGGTCCGCCAGGTTGGTGCGCTCCCCGGGATCCCTGGACAGATCGGACAGGTGAGCCTGATCCGGAACCACGCGGTCAAAATCGAGTTTCCCGTTCAGCACCAGCTTCCAATCCCCTTCCCGGACAGCCAGTTGGCCTTGATACTCCCAGAACAATTGCTTATGCGGCGACGGCTCGCGCATTTGCAGCATTTCCTTCAGGCTGCTTCCGTCCAGCGCAACGCCTTGAAGCGGTCCTGCCGCCGGATCGACGCCGGCCAGATCCAAAAAGGTCGGTGCGATATCCATCATAGCCGCCACTTCATCTCGCACTTGCCCGCCTTCCCATACGTTCGGCCAGCTCAATATGGCAGGCTCGCGGATTCCGCCTTCGAACAGGCTTGCTTTATGCCCCCGGAAGATCCCCGCGCTTCCCCCGTAATACACGTCCTCCGTTCCGTCCAGCCAGTTCCGGCTCTCGGAGGACGGTCCGTTATCGCTGGAGAAGAAAATGACCGTATCCTCATAACAGCCGGCTTCCTTCAGGGCCTTCACAATCTCCCCGACGCCGTCGTCCACCGCGGCAATCATGGCGGCCATGACCTGCCGATCCCAAGGCAAATTCGCAAACCGGTCCATGTATTCCTGCGGCGCATGCATCGGATAGTGCGGCGCATTGTACGACGCAAACAAGAAGAACGGAGCCTCCTGCTCCCGCGACCGCTGAATGAAATCAACCGATCGTTCCGTGATCAGCCCGGTCATGTACCGGCCGTTCTCCCAAACCTCCGTTTCATTTTCCCATAGATCATGCAGGGGGTTGACGCCATGGGCTTGGCCCCAATAAAAAATGTGCGAGTAAAAATCGACGCAGCCTGCCTTGAATCCGAAAAACTCATCAAATCCATGCGCATTCGGGCTGGTTTCCTCGGACAAGCCCAAATGCCATTTTCCAAACAGCGCTGTCCTGTACCCGGCAGGCTTGAGCGCCCTGGCCAACGTCACCTCGTCGGCAGGCAGTCCATGCGAACCGCGCTTCGCCCCCAGAATCTCGCCGACTCCCGCTCGGGCCGGATACTTGCCCGTCAATAAAGAGGCTCGTGACGGAGAGCAGACCGGGGAATTCGAATACCAATTCGTAAAACGAATGCCTTCATCAGCCAACCCGTCCAGATGCGGGGTTTTCACGGTGTCCGAACCGTAGCATCCAAGATCTCCATAGCCTAAGTCATCGCAATAAATCACGATAAAATTCGGTTGTTTCATATCTCCATTCACCTCTACTATGCTCGACTTGTTCCTCATCATCGTACCTTTTGGCGGACGAATGCGGAATGCTCCATCCTTGCAATCGTTATACAATATGTTGCATCATAGCAGTAACAAAAGAATTGATCACTGTAGGTGGAAGGAGGACACATGAGTTTAACAGTGAATCAGCGGCCATCCCGAGAAGAATACTTTAACAACCCGGCTCACTTTGAGACCCAACTGGGATTATGGATATTCAAATCCGGATCCCACCCCTTTTTCACCGAAAAAGTCGGTCCCCGGTCCGTCGAATTTTATAGTATACATTTCGTTGCCAGCGGCAGGGTGCGGTTCGGATGGGACGGCAGCAGCGTCTCCCTCTCGGAAGGCGATCTGTTCTGCCTCTTCCCCGGCTCGGTCTATACGTATGTCAAGGACTGCGACGAGCCGTCTACCATGATCACCTGGACGGCATTTATGGGCGAGTTGATGCCGTCCATATTGAAGCATGTCGATTTATGTCCGGAACGGCCCTATCGTCAAAATGCCTTCAGGGACGATGCCTTGGCTGTCATCAAGGACATTCAGCGATTGCTCCGGCAGCCCCAGCAGGACCATAGCCTTCAGCTGATGTCGCTGGGATTCCAGTTGATCCACAGCATCGATCCCAACCGGGACCAGCACCTCACCGCTGCTTCGGTTGCTTCGGACTGGCTCGAGTCTGTCCCCGGATATATAGGGCTTCATTGCACGGAGAACCTGTCCGTGGAGGAGCTTGCCGCCTGGGCCGGCGTGCATCGCAGTCACTTCACCCGTGCGTTTACCCGCCGATACGGCATCTCTCCGTCCCGCTACATGCAGCAGTTGATCATGGAGAAAGCGACCCGCCTGTTATCCGCCGAGGGAACCAGCATCACGCAGACCGCTTTATCCCTGGGCTATTCGGATTTGTTTACGTTCTCCCGCGCCTTTACCCGGTATTTCGGAATGACGCCAAGCGCATTCGTGAAAGCGAACAGCCCATTATCGAGAACAAGCGAATAACAAGGAACCGCCCTACGATAATAGATAAAGGGAACACCATTATCGATCCTACAGCAACGAAAAGAGGCCATCCGATTAGGGATAGCCTCTAGTCTTTTTACATACCTATTTTTCGTGGCTACAAACGGTAAGAACCTATTCCTCCATCAGCCCCCACAGCGTGGTAAATGCCGCACCTTCCAATTGAAAGAACACAGGCGCATTGGCATATCGCACATATTGGCCGCCTTTGAACAGTCTTAACTGGACTTCCGTCCCGTCCTGCAGCTGGATATACAAAAATTTCTGCTCGCTAGGCCCGGTCTCGTAGATCCCTTGCTCAAACAAAGGTTCGGCCGCGATCGGCTTCGCTTCATATAAAGCTTCAACGAAGGCTTGCACCTCCGCATCGGCGGAAAGCTCGCGCAGTTTGTTCTCGCCCATGTTCCAGCTGTCGAAATCCTGCCATTTGACCGAAGTCATATTCCCCATCAGATTCAGCTTGCCGATGATATCCTCGCCCTTGGCCACCGTAATCCCGTTCAGATGCTCATACAATTCGGCGTAGACTTCCCCGTCGTGCTCCATGTAGGACATGATTCTAAAATCGGCGTCATATCCCTTAACCGTGAATATATCCATTTCGCCGATTGTCGAAGCAAGCTCCGTGTAATCATCGGAGGTGCTCCATTCCGTAATCCCCGACTTCGACCGTCCGAGCTTGTCGCCCCGCAGCTGCTTGGCGATTTCCGGCGTGATTTGCGTACCGGTTTGGGTGTAGATATTGCCCTGGTATACAACCAAACCGATCATGTCGGCTTTGACGTTGCTCTCGCCCGGAAGCTCGATTTTCGGAATGGTTACCGGATCGTGACCAACCTTCGCGGTCGGCGGGGTATTCGCCCCAGTCCCTTGTTGAACCACCGGAATATCGCTGACCGCTGGCTCGTTCTCAAGATTCAATACCAGCGAAGTCACTACCACCAGCCCCAGCATAATGGCCGCGGTGACGCCGGCGACCCCCATTCGGCTCATTCTTGTCGTTTGACGCTGATTTTGTTTCATTCCTTTCATGATTCGCTCCTCCAATCCTTTATCAGGTTCTATTCGATCTATCAATGATTTGTAGTCATTCCGATTCATCAATCGTCCTCTCCTTCCAAGTCCATACGCAGCAGCTTCCTGCCGCGCTGAAGACGCATCTTGACCGCAGACTCGTTAATCTGCAAAATCCCGGCGATTTCCTTAACGGAATAATCCTCGTAATAAAACAGATGGATGACCGACTTATACTTGAACGGCAAACTCATGACGTTATCCATCAGCGTCCGTTCCGACGGTTCGACAAAATAATCGTTCATATGCTCCATCTTCGTTACCCGCTTGCGCCACAGGCTCCCTTGCATGTTCTTGCAGTGGTTCGTAATCACCCGGATGAGCCAAGCTTTCTTATGCTCCTGGTCCCTGAAGTCGGGCGCTTTATATATCAGTTTAATGAACGTCTCCTGAATGGCCTCTTCGACATCCTGTTTGTTCCCAAGGTACACCATTGCTATTTTAAAAAGCATATCGCCATATAATTCATAGATTTCCGTAATATCTCCGCCCGGCCGGAGCGAATCGATCTGCATCGCCTTTAGACCTCCTTTTACCCTTAACACAGTTATGGACGCGGATCGGTCACATTTTGTTTTTAAGTTTTTCGGATTAAAAAAGAGGGGGTCCAAAAAGCTCTTAGATCTGGTGTGCCCCCTCTTTCTGTTAGGAGACGCTCCGTGTACGAATCGTTCCTCCCACCGCTGTTGTCCCCAAATTTCTTGCAATGATTGTAAGTAAGGGAGAAATTCGGGGACAAAGCATATGCTTTCGATGCGAGCTTTCCGTTGGAAAGCTTTCAGACGAACGCTGGCACTTGACCGGAATCGTTTCGTATCTCCGCTACCCTCAGAAAACACTTCATTTAGACATATGAAGAGAACCACATCTTCACAAAATGGGTGTGTGACCCATTTACGTAAGAAATAGTGTAACAAAAAAGCAAAAAAATAGCGGTGCTAAGGATGATTCCTAGCACCGCCATTTCTATATTTTCAGCTTTTGATCGATTGGAGCGTTCTTCAGCAGATTTTGCTGTTAACCCCCCTTGTATATCTCAAACGCAAATCCATTAATCATTCCACCTGCTATAGAACCTGTTTATTTTACGTACGTCAAATCCTGCATCAAACGATGGAGCACAGCGGCGCTTTCGCCGCGGGTGGCATTCGATTTAGGATGGAAGCGCTGCTTCGGATCTCCGTTCAGAATATCAAGCGCCGCCAATTCATACACCGCCACCTGAGACCAAGCACCAATCGTGGACGCATCTGCAAAATGAGCTTTTGCCGCGTTGACGGGGTTGTATCCGGCATACTCCAGCGCATTGTAGGCCATCACGGCCATCTCTTCGCGCGTGATCGTCCGATTCGGCTTAAAGGTGCCGTCCGTGTAGCCGTTAATGATATCGGCATCGACGGCTGCCTGGATCGCTCCCGCGTACCATTCGGATGAGGCCACGTCCTGGAAGCTGCCTGACGCAGCGTCTGCAGAAAGTCCCAGTGCCCGGACGACAAGCGCTGCGAACTCGGCCCGAGTGACTGGAGCATTCGGAACAAAGGCCTGCTCCGTGCGCCCGGTTACGATCATTTTGGCCGCAAGCGATTCAACGTCACCCTTCGACCAATGCGACGCGATGTCCTGGAACGTTACCGGGTTCCGCAACACCAGGTATGTGCTGTTGGTTCGGCTATAGATATCGATTCGTTGGCCGTTCACTTTGAACGGCACCGGTGTGTATTCATTCCCGTTTCCATCCACTCGAACAACTGCAATGTCCGTCAACGCATGCGATTTGTCGACATTCAGGGACCGCTTCACATACGATTGGAACGAATCCAGCGTGATAGTCTTGCCATTGCCGGACTTCACCTTCACGGTGTAGCTCACGGCTTGCAGCGCATGATATCCTTTGGACGCCGCTGATTTAAGGGCATCCGCATCGACAGCAAGCTGAATGACCAATTGAAGGCTGTTCATGTCCGAGCCGGCTTGGGCTGCCAGCGCTTGAAGATCGATCTCCGTCTTCGGAAGTTCATAGCTTCCGTAAGGCGTCGCTACCACCAGCACCTGCGCGCTTGTCTGATCAAGCCACGCACGCAGCGCTTCATTCTCGATGGTAACGGATGAAGAAGAGATGGGCTGCGTGCTTGTTACCTCTACGGTAACTTTTCCACCCGTAGGCTGTTTCAGGGCTTCCTTCATGGCCGCTCCGGTCACGCTGCCTGTAGCCATACCGTTCTCCACCTTCACCGGCACCTTAATCTTGCCTGGCTCCGCCGGCGGCGTCGTGCCAGGGTTGGAAGGATTCACGGGAGGCGTCGTCGGGCCTGGAGTTCCAGGGTTGCCCGGCCCAGGCTCTCCCGGACCACCCGGAAGCGGCGCTCCCTTCAAGTCCGTAATCCGTCCTTCCACGGCGGAGGTCTTGGCCGTGATGGTGCCTACCTTTTTCACATAGTTCGAGAACACCTCATAGTCAGGCTTATAAAGCAGGTTCACGCGCCCTTCCAGATAAGCCTTCTCGAGCGAAGCATAGAAATCGCCGCCCTTAGCGGTAAATGCGTTCGTCGCTACTTCATACGATTTATTCATGTCGATCGGCTCGTATCCGTTCTTGCCTTTCACCTCGATGCGCAGGACGCGTGATCCAACCGGCTTGGTCGAATCATAATAGAACCTCATGCCCGCGATATGCGGAAAGCGCCCGTCCTGAGCAGGGGTTTTGGAGACCCCGTTCTCCATGGCTTCTTTAATCTCGGCGCCCGTTAACGTGATCGTGACGAGATCATTGTTAAACGGAAGCACCGTCATGACGTCACCCATCGTGATTTTGCCTGCTTCAATCGATTCGCGGATGCCGCCGCCGTTCTGCAGGGCGATGACCGCATTCGTGCCGGCGGCTTGCGCCGCATCCAGCATGCCATCGGCAATCAGATTGCCGAGATTCGTTTCCTTCGTGCGGACATCGGCGCGGACGCCGTTAAGCTTCACTTCTGTCGTGCCCACCTCCGTTTGTTTCAGTTCCTCTACGCCCGGCTTATATTTGGTATTCAGAATTTGCAAGGCTTCGGGATCCGGCTGAATTACATACTGCTCATTGCTATCTTTCTCGTCAACGGAAATGAGGCTGCTGTTCCACTCTTGCAGAACACCCTCGTCATCAAATACAACCTCAAGCTGGCCTAAGAATTGACCTTTTTCACCCGTCTGCACGATCAGCTTCGGTTCGCTGTCCGTACGGTCCACGACCGCCTGATCCAGCTTGGTATGACTGTGACCGCCCACGATGATGTCGATGCCCTCGACTTCCTTCGCAAGGTTGACATCCACGTCATAACCGAGGTGCGACAGTACGACGATTTTGTTGATACCTTCATTCCTCAGCATCGCTACGGTGTCTTTTGCCTTTTGCACCGCATTCTCAAAGGTAACGTCTCCCGGCGAAGCGATGTTTGCCGTGTCTTCGGTTGTCAGTCCGATGAGGCCAACCTGCTCCCCGTCTACCTCCATGATGATGGCCGGGTAGATGGTTCCATCCTTGGCATCCCGGGTCACTTCATCCTTGAATTTCTGGGTCAATAAAGCATCGGCCGAAAAATTCACGTTCGAGGAAACAAACGGGAATTCCGCATGCTCGATGAAATCGTTCAGCACCTCGGAGCCTTTATCGAACTCATGGTTACCGAAGGTCATGGCATCATATTGAACCAAATTCATGAACTCCAGATCGGCAAGCCCCAAATATTGATTAAAATACAGCGTGCCTGAGAATACGTCTCCCGCATCCACGAGCAGTGGATTGACCGCATTCGCTTTGGCTTCCTTGATTGCCGTAACCCGGCGCGCAATATTATCCGGCGAGCTTACGGTGTCCAGATTGGCATGCGTGTCATTGGTATGCAAAATCGTCAGCGGGAAGCCGTCCACGGCTTCTTCCTTCAGGTCGATCTGGGCGACGACCGGATCATGATCCGATACGCGGCCCTTGGAGGCCGGGAAATCGGCGTTCAGATGCACGATATCGACTTGCGTAGAACGGGTCAGGTTCTTGCTGACCAGAATATGATCCAGCACCTGCGAGTTTCCGTCATACGTGTACGTGTACTGCTCCATGAGCGGAAGCGTCTCGATCAGGTTGTCTAATTCGTTGCCCTTTAAAATGTTCGCCGTCTCGGTAAATTGGAAATCATTCAAATCCCCCAGCACGACGACGTTCGCATCAGGATTAGCGGACACCACGTCTTTCACGAATCCGTTCACGACCGCTGCGATCTGATGGCGCTGGGTTTCACTGGAGAGAACCGGCGGCTGGGTATTGCCGAATGGCCCTTGATCTCCGGATTTCGAGTTAAAATGATTCGCGATGACGATCACTTTTTCCCCTTGAAATTCGAACTGTGCTGCCTGCGGCTTGCGCGATGCGTTGAATGCCGCATTCTGCGGATCAATCCGGCCCGGATTCAGGGTTAACTGATCCTTCGCCGCATCATACGCCACGGATTCCGTCGGGGATCCCTTCTTGCCCTGAACGCTGTCCGATAACTGGACGCGATCCGCGTTGTAGAGGAACCCGACCCGGATGTTGGCTCCCGGCGCTCCCCCGTCGTTATTATTCTCTGGTTCAATGTCGGTAAAGCTGTAAGTTGGTCCGCCGGCTGCCTTGATGGCGTTAATCAAGGTCTGGTAGCTTTGATCGGCCGCGGTGGTTCCGTTGTTCTGCTCTCCGTTGTTATCCTGTACTTCCACGAGACCGATAATATCCGGAGACTTGATGTTGTCTACGATCGATTCCGCCAGCTTGTTGATTTTGGCGGAGCTTACGCCCGGGTAGAAATTTTCAATATTATACGTCGCTACTCTGAGCTGTTCGGCATTCACGTCAATAGTAGATACCTCTTGCTTAAAAGAGCTGCTGTCGATTGGAGGCAAGCTGTCTTTGGCAGGGATCACCTTGAAGTTCCCGCCGTTATACCCGATCACGCCGATCACATCATCGGCAAACGTATCGCCCGTGCTCACTTCCTGACCCGGATTGCCGTAAGCAATCAAAAGACGCTGCGGGTTGAAATTGCCGTTCTCTTTCAGAACCAGCCCGCCCGCCGGCGTAATGACATCGGCGACATCATTTTCGACCCGGGTCGCAATGTTGTAGGTTCCGCTGCTTGTCCAATAGGGACTAATGATCGTTGGCTGCGGAAGTCTGACCAACATGCCCTCCAGCGACTCGTAGAAGTCGATGGCATCCTCCTCCGGATCGAACGTGGTCATGCCGTCATTATCGATAATGGCAGCCGGAATCGGACGTCCGCCTTTGCCTAATAGAACAGGGCCCGGCAGCTGCTGTGCCTGATCGAGCTTCTTGAACGATTGCAGCTCGATTTGAGTGGAAGTCAGGTTGCTGGAGCTTCCCTCGTTATACTCGGCCACTTTACCGGCTACGCTTACCAGATCTCCGATTTGAGGACGGTTTGGATCCGTGGAATACACGAAAATGGCGTCCGAGGTATTCGGATTGGAATCCGGCTTCGGATCCTGGATATAGAATCCCTTAATGCTGCCGTTAGAGAACGTATAACCGTACTGGGTTACAACGCCTTCAATATCGGTTACCGTCTGTCCGTTATACGGCGAAACATGGTCCTCGCCTTGGATATCCGCGATGCGCGGCTGCTGAGTGGCCTTGTAAGCAAATTCGTATACCTTGCTCACATCCACACCCGAGACGACGATCGCTTTGATGGTCGTATCACGGTCAATCTGAATCGGTGCGCTGTACAGCGTGCTTGCTGTCGTAGGAACCGATCCATCAAGCGTATAATAGATGCTTGCGCCTTGCGTAGGGCTGGACAGCGTCACCGTTCCCCCGGTAATGATCGGTCCGGCACCCGGACTTGCGATTACGGAGAACATCTCTTCGATTAAGGCATCCTCGCCTAACGGAATCAGCTCATAGATATTTCCGAACTGCTTCACCACGCCCGTGATGCGGCTGAAGGTTTTCACCGTCTTCAGCTTGGACAAGCCGGAATAGATGATGAATTCATGCCCGCCTTGCTCGGCTGTGTATTCCCCAGGTCTATTCTCGGATTTGATGGTGACATCATTCAGGGAGACTAGTCTTGCCTCATAATTCTCCCCTGCAGCTGAAGATAGATCAGCTCCGGTAATTGGGAGAGCCTGCGGCACTCCGACTTGGTTCCCCGTTACGTCGTGCGGCAGCAAGGCGTGCGGTTTGATCTCCTGAAGATTGTTGTAAATCTCCATCACGCCGGCCACGCTCACCCGGTCGCCAACGCTGGCATTAAGCGGGTAATCATAGAGCACGATACCTGCCGTATCGTCTTGAATATAGGTCTCTCTCCCTTCGATATGCGTAATGATACCTTCCGTCCAAACATGCTCGCCTTTCGCCTTGCTGCGGGCATCAGCGACGGACGTTTGCGTTAGAATATCGTATTGGAACGAGGAGACCGGCCCATCCGGCTGGCCATCCTGGGCTGCATAGGCATCCACCCGCGTAGGCTCGTTAAGGATGATCGGGCCATTGACGAGCTGGAATCCGGACCCGTTCCCGCCGGACAAATATACATCCGCATATACGGAAGCGCCTACCGTAGGCGGATTCAGCGTAATCTCCGTTCCGGCTGGCCAGGCATTCGGCACCGGATTGGCCGTTACCGCTCCCAGGCCCGAGCCAGGCGTGACCGGCGTAACGGGACTCGCACTGTTCCGGGGATCGGGCGTCATAACGGTAAAATCGGCCGCATTGTTATCCGTGTCGCGGCCGCGGTCATTTTGACCAACGGTCAATTCCTTGCGGATCGCTGCCGTGCTGTTGGATAGAGCTGCGGTCGGACTCGTTTCATACTCTGAAGCGGACCCATAGCCAATGAGGTCGATGCGATCGCCAGCGGCGTTCACCAGATCTACTTTGCCATTGGAGCCGCTAAGGTTCAATGCTCCTGCAGCATCAGCTGTCGGCAAAGAAGCACCTACCGAGCCGCTACTCTGCTGTTGGATTAAGTAATAAGCATAAGGTTCTATGGTACCAGTTAAAGAGGTCGTGCCGTTAAAAGTGCCTGCTGCGCTTGCATAACGTACCTTCCAGCCTGTAAGGTCGACCGGACTGCTGGTCGGATTGAACAATTCGATAAAATCATGAGTAAAAGATGCCCCGCTATTCCCGCCGCCACCGTACACTTGGCTGATCACAACCTGGTCATGTCGGGGAGAAGCCTCCGCCACCTTCACGGGACTGAAAGGAACGATGATACTCAGAAGCATCACGATAACCAAAAGCACACTTAACGGCCTTTGGCACCTATGTAATCGAATGCGCATTCAGGTGTTCACTCCTCTATTCTATTAAATTTTCTTACCTTATTTACTATATATACCAGATATGTTTTGGGAGTTCTAACCTAAAGTATGCTGGATGTAAAAAAACCTCCGATAGACCTAAACCCAAAGCTGGATAGGCATATCAGAGGTTCTATTTGTCTTACATCGACTTGCGCAATGCGTTACCGTTTACCTGAATCGAACGGCTCCCCTACCGCTTTCGGCGCATTCGAGGATTTGGAGAAAATCACGAGCGCGATCAGCGTGACGATATAAGGGAAGATCTTGAGAATGACCGGCGGGATTACCGCCAAGGACGGAATGACTTGGGATACATTGGCTACCGTCGTGGCAAATCCGAAGAACAAGGTCGCCAGCAGGATGCCGAGCGGCTTCCATTGTCCGAAAATGAGGGATGCCAGGGCCAGGAACCCCAGTCCCGCAACGTTCCCCGTAAATTCGCCGGAATACGTCAACAGAATGACAGCCCCCCCGAGTCCGGAAAAAGCACCCGAGATCATGACGCCGACATACCGCATGGACTGTACCTTAATACCTGCTGCTTCCGCTGCGTGCGGATGCTCGCCGCAGGACCGGAGTCGCAGACCGAACGGTGTTCTGTACAATATTAGTGCGCTGAGCACTAACACTAATAGAACAAGCCAGGTTGTTGCATAAGTTTTGGTAAAAAACAAATCACCGATGACCGGTATTTTCGACAGCACGGGCACATCAAACGATTTGAAACCACTCGTAATGCTGATCTTGCCGCTCCCCGTAATGTTACGGGCAAGGAAAATCGTCAGGGCGCCCGCGATCATGTTGATCGCCGTACCGCTTATGATCTGGTTGGCACTGAGGTTGATGCTGGCAAAGGCATGCAATAGCGAGAATAGCGCGCTCGCCGCCGCCGCCGCCAACAGGCCTACCCATAATACCCAAGATTGGCCGGGCCATTGGGCCTGCATTTTGAATATGACAAAAGCTCCGATGAAAGAACCGACAATCATCAAGCCGTCAAGGCCGATATTGACGACCCCGCTTCGTTCACTGAACAGCGCGCCCAGGGCGGTAATCAAAAGCGGGATCGTGTAAGCGATGGCATACGGAAAAATCTGTTCAATCGTTGTCCACATATGTCCTTACTCCCCCTGCTTTTTATTCGCCGCGCGACGCAGCTTCAATTTACGGTATAGACGCTCGATCAAGATGCTGGTTGCCGCAAAATAGATAATGATGGCGATGATCGAATCGGCGATTTCCGGCGGAATCTCCGTCATGGCACTCATAAACCCTCTGCCGGAGTAGAGAATCCCGAAGAACAGTGCCGACACCAACACACCGATAGGTGCGTTGATTCCAAGCAGAGCGACGGCAATCCCGTCAAATCCCTGGCTCGGCAGAATGCCGATCTGCATGCTGGAGGCATTACCCGTATACTGTGCAACACCCGCAAGACCCGCGAGGCCGCCGGAGATGAACATGGACAACACGATGCTGCGTTTGACAGCGATACCCGCATATTCGGAAGCATGCCGGTTGAATCCGACCGCTTTCAATTCGTATCCGAGCGTTGTTTTATTAATAAGGAAAGCGACGACCAGAACGGCGATCACCGCGATAAATAAGCCCAGATTGACATAGGAACCTTGGAACATATCGCTGAGCCACTGCTGATGCAGCATGGCTTCCGGCGGAAGCTGGCGCGATTCCGTCTCCAGGCTCGCCCCTTTGAAGTAACCCGGAATGACATAATACACGGTCCAGTAGGCCGTCCAGTTCATCATGATCGTGGATACGACCTCATGCACGTTATACTTAGCCTTCAGGAAACCTGGAACAACCGCCCATAGCGCACCGCCCATAAACCCGACCAAAACCATAACCAACAGGAGCAGAGCCCGCGGCAGATCCAGCAAAAGGCCGACAGCCGTTGCACAGAAACCACCAAACAGCATTTGGCCCGCAGCACCGATATTGAACAGCCCGGTACGGAAGGCAAAAGCCACGGACAAACCGGTCAGAATAAGCGGAGTCGCCGTCGCAAGCGTATTTCCAATCCGCTCCGGATTTTTGAGCCCGCCTTGGAGGAGATACTTATACCCTTCTACCGGATTATGTCCGGTCAGCGCCATAAGCAGTGCCCCCGCGATGAGTCCGAGCAGGACGGCAAGCAACGATTTTACGCTGTTATTCATGTGGTGCCTCCTCTTTTTGATACCCGGCCATCATCAGTCCGAGTTCTCTTTCGTTCGTTTCGGAGGTTTTTACGATACCTACCAGTTCACCGTTATTGATAACGGCTATGCGGTCCGACAGATTCAGCACTTCATCAAGCTCCAGGGAAACAAGCAGAACGGCTTTCCCTTTGTCACGCTGTTCGATCAGACGACGGTGAATATATTCAATCGAGCCTACATCAAGTCCTCGGGTCGGCTGAACGGCAATAAGCAGATCCGGATCGCGCTCTACCTCGCGGCCGATGATTGCTTTTTGCTGGTTACCGCCGGACATCGAACGCACGATCGACCGGCCGCCCGTTCCGGAACGCACATCAAAGCTCTGAATGATATGCTCCGCATGCTTGCGGATCGCTGCCGGCTGCAGCAGCCCGTTCTTGGAATACGGTGGGCGGTTATACACCTCAAGGATTAAATTCTCTTCAATCGTATAATCCAGCACGAGGCCCCTCTTCTGGCGGTCCTCCGGAATGTGGCCGATTCCGCTCTCGTTCCGCTGGCGGACGGATAGTCCATTAAGCGCCTTACCATTCAGACTCACCGTCCCGCTCTCCGCTTGACGCAGTCCGGTAATGGCTTCCACCAGTTCCGTTTGACCGTTGCCGTCCACGCCGGCAATGCCCACGATCTCGCCCGCATGCAGATCCAGGCTGAAACCTTTAAGCGCTTCGACTTTTTTACTGTTCTTCACGGTAAGCGACTGGATCTCTAGCACGGTCTTGCCTGGACGGCTATCCTGTTTGTCCACCTTAAAGGAAACGCTGCGGCCCACCATCATTTCGGCCATCGCTTCGCGGCTCGTGTCCGCCACCTCAACGGTGCCAATCGTTTTTCCCCGGCGGATGACGGTGCATCGGTCCGCAACCGCTTTAATTTCTTTCAGTTTGTGCGTGATCAGAATGATCGACTTGCCTTCGTTGACCAGATTCTTCATAATGCCCTGCAAATCTTGGATTTCCTGAGGGGTCAGCACCGCCGTGGGCTCGTCAAATATGAGCACTTCCGCATCGCGGTACAGCATTTTGAGAATTTCCACGCGCTGCTGCATCCCTACCGAGATATCCTCGATTTTGGCATAGGGGTCTACGTTGAGCCCGTATCGTTTGGACAACTCCTCCACCCGCTTGGCTGCGGATCTTACATCTAAACCAAAGTAATACTTGCGCGTCTCGCTGCCAAGAATAATATTCTCGGTCACCGTAAACGGCTCGACCAATTTAAAATGCTGATGCACCATCCCGATTCCAAGTTTGTTCGCGACGTTCGGATTCGAGATCCGCACGTCCTTGCCATTGACTTTGATTACGCCACGGTCAGGCTGGTACATGCCAAACAGGATGCTCATCAGGGTCGACTTGCCCGCGCCGTTCTCGCCGAGCAGCGCATGAATCTCGCCCTTCTTCAGTTGAATCGTGATATCGTCATTGGCCACGATCCCGGGAAATTCCTTGCGGATGCCCACCATCTCGACAACATAGTCCATGGTTTTGGGTCCTCTCCTTCTTATGTGTTGATATCTTCCTGTGCATAAATTGCTTTAAAAAAACGCGGATCGACTCACTTCCAAACAGCCAGAACGCAGTTACATAGATCGATTCTACATTCCATATCAGGATGCAATCGCTTGCGCCGGTGATACGGTCTGATACCTAAAATAGCCCCACAAAGTGGAGCCTATGCTTCGATGCTTGTTCCAAATACTTTGCGGAGGCCTCAAAACATATACATGCGATTACAGAATTGCTTACGCTTCGCTGAAATAACTTATACATTCTAATACCTTAAAAAAAGACGGAAGGGAATCCGTCTTTTTTTAAGTATCGCTGCTTTTCAAGTAAGCCTATCCACGTTCCGTAGATAACCTTGATGTCTTGATTACTTAATCAAATCGCCTTGCTCTCCAGCTACTTTAATTTCGCCGGCTTTGATCTTGCCAAACACTTCGTCTACTTGCTTCAGTACGTCCTCGCTCAGATTCGGATTTTTATCTGGGAGGCCGACCCCGTCATTAGTGGCATCCAGCGTGATCGTTTGTCCACCCGGGAATTTGCCTTCGATTTCGGCTTTGATCATATCGTAAGCCGCATGGTCGATTTTCTTAACTGCCGAAGTGAGAATAACGGACTTGTCGCCTTCGTATACGCCGTCTTGGTACTGATCAACGTCGACGCCAACGATCCAAACCTCGGATCCTTTCTGCACGCGAGCCTTCGCTTCGTTAATCGCGCCGACGCCAACGCCGCCTGCTGCTGCGAAGATCACGTTCACGCCACGGTCATACATTTGAGCCGCCAATTGGCTGCCTGCTGCAACATCGTCAAAAGATCCTTGATACACAACGTTCTCTTTATTAATCACCAGTTTCGTGCCAAGATTCTCGTTGGCATAAGCTACACCCTGCTGGAAGCCCCAGTTGAACTTCTGTACAGGAGGGATTTCCATGCCGCCGATAAAGCCTGCTTGTCCATCCTTCACATGAAGCGCAGTCGCTACGCCAGCCAGGAAGCCGGACTCCTGCTCTGCGAAGAAGATGGATACGGTATTTTCCTTAACGACTGGATCGGCGTCAGCTGTAGGGCGTGGTGATCCGTCGATAATAACGAATTTAGCGTCTTTATACTTGTCTTGTGCTTTAAACACCGCTGTTTCAAATTTGAAACCTGGCGTCACGATGAATTTATATCCGGCATCGTAAAGGTTTACAATTTCCTTCGAATAGTCAGCCTCTGTCTGTCCAGCTGGCTTCTGGTATCTATACTTCATGTTGAAGTCCTTATTCGCCTTCTCAATACCTTCATATGTGCCTTGGTTAAACGACTTGTCATCGATCGTTCCCGCGTCCGTAACCATCCCTACCATGAAGTTTGCCTTAGGTGCGTCGCCGCCTGCGCCGCCGCTTGGCTCTGACGCCGGTTTGTCGCCGCAACCTGCCAGCATCGTGACAGATAACGCCAAACTGATTAAAGATATGACCCCTTTTTTCATTAAGGATAACCCTCCTAGGTATATATGCCCGAATACGAGATTCGCGCTATTTACAATATATTAATAAAAGTGACCCTTTTCAACATAAATTTGGGTGAATCTGTCAAACTGCATCTGTGCCGCGGTGAAACGTTTAAGACATGTTTTATTCCAATTTTAGTAGAGATAGGGAGACGTAATTTTCGCATCGTTGATTTAACGGTTTTTATAGATAACACGGGGGTTACAGGCGATGTGATACGAAGCGTGGACAAGGATTCAGACCCTTTGATTTGGTAAAAAATAAATGCGCTTTACGAAAAGAAAGCACCTTGGCCAAGGTGCTTATAAACATGCAGTTCATTCGATGAATGGCTGTGAATGATTATTCACTTGCGACGGACTTTCATCATGCGGTTATATGTAATGAATGCGGCAATAATCATCGCGATAAAACCCAGATTGCTCGCCGACTCCGGCGACATGCCGAACACGCCCGCCAAACTCGTAACCAAGTTATTCGTAAGCAGCGCCACCGCAATCAGCATGACCGGACGCCACACGCTGTACCTTTTCATCCTCGCAACACCCCCAGGCAGTTTCGAAACCATTCAAACGCAAACCACTTAAGTCGCTTAGCTTCATCTATTAGATGCATTATACCATGAATAAGTATGCGTTTACATTAATCTTAACTTTCGCAGTATGAATTTTTCAAATAGCCCGCAATTACTTCATTATATGAGACGTGTTCATAAACATCGGGATGCACCACCTATTTATCATACGGTCATCAAGACCGATTCGAAAGCAAAAGCCATAGGTCACAGCGTGGAAATCACGCTGCGTCCATGGCTTTATTTTTACGAAACATAAATTATCATTCATTATGCCCCGACAGAATTTATCACGGAATGCCCTCATCCTAAATCAAAATCATAGAAATCAGGCCGCATGCCATCGGAATCTGAGCTCGTGCTGGAATAACTCATCAGTCCTTTTTATTGTACTCGAATGAAACCTTAACAGGAGCCGGCATTCCCTCCATAGAGAGATAGGCGTCGCAGGTTCCCTTTAAATTGCCGGTAAGCTTGATCGTAAATTGGAAACTTCCCGTTTCCGTACTGGTCGTCTGGCCTTCGTACCGAACTTTCCCTTTCGAATCGAGTATTTTCAAATTCACTTGGGACTGACTGCCGTTCACGACCAGACCGTCGATCGTCAATTTCTTCGCAGCGGCATCCACCACAGCTCTCGCGCCGTCGATCGCAGCGCCACCCCCCGCAAGTCCATCAACGCCGAGAACTTCGATTTCATCAAGGAAGACCCAGACGTTGACCGGGAATTCGACTTTGACATACCGGGCGTATACTTTATCGGCTCCCGCTTTACCCGGCACGCCGTCTGTTATTCCGCTCCAACCCACGAACTCGGCCGAGGCAGCAACTTGTGCCGGTGGCGGAGTAACGGTTGCCAGCGTGCTCCAGGATTCGCCGTCAGATGAAACGGAAAAAGTGACGTTCGGAGGGAAATAGATGCCGGGTCCTTTATCCTGAAGAAAATGGGCTCTAATGGCCCCGATCGATTTGTTGCCGCCCAAATCAAATGTGATGGTGCGGCTTCGTTCGTCAGGGTAATCGCTCCCCGCATGGGCCTGCCACTGCTCGGTGCGGTAATCCGTCCCGCCGAATCGGCCGTCCGTAAGTTCGTTCCCGGAATCGGGATAGTTGCTGTTAGGAGGCAGCGAAACCGTGTAATTTTTGCCAAGAACCAGATTGCTGAGTCCCCAGCCATCAGACCAGGTATGAATGAGAACTTGGGCGTAGGTATCAAGCAGCGTTGCTGCCGGAGCGGAAATCAGCCCTTGCGCCTGCACGGCCGGGTCGTGAATGTGCGCGAGAAAATCCTGCATGTACGTTACGGCATCCTTCGGCTTGTTATCGTCCAAAAGAAGTTTGATGGTCTGCAATCGATACAACAACTCATTGCCAAAAGCCGAATTGATTTCGTTCGACGCGACATAACGCTGTACAAGCTCCGTCATCGTCTCCGGCGCCGGGCTGCTGTCCATGGCGTACGTTCCGTTCAAATACTGATACAGCCAGTCATACATTAAACGCAAACTTGGATCCTTGCTTACCCCTAAGTTGTAGACTGCATTATTGCCTTGATAGTGAGCTCTGAAGCCATTTTGCATCAGACCGGATCTGACGCCGCTGTCCAAGTATTCGATAAAGCGCTCGCGAAGTACGGGATCCGTCAGCATTCCGTCATCAAATTCAACTTCGTTCCCCATTCCGTACCGCTTTGCAGTATTCGTAGCATCGTCCAGACGGTCGGAATCCATTCCGCCGAAGAAATAGTTAGGCTGAAGCGCAGCGGCATCGAACCCTGCGTCTTTCCACATAAACATTTTGTAAGCATATGAGTGTGGAATCCAGAAAACCTTCATGTTCATGGTGTGCACTTTATCCGACACCATGCGAGCTATGTCCGGTCCCGATTCGGATATGTCGATTTGTTCCGGCATCCAGTACATGCCGACAAGCTCAAGATTGGAGTAGTTGGCAGCTTGCCATCTTTGCCGGGTCTGGTCCAGCCACCACTGCACCGCTTTTCCTCTGTTTTCAGACGCTTTTTCTTTGCCTACGACAGAGTCGTTGAAATTCAAGGAACCGCTGCCGTCAATGTCGCCAAAATCCGTTAGGGATTCCCCTGGATTCGGAATCATTAACACAACCTTGACTTGATGATCGGGCTGTTTCAGCTTGGCCCCCACTTCCTTGGCAGCCTCATTCAACTGCTGCATATCGCCCGTTGCTGCAAATGTTTTATCCAAATACCATTTCCAATCGTCCAGGTTCGTTTGTCCCAGACCGAAATCGCGGCCGGCAGGCGAAGCAATCCCGAGATATAGAACGCCGTCATAAAGCCAATCGACCGGCTCGCCGTCTTTATTTACATAGCTGATATTAGGGATAATCCGTTCCTTCTTCCAATCGCCCAAACCATTCGCGTATTGTCCGTTATACAGCAGATTCAGATTTCGAATCCCGGCGGTAGCTTCACCCGGCTCCAAAAAACGAGGCTGCTCAGCAGGAACCTTTACGGCCCCGTCAACCTCGCCGTCCATACCCAAAATTTCGATTTCATCAATGTATTCCCACTGTGTAGGATGCATAAAAAAGGTCACCTTCACATAACGGGCATAAGCCAGCTTGCCATCCGTATTCCCGCCTTTGATTCCATCCCGGCTGCCATCCCATTCAAAAGTCTCATGTCTGGGCGGTCCTTCTCCCCACAGAAGCTGCGTAGCGTTATGGGAAAGCAGCCCCCAATTTTCCTTATCGTCGGAGACATACATCGATACGGACAGCGGCACGAGAATCGAATTCGTAGGAAAATCTTGAAAGAAATTAGCTGTGATCTTTCCAATTGACTTTTCCTCACCGAGATCGAACACGACTTCGCGGGTCTTTCCGCGCAGATGTCCTACCCATGCCGGGTCGTTCATATCCAATGCGCCGTATTTTCCGTCCGTAAGCTTGTATCCCTCATCGGGATGCGAAGCTTCCGGAGCTTCAGACCATTCATACGGAAGGCCTGCCGCGAGATTGCGGAATTGCGTCTCTTTCACAGCCGAAGATATTTGATTTTCGTCTATTGCTTGTGGTGCCTGTTCCGCTGCCGGTTCACCAGCATCCGTCAGTTGATCTAGATCTAGTTCGACCTGTGGATGACCTGTGTCCTTTCCTGTTTCCGTCTGGTCTGCACCTGCCGCCTGCAGGACAGTTACATCCGGAACAAGCGATTTTGCCTGAACCGCAGAGAGCGGAGCCAGTAGTAATACGGCTGCCATGAATCCGGACAACCATTTTTTATTCAAATTCATCAAGGCCAACTCCTCTTCTTTATTCTCGAGTACAGAAATATCAAAAACTTTAAACCCTTATTTCTGTTCCGGGTGAACGCTAGATTTTAATCCCCCCTTTCGCGAATTCCACCATAAGCAAGCAGCAAAGCGTATAAGATCGGCTTCCTCCGAAGAGGAAGCCGTCACCACCGCGTCCAGTGCCGCCAGCGGGGCGAAGTTTCCAGTGGGCAACGGCAGTAGTACAGCGCAGCCAAACACTCCACACTTCGAGCGATCTGAGGCGTGGATAAGCAACCTTCGGTTTATCCGTGTTCAAATGATTCTGTTCTATTTCGCCTTCGCCGCCAGGAACTCGTCAATTTGCTTTTGCAGTTCCTGCTGAATTTTTTTGAGGGCAGGGCCGGCTCCCGCTTCAAATTTCTTCAATGTCTCGTCCGGATCGATAACCCCGTTGAACAGCGCCGTGTAGTATTGCCCATCGACTGTATTGTACTGGCTGACCTCGTTCTGCACCGGGGTACTGTCAAATTCGAAGCCGGCCAAAATATCGGTCGTGAACATGTCGGCATCCTTAAGCACAGCGTTCAACTCCTCATTCTCGCCCTTCACATCACTCCGCTCATCGACGGGATTCCACAGCCAAACATAGCCGAAAGCAGAGTAACCGGATGTATCCAGGGTTTTCATTTTGTCGTCGCCTACCGCTTCCCAATGCTTCCCTTCGATTCCGTAAGAAAGCAGGTCGTAGTTTTCCTTCTCATTGGCCCAGTTCAGGAACATAATCGCCCGCTCCTTATTCTTGCTTACCTTCGGAACGGCTAGAAAGTTCCACTGTTTGAAGTCGGTGATGTTCGCGCCCTTCTCCGGATTAAAGAAGGTGACCGTCTCCAGCTCGCTGTCCGGCACATTGTTCTTTAACGTGTTCTTGAGGGAATCGCCGATGCCGAACGCGCCGTTCGTGACGATTGCTACTTTGCCTGCCGAAATCGGCTGGTGAAAATCTTTTGTCGTCAAAATGTCCTTGAAGATCAGTCCGTCTTTAAACCACTTGTGCGTGTTCGCCAGCCACGTTCCGATCGGCTCCCGATCCTCCAGCAAATTGTAAACTTTGCCGTCGTTGTTCTTGTAATAGAGCATCAGGCTGTTGCCCAGGGCGTGGGTCGGTCTGACATGGGTTTCGTAATCGTTCAGCGCATGGTGAGCGACAAATGAATAAGTGCCGGAGCCTGCGGTCATCGGGATGATGCCTTTCTCCTGCTCTTTCACCTTGTAGGCGAAAGCGATCAAATCTTCATAGGTTTTAATCGGCGGTACGCCGAGCTTCTCGCGAATATCTTTGCGCACCATGTAGGAATTGCCGGACATGTAGCTGACGCCGAGCGGAACGGCCATAATTTTGCCGCCGTATTTGTTGTAGTCCCACATTTGCTGCGGCCGTTTCTCCAGCACCGTTTGGCCGTACTGGGCCAACAGGTCATCCAGTGGTTCATAGAATCCGTTTGCAATCATCTGATTGATGTGCAGCCATGGCGCATCGAAGATGAGATCGATGTTTTCGCCGGAAGCAAGCGTCACCTGTGTCTTTTGCGCCAGATCGGACCAGGGTACGAAGACAACGTCGAGTTTGACGTTGATCGTATCCTTCATCCGCTTTTCTGCCTCGGCGATGACCAAATCCATATCCGACGGCCGATCGCCGGGAATCATGATTTTCAGGGTCACCTCTTCAAGTTTGGCGTCACCGCCGGCGCTGTCTCCGGTTTGCCCCGACGGCTCAGGTGCCTTCCCTTCCCCTTCCTTCTTGCCCGAACAACCGGCAATCGCGACGAGCGCGATCAATAACACAAGCGCGATGGACAATAATCTTTTCATGGTTCCTTCCCCCTGAATCAATAATAGAGAAAACAGACGGATGAGCCGGTTCATAAACAACAGCGGTTGAAAGCTCGAACCGGCCAAACGCCTTCACGTTTGCCGCTCTACCCTTTTACCGAACCAAGCGTCAAACCTTTAATAAAGAAGCGCTGTATGAACGGATAGACGAACACGATCGGGCCGATGGTAACGCAGACGATCGCCAGCTGCATGCCATAGGTCGGCACGACGACGTTGTACTGCGTCTGGCTCCCGCTCACATAAGCCATAACATTCAAGTTGGACATAAGCTGGCGGATCATCATCTGCAGCGGCAGCATTTTGTGATTGTCGATAAACAGCAATGACAAGTACCAGTCGTTCCAATATTGCAGCGCGTAAAACAGGCTCACCGTGGCGATAACAGGCAGCGAAATCGGCCAGATGATGCGAAAGAAAATATAGAGATCATTGGCGCCGTCCACAGTCGCAGCTTCATTCAATTCATACGGCAGCGTCCGGTAGTATGAGACAAGAATGAAGGCATAGAACGGATTAAGCAGATAGGGCAAAATGAGCGCCCACACCGAGTCCTTCAGATGCAGCCAGTTGGCGATCAGCATGTAAAAGCCGACCAGTCCTGCGCCGAACAGCATCGTCAGGAAGGTTAGAAATGATAAAATATGGCGGTACTTCACTTTCCGGTGGCTCAGCGTGTACGCATAGGCAGCTGTCAAGAGTACGCCCAGCGCCGTGCCGGCGATCGTCACGATAATCGTAATGCCATAGCTTAGAAACACCTGCTTGCCGGAAAGCAGAAATTTGTACGCATGGAGGCTGAATTTGCTCGGCAGCAACTGGTATCCCGCCGTCTGCAGAAGCGATTCATCGGCGAACGAGTTGATGAACACAATCCAGAACGGAATGAAGCAAAACAGCGCAAAAGCACCCAGCACTCCATACATCAAAACAAGAAACAACCGTTCTCTCACTTCGATCACACCTTAACTGGTTGGGACTGAAGCAAAGGGCCGGTTCGGAGCTGGAGAAACGCAAGTGGTCGCCTTTGTTCCCGAATCGTATCCGCTTAACGAGCTTATACGATCATAACGATTCGGGAACAACAGCGATCGGAAGCCCGAATCCGGCCTCATGCCAACTCGCCCAACCTTCCTTTTAGAATAGTCTTGAATCCGCGTCCACCTTGCGCGCGATCGCATTGAAGATCAGAATCGTGACAAGCCCCATGCAGGACTGGTACACAACAACGGCTGCGGACATGCTGAAATTCCCCAGCTGCCTCAGCGCACGAAACGCATACGTATCGATGACATCTGTCGTCGGAAAGAGTATGCCGTTATCTCCGATGATCGCGTAAATCATGCCGAAATCGCCGTAGAAAATACGGCCTATGCCAAGCAGCGCCAATATCATGACGGTCGGCCGCATCAACGGCAGCGTTATGTAGAGCATCTGCTGCATCCGGCTCGCGCCTTCTATTCGGGCGCTCTCGTAGTATTCCGAGGAGATGCCCGTAATGACGGCCAAAAAAATAATGGAATTATAGCCGGCAATCTTCCAGGCGCTAATGACGGTTAAAATATACGGCCATACGCCAGGCGTCAAATACCAGTCCACTCCTTCGTAGCCAAGGGCGGCAAGCGCGCGGTTAATGAGCCCCTCGGATGTGCTGAATAGCGTCAACGTCATCATGCTGACGACAAGCCAAGAAATGAAATACGGTAAAAAAATTAACGATTGCGTGATTCGCTTGAACAGCCTGTTACGGATTTCGTTCAGAAAGATAGCCAGCACGACCGCACTGCCGAGGCTGGTTACGAGAAACAGTGCATTCAGGAAAACGGTATTCAACGTCACCCGCAGCCAGTCTTTCCCATTGAAGAAAAACTCGAAGTTTTTAAATCCGACCCATTCGCTCCCCCATATTCCATCGGATAGCCGGTAATCCTGGAAGGCGAGCAGATGCCCGGCCATGGGCATATACGCAAATACGACCAGAAACGCAATGCCGGGCAGCGCCAGCAAGTACAAATACCGGTTCCGCGACAGCTCGCGCACAAACGACCCGCCAAACCTTCTACGTCGCTCCAAAGAGCGTCCCTCCTTTCTTGTGCGGCTTGCAGGATTTGAACGGAGCCATCGTAGCATTCACGGCTGCTGCTTGCCTAGTTCTCATTGGCCGGATTCGGTTCTCGCGCGGCCGATTCGCGAGCGTTCGGCCGGTTGTTATTGGTCTGGCCGGTTCTCTATCGCCCGCTGACCTTTCTAATTCGCAGAGTTCCCAGCTATCTGCCGCGTCCGTTCCATCCGCTCGTCCGCCTTGCTGTCGCGGTATTGGCTCGGCGTCATGCCGGTCGCTTTTTTAAATGCGGTGAAAAAGTGGCTTTTGGTCTGAAAACCGGACTGCTCTGCAATTTCGGTGATCTGCATGCTGGTCTGCTCCAGCAGCTCCTTAACCTTCCCGAGCCGCTCGTTCAAGATGAAATTCGATAGTGGCATGCCATATTGTTCGTGAAACAGCTGCCGGACGTATTTGGCCGACAAAGCGATATGGTCAGCGATATCGTCTACCGACAGCATCGGGTCATGGGTATGGTAGCGGACGTACTCGATGATTTCCCCAATCAGCTTTTCCTTGCGATTGAATCCCTTTTGGTCGCTAAGCTGCCGGATAATCCGCCCTGTCTCTTCCTTCAGCCATTCGCGGACCTCGGTAAGCGTGGCGAACTGCCTCAAGTGGCGCTCAATCCCTTCAACACTCTGGATCGACATCACTTTGCTGAACGACTTGACGATCGCAAACAGAAGCAGCTTCAATTGGAATTGGCACTCGGTATATTTCATCGTCTGCAGGCGCGTGAACACCTCGTCCAGCATCGCAAGCACCTTCTCCTCTTTGCCGCTGCGAATCGTCTGGATCAAGCTTTCATGCACGGCAGAGTCGATCGGCGCCTGTAAATCGGCATACCGTTCAAAGTCTTGTTCGACGTAGATTTTGTCATCACCGCTGACAAACTTGAATAATGTCAGTTCGTTCATGTCGTCGTATACTTTGCGTAAATCGTCATGTACGCGCCGCGCTTCGCTTTCGGCGATCGTCACGTCCAGCTTTACGTAACGGCTGACTTGACGGCTAAGCTCCTTGAGCTCTTGGGTCAACTCGGAATCAGGGAGGGAACTGGCCGTGCCAACCATCACGACCAGATGGTCGGTCCCAAAATCGACCACTTCGATCGGCCGTTCTGGTGTGCCAAGCAGCTCCTCTGCGATATTGCCGATTGCATACTTGAGCAGCTTGCGAGAGAAGAAATCATACCGCTCGGATATCTCGTAATAGGAATCGATCTTGATAACAGCCAACCGAAGCCACTCATAGTCAAGCAGGCACGATTCGCGGACAATCGCCGCTCTGGCGCCATCGCTCAGCCTCCCCTGCAGTAGCCATTGCCGCAAATATTCGGTCTTGATCAGCGGATAATGATCGCGAAGCATAACGACGCCCTGCTCGATAACGCCGTAATCGTTCTCTCCATTCACGCCCAGCTTCCGCTGCAGTTGATCCGCCAGCCGGCGGAATGGCCCGACGAAACGGCGCGAATTCCAATAGGCGACCAGGAGCAGCGCCACGAGCAGCAGGAGCGAGCAGACGATGATGACTGTTTTGAATGCCCCGGCCTTTTCGCGGAATTGCTTCATTTCAGTGACAGATATAATGGTCCACTCCGGCGATCCCATCCGCGCATAGTTGACGAACGCTTTCCCTCCGGCGCTGTTTATCTCGAATGATCCCCGCTTCTGCCCCGTCTGGATGTTATCGATGGTCTCCTCGAGTCGACCATCCCCTTCGCCCAGAATCAATCTTCCTCGATCATCCACGATTGAAAGCAGCGTATCCGCCCTTTCGTCGCCTGAGATCAAATGCTTCTGCAGCTCCTTCTTGTCGAACAGGACGACAAGATACCCGTCCCGGTTTTTCTGCACAGGAGTCGAAGGAAGCTGAAGCGCCAAATACGAATGGCTTCCTATCCGGTGATCAAAATAGCGGAGGAAATTCCCGGGAGTGCGCTCGATCCGCTGCAGCATTGTCTGATCGGCAAATTCCTCGAACGAAAGTAATCCAGCTTTGGCGTCGATCACCTCACGTTTGCGGATGCTGATTAAGTAAGCGGTTTCAATATAAGACTCATGAGATAAATATTTAGATAACACCCCCATCGTGCTGGCATTTTGAAGCAGATTGTCGGCTGAAGCATACATCCAGTTTTGCACGGACAGATCCTCGTACATGGTCAGGCTGTACCATTTCAGCTTGGCCAGGATGTACTCGACCCGCTCCGCCATTTCGTCGATGCGGTCCTGATTAAACGTTCCCATCTGCGAGTATGCGAAATGAGAAAACCGGTTGGCCAGAAACAACGAGAACGGTATGATGGTCATTGCAAAAAAGATGCCGCTTATCACAAATATGCGCCAGGATGTCGATCTGAACATAGTATCCCCCTGTCCCCCTTCGTCTTTCGGAGTTCTCTTATGACCGATATGTCCTATCATAATGTACCCCTTTTCCGTTTGCCTAGTTCTCATTTGTCCGTCAAGTTCTATTTCTCCGGATTCACGCTGCAGCACCTTCCTTCCTGCCCTCGGAGGCTGTTCTTCCTTCCAGTTGTGAGCCACTTCCTGGGGAAAGGTAGATACATAACTCAGCTACGGCGTTCATAGCAAAAAAGCCCCCTCACTTCATAAGTGAGGGGTGCTGTCGTGAGTTAAATGGACTTTTAATAGAAGAAATAACGCAGTTCGCATCGTTTTAACCGTGACATCAAAACCTTTAGGTCCATCCCAAGGTTGCGCATTTCGTGCTGCTAGCCGCAATTTCAGCCCAGCTTATGACCACAATTCGGACAGAAGTTCGCCCCTTCGTTCTTCGCGCCGCAGTTCGGGCAGAAATTGGGCTTCTTGTTTCCTTCGGAAGAGGACGAGGCTGCCGGGGCGGATTGCTCCTTCGCGGCCGGAGACTGCTGGCTTTGATTCTGATTGTTTTGTCCCTGGTTCTGATTCATATTTTTCATCATTTCATTGGCCATGTTCATCCCCATCATCATGCCTGCCATATCCGAAGCCGCACCGCCGCCTTTCACCTTGCCGGACGCGATCCCGTCCGTCATGCTGACCTGCTGGTACTTTTGCAGATTGCCGATCATTTCATGGGAGGCCGTCTTCGTGATCATGTCCTGAATTTCCTTCGGATAATTGAAGCTCATCACCTGGAAGCCGGTAATCGTCATCCCGTTGTCCATCACTTCCATGTCGAGGTCTTCCCGAATCCCTCTCGCGATGTCCGAAGCGTTCGCCTGCAGATTGAACATATCCTTGCCTTCGCGGCTGATCCACTTCATCAACAATTGATCGAGCACCGAACTGATCCGGATTTTCACATCCTCCACAAGGTAGCTTTCTTTGATCCCGGCAATCTTGTCGATCAGCGTTACGTAATCGTTCACTTTAAAATTTAACGTGCCGTTGGCACGGATCGGCATGCCGCCCGGCAGCTGCGGCGTCGGGATCAGAACCGGATTCTGCGTACCCCATCGAACGGTGAATTCCTTGGTGTTCACGAACAGCACTTCCACGCGCATGCCGCTGTTAAAGCCGAATTTAAATCCCTTTAGGGTAGAAAGGAACGGGATGATATCCGAATCGATGTTATATACGCCTTCATCCTCGAAAATCCCTTCGATTTTGCCGTTATTGATGAATATCGCATCCTGACCGGAGCGAATGACCAGCTTGCTTCCTTTTTTGATCTCCCGGTTGCGCCATTTCCAGAAAATCATGTCATCTCTAAACTCTTCCCATTCCACTACGTTGGAGAATTGGTTCTTGAAAAATCCCATTGATGCTACATTCCCTTCCCATTAAAATTTTCCGCTGCTGCTGCTGTGCGAATGGCCGCCGCCGGTGACGCCGCCTCCGCCTCCGCCGCCCGAGCCGCTGCTCGTGTTGCGCTCTATTTTCCGCTTTGTTACGGTCGTTCTAATATATCGGTCCTGCTGATTCAAGATCCCCGATGTGCTGGCATCCTCATAGGTTCGGCTGTTGACCGTCACCCGGCCGCCGGAGCGGTAAGCCATGATGCCCACGGCGATCACACCGATGGCCGCAGCTGTTCCTAGCTGAAACCAGAGATTAAATATAATATTATCCGGGTTCACGTCCGGCTCAAAGCCCATATACCGATGAGCGGTTTTGATGTATTTTTCAAAAGCCTGCTTGTAATTGCCGTTCGATAAATCAGGCGTAATCTTGTTGCGTATTTTGGTCAGTCTCCCGGAATCGAGATACTTCTCAGCCTTATAATAACCTTCCAAATGCACATCGCGGGTATCCAATACGATGGTCAAAATGACGGTATTGCCGTGCCGCCTGTCATACCCAGGTGCATATTCATCGTAAAAGTTTTCCGTCCATGCCTCAACTTCATCATTTTCTACACGGTTAGTAGTTAGGATCATAAAATCCGTCTCGCGTTCGGCGCCGTACTCGTTGGCCATCGCATTCAGCTCATGGCGTTCTTCCGGACTGAGCAAATTCGCCTCGTCAAAGATCAAAGGCTTATCATCCGCAGCTTTGACGATCCCGGAGGGCGCTATCAAATATACCGTTAGTAAAAATAAGACCGTCCATAACGCATATCGTCTTCTCACAGGAACCCTCCTCCCATTGCCCAGGAGATCAGCTTCAAGGATAGCAAGGAGACGCCCGAAATGCCCGCGAACCACCCGGCCACCTTCGCTTTGCTGATCGGCGGCTTGCCGACCACCTTGCCCGTCTGGCCGTTCATCGCAAACGTATACTCCGATTTGTTGTAATCATAGTGCACCATCCATACTGGAAGGAGAACGTAATCGGCCTGTTTCTTAGTGGTATCGATCCGTTTGTTGGTATAACTCACGGTCGTGTATCCTGAGACCGCCGACGAAATATACGAATCAATGAAGGAGCTGATCTTTTCCTTAGCGCGCGGAAGAAGCTGCTCGTCGTCATGGCTGTATTTTTCCGCTATGTACCCGGCCAGATAAGGCGTCTTAAATTCCTTCAGCTGCTGATAGGGAAAAGGCTCCAGTTTATCCATCAGCTCATCGTTCATTTTCTCGGAAGCATCGATCGGCACCTTCACATAATTCAAGCGAATCTTCCGGTAGATGTCGAAATGCTCGGTCTCCGTGTACTGGTAATCTCCTTGCGTGTATGTTCTCACCTTGGTGCCTTGGCCATGAACCTCAACCCGATTATGCAGCTCATACAGCCAGAAGGGGACGTAGATCCCGGTGATGCCCTTGATCCGGTCCGCTGTCATAAATCCGCTTGGCGTCAAAAGGCCGTTCCGGCACCATTTCTTGAATGCCTTCATCGCCTCTTCCTTCGTAATCGAAAAAGGGATGACCTTCACCGGAGCAAGCTCGCCGCTCAAGCGGTCGCTGAGCACGACGGCCGATCCGCAGAAGCTGCAGGTGGTTGCGCTGGTCTCCGGCTCGGTCACGATCACGGCTCCACAGCTGTTGCAATGGTACTCCTTTACCTCATCTTCCGCGAACACCTGCTTCTTCAGCGGGTCGGGGATTTCCTCGATATTGTCTTTTCGTCCGCAGCTGGGGCAAGACAACATTCCCGTATCGCCGTCAAAAACCATGCCGCTGCCGCAGTTCGGACATTTGTATTCAATAACCGGCATTTGCTCACCTCGATAACAATGAAATGGTTACTCCTTCTTGTTCAGCTTTTCTTTGATCGCTTCCAGTTCATCCTCGGCATTAGGAGGCGAAGTCGGGGCAGCTCCGTCCTTGCCCATGTTCTTCTCCAACTCCGCGATCAAATCGTCCAGGTCGTCTTCCTTCGCTCCTGCGCGCAGCTCAGCCAGGGCCTCCGCTTCATCCAAAGCACGGTTCGCTTTCTCCTCCATGGTATGGAATGCCGCGTTGGCACCGCCCAAGGAGGATCGGCCGGCATTCAGCTCCTGCTGGGTTTTGGCAGCCGCCATCTTCCCTTTCAGCTCCGCATATCGAGCTTCCAGCTGGCTCATATCCGATACCAGCTTATCCTGCAATTGCTTCATCCTGACGGCGTTTGCGTAAGCCGATTCGTGGGCTGCCTGCAGGTCGCTTAGCTTCTCGGCCTGCGCCGCTTTTCGCTCCAGGAACTTCAGGGCATCGCCTTCATTCCCCGCTTCCACGGCCTTCTCCGCATATCGCTGCAGCTTCTGGATTTCGGCGCTGCACTCATCCAGTGCCCGCTTCGCTCTCCGCTCATCCGAGAGCACGGAAGCGGTCTCCGCTTTCACCTTACCCAGATCGCCGTTCAAGCTCCGCATATAGGTATCGATCGTTTTCTCCGAATCTTCCGTCCGTTCCAATAACGAATTCACATTCACCCTCATAATATCCTTAAACCTCGATAAGATTCCCATCATGTGCGTCCCCCTCGAAAAGTTTACATTTAACTTATAATACCCTATATACTCCCGATAGGTTTCATTTGCCGAAATTCATTGGCATATATGTAAATTTATTACTAAGAAAACACAAAAAAATAACCCCCGACCTTTTGGATCGGAGGGCATATAAATTAGATATCATCCCGGATCTGAATGCGTTTCTTACCAGGGTCAGGCTTTTTTGGTATTTCAAGCTTAAGGACTCCATCCTTCAGGGAAGCGTCGATTTGGTCCTCGGCTATGTTCTGAACGTAAAATCTGCGCACATACTCGCCGTAACGGCGCTCCTTGCGGACGATGTGCTGGTTCGTATCCTCCACGCTCTGATCTTCCCTGCGCACGGCTTTGATCGTTAAGTAAGGGTCAGCGTAGCTGATTTCGATGTCTTCCTTGCGAAAACCGGGCAGCTCCGCCTCAACCAGATAAGCGTGCTCCGTCTCCTTGACGTCCGTCTTAAACGACATCATCGAACCCTTGAACGGCGCGAATACATCATCAGGAAAAGCGTCGTTAAAGGCATCATGAAATGACTTCATCAGTTGTCCGAAGGCATCCTCTCTGCGTTTGCCGAATGGCATCAATTCAAACATCATGAATCCCCCTTTCTTTGACCTTATTTGACCTTATGCTTTTATTATATGCCCGGAACGTTTAAATGCCAAAACCGATGATGCAGGAAATCGCGTTAAAATAGCTCATTATCGGCCGGTTTGACAAAAGAATTTGTTTGGATCTTTAAATTTGACCTTTTTTGACCTTTAAGGTGATTGGTTTAAAAATTCCACCGATCGACTGGAGGCATGAAATAAAAAGGAGCGCCCTTAGGGCACTCTCTTCTCTTACATATTTATATGGAAGATCGATACTGATCGGAGAGCTTGACTGTCTCTGTATAAGCACAATACTGCTCTATTTTATTGCTTTTCCATAATCCGATCGATTTCACTTTTCAACAAAAGGTATCGATGCACGCTTCGCATGATCGGAACCTTAGTCAGCTTATTCTGATCGACATAGATCTTCATTTGATCTTTGGACAGACCTAACAAATGACCTGCCTCAGAAACGGTTAATACCTCCTTGTTACTTGTAGCATTAAACGTTTTTTTCACCTTTTGATTCCAATCTTCGAATGCCTGCATGAAATCTCAACCTTTCTTGTACGCAACGAACGAGACAGGATGGTGATGGGACCGTGAGAACTGCCCTACGACTTCGCGTCCTTGCGCTGATTCTTGCGGTAAAGCTTGATTTGCTGATCCGACGAAACGAGAATCGGCAGGATTTTATTGCTGCTGACCATGGACGACGCGCACTGTGAACAAACGGGAACATCCTTGAACGAGAAGTTGTCTCGGATCCAACCGTTACACCCTTCCTTCGTACAAGACCAGATGGCGGTCATCTCCTCCGGCAGATTTTCCAGCGGTTTATTCCAAGAATAAGACAATGCATTTCCCCCTCAGCTACATATTTTTAACGCTTTCGTTCCTTAAACTGGCAAGCAGAAAAACGTCTATCGACGTACTCTCTAAGAAAACTTTCTGATATCTTAAAAAAAATCCCCAAACGATACGTTTGGGGATCCTTTCACGAGTCTACAGTTTTACAACGTTCTCGGCTTGCTGTCCGCGGTTGCCTTGGACTACGTTAAATTCAACGCGCTGTCCTTCGTCAAGCGACTTGAAGCCGTCACCAGTGATTGCACTGAAGTGTACGAATACGTCTTCGCCGCCTTCAACCTCGATGAAACCAAAGCCTTTTTCTGCGTTAAACCATTTCACTGTTCCTGTTTGCATAGAAACACCTCCTAAATTTATATGATTTTCTCATTTTTGGTTAAAAAACAAAAAATTCACATATTGCACAAGGTTCCTAATCAAAATAATAACCCTCTGCAATATGTGAATCTCAGGTCAAAATCCCAATAAACTTATTATACCTCAATGGATGTGGAATAGCAAACGACGAATGTTTCCCCATTCACAGCCGGAATTTTTAAGAAACCCTAAAAGGTGGCCCGCTCCATGAGCGGCCACCTTCATTATGTTGAAAAGAGAAGCATCGGACATTTACAATTTCATGTATCAATGAATCAAGCTTTTTCCTAAACGGTTTACTTTGCGATGTCCCATAGTGTTTAGATCTAAACCCGTTTAAATTCAATCCACTCGATCTGCAAGCCCGGCTTGACGAAGTCCAGCTTCATCTCGTAATAACCCGCTTCCAGTTCCACTTTGACAAGCTTCTGCTGAATCCATCTGCCGTCGGTGCCATTCGTTTGAATCGTGGTTACCGGCTGATCGTTCAGCGTGACGTTGCAGGCGCTTTGGGCCAGTTCCGATTCCGGCGACATGATGCGCACAATGATTCGGTACTCACCGGATTCCTCCACCTTCATATATATTGATCCAGCTGCAGCCGGCTTCACTTGCGTGCTCTCCGATAAGGCTTGCGCTGATACCGACTCGAGGGAAGGATCGGCTTTAAATGAACCCACGGCTTCCTCGATCACCTGCTTTCTAGAGAAGACCGGCGCATGCATCAGGAATTGGCAGATGTTCATGGCGCTGCGCTGCAGCTCTCCACGGGTCAGCGTACCATTTTCCAAGGATGCCAGCGTATTGTCTTCCCAGGCGTTGATTTCTGCTCCGTAGTTCATGACCACCATGTACAAATCGTTTTGGGCACGGACCATCCAGTTCGTGTTTTTCCGATCGGCCGGGCCTCCGTTCACCACGTCGTTCATAATGGCCCACCAATCCGTCATGACGATGCCCTGGAATCCCCACTCTCCGCGCAGAATCGTGGTGTTCAGATCATAATTGGAGGCCGCCCAGTGCCCATTGATCGGGTTATACGAGGTCATGATGGAGTTCGCCCCGCCCTGCTTCACCGCGATTTCAAAGCCTCTCAGATAAATTTCCCGAAGAGCTCGTTCGGATACGACGGCGTCGACTTTGCTCCGATGCTTCTCCTGGTTATTGCATGCAAAATGCTTCAGCGTGGCGTTGGAGCCGCCCTTCATAATCCCGCGCGTGCACGCCGCAGCAAAGGCGCCGGAGATGAGCGGATCTTCCGAGAAATACTCGAAATTGCGACCGTTCAGCGGGCTGCGCCGAATGTTCAGACCAGGACCAAGCAACGCATCGATGTTGTAGCTAAGCAGCTCCCGGCCTTCCATCACATAGAGCTCTTCGACCAGCTCCGTATTCCACGTAGCTGCAAGCAGGGTGCCAATCGCCACCTTCGTTGCCTGCTGCCCGCTGTCCATCCGTATACCGGACGGTCCATCCGCGGTGCAAGCCACCGGAATACCGTAGTCGAGCAGGCGGTCGCTCACGCCGCCAAAAGCCGATGCCGTCCCTGCCGTAACCAGCGGACTGCTCATGCCCTCCCCTCTGACGATGACCGCCAGATCTTGATCGCTAAGCTGGGCGATGAAAGCCTTTATGCTGACTTTCCTCTCATGGACGTCCCTTAAGGTATAGCCTCGACTGCCCGTCTGCTCCAAGGACGGCGGCAGGTTTTGGTGAATGCGCTCTTCCATGGCAATGGTGCGCTTCGGCACCTCCGCAAAAGTAAGCTCGTACGAGCCGTCCTCCCTGCGAACGCCCGGCTTCATTCGCGTGAAGCTCTCCGTTGGCGCCATGGCTTCCTGGAGCTGCTCGACAACTTGCGGCGTTTCTACAACATAACCTTCTTGACCATCCAAGCCGATAGGCTGCACATTTCTCACGCTGGCTCCCGCGTACAGACGGTACGTTCCGGCCTCCAATACATAGGCTGAACGGTGGCCCGTCACGCCTGCATCGTCATAGGAGGCCATGGCATGAACCGGGAACTGGAGCGTTAGCTGCTGCGATTCCCCCGGCTGTAGCTCCTGTGTCTTCCCGAAAGCGGCCAGAACTTTGGCAGGCTGGCCCAGCCGTCCTTGCGGTGCTTCATAATAAACTTGCACAACCTCTTTACATAAATATCCTCTTGATACAGGTTCTTAAGCTCATTGCCATAATTGCGGGTCGATGGATAATCCTCGATGGAATAAGCAATCGTATCCGTCAGTTTGCCGCTGGGCGTCACCTCGCCCGCCAATACGTCTGCAATGGCGTTGCCGCCCTCCATGCCGCCGTGCCAAGCATAAATGACCGAAGAAATCGGATGCCCATAACCTTCATCGAGCAGCCAGCTCATATCGATAATGTTGGACACATTCAGCACCACAACGGTTTGCTCGAAGTGCTTGGTTACCTGCTGCAGCATGGCTTTTTCTTCGGACGTTAACTGGTAGCTGCCCGGCTCATTGGCGTTGTCCTGATCTTCTCCGGCCGTCCGTCCGATGACAACGATCGCCTTGTCGGATGCGCGTCTTGCCGCGGAGACCAGTTCATCGGTCAAAGGCATTTCCTTCTGATGCCACGGCTCAGCCGCCCAGCCGCCCCCGCCGTTATCGAAAGGATTCTGTTCGATCCATTTCATATAAATAGCAGCCAATTCTTCATTGACGCCGATGCCCTTCTTATCCCGAAGACCGCCCAGCAGATTCGTTGTATGGGAAACATGAACGCTGCCTCCCGACCCCGTACCGCTGCGGTAATAATGGATCTGCGTCCTGCCAAAAACGGAAACGGTTTCGTTCGGCTGCAGGGGCAGAGCCTGTCCTTCATTCTTTAACAGTACGGCACCTTCGGCGGCGACTTTTCGGCTGAACTCGGCAAAGCCTTCCAAAGGAGCTGCTCCCACTCTCTGTGTATTCAATTTGTTCCCTCCTGTTTGTTTTCTCCAAATCACCAAACCATGTAAAGAAAGATTGTAAATGCCTGACGAATTCCAACAATAGGCATTAGGCATCTATGTACTATCGTAGCAACAAATTCCGTAGGGGAATACAGTGCAATGTTCGCAGGATGCGATGAAGTTGGCTATAATAATGTAAACATCGATATTCCGCGATCACGGGATATGCGATTGGATGATTTTGAATGAAAGCAGGATCAGTTATGCGTATACGTGTCCATATGATCGCTCCTTATGAAGCGATGGTTCCCATCATACAAGAGTGCATTCCTCTGTTTCCCCAGTTAGACATACAATACGCCGTCGGCGACTTGCAAAAAGGGGCCGAGCTGGCAGCTTCGGCTCAAAACAACGGAGCCGAGGTCATTATCAGCCGCGGCGGAACGGCCCAGCTGATTAAAGCCGCGGTATCGATCCCCGTCATTGATGTCCACCTGTCCGGATACGACATGATCCGTTCCTTGACGCTGGCGAGCCAGTTTAACGGAAAAACCGCCATTGTCGGCTTTTCCAATATAACATCAGGTGCCCAATCGATTATTGATTTAATGGATCTGCCTTTAAAAGTGTATACCATACACAGCTCCGAAGATGTGGCACGGTTATTGCTGGAGCTGAAAGCTGCCGGATACCGCCAGGTTGTCGGGGATGTCATCACCGTCCATACGGCCGAGGCTTACGGGTTAAAGGGACTCCTCATCCATTCCGGCAAGGAATCCATCATGCGAGCCCTGGACGATGCCCAGCTCATCTACCGCTACCTGAGCAACAACCATACCGTCTCAGCCATTCTGAACGATCTGGTTGCCAAAGAGCACCCCAATCTCGTGATCTTTAACGATCAGAATGAAATCGTATACGAGCAATTGGCCGATTTTGAGCACAGCCCTTTGACGGAAAACCATATCTATCTGATCAATACTAACGTGGAATTCCACAAATCCCAAGTGCAGAATGTTTTTACGATGGACGATTACCAGCTTTCGGTCACAGCCTATGAAACCTCATTGGAGAACAGAAGCTATAAAGTATACTCCTTGGAAAAAGGGCGGCCCTATGAATTTGCGCAGTCAGGCATCAAAGCCTACGCTGAACCATTAGCAGAGCCGATGATTGCCGAGTCCGCTGCCATGCGCACCACGTTGGCTAGCATCCAAGCTCTGTATCAGCATCATGAGCCCATCCATCTGCTTGGCCGGGAAGATACGGGCAAGTCCTTCATCGTGAAGTATATTCATCAATTGTACTCGGACGGCGGTTTGCTGCTCCAGATCGATCTAGCCCAAGTTTCCCCGGATCAGTTAGGAACCCTTCCGTTGTCCAAAGCGCGAACCGTGGAATTCATCCATGTGGAAGAATGCATCCAGGATCCGAATGTGATAGCTTTTGTGGAGTCTTGCCTGCATAAAGAGATTGGCGTATTCATACTTAGCGAACAGGCGCTTGACCAACAGAGAACCCCCAACATGAAGCTGAATACAATCCTCATGCCTTCGCTTTCGGACCGTTTGGAGGATCTGCCTTCGCTTATTCAGCTCTTTTTAAGCCGATACCATCAAAAATACGGGACCGCGGCGGTCAAAATAAAGGAAGAGGCCTTGCAGCTGATAAGGCAGAATGCTTCGCACATGACGATCGGCCAATTAAAGCAGCTCATTAAACAGTCTGCGATGAACGAAACCGACTATGTGATTTCAGCCGATACACTAGCACGCTTGCTCGATCATCAGCCTCCAGCCTCAAACCCTATTCCGTTGAAAGGGACTCTTAAAGAGATCGAGAAAGACATTATTCAATACGTACTCCTCGAGGAAAAGAATAACCAATCTAGAGCAGCCGAACGATTAGGGATTAATCGGGCCACGCTTTGGCGTAAACTTAAAGAATAAATTTAAGTTTACGCTTTTTTTTCATCTTTAGTGTTGCAATTTTAAACAATTTATTAGATTTATCACATTTACAGAAATTATATGTTGCTAAAATAAACAATTTGAACTAGTATAATTACTGCAAGCGCTTCAATAAAACGATTACACAAGGAGCTAACATTATGAAAATTAAAGCGACATTAGATCGTATCCCTGGCGGTATGATGGTTGTTCCCCTCCTCATCGGAGCGTGCATCAATACATTCGCACCAAACGCTTTGCGGATCGGCGGGTTTACGGAAGCCTTATTCGTGAACAGTTCGAGTACGCTCATCGCCCTCTTCTTATTGATTGCCGGCACGCAGATCACGTTCAAAACGGCGGGTTCGTCGGTGGGAAAAGGCGTCACGCTGCTAGTGTTTAAGTGGACGATCGGCGCGCTATTAGGTTTGGTCGCCATCCTGTTTGCGGATTCCAACGGATTATTCCTGGGCCTTGCCCCTCTGGCCATTATCGCGGCCATGACGAATTCAAACGGCGGACTGTATATTGCGTTAGCCGGACAATACGGAAAAGAGGATGACAAAGCAGCCTATCCTTTCCTGGCATTAAGCGACGGACCGTTCTTGACGATGGTCGCGCTCTCGATCTTCGGCGCCATGGGTTTTGCCAACGGCATGTTCTCGGCGATGTCTTTCGTTGCCGTACTGCTTCCGCTGCTGGTCGGTGTCGTGATCGGAAACCTGGACCGGAGTATGGCCGATTGGCTGCATAAAGGCAGTGACAAGCTGGTTCCGTTCTTCGCCTTCTCGCTCGGTATGGGCATCAATTTCTCATCCATCATTCAAGGCGGACTAAGCGGTATTCTGCTTGGCGTGCTGACGGTCCTGCTCACGGGCGGCATTGGTTTTCTGCTGTTCAAGGCAATCGGCTGGAATCCGATTGTCGGTGCTTCCGAGGGCTCCACAGCGGGTAATGCGGTAGGCACGCCGGCTGCGATCGTCGCCGCGAATGCTTCCTTCGCGCCGATTGCCGAAATCGCGACCGTGCAAATCGCCGCGAGCGTCGTGACGACCGCCATACTGCTGCCTGTCTTTATTGGTTTCCTGTCCAAGCGACTGGAAAAATCAGGCGGCGTCGAAAAATACAACAACCCTGCAGCATAGAGGTTATCCCTAACCCCTCGAATGCATCGTTTTTCTCAAGGAGGAGGTAAACTGCATGAAATTAGCCATCATTGCAGATGATTTGACTGGCGCCAATGACAGCGGGGTCCAACTCGCTCGTCATGGCCTTAAAACAAGCGTTCTGTTCGATATGGACAAAGACAATATTCGTCATTACGATGCCGTTGTTTTCGATACGGACAGCCGTTCCATAACACCCGAAGAAGCTTATCAGCGAGTAAGCCGGGCCGCTCGATTTTTAACGGATGCCGGGTTTGATACGATATTCAAAAAAATGGACTCCACCATGCGCGGCAATATCGGGACAGAAATCGATGCGCTGTATGATGTTGTGAAGCCGGACTTTATGATGATCGCTCCGGGCTATCCCAAGAACAATCGAACCATTCTCAACGCTACCCATTACTTGAATGGAGTACCGTTAGCCGAAACCGAGATTGCCCATGATCCCAAAACGCCTGTCACCCACTCCTATCTTCCCGACTTGCTGAAGCTGCAAACCAAGTATGCCGTCGGCGAGATCTCAGTCCGTGATCTGGAGGCTGGAGCAGGCCGTATTGAAGGCAAATTAAAAGAGTTTCAAGAACATAACATACCGTATGTGCTGATCGATTCCACGGAAGAAGCTCATCTGGAGTTCATCCTGCACATCACCGGGCAGCTTCCATACAAGTTCGCATGGGCCGGCTCTGCAGGCATCGCCAATTATCTGCCCGCCCATTACCATATTTCGTCCAAACCGAGGGAGCTTGCGATCGCGCAGAATCAGGGACCCATCCTTACCGTGGTCGGCAGCGTGAACAAGAACTCCCGTGCCCAGCTGAAGCTTTTGCTTGAGCATACCGACGTGGTTCCCGTGCAATTCGTGTCTTATAAGGCTGTGTCGGATTCAGCGGAGCGCACGGAAGAAATGGATCGCGTCTATCAAGAAGTCAAGCTGCACGCACAGGAAGGCAAAGATATCGTAATCTATTCGACGGCGGAGTCTTCCGACATCGAACGGGCCCGTGCCGTAGGCGAAGCCCGCGGGCTCAATCACACCGAGGTCAGTAACGAGATTGTCCGTGCCATGGGAGAAATCTGTGCCCAGCTGCTGGAGCAAGGTTATTTCAAGGGCGTATCCATGACAGGCGGAGACACGGCCAAACAAATCTGCATGCAATGGAGCATTAGCGGCTTCGAATTGCTGGACGAGCTGGAAATCGGCGTGCCGATCTCGAAATTTATAGGGATTGACGATCTGTATGTGGTCACCAAGGCAGGCGGATTCGGCAAGCCGGACGTATTTATCCATGCGATTCAAACGATAAAAGGAGGTAATCCAGCATGAAACCGACGGTTGGAATTACGATGGGCGATGCGGCAGGCATCGGACCCGAAATCATTATGAAGGCCTTATCCCATCAGGAGATGTACGATAACTGCAACCCGCTCGTAATCGGCGACGCCAAAATATTAGAACGCGTGCTGCCGATTATCGGCTCAAGCCTGAAGGTGAACGCCATTCCAGAGCCCTCCGAGGCAAAATACGAGTTTGGCACCGTAGACGTCATCGATCTGGACCTCGTGCCGGCTGACCTTGCATTCGGGGAGGTATCGGCCGTCGCGGGAGATGCCGCTTTTCAGTTTCTGGCCAGAGCCATCGATCTGGCGAAGCAGCGGAAGATCCATTCCATCTGCACGGCTCCGCTGAACAAGGAAGCTCTGCATCAAGGCGGACATATGTATCCGGGTCACACCGAAATTTTGGCTGATCTCACGGATACCAAGGATTTCTCGATGATGCTGACGACCCCGAACCTGCGGGTCATTCATCTGACGACGCATATGGGATTGATCGAGGCCATTCAGAGCATCAACCCGGAAAGAACGTATACCGTCGTCAAACTGGCCCACGATACCTTGAAAAAGGCCGGTTTCGACAATCCAAGAGTCGCGGTCTGCGGAATCAACCCGCATGCGGGCGAGAACGGACTGTTTGGCAACGGAGAAGAAGAGGAGAAACTGTTCCCGGGCATCGAGCGTGCCCAGCGGGAAGGCATTAACGTGGTCGGCCCCCTCCCTGCGGATACGTTGTTCTTCAGAGCCGGCCGAGGCGATTTCGATATCGTCGTGGCCTGCTACCATGACCAGGGACATGCCCCGATCAAGGTCATGGGCATCGAAGAGGGCGTGAACATTACGGTCGGACTGAAAGGCGGCATTATCCGCACCTCGGTCGACCACGGCACCGCCTTCGATATTGCAGGGAAGAACATCGCCGATGACAAGAGCATGCTCGCTGCGATTCGTTCTGCCATTGAACTTGCCCCGAAGGACCAAATATAATTTTGATGATCGAAGATGTTATATGTAGAAGACCCGGCTTCCGCCGGGTCTTTTTTTCTATGCCTGAGAGAACAAATCCAGGCCCTCGTTCAAGCCAAAGCTGTAGTTACGAATAGCTGCATGACCGCCAGCACATAATAAACATCACAATCGATTCCAGTAAATAAGGAGGACCTTTCCATTGAGCACGAACCAACCGGACAAGAACCTGATCAACACGGTGGAACAACTGGCAGAGACACCCGTGAACAGCCATGAGGCCCAGCAACAGCAGCAAGCCCGCAATGATCGCCGGAAACAGGCTCTGCATGACAGCGACGGCAAATATAAGGAGAATGAGTCCAAGAACTATCACTAGGGCAGTAACTTCGTAGAAAAGCGACCGATTACGGTCGCTTTTCTACTATTTTTCCCATCCGATAGTTAACCTAAGAATGCAATAGAACGCTTTACTTTTCTTGCAAATGCAATGGGATCATCGACGGACTCCCAGTGAACATACATCAGGCGGGGATTTTCAAACAGCCAGTGATTGTGGACGGCCGTTACTTTAATCCCGTTCTTGCGAAGATTCGACAGCAATCGATTCACTTGTCCTTGGAAGAGAGCCGTTTCTCCCAAACAAAGCGCGCGACCGGAACTGTCCAGCGATTCAAACGAGAAGAGTTGGTAACGGATCAAAGGAGAAGTGGTACGTCTGCCTAAGATAGATGCGTTTACTCTTCTATTTCTGGAGACAAAGCAAACCGGGCCTTTTGTAATTTCATGCTCCGTTCCGCCTAAAATACTTGAGAATTGGTCACATAATCTTCTAAAGCGAGGACTTGCTTGCACTTCCGCCATACGTAATCATCCTCTCATGAAATGATAGAAATATGAGCGATATGACTCAACCGCATTAACCTAAGAATGCAATGGATTCTTTTGTTTTTCTGGCAAACGCAACCGGATTGTCAATCGATTCCCAATGCATATACATTAAACGAGGCTGTTCTTTGAGCCAGTGATTATGGAGCGCCGTTACTTTAATCCCCCGTTTGCGGAGATTCGACATCAATCGATTTACCTGGTTTTGATGCACGGCAGTCTCACCCAAACAAAGCGCGCGGCCCGACTGATCAAGCGATTCAAACGAAAACATTTGCATTTGAACCAAAGGGGAACGCGTTCTTCTTCCCAAAATCGTCTCTCTTAAGTTCGTCATCCGCGTGACAAAACAAACCGGACCTTCTTCAATTTCCGATTCGCCGCCTAGGATTCTTCCAAATTGGTCGCAAAGCCTTTTGAATTGCGGGCTCACTCTAACCTGTTCAGCCATGATAAGTCCTCCTTTAATCATATTCTAGGTATCATATGATCGAGGGAGAAAATAGTATTGGACCAATAACTTATTTATAAGAATAAAAAGATATTAATATATCTGCATCTATATCCAACTCTAAAACTTAAAGACGACACCCTTATGATGCTGTCGTCTTCAAATTTTGTATGTATGCCGTTTCGCAGGACCAAAACGGCTATCCCACGGAAAAAGACCACCTTAAAAAAGGTGGTCTTTAAAGTATGCGAGCAGGCGAACCGTGACTATTTACAGCCACAATTCGCTGACGCCCCTATTCCTTCCAATCTTCAATTCCGGTTTCAAGCTGCTCAAACCCATGCGGAATCGAAGCTTCCATAATGTCTGAATAATAGTCGTGGTTTACCGGAACATCGGTCCACTTCGGTTCAACCTTGATATCCCAAGGTTTACGATCCAGCAGTTGGTTCAGGATTCGAACAACCTCTAATCTCGTAATCGGCTGATTCGGATGGAAGGTCTCCTCCGTGAAATCGAACAGCACACCTTGCTCCTGAGCCGTTGCAATGGCTTTTTCAGCCCAGTGTCCCGCTGCGTCCGTGTATGTGCTCTCCTGGACAGCGTCCCATTTATACAAATTCATGAGAATCTGTGCAAATTCCGCCCGCGTGATCTGTTTCTTCGGTTTGAATGTATTGTCGCCGAAACCGACCATCCATTTATTGTTGGTTGCGGTCGTAATCGCGTTCGTTGCCCAATGTTTCGCACTCACATCCGAATACGATACTTTCTTCGAGCTCGCTGCGGATGTATACAAACGGGACAGGATCGCAGCCATTTCGGACCGGACAATGCCACGATCCGCTTGGAACGTGCCGTCAGGATATCCGACCATGTATGCGCGATGATCGCCTGCGGCCTTCACTTTCGGCTCCTGGGAGAAGCTGAATTTCACGATCGTGTCGCCGACGTGGATGACTCCGTCCTTAATATAACTGTCAGCGCCAAAGCGCTCTTCACGCTTATCGGTACGGCTGTCAAAAACAACGTATCCGTTCTTCTCGCCCAAGAAGTAGTAATCGCCATTGGCGTAAACCATCCAGCCATATTGACCGCTGTCTGAGCTCATTTGCGGGTTATGGTTCTTGTTGGGTGCAAAATCCGGAAGCTCAGGCAAATGGACAAGCGTTCCCGGCACTCTGCCTTTGGAACGATTCAGCTCCGTATCGGCCCAATACAATTGCATCTTCACGCCTGCAACAGGCTGTTCCGTCACCTTATCGAGAATCGTGCCATATGGATCGACTAGATCAACCGATAACTTGGCATTTCCATTGTTATCGACGCTCAGCTTGCCGGCAGGACCAGCCAGCTTCTCCCCGTTAGGCGCGATCACGTTCAGCGACAACGTATATTGGCCTGGTGCAACTTTTGGAAGCGTAAAGCTGCCGTCCTGATTCATGACGATATTCGGCAGATTCAATTCTTGACCGTTTGCTGATTTTATTTTCCCCGATACTTTCAGACTGTCTCCGACGAGCTTCGTAATTTTGTCCTGAACGACCTTGCCCCCGTTGGCTTGATCGGAAACAACAACGTCCGTTTTCATAGTAGGTGCAGGTTGCTGAACGACGTTTGTATTCCCTGCAGGCGGATTTTCTACCGGTACCGCAGGCGCGTTTGGCTTGATGCTAACCACATTGGACAAACCTGCATGTGGACCGGATTCGACGTTTAACCGGAAATGGTAGGTTTCACGGCTCGATAAACCGGCTATGGTTGCACTCGTGGAACCGGCATCCAAGGTCTCCACTGGATTGACCGGCGTGAACGTGGTGCCGTCCGTAGATTTTTCCACAATGATGTTCGTTGCCCCCGTTAAAGCAGGGAAATTCAATGTCACTTGTCCAACGCCCGCAACGGCCGACAACGTGGTGATCGGTTCCGAAGGGGAAGCCTGAACCACATTGGACAAGCCAGCATATGGACCCGATGTGACGTTCAATCGGTAATGATAGGTCTCGCCGTTCGTCAATCCGGTTACGGTTGCACTTGTAGAAGCAGCATCTAATGTCTCCAACGGGCTAACCGCAGTATACGCGGTGCCGTCCGTAGATTGTTCAACCACAATGCTCGTTGCCCCTGTTAATGCCGGGAAAGTCAATGTCACTTGCCCATTGCCTGTATCGGCCGATAACGTGGTTAACGATTTCGACGGCGAGGCTTGGACTACGTTGGATACGCCGTCATATAGTCCGGATTCGACGTTCAGTCGGAAATAGTAGGTTTCACCGTTCGTTAATCCGGTTACGGTTGCGCTTGTTGAAGACGCATCCAGCGTCTCCAATGGTCTTACCTGCGCAAAGTTGGTACCGTCGGTAGACTGTTCAACCACGATGTTTGTTGCCCCTGTGAGAACAGGGAAATTCAATGTCGCTTGCCCATTGCCCGCAACAGCGGTCAATGTGCTTAAAGGAGCCGGATCTGCGGCAAGAACGTAGACGGTAAACGTCTTCTCGCTTGTCAGCCCGTCTTTGGTGATGGTTGCTGTCAAGGTCACATAAGTTCCCGACTGGTTCGTAACCGGTCTCGTCACGGTTCCATCAGGTGCAATGACCGACGGCTGGTCGGAGGACCAGACGGTGGTGACGTCATCGTCTTGCTTCAATGTTAAATTGTTTTTCACCGAATTTTTCGTGTCGCCGGGATGATACTCGATATCGGTTTTGTCCTCTGCCGTTTCAATGGCTTGAATGGCTTCTTTATAATCGGAAACAAGCTGATCCGCGATACGATTCGCAATTTCTTGAATGATGTCGTCGGTGGATTTGTCGGAATCGACATGCAGTCCGCCTTCGTTCAGGCCGCGGATAAAATCATCGTTGGTGTCCGTATAAGTCGACTCCGTAACGCCGATATACTGTGTGCCTTTGTTATTGAACGACTCCGTCAGCTTGGATTGGTTCGTTCCCTGATCCAAATCCCCGCGCGGGTCATCGTTAATGTTCACGACATAACGCAGCGGCGACGTCCCCCACAGGATATTATCGACCGCTACATCCAACGGCTTGCTCGAAGTTGAATACAATTTCATATTGTCGAACGAAAAAATCGAAATGATCTCGCAGCCATGGCCTATGTGGCTTACGATCGGACCAAATTCATCTCCGTAAACGTCCGGGAGGGCTAGATTACGAATGATTTGGTCGCCATTATCCCACATGCTCAGCGTTGTATCCGTTACGACGATTTTAATGCTGTGGTGGGTGGATGCCCCTTTCGGAAAACTTCCGATGGAGGTAACGCCTGACATGGAACTCAAAGGACTCCACGTTTCATTGTGCAGAGCGGCTGCGTCTACGCCATCGATCTTATATACATTAATGGAACCTTGAACATATAAAATCGCATACCCGCTTAATTTACCGCTGACGTCGATTTGGGTATTAAATAGAAAACCGCCGCCTTCCATGCTGTGGTAATCCACTTTGGATTCATCCATGTCGAAGGTAATGATCTTCTTGCCTGAAGGGCTTCCCTGCGTCAGCATGAAATCCTTATACGCAGGCGAGGTATAACCATAGAAGGTTAACGTGTTGCCGCCGTTGGAAGCTTGAACGTGATTGTAATCGGCAGTTTCAACCGCCGGGGGAATCGCATAGCCAAATTGATTTATATACCAGCTGTCATATCCGGCATGCACATACGTCGTATCCGTTACCGTTGTCCGGTCTGCGCTCGCGTCCATGATGGACACATATTTAGGATTTACGCCTTGTGCGCTCAACCGGGCTTTAATTGCATCATTCAACTGGCTCTCAAAATCACTGGAATCATAGATGCTCGTTCCGGCATTATAGTAAACCTCTGCTACCGGCGAGAGCGCATATGCCATTGGCATATTCGTAACAATTAACAGCGTTGCCACGATCATTGAAATTATCTTTTTCTTCAACTATTTCACCCATCCTGTAAGTTAGTAATCGTATGACATCCAACAACGACCCTTGACCCCTTGTCCCATTCAGATATAAATTTGTGCGGATAACTCCCTCCAACGAATCAGATTGTAAAAATTGTTAATTTCAACATATCAGAAGCATCTCTCAAAAATCTCTCAAATTTCGACTATTATCGACAGGTAGATTTTTGAGAGATCTTTGCCATATGATAGAGTCCATAAGGGTGTGACTATACATGAAGAAATGGATGGGTTATCTGGGTGCAATTTGCGCCTTAATCGCCATTCTCTATATGATTTTTAGCGACCGGGACACGGGTGCCGTCCATATCAAAGCCGTAGACGGCGTGCTTGACTTGCGAGAGCTCAAGGATTCGCCGTTTGTATCGCTAGCCGGCGATTGGAAATTCACCGCCGAATCTTTTGTCGACCCGGCTGACTTTTCAAGCGAAACCGATTATCTTTCGGTACCCGGTCCCTGGGCATCGGATGTCGAGTGGGGATCCTATCAGTTAATCGTCTACCTGCCGGACCATTGGACCGATGAGATCGGTCTCCGTGTTCGGAATATTTGGTCTGCCCATATCATCTATATTGATGGCGTACCCCTATCGAAAATAGGGACTGTGGCAGCAACCAAACAAGCGACAGCCCCGGACAATCCTGCCTATGAAGCGTTTTTTAAACCGGAGGGCCGGCAGCTGCTGATTACCATTCATGCCTCCAATTTCTATAACACGAGAGGCGGCATCGTCCTGCCAATCGATTTCGGCGACGCCGAGCAGATGAAGGAAGACGTGCAGCGGGATCTTTCCCTGGAATGGACGGCTACCTTATGTTTGCTGCTGTTCAGCATGTTCCATATTACGATCTACATGCTGCGAACGAAGGACGAGGCCTTCTTGTACAGCGGACTGCACTTTCTGCTATTGGCATGGGTCATCGTGCTGCGAGGAGAGCGGCTGTTCATTCGGGAGTTTCCGTCATTTCCCTTTGAGCTCTATTTTCGCCTGCAGGACAGCTTGACCTTCTTGGCCTCCACCTTGCTGATTGTCTTTTTCGTCAAAATGATTCCATCCATCATGAGCCGAAAGACGATGTATCTGCTGTTTCTGCCGATCCTGGCCTACGCGTTCTTCAATGCAGTTCTCCCGGCCAGAACCATATCGGTTACGCAGTATCCGCTCTTTTATTACAACGATGGATTAATCCTAGGCATTATTATTCGCATCTTCTATCTGACGATTAAGAAGCGAATCAACATCCGTAAGAATGAAGCCGTCATTCTCATGTCGATGCTTCTGTTTCTAGCCGTATTCGCGATAAGCGCTTCATCGGATAGCTTATTCTTCACCGGGCGCAACTATATGAACCGAATCGGGCTGGTCGGGTTTGTCATGACGATGAATGTTTTTCTGGGCATACGCCTCATGAACCGGGCCGAGGAATCGGAGCAGCTGAGCACCAGGCTGCAGAAGGCTAACGATGCGAAGGATGCCTTCTTGAAGGTCACGACGCAGGACCTGCAGAGGCCTCTGCACGATGCCGTTCATCTGGTGGGGGCCATCAACCGGGAGCCCCATCGCGAGAAGCAAGGCGAGCAATTGTACTTGGCTGAACAGCTGATGGGGAACATGGTGTATTTATTGAGGGATCTGCATGATTTCACCCGCATTCGGTTTGATGATTACGCGATCCAGCTCAAATCCACCAATGTTCGGATGGTCATGCTCCATGTCATTCAGCTGATGCAGTTTACCTTCACGAAGAAAAAGATCGCAATCAACGAACAGATTCCGAAGCAGCTTTACGTATGGGCGGATGAGCAGCGCCTGACGCAGGTATTCATCCGAATCATGACCGAGATCTCTCACGATACCGTAGATGATCAGCTGAGCATTGAAGTCGTACAGGTGGGCACGGAAGTCCTGCTTCGAGTGACGTCAAGCGGCGAATCCATGGCAGCGAATCGGGAACGCCCGCATTCTTCGGGGCTCATGATGACGGAAGAACTCGTCCAACAGATGAATGGAAGCATCGCATATGAACGCCTGCAGCGCGGCATTCGCTTTACGGTCACCCTGGCTTTCAGCGAATGTAAAGAGCCGGTTAACGCAGCGGAGCATGAATACGATCTACAGTCTGCGGCGCACGCAGAAGATCGGACGTTAGGAACGCTCCTGATTGTGGATGATGACGTGATGCATGCGGAAGTCATGAGGGATATGCTGGGGGACGCTTACAAGGTACGAATCGCTTATTCGGCTCAAGAAGCGCTTGACTACTACAGGAATCATCCGGAAATCGCGATGATGATCATGGATGACATCATTCCAGGCGACATGGATAGTCTGGAATTGCTTCGGCAAATCCGTACACAGGCATCCTTAATGGACCTGACGATTTTGATGATGATTTCTTCCGAATATCCCAGACATGTTGAAATGATTTTTGCAGCCGGTGCCAATGATTATTTGCTAAAGCCTTTTTCCAAAGAGACCTTGATGGCCCGCTTGAACGCTGCGGAACAAACGAAGCAGTCGATGCTGAAGGCGATTGAGTATGAAATGGCATTTCTGCAGACCCAAATTAAACCACATTTTCTATACAACGCACTTAGCAACATCATTGCCTTTTGTTATACGGATGGGGAGCGTGCAGCCTATCTTCTAACCATGCTCAGTTCTTTCCTGCGTTATATCTTTGAGACGAGCCGGGATGGGCAATTCTCCGCCCTGCAGAAGGAGCTGGAAATTATCGAGGCCTATGTCGAGGTGGAAAAAGCCAGATTCGGCGAACGGTTAACCTTCGCTTATGACATCGATCCGTCCATTGCTGCGGAGCATGTTCGGATTCCTAGCCTGCTCCTGCAGCCTTTAGTCGAGAATGCGATACGCCACGGCCTATTCGACAAGGAAGGTCCCGGACATGTCCAGGTCACCATTTCCTTGCACGCATCCTGCTTGAACATACGCGTCGCTGATGATGGCGTAGGCATGTCGGCCGCGCAGTGCGCTCAGTTGATGGGGGGAACGGCCGCCAATGCCGGGATCGGGTTCACGAATGTACGCCGGCGCGTACATGATCTTACCCAAGGAAGCCTGGAGCTTCACTCGTCGCCGGGCAACGGAACAACCATTCAAATAACGATTCCCGTGAAGGAGGGACAAGGGTAATGTGGAAGATCATTATCGTGGAGGATGAAAAACCGATTCTGGGCCTGCATGCCCGTTTGCTTGAAACGCACGGCCCGTTTCAGGTTGTAGGCTGCTACGAATCGCCGTTCGATGCGCTGCAGGAAATACCGAAGCTGGATCTGGACGCACTCGTGCTCGACATTGAAATGCCGAGAATGACGGGACTTCAGTTGGCTCAGAACTTGGTGGAGAACGGGATCGACGTGCCTGTGATCTTCACGACCGCTCACCAGCAATATGCCGTGCAAGCCTTTCGCGTGCAAGCCCTGGATTATCTCTTGAAACCGATGACCATCAATATGGTGAAGCAGCTGGATGAACGCCTTCAGAAGTATTACGGCCAGAGACCAAAGCAGGCCCAGAAGAAGGAACTCGACGTCCAGTTATATGGGGAAGCTTCCGTTATGAAAGGCGAGCAGCTTGTAAAATGGCCTACCCGCATCACCGAGGAGCTGTTTTACTATTTGCTGCTGCATGAGAATAAATTGTGCCCGAAGTGGAGAATCCTCGATGATCTCTGGGCGAACGTGGAGGAAAAACGAGCGCTTTCCAACCTGTACAATACGATTTACCGGATGCGCCAGCTGTTTATGGAACTCGATATTCCCATCGTCATCGAACGACTGAATGATGGTTATATCATGAATGCGAACAACAGCATCGTCATGAAGCCGAAAGAAAGGCCGGATGCCCTTCTATTGGAATCGAAGGGATATCTGTGGGCCTACGCTTTCGAATCGGGCCGTTAGAACAGCAAGAGTCCATTCTTAAGTAAACGAAAACCACATCCTCATGCGGATGTGGTTTTTTGTTTAGATACTATCGCTTGCGGAATGCAGAGGTTTCGCTAATACCCTCTCCTACCGCTTACAAGTTCGGAATCTGCCAATCCACTTCCTGAAGCCCCATACTGCGTAGAAATTCGTTAGCGCGAGAAAACGGCTTGCTGCCAAAAAAGCCACGATGCGCAGACAACGGACTCGGATGCGGCGAACGAATCAGTTTATGCTGCCGGTTCGTGATGAGCTCTGCCTTCTTCTGGGCGTGGCTTCCCCATAACAGGAACACGACAGGTTCATTTTTCCGGTTGATCGTCTCAATAACCTTATCCGTAAAACTTTCCCATCCCCTGTTTTTATGAGAATTCGCTTCATGGGCCCTTACGGTGAGCACCGTATTTAGAAGCAGCACCCCCTGCTTCGCCCATGTTATCAGATGGCCGTTATTGGGAATGAAGCAGCCCAGATCATCCTGAAGCTCCTTGTACATATTTTGCAAGGAAGGAGGCGTGCTGACACCCTCTTTGACAGAGAAGCTTAGGCCGTGGGCCTGTCCCGGTCCATGATAAGGATCCTGGCCCAAAATGACCACCTTGGTGTCGGCCAGCGGCGTATAGTGCAGCGCGTTAAAAATATCGTATTTATCGGGAAAAATGGTCTTCGTCCGATATTCCTCAATAAGAAATTCCCGCAGCTGTAGGTAGTATGGCTTCGTAAACTCCTGCTCTAAATATGTCGCCCAGTCATTCTTCAATATCGCCATCGGGTGCATTCCTCCTGCCATGGTCATAAGAATAAGAAATAACTAGATTATATCATACGGATGATTTCCGGTATTTGCCTGACACCTATCCCTCACGAAGACGCAAAAAAAGCGACCGATTGCACGAGTCGCTTTTTCACCCTTGATTCCCCTAAGTCAAGTCATGATGATCGGCTCAATCTTGCCGTTGCCGATCCGCATCCGATCTATGCATAACTGGCGATGGCCCGGCTCGGTGTCCCCAATGATTCGGCGGTGGTACACGATAAGCCATTCATCTCTCTCCTGCAAATGCAAGTAGCCGTGGTGGCCGGGTCCTTCGGCAATCGGCTCCTGACGCTCCAGAATCGTGCCTTCATTCTTGAATGGACCGAGCAGGCTGTCGCTTACGCCATAGGCTACGCGATAGGTTCCATTCGTCCATCCGCCCATGGACCACATCAGATAATAAAGTCCATCCTTCTTAATCATACAAGGACCTTCCACGTATCCCTCCGGCGTAATGGAGCGGAAAATTTCATTGTCGTCGTCGGCCAATGGAACGAATCCCGTCATCTCTTCGTTCATCCGCGCAACGTTGCAATGCCCCCATCCGCCATAATACAGATAAATCGTTCCGTCTTCGTCCTTGAATAGATGCGCATCGATCGGCTGTGCCTGATGAATGAACTTATCCACGAGCGGCTTCCCCAAGTAGCCTCTATACGGCCCCTCCGGACGGTCCGCAACGGCAATTTCCAAGCCGCCGGTTTCCTCGTTCGATTGGATATCATTTGATGCAAACACGAGATAATATTTCCCTTGGTGCTCGATATGGGTCGGCGCCCAAACCGCCCTCCATATCCATGGGAAATCCGCCATCTCGATAATGCCTTCATGTTTCTCCCAATGGATCAGATCTTCGGAACTGAATGCGTCCAGATTCATCTGCATCGTATATTCCGTGAAGGACCGCGTCGCATAAATCCAGTGCTTCCCCTCATACGTTCTGGCTTCGGGATCTGCATACCAGCCGGGTATGATCGGATTGTTGATGTTCAATGGTAGACACTCCTTTCCTGTGCTGGGCATGTCGAGTACGAGCGAGAGGGCATCGCCCGCCGACCAATGGCGCTTGATTGACGACAGCCTCGTTCTACCATTGCTTCTACACCGGATAGCCAATCTCCTCCCGCGTGAAATCCTTGTAACTCGTTCAACTACCCTCTGAATCGTTCTCAATAACCCCGGGAATATTCCGGGCTTTCTTTGAGATGGACGATGTCGTGGCCGGTTGGATTTTGGAAGGCACGAAGCCCGAAGGTCGGCGCGACGGCAAAGATATGGTCAAAGATATCCGCTTGAATCGATTCATACACACCCCAATTGGTATCATTGCTGAACGCATAGATTTCCAAGGGCAGTCCGTTATCTCCCGGCGCTAACTGCCTGACAATCAGCGTCATATCCTTATGGATTTTCGGATGATTCCGCAGGTATTGATGGATATATTCCCTGAACACGCCCACATTCGTAAGCTGTCTGCCGTTCACGTTGCTTTCCGTATTGATCTGATTCTCGATGTTGTATGCGTTAATTTCGTGTAATCGGGTCGTGACATAATCGGAAAGGTAGTGAATCTTCCGGAATTCCTCAATCATTTCCTGGGTACAAAAACAGATGCTCGTCGTATCGACATAAAAACTTCGCTTGATCCTTCTGCCCCCGGATGCTTGCATGCCCCTCCAATTTTTGAACGAGTCGGAAATGAGCGCATAGCTTGGAATCATGGTGATTGTCTTATCGAAATTCATCACCTTCACCGTGTTTAAGGTAATGTCGATGACGTCGCCGTTCGCATCGTATTTCGGCATTTCAATCCAGTCGCCGACGCGCACCATATCATTCGATGATAATTGAACGCCTGCCACCAAGCCCAGAATGGAATCTTTGAAAACCAGCATCAGAACGGCCGATAGAGCACCAAGCCCGCTGAGAATGATCAAAGGATTCTGCCCGATGAGGTTCGAGATCACCACAATGCCGCCAATGATGAACAGAACGATTTTCACCACCTGAATGTATCCCTTAATCGGTCGGATCTTGGAAACTTCAAATGAACGATAAATGTCATCAAAAGCATTAAGCAGCGCATTCAACACCGTGATGGTGACGATAATCATGTACGTCATGGCCGCTTTTTCAATCAGAATTTGGTACGCCGGAAAGATGGACGCCGAAAAATAAATAATGATTGCCGGCACAAGATGCGACAGCTTGTGGAATACTTTTTTCTCCACGATGATATTGTCCCATGTGTACCGATTGTTGTTGACGATATGAATGATCGTCTTCAGCACGATTTTTTTGGTAATAAAATTGGCAAGTATGGAGACCACCGCGATAAAAACGACCATGATCATATTCGAGAGATATCCAATGGTTTGTTCGCTCATGCCATATCCGTCTAGTTGATTTTTGATAAAGTCCATTGTTTCCTCCTGACGCAGTTTAAGATTAGCCTATTATTATAGAGGAGATTCTAGTACTGCGCAAAGTTCAGAATCAGACATCGCTGGGTTGATTTGGAAGATGCTTGGTGTAAGACGGTCTGTTTGAAACACAAAAAAAGAGCACCGAAAGGGTGCTCTCTTGGTCTGATTCGATCAGATCTATTTCGTTTCCTTTCCGTTACGACTGATCAACCCTCGCAGGCGCTTCAGGACAGAATGAATTTCGGTATCGGTCAACAAATAATACGTACTCACTGTCCAGGTCTCTCTGCTGTTCAAATGAAAAATCAGCACAGGAAATTTCGGAAGCAGCCACTTCCGAATGGAAGGGCCGCTATAGCTGATACTTGTAATCTCCGTCCAGGCCACGGTCCGCGTACCGTCTGAAATGGAATGTTGATCGTAGATCAACAGCTGCGTGTCTGATTTCAGCGCCTTTGGCAAGCTGACAACCAAATATCCTCCAAAAAACGGAATCCCTATTATGGCTGATGTGATGCAAAAAAACTGACGAATAAAGGAAGTATCCATAAAAAAGGCCGCGTACATCAGAAACAGGCAGGCCAGCACAAACAGTAAACTGCCAAGTGCTTTGCCCCATGCCACGGATTTTCGATAAGATATCGCGTTCATGATTCAGCGCCTTTCTAAAATTATTTGAACAGTCCTTTAACCAGCTAACTCCACTTTCGACTGCTTGAGCTGTGCCGTGGTGATACCTCTATTGTATCAAAGAGCCGTTTCTTTTACTTTCAATATATAATGATGAAGCTCTATCTTGTTTACTTCTCTAAACTAGCATTCTCATGCTCCATCACTTGTGATTAAAGGCACAAGGGTAATGAAAATTCATTGAACAAAGAAAGATAATTCCACTTCTTCGAAAAAGTCTTTCTCCAACTTACCTCTGTATTCCAGGTATTTCCTGCACGCTGTCTAATCCGAACTGTCTCCCCTCCTAACCTAATCACGGCCGCTTTTATATCGGTATGAGAGAGGCGAGGGATCTTAACCCTGTCCGAAGACGACACCACATAGGCCACAGATTTAATGTCGGCAACATGAATGAGCGCGTGACGATTTCTGCATAGACTTCGGTCGGTCAAAACAACAATTCTAAGCCTTTACTTAAGTGCCTCTTTTTTTCAATTGACGATGCCTGTATTTAGCTATAAAGATACGCCAGCTAAGCTTCATAAGATTTGGAACAGCGTGTGCGTTTTCTTTGAGAAAGGACAATGCAGAACGGTTTCCTCGTTTCGTATTGCATTCGCTGCATGAAGCGATCAGGTTGTGCGGAAGATCCGAGCCGCCTTTGCTTGAGGGGATCATATGGTCCACTGTCGTGGCGGGTCGTCCGCACCACAAACAAGTGTGATGATCTCGTTTCAGTGCAGCTTTGCGATAGTCCCGAAATAAGAACGGATTATAAAGCAATTGGATCGTCTGCTCATCAACCCAGACAGCTCGCGATCGCTCAACTTCCCGCCAAGCCCGATGGGGCAAACATGGTGTCAGTTGTTGACCATCCATATTGAGTACCGCTATCAATGGTTCTTCTCCATCACGGCTACGACTCATCGATTTCACTCCATCTGTACGACATACTTTAACCTATAGTATTAATATAAAACAAAAACACCATCCTCATGCGGATGATGTTCATCATGGTGAAGGCGAGGGGAGTCGAACCCCTGCCCGAAGATAACGACAACACACAAGCTTCTACGGGTTTACCTAGAGTTCTTGTTAGCAAGTGTCTGCTGAGAATGAGTTGCCCTTTTTTGACTCAATCCCAAGGAAGACGAACAAAGCCCCCTAATCATCTAGAGGACTTATTTTCCATTAATAGGTGAAAGTTGGTTTGAAAATATTTATAATATCCATTACTTCATCTTTCAATGTTCTGGACTCCAAAAAGTAACAGTGCAGATTGGAGAATCAAAATCAAGAGCAGCAACAACCTGCTTCTTCTAGCCCGCGTCTCTTCACACAATCGCCCCTTGGGCGTGCAGCATCTCCCTGAGCTGCGATGCATCGACTTCCGCCGCGGTGATTCCCGCCTTGCAGGCCAGGGCCGCCGCCGTGCCCGCCGCTTCTCCCGTAGCCATGCAGCTTGGCGTCAAGCGCGTGGTCGCCAGTGCTTCATGCGTAGTGGAAATGCAACGCCCCGCCGCGAGCAGATTTACTGGCCCTCGGGCCACCAGGCAGCGGTAAGGAATGCTGTAGGAACCGTCATTCTCGATGGTAGCCTCCATGATCCCTTTGCCTGACGGATCATGCAAGTCAACCGGATAACCGCTCCTCGCAATGCCGTCTTCAAAATGTCGTCCTGTCACCACGTCCTCCATCGTTAACCGGTACAGACCGTCGATTCGGCGCGACTCCCTAATTCCGATCTGGGGAGCAACCGAGGAAATGGAGGCCTCGGCAAATCCGGGCACCCGCGACTTCAAAAATTCCGCCATCATCAGCACCTGCTTGCGCCCTTCCTCCTCCGCCAAGGTCAGTTCCTCGACATCGGTCGCGCTTAAGCCTTGTACCCGCGTACAATTAATCAGCACTTCATCCTTCTCCGGTCCGATAAACAACAGAACCTGATCACGGTTGATCGGGACCTCCGCAGCCTTCCACTCCTTATAAAAGCCGGAAACCCCCGTGAGCGGAATAAGCTCCTTCTCTAGCTCGGCAAACGGCGTCTTGTGATAAAAGTTGTCGGGATCAGCAAGCATCGCCTTCCGAATCGCTTCCACGTCAACACCCCGCATCCGGAATTTCATCGTCATCGGCTGCGACAGCCCGTCGCTTTCGCGTCCCTGAAGCGTCGGCGCTCCCGCCAGATAAGCGACGTCCGCATCCCCGGACGCATCGACGAACATCTTCCCGTCCACCTTGATTCGCCCCGATTTTCCAGTAAGGGTCACGGACTGGATGTATTCGCCTTCACGTCCGACTTCGTCAACGAAGCTGTGCGAGACGAGTTTCACCCCCGCTTCGCGCAGCATATCGACGGCAAGCACCTTATATATCTCTGGATGGTACGGCGTCAGCGTATGCACGAAACCGACGGTATCGCGAAGATGGCCGGGCGAGCCCCCGCGCTCCATCAGGCGCTCCACAATTTCCTGTGCAATGCCGCCGATGACCCGTTCCCCTTGCTGTGTATGAAACGTCATCCAAGGATAAACTCCGGCAGCCGTAGACATCCCGCCGACAAATCCGTACCGTTCAATCAGGATGACGCTTGCCCCCTGCCTGCCGGCGGCAATGGCGGCGGCAATGCCCGCCGGCCCCGCACCTATAACTACCACGTCCGCCTCCATGATCCTTTTCCTGCTGTCCATCTCTTGTTACTCCTCCTTTTAAGCGTGATTTACCCTATTCCTTGAGACCCGTCATGGATACCCCTTCGACAAACTGCTTCTGCGCAAAGAAAAACACAATGAGCAGTGGCAATGTCGCCATAACCGAAGCGCTCATCAGCAGATGCCACGATGTTCCCGACTCGTCGGTAAACAGCGATAATCCCAGCGGCAAGGTCATCAGCTTACGGTCATTAATAAAGATCAGCGGATCAAAAAAATCGTTCCAGCTCGTCAAAAACGTGAAAATGATCAGCGTGGCGATCGCGGGTTTTGCTAACGGCAACATGATGGTGGAATAAATCCGCAGCCGCGAGCAGCCGTCGATCATCGCCGCCTCCTCCAGCTCCTTCGGAATCCCCAGAAAAAATTGCCGCATCACAAACACCCCGAACACGCCGCCCGCGCCGAATATAGGCAAAATAATCAGCGGTAAATGCGTATTGATCCAACCCAGCTCACGCATAAACAGAAACATCGGAATGGCTATGACCTCGTTCGGAATCATCATCGTGCTCAGCAGCATCAGAAACACCAGGCTTCTCCCCCAAAAAGGAATTCGTGCGAAAGAATACCCCGCCATGGAAGAGAAAAGCACGGTGCCCACGGTAACCAGAAGGGCGATATAGACGCTGTTGCCATAAAATAGATGGAACGGGATCGTCTCCAGCACTTCCGCATAATTTGCCCATCGGATCGGCGACGGAATCAGTTGCGGCGGAAAAACAAACACATCAGCCGGCTGTTTGAGCGAAGTAGAGACCATCCACACGAACGGGGTCATCATGACCACCGAAACGGCAAGCAGCAGCAGATAATGGAACAGGTTCCCGCCTGCCGGGTTGCCCCTTTTAGCAAATAGACTAGCTTTCATTCAGAACCCACCTTTTTCTCATCTGCCATTGTGCCAGCGTAAGCAGCAGGGTGATGATAAACAGCACATAAGCCAGCGCAGAAGCATATCCGAACTCGAACAGCTTAAAGGCTCGTTCCCAAATGTTGTAGACGAGCACCTTCGTGCTTCCGGAAGGACCCCCTTGGGTCATCACGTAAATTTGTCCGAACACCTTCAGCGAACCGATAATGGTCATCATCAGGGTCAAAAAAATTGTCGGCGTGATCATGGGTACGGTAATTCGGAAAAAAATCCGCATTCTCCCTGCGCCATCGATCCTGGCCGCCTCGTAGAGCTGCGCCGGAACCTGCTGCAGCGCCGCAATGAACAACACCATATTCAAACCGACATTTTTCAGGAGACTGGTCACGATCACAACGGGCATGGCAAGCCGGGTATCGTACAGCCAGGCCGGTCCGGTAATGCCGATCATACGCAGCAGCTGGTTAATGAACCCGGAATCCGTGGCAAACATATACTTCCAGACAATCGACCAGACCACCAGCGAGGTCATAACCGGAATAAAGATCAATGTCCGGAAAAAGCCGGCTCCGCGAATATTTTTGGATAACGGGATTGCAAGCAGCAATGCCAAAATAATGTTCAGCGGAACAAGTCCGGCGGCAAAATAAAGCGTATTGCCCAGCACGCGCCAAAATTCTGCGTCCCCCGCAATCGTGCGGTAATTCTCGAATCCGATGAGCTTGGCCTCACCCAGCAGCGGCCAATCCGTAAAACTCATATAAAGCGCCATCATGAGCGGGACAAGCAGCAGCAGAACGAACCCCAGCACCATCGGCAGCACAAACAGCCAGCCCGCCAAATGGTCTCCGCGGTTTAAAGACCTGGTCTTCCTTGCCTTCCTACGGAATGGACGGCCGGGCCCTTCAGATTTTATCGTTTCAAGTGTGGTCATGTCGCTTTCCTCCTTGTGGGGCACCTCTACAGACGATCGATTGCATTCCGTAAAGCGGCAACCTCCCTAAGGATGCCTTCCGCTTCATTGCCCGTGACCACCGCTCCGACCAACAGCACCTTGACGCCGCTATCGGCCAAGGCCGGGATATCCTCCGGGCCGATGTTACGCTGCGTTGGCACAATGACCGGCAAACCGCCGTGTGCCGCCAGCCAGCGGTAATGAAGCAGATCGGCAAGGGTAAGCCTGGTACCATATTCATGGCCGGGAACGATGGAAGCCTCAAGCGCGCTCATGCCGAAGGTCCGGCCTCCTTCCACGAGGTCCCGGTCGAACTCGCTATCAATCGCAAACGTTCTTGCCAATCCCGGGGCCTGCAGCAGAAAAGCAGGATGATGAAAGGCATAAATCGAGTAGAAATCGACGCCAAGCTCAGGGAGCCGGGTGATTTCCTCCGCGTTTACCTCTTCCACCGAGCCTCCGGGCACAATTCCAAGGGGGCCGTTAAAGCGGGAGCGAATGTCCTTGAACATGTCGGCATAGCTGTCCAGCGTGCCGAAGCGATTGCCGCTGGCCCGGTGCCCTACGTTGATATGGACTTTCAAACCGTCGGCGCCCGAAGCCAAGGCTGCCTCTGCAAGCTTGATGTCATTGGCCGGGAGGCTGACGAACAGCTGCAGCCCCGGCGCTTCGTTTAATGCTTTATCCAAACGATTCATGCCCGTTCCTCCTAACGTAACTGCCTCTATTTGCTCAGCAGAGCATCCACCTTGCTTTTTACCTCATCCTGAATTTTCTGCGGTTCGCCCTGCCCGGCAAATAACTCGTCAAAGCCCGTCAAAATCTCCGTGTCAATGTTTTGCCAGCGGATATGTCCCGGCTGCACGACCGCTTTAGGCATTTCGTCGATGACCGCCTGCTTGATGTGCCCGGCATCCGGGTTGCCCTCCACGCTCAGGAACTCATCCGAGTTCAACACCGATTGGCGCGGCGGCACGAAGAAGGCCGACGTTTTCTGCACACCCTCTTTGCCGGCAAGGAATTTCAGCAATTCCTTGGCTTCCTCCGGATGTTTTCCCTCTTTAAATAGCACGTAACCCGCCTGACCCATCATCGGAACGCTGCCTTTCGAGCCCGATGGCATTGGCGCAATGCTCCATTTGAAATTTTGGATCTCCCTGGCTTTGGATACAAAGCTATAGTTGTCGAAAATCATGCCGATTTGCCCGGATTCAAAATTAACCTGCTCTCCCGCCTTCGGATGCGAGCCTTCCGTAAACATCATGCGCTTCAGCATGTCCAAGGTTTCTACCCCGTATTGATCATTCCAAGTGTATTCCGTCATCTCTGGATTAAATGGTCCGCTCCCGTTTGACCAAGAATACGAAGCGAGAATAATCCATGTCTTCCAGTCGCGGAAAAAGTTAGCCCCGTAAACGTTCGATGAAGCAGCGCTCGTCTTGATCGTTTTTGCGGCTTCTTCGAACGTTTCCCACGTCCATTCTCCTTTTTCCGCAAGCTCATTCGGCGTACTTAAGCCCGCTTGCTTGAACAAATCCTCGTTGTAGAACACCACGCTGGGCGGAGTGGAAAACGGCAGTCCGTATAGCTTGTCGTCCTGGCGAAACAGTTCAAGCGTCGAAGGTATAATGTCATCGATGTCAAAAGCATCATCCTGAACGATATCCGTGACATCGGCCAGAATGTCGTTGGCCATAAATTGCGGTACCATCCGCTCCGATACCCAGGCAATGTCGGGCAGCTCCTGGCCTGCCGCCAGTACGGACATTTTTTGCTGATAGTCCGCAAACGGGATCGTGTCAATTTGCACCTCAATATTCGGATGCTCCTGTGTGAAAGCGTCGGTCAGCCCTTTGTACAGCTCAAGCTGCGCCGGATTTCCCCATGTCGCGAATTTGAGCAGTACCTTCTCACCACTGGCTTCGCCTGGCGTATGATTCGGCTGTTCTTTCCCGGCGCAGCCCATGAGCCCCACACCAAGTGTTAATGCCAATAAACCGGTCAACCATTTTTTCATATACCGCTTCCCCCTCTGCATTGTTCAAGTTAAGATTGTGATGAGGTTAATTATATTTACATATGGTCATATAAAAAATCACTAAACGTTCAGAAAAGGTACGATTTTTTTAGGTTATTTCCGTTTTAGTCCATAAAAAAGAACTACATAACATAATTTGTTATGTAGTATTACACACTATAATGCTCCCGGTAGGTTCCCGGCGTCATTCCGGTATGCTGTTTAAATACCAACATAAAATGCTTCGGACTTTGGTATCCTGATAAACGGGCGATGTCGTACACCTTCAGATTCGTCGTCTCCAGCAGCTTGCAGGCTCGCCGGATGCGCGTTTCGGCGATATAATCGGACAAATTGCCGCCCCCTTCCTGCTTAAAGAGCTGGCTTAGATAGGAAGGATTTAAATGCACCATCTCCGCTAACGTCTGCAGACGCAAATCACCGTCGGGGTTTTCAGTGATATACGCTTTCAGCTTCCGGATCATCCTGCGCCCCTCGCTGGATGGCGGCCCCCCGTCCGCCTCGCTATGCGGCTCAGCCCCACCCGCATATCGATTTGAAGAATTCAAGGTTAGCCGAATCTTGTCCAACGCAACCGTAAAATCCTTACGGTCTATGGGCTTCAGCAGGTAATCGGCGATCCCGAATTGCAGCGCTTTTTTGGCGTATACAAAATCTCCATAACCGCTGATAATGACAATCGGCATCCCATGGCCTGCGGTCCGCAGCTTTTCCACCATCTGAAGCCCGTCCATCTCCCGCATTCGAATATCCGTAATGAGCACATCCACCACATTGCGTTCCAGGTAAGTCAGCGCTTCCTTGCCGTGAGCGGCTTCGTATACAACCTCAAAATCTGGAGCCATACGACCGATCAAATCGCGGATGCCTTTACGGATAATGTCCTCGTCCTCTACCAACATGAGCTTGATCATGGATGACCTCCTACTTTTCTTGTTTCGCGAACGGCAGCGTCACGGTAAAAGCCGTACCTTGTCCCAAGCTTCCATCGATTTCGAAGTCGCAGTCCCGGCCGTAAATCAAACGCAACCGCTGATTAATATTTTTTAGCGCCACGCCATGACCGCGTAATGGCATCGCCGGCGTTTTTGCTGCCACATCATCCCCGGCCTCTTCCAAAGAAGCTTGCAAAGCCGCCAATTCATCCTCCGACAAGCCCCGCCCGTCATCCCGAATGGTCAACAGCACCTCATCCTCAAATCGCGCCACCGTAACGTATACCGTGCCCCCTTGCTCGCGGTCTCCAATCCCGTGCATAATCGCATTTTCAATGATTGGCTGGAGCAGCAGCTTCGGGACCAGGCAATCGTCCAACCCTTCTTCGATATCGAACATAGCCTGCAGCCTGGAACCATGGCGCATTTTTTGGATGCGGATATAGGACTCCGCCGTCTCAAGCTCCTCGCCAAGCCGGATGAGGCTTCGGTCCTGCTCCACTGCGCTGCGGATCAGTCGTCCCAAAGCCGTGGCCATTTCCGAGACGTCCTCATTATTGCGCTGCCGGGCAAGCATGCTGATCGACTCCAGTGTATTATATATAAAATGAGGTTGGATCTGGCTTTGCAGTGCGGCTAGCTCCGCCTCTCTTTCCCTCATGCCGAGCACGTATACTTCATGGACGAGCCGGTCGATTTCCTCTACCATCCGGTTGAAGCCGGAACCAAGCCGACCGATTTCATCCTCAGTTACCGGCACGCTCTGCTTGAAATCGCCGAGCTCCACGAGTCGCATTTTTCGTACCAGCGTCCCGAGAGGTTGGGTCAGCCGGTAAGAGAAGTAGATGGCTAAGGCTCCGGCCAAAACGAGACATATCAGGCCGGCTAGAAGCGTAAAATTGCGAAGTTCCTTGGTCTCCACAAGCAGGGATGCCACCGGAATATAGCTGACGATATTAATATCGGAATATCGGGAATAGTTGGAGACAACCAAATACTTGCTGCCCTCCATATGCAGAATCTCGCTGGCCGTTTCCGAACGCCCTGAAAGGCCGAGAATCCGATCCGAAAGCAGCTTGGAGGCTTCCGTATCCCCATCTGCGGTCGCCGTGTAGAAAAGCTCTTCCCGGCTATTTTGCACGACGATGCCGCCGTTCTCTTCCAGCCTGACATTTTCGACAAGCTGCTTAAACAAGGTCTGCTTCAAATCGATTTTAACTAACCCGAGCGTCCGGTTGGTATTCGGCTCACGGATCAGCCGGGCTACGGAAAAATAGCTTTGATTGCCGTCCAGATAGTAAGAAGGCCGATGCGGCGGAAGCAGCACCCAAGCCCCTCTCGCTTCCACCACGCCAGGGTACCAGGGCTGCCGCTCCACGTCCGTATAGGCAGCGATCGCGCTAGGAGCCAGGCTCGAGAAGGTGTAACCGCTTCCGGCGAAAATCTGGATACTGTCAATCTCTGGCCTGTCGAAGGTCATGCTGGCGATATAAAGCTGCATTTTGGAGCGTTCTTCCACCGTAGGCTGCTGATGAAGACTGTCCTCCTCCCTGTACTTGCGCAAGATGGACAATACCCCCGAATCGTATAAAGGCATCAACGTCAATCTCTGCATCTCCATCAAGGTCCTGTCCAAATTCCGGTTGATCTGGTCCACCAATTGAGCGGTATAATCGGAGGTTCTTCGTTCAACGGAGTTGGAGAAACCCACGTAGGTAGCCACGCCCTGCAGGCTGAGCGGAATCGAAATGAGCAGCAGGAAGATCAGCAAAATTTTAGCGCGAAGACTCCAGGATTTAAGCGGTTTGAACCTGAAAGACACGCTGGCCACACCCCTTTTCGCCAGTCCCGTTTATTTTCACTTCATTGTACAGGAACATGGTGGGGATGACTATGGGGTACTAAATCGAATCCCGAAGTTGGCTAGAGGTTAGACTGTGAATATCGATTTCATAATTGTATAATTGTTATAACGATTGAGGATTTTACGGTAGATATGATTAATCATAAATATCAGTTTCCCGGCTTAGCAGCTACATTTCAGAAGCATGGTGTCCCAATAACCAAATCAACAGATAAAATATAAAAAGCGACCGAATCACGGTCGCTTTTTATATTCGTATGAGAGACGCGCGGGAGCACAAACCCTGTCCTGCTCTACTCCAACGCCATATAAAAGAGATTCGTCGTATGATCTTTGGTAATCGTATGCGCTCCTGGAGCAAGCGACACCCTGACAACACCATCCGTCATCGGATAACTCGTTCCATCAATCTTGATCTTGGTTCCGTCTGCCGAATTAAACACTAATGTTAATGTTGCCGTTTCCGTAGTGGTGAAGGTAATACGGGTTGAACTCTCGATTTTCAAACATTGGGTTAGCGTCAAGCCGTTATACACCACAGTTCCCTTGGTTGTAGAGAGATTCCCTACAATATCAAAGAAATCGCTTGCCAATCCGGACGTTGTAAAGTTGTGAACTTGTTCTCCGGTAGAAGGTTCTGGTTCCGGCTCCGCCCCGGTTGAATTCCCGCCTACGGATACGAGTTGCGTGATGTAGCTGCGTATTTTAGCCATAAGAGCTGTATTAAGGTCATAGGACGTGTCGTCAACGGCATCATTGAATTCCCAGGTGAAGTCCCCGTTATTCAGGCGTCCGGCTTGTGCAGTAACGATTTGCTCCACATCGCTGACATTATCGATGTCGGCGCTATTTACTCCCGTATCGACGCTTGTATCGAAATTATTATACGCCGTTCCTCCCACGAACGCTTTGTAAGAGCTTGGTACGGTTTCATTTCTTGATGAAGCCAAGTATGCATCGAATGAAGTTGCATTTGCCTGAGCTGTTCCTGTATTGGAATTTGCATAAATCAGGCTGTCTGCATCTACGATCCGATTGTTATAGGCCTTAATCACGCCTCCGTCTTCGCCCGAAAATGTCCCTTCCCCTAAAGCATCCGTACCTTGCAAGGAACTCAACATCGGGTACTTGGCATGTCTAAAGTAATTGGATTCCACAAAGGCCGAAGCTCCCGTTGTTACACCGACCCCATATTTTGAGACTCCGTCATAGAAGTTATTATAGATGTGAACCGATGCCAATCGGATTCGCGGATGGCGGGAGTCCGAGTGATCAAACCAGTTATGGTGGAAGGTGACAAAGAATTCCTCCGATTCACTCAAACCGACCAAAGCAGCCTTGCCGGAATCCCAGTAGTGATTGTAAGAGAGGGTAATATAGGTTGATCCTTTTTTCAGGTCTGTTGAACCATCGCCCTTGGCCTGGTCGGCATCTCCTCCTGCGGTTCCATAAAACAGATCGTTATGATGCACCCACACGTTGACGTTTCCTGTATCCATGGAAATCCCGTCATCAGGGAACAACATGAACCCCAGGTTTCTTACTTCCACATTCCCGACATATCTAAGGAGCAATCCCCACCCATAAGCATAAGCGTCGTCTCCGATCCCTTCGATCGTCACATTCATTTCCGAATCATCATTTTTGCCTTTTACTTGCAGGTAGCCGCTGCTATTCAGTTGTCCGTTCATGTCGTCATCGGTAACTTTTCCAACAAACCGGATGGCAAGAGGGGTTGTATCATAGCCTTTTTGCCTTAGCGTCAATATTTCGCCAATCCCCACGCCCGTTTGAACCCGGCCCGAGCTATTGATTTTCACATCAAGGGTCATGGTTCGCGCCGTCTCGGAGGTCACATAAATAACTTGTGCACCATTCTTAAGTGTTCCGTCATCATTATAGGCACCCGAGCCTGTCCCGTAGGGCGAGTCTGAGGAAAAAGCAAACCCGGATCGATCGTGCGACGCTACGGACAGGTTATTCGAAACGGCACTTACCGTTGAGCCATCCGTCAGCCTGGCTTCAACCTTCATCACATAATTTCCTGCTGCAAGTCCAACGGCATCTGCTCTCCAATAGGAAGGGTATTGCCGGATCAGCTCATTATCGATTTGTTGATAGCTGGAATCCGGGGAGCCTGCGTGTTTAACATATACATTGTATCCCTCCGCATTACTCACGGGTGACCATTCTATATATGCCGTTTCATTCCAGCCCCCACCGCCGATGATCGAAAGACCGGCAGCATGGACCGTTGTCGTATTCGCCCACCCTCCCGCTATGAAAGATAGTGCCAGAGAAAACAACAACACCATGCCGGTTACCTTTGCAACGCTGTTCTTCATTTCATCTCCTCCTTTTTTTATTGGCCTGGAATTTTGTAACCGCTTGCAATTCATTGGACCTTTCTTATCAGCCTCCTTTGCTTATGGACCATGTCTTTCAGAACCAATGTCCTTATTAAAAAAACAAATTCTGGAATTTCACCCACAGCATATCAGCCGGGAAAGCAGTTCCGAAATAATCATTTTCTCATACTTTGCACATTCCGTGATATTCTGAGTTAATGATTATAGGTCAGGGGAATGACACCTTACTCTTGGAGCACATCCTTGTCGCATGGTCGTAAACGGCTGAAAGCTGCAGATACAAGGCATAGATCGGGCTATATTTCAGGCTTAAACTGGACGCAAAAACGAAAAAGCGACCGGTTAAGGTCGCTTTGGGGAGAGCCTCTAAAGCTCTCTATGGGCTGGCTGCATCATCCCTTGAGTGGGATGATCCTCTGGGTACTCGTAATATTGGGACTGAACGGGCGCATGGATTTGTGCTTCCATCGGCGGCACGGACGGCTGCTGATAGGGCTCATCCACATACATGATTCTGCGCAGAATTTGCATAAGCCCATTCACAACACGCAGCGCAACCCAAAACAGGATAAGGCCTAAGCCTACGTACAGCAGGTATTGCTGATTATAGGTCCAATCGATATGAAAATAACTGAACAAGCTATTCTCCAAAATATCAAGCTGCAGTTCATTCATCAAAATGATATGCACGACCGGAAGAGCAATCAATCCGAGTCCCAGTGAAATCACCGTTACCATAATAACAAAGAATACGATGCCGGTAACAAATCTTAGTAATACGAGCAGCAGATTTCGAATAAAGAGCGCTCCGTCAAATCCGCTCACCATTCGTTTCAACCAATTCTGCCCAGCTTCAGACTGGTGATTGTAGGTATACGATACAGTAGGATTAGGTAAACCTAAAATTTGTCTAATCATGCTTTGTTCAAAAATCACAATCCCATTCAACAGCTTAGCTACTCCAAAAAACAGCGGTATTCCGATAAATATCGGAGTCAAACCGATGGATAATGTAAGTCCCGTTATCGCTACTGTAAAATAAATAATCCCTAATGGGAGAGATAGCAATAAATAGAGAATCGTTGCATAGGTTTTCGGATTAAAAAGCACCCAATTCACCTTGCCTGCCCGCGACATTGAAGTCGCTTCTGTTGCCTTCATTTTCAAACACCCCTTATGGCTTCATAAGTCACGCTCCGAGTTATAAATCCATTATATCCGCGTTATTTGGCTGACATAACCGTCTTAGGGGGTATCTGAACCTAGACTTTAGGCTAGGAATGGGCCTGGCTCTGATGAACTTATTGAAGCGAAGACACTATGACCAACTCGCCGAACGACATTTAAACACAATATTAACTATAGTGAAAAATCGGTAGCGCCCTTCTTATAGGCATACTTCAGAGTATAGGTTTCTTCTTCTTTTCCATAGGGCATGTCCCCATATCAAAGCCATCAACATGGCCTAGATCAGCATCCGCTAGAGATAATTCTAAATATTCCATCACTTTTTCTCTTAACCAGTGGGTCACGTTGGCTGCCTTTTGCACTTTTCAGAGGATACTGTACCACTAACCAGAATTTTTCGCTCATTCCAATTCACCAGCCAATCTTCAGTTAATGTGGACATTTCGGGTTATTATACCACAAATGGAAAAGCCACCAACCCGAACTCGGGCCGATGACTTTTGCATACAATTTATGGACAATCTATACTTCTGGATCAGCAAATAATCTTTGAGTGGGGAATGGAGCCTCTGTCCTTTCAATTTTTGTAGGTGGCTTCAAGTTCCTTTAAATCCTCATCAGAAATGTCTTGGTAAGCTCCGTCTTGTTGGGGAAAAGCCAAACTCGCGATGATGTCTGCCTTGAACGTCAATCCTCCATTCCCGTTGTCTTGCTCCGGCGAGATCCTGACCAGAACCATTCCGGTCGGATACCCATCCTGTTTACGAACGACGGTGACCCATGAGGTTCCAATTTCGGCGAGATCAGCCGGAGCGTCCCCGCAGAGGGGGCTCCAGTAAAATTGCTCTCCCGCTTTCCTTGAGGTTCCCGTCTTGCTCATGCTTTCAAGCCTGCCCTTGATTTCCGCGCATAAGTAGTCGGTATCGCCTGATATGTCATACGCGATTTCATCACTGCCGCTCAGTTCAAACGGAATGCCCCGAGTGACGCTAATGGCCGGTGACCATCCTTTATTCCAAAGTATGGCGATCATTTCTTCCGCAGGTACGTTTACAACCTCCGGTTTCACATCTTCCTCCGTCTTCGGAGCGCACCCGGCGCCAAGCAGAATCAATCCCAGGCCCGCACAGATGAACAGTAATTTAAGTCCGCCGACTTTGATTATGTTGGACATCAACCCGGCACCTCCTGTGTACAAATAAGGATAAAATCAACTTCAAATCACCGATAAGTGGAAAAGGAAATTCCTTTGAATCCAAAACCTCCAAGAAAAACAATTCCTATTCCTTAGGATTAGCTCTTGACGCAGGCGACTACTGGAAAGGAATCGCCTTTTTCACTCAAATTGCAAAATCAATCTTGTCAGGCTGTGGACCGACGTTTTTAGGCCAGTAGATGATGTAATAAATGGAGCTATTATAGGTAATGTCTCCTTGATAACTTACATTATTGTAGGAATATTCATTTGTCCACGTTTTATACCCAGGCGAAGAATAATTCCATCTCAAAGGATTCGTCCCTCCTGGCTTATGAGTCCAATCCGAAGCTGTCGTCGTTCCTTTCATGAAATGGTAATCGACGCTTCCTTTTCGGATTGCCACCACACGTTCGTAATTAGCCAACGATGATGGTTTAGTCGCTGTCTTATAACCCCAATATCCAAGGGCCTCCAGATCATCAACGACTAAATCTGCCATACTTGCAATCGATAGATTCATGTTGAAGCTCTGATTGGAATGATAGCCTGGATTTTGAAAGACATGCACGCCTATGGAATACCCGTAGCAATTATATCCTGTATAGCTGTTCGACCATGTTCCGATTACCGTACTATCTTTTAACGTATAGTTCGCTAAAGCAGATATGCTTTCTTGCCCGGACACATCCAAGATTCTCTTGGCCAGCTCCGCTAATTCCGTATAGTTATACGGTATGCGGTCTACGGTCGTTACTCCTCGCTGAATATCAGCTACGATCGTTTTTACGGCATTTACCGTATACTCGTCTTGTCCAAATGCTTCAGGCATTACGAGCCCATTTTCTAAAAGGGCATTTAACTGTTCTTCACCGCTTAAGTACGTCAGCTTTTCGATTGCAACCGGATCACGATCGGCATTGGCCTGGGCTGCCGGTATAAAGGAAATGAATAGTATGACGAGCGCTAATAGGCCAGAGAGTGTTTTTAAACTTTTTTTCATACGCGTTCCTCCTAATATTTTTAATTGAAATCTGTTTTGTCTTCCTATGTATTGACTGATTTGAGAGCCGCGCACCAAAATCTTCTTGTTTAAATAGCAAAAAACTGTTCTATTATTCCATAATATGGATCACCTCCTGTTTTTTAGTATATACTATTTTAGTGAAATTGGAATATTTTCCCTCAAAAATCTATTAAAAATCTATTATTTGAACCCATATCAAATTAAAAGATTGCCCATTGATAGAAAGACGTTCTTCTTTTAACTTATACAGAACCCTAAATACAACGAGAAAAAACCCGCTCATTGAGCGGGTTTTTATGGGGGTATGAAGGGAGAAGGTATAATTTCACATAGGCTTCTACGAGTGTAATGACAGTTTTGATGTCTCCCAAGAAACTCCCCGGCACATGCGCAATGAAAAGAGAGTACATTCAGTATTTTGGGAGCTCGGAGACATTGCCTCTTCACAGCAAGAAAAGCGACCGATAACGGTCGCTTTTCTGATGGTATGTATGGAGGCGAGGGGAGTCGAACCCCTGTCCGAAGATAACGACAACACAAGCTTCTACGGGTGTAGTGACAGATTTGATGTCACCCGAGTATTTTTTGAAAAATTATCTGATGAGCTGTAGTTCGTTGTATAACTGTTTTTTTGTCATGTACTCAAAACCGTAATGTTTTAGCTGAACGGCACTTAAAACATTTATTTCTTCATTATTATTAAACCTTTTTCTCCATGCTTTCATATAATCATATAAAGCTTCTGAGAAATCCATATTATATCTCGTCTTAAAAACTAAAGAACGTAAAATGTTAAGTTCAGGAAACGGATTTTGTTCAAGAACAATATCCAATTTCTTATTCTCTTTAGCTTTTTGATAATCTTCATCATAGACCTCACCAGTTGTTAAATCATAAACAACGGAATCGTAATTTAAAAACACAGTTTTAGTCAAATTTTCCACGTTGGGATTTTCTACCATACCATTTTTAAAAGCCCAAGTTGAATTAATGCTCCAAATGTCGAAAGCCACCGGGTAAATATTTATTTTATATCCACCATATCTATTACGAGTATAGGGAACATTATAAAAGTATTGATCAAGTTCGTCATTTTTTGTACAAACTACAATGTCAAAATCACGAGGCATTGTACTAAACTGATTTTCATAATAGCTTCTTATAGCACCACCAAACAAAAGAAGGTTCCCTTCCTCTAATAACCTAAATACTACATTTTTGGCAAGAGGAAAGTTTTTTATTTTATTGTAAAATTGATCCCTCAATTCAAAGTTTTTAGGATACACAGCTTTCTAAACCTCCTTACAACTTTAAGCCAGAAAGACGCTGATACAGATCAACCGCATAAGAGTCTGTCATACCCGATATAAAATCAGTGATAAGTAATAGCCTATCATACATACTTAAATCTTGTATAGTCCTTGTCGGCTTACCAGATGCATCCAACTTCTGCACGTACCTAAAGTTCTCAGATATAAGATGGAAAAGCTTGTTTTCTTTTTTCTTAGCCCCCTCTTCCTTATTAACCAAAATTACTGCATGTACAAACATATCCAACAAACCTGAAAGTACACTGTCCCCAACTAATTCAAGTTGAAGCACTTCCTTGCTTGAATAACAATATTTACGTGCTATTTCATCTAACTTATCTTTTATATCGGTTGCGGTTGAAATCTTTAACAATTCCTTATCAATTTCCCCACTTATGATTAATTCATAATTATTAATGAAGGCCTCAGAACATGCCTTAAACATTTCTCCTTGTGCCCACACCCTGAAATTCTGTGCATTAACAAGATCGATGTCAGGTACATTATTTTCCTGTGCTTTCTTGCGTAAAGATTCTAAATAGTCAAATCCCGCTTTATAACTCTCATACAAAGCTTCTTTAACATCTGCATAAACAATTTCCCAGGGAACAATGCCTTTTTTGACACCATCTTCTACATCAGCTGCAGAGTATGCTATGTCATCAGCCGATTCCATTAGATAAGTAAGCGGGTGTCTGTATTTGCCAATCCCTACTTTTGTTTTTATGTCCTCAAATATGTCCTTTTCTGAACTAAAGTACCCAAATTTTGTATAACTTTTCAATTCACTATCCTTCTCTTTTTCTAATGAATTTCTCGGATATTTAAGTAGAACAGCTAAAGTCGCATATGTGAAGTTAATACCATATTCGTCATTCAAGAATTGTAGCCTAGTAAGAATTCTAAGAGCTTGGGCATTGCCTTCAAAATTAATAAAGTCATTTTTTTGTTGGTCATTTAAGAGAGCTCTGCGGTTATTTTTAAAATACTCTTGATCTAAATTTTTAAACTCATCACTTGAGAACCATTTATCAAACCATTTTTGAATAACATCCTCTCCAAAATGACCGAATGGTGGGTTGCCAATATCATGTACTAAACAGGTTACTGAAAGTATTGATGCAATTTTTCTAGGGAAATCCTCAATATTAACTTGTCCAGTTTCGACTAATTTTTGTCCAATATCATAACCAAAGGACCTTCCAAGAGATGAAACCTCTAGAGAATGTGTCAATCTAGTACGAATAAAATCATTTTCCTGAAGTGGGAACACTTGTGCCTTATCTTGTAATCTTCTCAGAGATGAGGAGTTGATTATTCGGTCATAATCTTTCTCAAATTCATTCCGGTGATCTTTGGCTGCCTTAGATTCTCTTCTCCGATTTTCATTCAACAATAACGACCAATCCATTACAAAATCCCCCATGAATTCTCCTCCTTATCCAATATAGAAACTGAAGCCTTGCTATGATACTAATACCAAATTCAATCGGCAACTTCAAAATATTGGAATGTAATAAACCTATATTCCCATAACGTGGACTCGCTGTCAAAAGAATTATCGGCTATTTCGTATTCAATATGCCAGCAGTACAAGCTACAACACGCTTAATCTGTCAATAGTTATACTCCTGTTGTAGCCACACATGCAACAGCGGGTAATCTGTACGACAGCGTTTCTGCTTACAACGGAAAACTGTACATGACTACGGCTGCACCGTCTACGATATGGAGACAGACGGTACATCAGTACATTTATCAACGGGATGACTTAATCTACAAAGACGGAACACCTCATAGTAAAATGAAACAATTTAATATGACACGAATGGCAACATCATTTTCTACGATGACAATAGCAGGTCTATCCGCAAAATTAATCTGTAAACTATCAGCACATTGGAAATGGAGGTTAGTTAGCAAACATCTCTAATCCCTCGTCTCATACCGTCATTAAGGAGGACTACGAAGAACTTTATTACAAGAGTGATTGCTTTTTTTATGCCGAGTGCATTGGCTTCAATATCGCTGGACTGTTCATCATATCCTATTTTCTCGTCATAGATTTTGTTGTAGGCAGTTTTGCTGAGGAAAACATGAACGGCATTATCATCGTTACAGGTATATACATTCCGGATTTCTTCTATCTATTTATCAATACCCCGTTGAAGTACGCGTTGATTATCACGGCATTACTGGTCTCTGTAGTGGACTTGCCAAGGAACTCGGAACCGATGCCACCAAAAATCCATTGAGGATGAACTGGAACGAGTTTAACTGTAGGCAGCTATTAATGAATTTGGACAGATAACAAAATCACAAAATATATTACATTCAAATGACAATATGCGGATGCAGTATCCCCTTGATTAAGTGGAAACTATTCGAGACAACAGCATTAATATTGAAGATCATCGGCGCAATCATCCAGTCTGCCAGCGTTCCATACACGTACACGGTGATCAGGAATAAAAGAAAAAAGAATATCTTAATTGGACTTGCTGTGTTTGTCGTTGCTTCTCTGATTTTAACTCAGTCGACCAAGATTGAGGACAGGCTGATGGGAGGCTATTAAATATAGATACATTGTTGCGGAAGAATATTGTAATTGAGAACGTAAGGCGGTGGGTTCATCATGAAGGGGATTAGATTGATTTTGCTAATTAGCGTATTGTTGTCTCTGCCAGCTCTATCTGGTTGTTCTATTGTAGAGCGTGTATTTACAGAAGGAGGGGGAGACTCAAGGACTGATGGCATTTTCACCGAACTAAACCTTGCCATTCGGGAGGCTGATATCAATAAAGTTCCTGTGCAAGATGGTGCGGATACTATTGGAGGCAGGGGCTAATTCCGGCAGACGATTTCCCTACGATGGATGATACAGTTGAATTGGCACTCTGGACGTTGTCGAGTTGATGCTACCATACGGGGTTAATAGAAATGTATGGTCTGCAATCGGCGGTCAGCTACAACAATGCGTATATGACTCGTCTGATGCTGAACTATGGTACTGATCCTAATAAAGCAGTAACACTGGCGAGGGTTTTTCAGAACACAGAAATTCCAAACAGTTACTTGGCGGAGCTGAGACAATAGACAACATGCCAAGATATGAGGCACACCCCGAGGACTCCATTAAAACAGAAGATAGTGACATGGTGCGAATACGGTGATGAAGATCGGTAATTTGAACAGCGTTGAGGATATAATTTCCCTTTCCGCTGCTTGCTGTTTAAAAGACATTCACCACAAGGCTGGATATTCGAATTCAACGCTTTTTAGTAGGGTTATATAGAATAGATGATTAGCTGCAACTGGTCCACCTCGACTCGAAAAGGGTAAAATTAGAAATTTCGTATAAGTACATCAGGAAAATTAGATCCCTTCACCAGTTTAACCCAATACAATCGGCCACAGTCTAATAATGTGGCCATTACTTGCATCATAAAATCATCACAAATTCAGTAATTAGAATGGCAAATCATCATCAGTAATATTAATTTTAACGCCACCTAAACGAGTTTGAATATTATCAAGTACAATTTTTTGCTTGTATGGATCTAATCTTACCAATAATTGATAGAAATTTTTCACATGTTGGACTTCTATATCACATCTTTTATTATATACATAGCTTCCTTTAATGAAACATCTAATAAGCTGAGAGTTATCTTGTATAAACGCTTCAAGTGAACTACTACGGATTAGAGTCCCTAATTTATTGAGTATACTATCAATATCATTTATTGGCTCGTATTTATCGTTATAGTAAGAAATGTGACTAACTAACGCATCAGCAAACTTTTTATACGTATCCTTCTCAGTTCCTGAGAAATCAATCTCACTTATCACTCCTTCAGAAATGGCTTGGGAGATATCGTTAAACGATGCATAACGTTCGTATTGTTCTAATTTAGTCATCTTATCTAAAATATGATTAAACTTAAACCTCTCTAACTCTCCTTTAGCTCTAAGGATGTTCTGAAACAGTTTCCCAATAAAATAAATCTCAGATTGATGGTTATAAATGCCTTCTAATTGAGTCTCGTTAGGCCATTGAGTAACTGGCCAATTAAGAAATACACTTTCTCCCCCAGTCTCTTCAAACTCCAATCTTTTACCGAACCCAAAATCTATAATCTTCACATTTTCATTCTTGTCTATCAGTATATTTGCAGGACGAATGTCTCTGTGTAATATATTCTTTTCTTCTAAGTATTCAAATGCATATATAACTTCTTTAAAAATGTCTTCCCAATCTTTCCAAAAACTTGGCTCAAACTCATGAATAGCTATTCCTTCCACATACTCCATTTGTAAATAGCCCGTCTTGGCTTCGGAATACAAATAATAATTATAAACCCTTACAATATTGTTGTGAGAAATGTTAAATAGAATTTTTATCTCGTCAACAAAACGTCGATAGGTATCATCTGAGTTGTTCCCATCTTTAGGAGCATATTTTTTAAACGCAAACAGCATATCAGTTGTTTCATCCTTAAAAAGGTGAGCATCTCCAGTTCCACCAGATCCCAATGGAGAAATATACCTGAAATTTTTCATGCTGTCGAATTTGACAAGTTCTCCTGGCACCAACATAGTAATCCCCCTTATATCAACTTGAAAAATATGGTCTCATAACTTAATTGAGGTTGTCAATGCAGAATTATCTTAATGTACTCCACTACGATTCACTGTCAACTCTCCGCCTGTGGCGAACAGAGGAAGACAAACAGTCTGGCCTGATGAAAAGCCAATTACAGGACGTTGCTAGAGTGACAACTGCTACGTACAGAGGTGCCGACACGTACATAATCAGAAATATATCGGGTAGCAAAGCCAGAAAGCCTAGAGCCAGTTGTTTATCCCCCTTCAATTTCCGAACAAGCAAAAAAGCGACCCCACGAGGTCGCTTTTCTAATGGTATGTATGGAGGCGAGGGGAGTCGAACCCCTGTCCGAAGATAACGACAACACAAGCTTCTACGGGTGTAGTGACAGATTTGATGTCACCCTAGGAACTCCCTGTCACCGGATTCCCTTCAGGTCAGCCTGATTGTCTTCTTCAGCTAGCCCCAGGCGGAGACTAGACAGCGTATCCCACTAAAGTTGAGCCCTCATCCCGGTACATGGGCGATACAGAGCGAGAGCACGCTCACAGGTTATTAAGCTGCGAAAGCGTAGTTGTTTTGTTGTTTGCCGTTTAATTGGCTTTAGCGTTGATGAAGTGGACGCGTCCCCACTACCCGCTACTCATGCCCGAACTATCCCCGTCGAATCCAAAAACGCCCCCTTAAGTTGGAGAAATGCCGGCGCTTCGCACCTTAAGCGTTCCTGCCAAAAAGGGCTATCGGATTAAATCAAGAATATTCAGCCATAGCAGTCGATCTATGCCGCAGACTCTTTCCCTCCAAGAAAGAAGAATGCGCCAACTGTATGCTGATTGTCAAAGATCTTATTGATCTCTCTTACATCACTTAGTATATCACATTTGATATCAAAATGATATATACATTGCAGGTAACACAGCTAAAAGCTGCCATCCCACAACGTTCATTACACATGACGCCGATTTCTTAATCGACATGCCACGGATAACCGTAATTACCTTGCAATCTTCTGCTTCTCGCGCAGCGCACGCTGGATATCGCGTTGTGCATCCTTCTTGGCGGCATCGGCACGCTTGTCGTACTGACGCTTACCTTTACCGAGGCCCAGCAATAACTTCGCATAGCCGTTACGGATATAAATCTTCAGCGGTACGATCGCGTAGCCTTCCTGTTTGGACAGGCCCAGCAGCTTGCGGATCTGCTCCTTGTGCAGCAGCAGCTTCCGTGTACGCGTAGGGTCCGTCGGGTTGTTGCGGTTCCCTTGCTCAAACGGGCTGATATGCATGTTATGGATATGAATCTCGCCATTCCGAATGGTGGCAAACGCATCTCCAATATTGGCACGGCCGTTCCGTATGGATTTGATCTCCGTTCCGGTCAGCACCATCCCGGCTTCATACGTATCCTCGATGAAATAATCATGGGAAGCTTTTTTGTTCTGGGCCAGAACCTTCCCGTCACTTTTCTTACCCATGGTCTCACCCCTTGTCATCAACAATGATAATGGAAAAAGGACTTCCGGCAGACCGCCAATATGCAATCTCACCAGAAGTCCATTGTATCAAACGTCAGCCTCCAAAAGCAAGGCGGGGCAAGCGACTCCCTCGATGGATCAGGAGAGCATCTTACTTTTTCTTCTTGCGGACAAAAGCGGCCGTGCCGTTTCCGCCCTTACTCTTCCGTTTGCGGCCACCGCCGCCGGAGTTGCCTCCAGCGTTACCGCCGCCCGGCGTTGGACCTTCGCCGATGAAAATGCCGCTGCCCGACGTCTTCTTCCGTCGGCCCTTCCCGCCGGCGCCGCCGGAGCGAGCGTTGCGGTCAAAGCCGAGAGCGCCGCCGCTGGCGGAGTTGTATCCGCCTTTGCCGGAGCCAAAGGCGAAGCTCGACGCCTGCTGTTCGCCAGCGCCAGCACCAGCGCCCGCTCCAGCCGGCGCCTCCCCGCCGCGCTTGCCGCGGCCGCCCTGGCCGCCGGCGCTGTCACTGCGGCGTCCGCCCGGCGCGCCGCCTTCAGCCGCGCCGCGTTTACCGCCGCGGCCCTTGCCCCCGCGACCTCCGCCGTCGCGGGCACCGAACCCGCGGCCGCCATTGCCGCCGCGGTCGCCTTCGCCACGCCCTTGGCGGCGCGGCTTCATGTCCACCATCTCAAAATCGATGGTGTGCTCATCCATGTTCACGTTCGCCACGCGAACCTTCACATCGTCGCCGATGCGGTATACCTTCGACGTACGCTCCCCGATGAGAGCCATATGGCCTTCATCGAAATGGTAATAATCGTCGGTCATGGCGCTGAGGCGGATCAAGCCTTCCACCGTGTTCTCCAGCTCGATGAACATGCCGAAGCTGGTGACGCTGCTGATAATGCCTTCGAATTCTTCGCCGACCTTATCCAGCATGAACTCGGCCTTCTTGAGCGCTTCCGTATCGCGCTCCGCGTCCACGGCTACGCGCTCGCGTTCCGAGGATTGCTGCGCAATGTCGGCCATCCGGCCGGCCAGCTGCTCATGACGACTCTCATTCAGCGACCCGCCGTTCTCCAGCACTTCCCGGATGACCCGGTGAATGACCAGATCGGGATACCGCCGAATCGGGGACGTGAAGTGAGAATAGTATTCCGCGGCAAGGCCGAAGTGACCCGTGCTCTCCGCATCGTATTTCGCCTGCTTCATTGAACGGAGCATCATCGTGCTGAGGACGGTCTGCTCCTTCGTGCCCTGAATGTCGTCCAGCAGGCTCTGCAGCGCCCGCGGATGGATCGCGTTGCCACGCCCTTTGACGTGATAGCCGAAATTGGCCGCGAAGGCCATGAAGTTCTGCAGCTTCTCCTGATCCGGATCCTCGTGGATCCGATAAATGAAGGGAACCTTCATCCAGTGGAAATGCTCCGCTACCGTTTCGTTGGCCGCGAGCATGAACTCCTCGATGATCTGCTCCGCGATGGAGCGTTCTCTTTTGACGATATCCACCGGTTTGCCGTTCTCGTCCACGATGACCTTCGACTCCACGAAGTCGAAATCCACCGCGCCCCGGCGCATTCGGCGGTTCCGCAGCTTCAGGGCCAGCTCGCGCATCAAGCGGAAATCCTCCACGAGATCGCCGTAGCGCTCGATCAGCTCCGGATCCTCATCCACCAAAATTTTACGCACGTTGTTGTACGTCATCCGTTCTTTCGTGCGGATAACACTGGTGAAAATATCGTGCTTCACGACCTTCATCTGCTCATTGAACTCCATCTCGCAGGACATCGTCAGACGATCCACCTGCGGATTCAAGCTGCATATGCCGTTGGACAAACGATGAGGGAGCATCGGAATGACCCGATCCACCAAATACACGCTGCAGCCTCGGTTATACGCTTCCTTATCCAGCTCGGACCGATCGCGCACGTAATAGCTGACATCGGCAATATGAACGCCCAGACGGTAATTCCCGTTCGGCAGACGCTCCACGTTCACCGCATCATCCAGGTCCTTGGCATCTTCGCCGTCAATCGTCACGATGTTCAGACCTCGCAGATCGCGGCGGCCCTGCTGCACGATCTCTTCTTCCGTAATCGCATCGGGCGCTGCGTCCGCTTCGGCCAGCACTTCCTCCGGAAAGCCCTCCGGCAGCTGATGCTTGCGGATAATGGACAGGATGTCGACGCCCGGATCATCCTTATGCCCCAGAATCTCCACGATTTCGCCTTCTGCTGCAGCTCTTCCTTCCGGATAGCTCACCAGCTTCACAACGACCTTCACGCCGTCAACGGCACCATTGATCGCATGCTTCGGAATAAAAATATCCCGGTTAATCCGTTTGTCGTCCGGCAGCACGAAGCCATAGGCTTCATGGTTCTGGAACACGCCCACCACCTGGGTAACGGCGCGCGTCACGATGCGGACCACTTCGCCTTCCATTTTGCCGCCGTCGCTGCTTTTGGAACTGATCCGAACCAGCACGGTATCTCCATTCATCGCACTCTTCAGGTCATTGGCATGAATGTACACGTCCGGATGCTCGCGGTCATCGGGAATCAGAAAAGCAAAACCCTTCGCGTGGGCCTGCAGCCGTCCGCGCAGCAAAGACATCCGTTCCGGCACGCCATAGCGCTCGGTGCTCGTCAGAATGATTTTTCCGGATTGCTCAAGTTCATTCAGCAGCTTCAGGAACTCCCTGAATTCATGGGCATCCTCAATCGCAAAATGCTGCTCCAGCTCCTGGTACGTCATCGGTTTGTATGCAGTTTCCCGCATAAAGTTCAGTAATGTTTCTTCAGTTATCATGTTATCACCTCGGGAACCTGCAATTTCATCGTTCCTCTATCCATTCTTTACCTTTATATACTCATACCCTAGTATACACGAATTTAATCCTCGGTATCCTTCCGAACACCGTCCTTACCTATGTAATCCGAAATTCAGGCAATAAAAAACCCCCGCTCTTCCAAGAGTGAAAAAGCGAGGGTAACGCAATTGTTATTTCAACATGGCAACAACGATGGCCAAAATCATAAATCCTGCTGCAAGACCTACCGTTGTACGCTGCAGTACGAGATCCATACCGCGAGCCTTCGTTTTACCAAAAAGATGTTCCGCACCGCCGGAGATGGCACCGGCAAGACCTGCGCTTTTCCCTTTTTGGAGAAGAACGACAGTAATCAACCCGATGGAGAAAATAACGAGCAATACTTCAAAAAATACAACCATGACTTCCACCTCCTACGTATGTAAACATCTAAATTTATGATCTGAAGAGACATTCTAGATTCTACATGAAAAACAGCATTCTTATTGTACCACAGCTTTAGTGGCCTGACAAGAAGTGCGGAGAACAATCCCGACAAAAAATCTGCTCGGCCAGCCGGTTGGAAGTCGCCTAACATCGTCGATTGGCGGCATGGACTGATGCTTCATATCCGGTCACACCTTGATTCGCTCATCCAAAAAATAAATGGCCTGCCCCTACTGAGATGACAGACCATCCGTTTCTTAGCAGCAGAAAGCTGCATTATTTCACTCGGAACGACCCTGTGCTGATCGCGACAAGCTCGCCCTTATCGTTCGTTATCCTGCATTCCGTCGTGACCGAACGGTGCGTCTGATGCACGATGCTTGCCGTAACCGTAAGGGTTCCGGCCCTGGCCGGCATGACAAAATGCACGTTCAGATTGCTTGTCACCGTCGATTCGCCGGGACGCTCCAGCATGACGGCAATGCCCATGGCGTTATCCATCAGTGAGGAGAGTACGCCGCCATGCACGATGCCCATCATATTCATATGATGAGGCTGCGCATCCAGCGTGACAACAACCGCCTCCGGGCTGGCTGACGCAAGCTTGCAGCCGAGATATCCCCAGAAGGTGGGCTCTGCCGCTTTGGTCATGGCCTCGATGTACGCCTCCCGGTCGAATGCCGGCTGTTCGGCCTTCGCGTCGGGGTTGACATTGGTATGATTCATCAGGCCGCCTCCTTTTTTCTTCTGACGTCGTTAGATACTGTATCCATTCCTGCGGGATAACATGAATCGTTAATCGGGCCTACACTGCTATTCTGCTTCAGCCCGTTCTGCCTTCCTCTTCCTCCTCCAGCAGTTTGCGGCGCAGCACCTTGCCTACCATCGTCTTCGGCAGCGAATCGCGAAACACGTACTCGCGCGGCACTTTATAGGCCGCCAGCTGGCTGCGGCAGAACTTCTCAAGACCCGAAGGGTCCGGAGACGCGCCATCCTTCAGCACAATATAAGCTCTTACGGTTTCGCCGCGATAATCGTCCTTGGTTCCGACCACGACGGCTTCCTTCACGGACGGATGCTCATACAGCACTTCCTCGATCTCCCGAGGATAAATATTGAAACCGCTTGCAATGATCATGTCTTTCTTGCGGTCAATGATCGTAAAATACCCCTCTTCGTCCATCGTGGCCATGTCGCCTGTAAACAGCCAGCCGTTGCGGAGCGTATCAAACGTATCCTCCGGCCGGTTCCAATATCCCATCATCACCTGCGGACCCTTCACGATCAGCTCGCCCGGCTCACCGACCGGCATTTCTTCGCCCGTCTCCGGATCCACGACCTTCGCGTCCGTATCCGGAACGGGGACGCCGATGGTGCCGATCTTCCGCCTTCCCCATATCGGATTCACATGGGTAACCGGGGACGCTTCGGTCAGGCCGTAGCCTTCGATCAGCCGACCTTTGGTCAGCTCCTCGAACTTATCCTGCACCTCGACCGGAAGCCCGGCAGAGCCGCTGACGCAGGCATTGATCGAAGAGAGGTCGTATTCCCTGATCTTGGGATGATTAATCAATGCGATATACATGGTCGGTGCGCCCGGGAAGAGCGTCGGCTTCATTTTTTTGATCAGGTTCAGGATCATCGTCACTTCGAATTTCGGTACCAAAATCAGCATGCCGGCACGATAGATCGCCTGGTTCAGCAGCACGGTCAGACCGAACACGTGAAAGCACGGCAGAACGGCTAAATACCGCTCCTTCCCGTCCTCCACCTGAAAGCACCAGTTCGCGGACTGTACGGTGTTGGCGATCAGATTCATATGCGTCAGCATGACGCCTTTGGGAACGCCGGTCGTGCCGCCAGTATACTGGAGCAGGGCCAAATCCTTCTCCGCTTTGACGGATTCGCAGACGGGATCATTCGGCGCGCCCGCAAGCAGCTTTTTGAAGGCATGGACGCGGCTTCCATAATCGACAACCGGAAGAGGGCCTTCCTTCTTGGCTTTGATCGGGTAGAGAAGATTCTTGGGGAACGGCAGATAATCCGCCACGGACGTGACGATCATATGCTCCAGATCCGTCTCCTCGATGACTTTTTCAACGCGGGATACGAACATATCCATCGTAATGATGATCTTGGCACCGGAATCCTTCATCTGATGCGCAATTTCCCGCTCCATATAGAGCGGGTTGGTCATGACGGCCACGGCTCCGGCCAGCAGCACGCCATAATAGGAAATAACGACCTGCGGGCAGTTGGGCAGCATGATCGCTACCCGGTCGCCCTTCTTGATCCCTTTGCTGCGGAGCGCGTTCGCCATCCGGTAGGACGCATCCAGCAAACTTCTGTAGTTGATCGTCTTTCCCATGAAATACAGGGCCGGACGATTCGGAAACTTCTGCGCCGACGTTACGAGAAATAATGCCAAATTCTGTTTCGGATAATCAAAAGCGGGGGCTACTTCGGGCGGATAAAACGGCAGCCAAGGCTTTGTATCCATACAAAACCAACCCTTTCCTAAGGAATGCTCCTTCTTTCCTACTCCAAGAAAATCTCTCTCTTTTGCGGTTACTTACGCATCGTATTGGCGTTGACGCCTAGTTACACCGTGTACCGCTCGTTCTTCACCACGCGGGCTGCGATGCTGCGCTTGAGGGCCACCGTATCGACCGGCGTGCAGCGCGTCAGCTTCTTGAGCACCGACAGCTGCATCCGCAGCATATCGCCGGTTTCCACCGAAGCCAGCGTTTCTTTGGCGAGCGCTTCAATGCGCTGGAACGCCTCGTAAGCAAACACCTGCGTCATCTCGATCATGCTCGCTGCCTTTTCCTCCGAGGTGCGTTCGATTTGCTTGCGGGTGCGCAGCAATGCGCTTTCGAGGGCATAAATGTCAATCATCATATCCGCCAGGTTGGATAAGGCCTCCTGCTCCTTCTCCAGCTTCGTGCCGAACTTCTGAACGGCCAGACCGCCAGCGAGGAGGAAAATCTTCTTGCTCATGTCCAGGAAATGCGCCTCCTGTTCCAGCGTTCCTTCAAAGGTTTGGCCCGGTACCAGCTGCAGCAGCTCCCCTTGCAGACCTTGCGCTTTTTGCAGGAGCGCGATTTCGCCTTTCATCGCCTTCTTCACGAGCGTGCCCGGAATGAGGAGCCGGTTGATCTCGTTCGTGCCTTCGAAGATACGGTTGATGCGGGAGTCCCGATAGATGCGTTCCACTTTATACTCTTGGATATACCCATAGCCCCCGTGAATCTGCACCGCTTCGTCTGCCACGTTATCCAGTCCTTCGGAACAGAACACCTTGTTGATCGAGCATTCGATGGCATAGTCGGAGATCGCAGCCGCCGAGTGGATGCCTGCATCTTCGCTGTTGTAATCGATGTCCTGCATCGCTTCGTCCAGCAGTCCTGCGGTACGGTACACCATGCTCTCCATTACGAAGGCGATGATGTTCATGTCGGCCAGCTTTTTGCGCATGAGCGGGAACTGCGAGATCGGCGTATCGAACTGTTTGCGGGTGTTAGCATATTTCGCGCTCAACTCGATCGATTCCTTCGCTGCACCGACGGTGCCCGCTGCCAATTTATACCTGCCGATGTTCAGGATGTTGAAGGCGATCCGGTGGCCCTTGCCGATCTCGCCAAGCAGGTTCTCCTTCGGCACCTTCACGTCTTCGAAGAAGAGCGGACGCGTCGACGAGCCCTTGATGCCCATCTTCTTCTCCTCCGGCCCGAGCGTGAAGCCTTCCATCTCCTTCTCCACGATGAACGCGGTGAAGTGCTCTCCGTCAATCTTGGCGTAGACGATAAAGATATCCGCAAATCCGGCGTTAGTTATATATAGCTTCGATCCGTTCAAAATATAATACTCCCCGTCGTCGGACAAGCGTGCCGTCGTTTTGGCGCCCAGCGCATCGGAGCCGGAGGTCGGCTCCGTCAAGCAATAAGCCGCGATTTTCGCGCCGCTCGAGAGATCCGGCAGGTACTTCTGTTTCTGCTCGGTCGTGCCGAAGAACACGATCGGCAGCGTACCGATGCCGACATGTGCTCCAAAGGAAAGCGCAAAGGACGATCCCTTCGCCAAGTTTTCGTTAATAATCGTAGAGCTGACCTTATCCAGCCCGATCCCGCCGAACGGCTCCGGCACATCGGCTCCGAGCAGGCCCAGCTCGCCTGCTTTGCGAAGCAGGTCTACCGTCATCTCGTAATTCAGCTTCTCCAGCTCTTCATCGTGGGGCACCACTTCGCCGTCGATAAAATCGCGCACCGTCTCGCCGATCATGCGATGCTCTTCCGTAAAATCCTCCGGTGTCAGAATGCGCTGCACGTCCGGATTGTCGATGACAAAGCTGCCGCCTTTGATTTTCGGTTCTTTGGTTTGGTTATCGCTCATGATTGGTTTCCCCTTTCGGAATTGGAATAAGGTGGAATGCAATGGTGGCCTTGGTGTTTGCTAGGTTGCGAACTTGCTAGTTGGTCATAGATGGTGTATGTGTTACTGCGGCGCAATATTGGCGCTCCGCGTGCGGATTGTACTTCCGATCGCTGTTGAGTTTGGATTTCCGGGAATGAATTGATCCATAGTAGAAATCCAAACTCAAAGGCGACCACTTCGTTTCTCCAGTACAATTCCGCCCTCTCCGCTAGGTTGGCGCACTCAGGTCCTGAGCCGTGCCGACGGTTATCTTGCACTCCACCTGTGGTTGGAGTGAGTGATGCCGTGTCCGATCCGTGTACGGAGCGGACACGGGTACATCGTGCGCACTGCTCCCCGTGCGCACGGTGCGTGGTCCGAGCATGCTTGGATTGGTCGTCGACCCTGGTGACCTTGGCGGGCCACAATTCCCTCCTCGGGACTTGTTCCAGCTCTCCCCAATTAAGAAGGAGGCTACTTCCCTGAGTCTGACAACTAACATGTTTTGCTTTATTTCAATAACGAACGAGTTGCGACTCCTATGGAAGAGGCACTTACGCCCCCGCGGCGTGCACCTCGAACACCCCCGCGGCCCCCATGCCGCCGCCGATGCACATGCTCACGACGCCGTAGCCGCCGCCGCGTCGGGCGAGCTCGGAGACGAGGCTGACGGTCAGCTTGGCGCCGGTGCAGCCGAGCGGATGGCCAAGCGCAATGGCGCCGCCGTTGACGTTGACCTTGCTCTCGTCGATCCCCAGCGCGCGGATGATGTGGAGGCATTGCGATGCGAACGCTTCGTTAATCTCGAACACATCCACCTGATCCAGCTCGATGCCTGCCATGCGCAGCGCCTTCGGGATCGCTTCGACGGGGCCGACGCCCATTATCTCCGGCGCCACGCCTGCCAGGGCAAACGATTTGAAGGTAGCCAGCGGGGTAAGGCCCAGCTCCTCGGCTTTCTCGCGGCTCATGACGGCTACCGCCGCCGCGCCGTCACTCGTCTGCGACGCGTTGCCCGCGGTAACCGAGCCGCCGAGGGCAAAGGCCGGCTTCAGTCTGGCCAGCACATCCGGTGTTGTGTCCGGCCGAACTCCTTCATCCGTATCGATGGCTAAGGTTTTACTGCGCACTTTGCCCTGCTCATCGGCGGCAGCCAGCGTTACGTTCACCGGTACGATCTCGTCCCGGAACTTCCCTTCGGAGATAGCGGCTGCGGCCTTGCGGTGGCTGCTGGCCGCGAAGGCATCCTGCGCCTCGCGGGTGATGCCGAAGCGGCGGGCTACCTCTTCCGCCGTATGGCCCATGCCGATGTAAACCTCCGACATCTCTTCGACGATCGTCGGATGCGGTGCCGGCTTGAAGCCGGTCATCGGCACATGGCTCATGCTCTCGACGCCGCCGGCGACGATGACCTCGGCATGGCCGAGCATAATGCGTTCCGCAGCAAAAGCGATCGCCTGAAGTCCGGACGAACAGAAGCGATTGACGGTCAAGGCCGGCACCGTGACCGGATAACCCGCATACAAGGAAATAATCCGCGCAACGTTAAGGCCCTGCTCGCCTTCCGGCATCGCGCAGCCGAGGATAATGTCCTCGACATCCTCTTTTTTCAGGCCCGGCGCACGCTCAATGACGGCTTCCAGTACGGCTTTGCCGAGATCCTCTACGCGCGTCTGGGCAAAACTGCCCTTCTTCGCCTTCCCCACCGGGGTGCGAGCAAGGGATACTATGACTGCTTCTCTCATGCCATTCACCTCATCAACTAAAAAATTGGTTGGATCCAATACCGATATCATTGCTGGCCGTTCATCGGCCTTGTAATGAGTACGTAACGGGTGGAACTGATTAAAGAGCCGCCATCACCCAAACATCCAGCAGCGCGGACAGTTTGCCACATGTACCGTATGCACGTTTGATTTGGCAAATCGCACGTTGCGGATGATAGCTGATCTATTAGCTGTGAATCTTTAAGGACTATACCAACATTAGCGTTCGTCATGTCCTGATTGCTTTCAAGATGCCGAAGGCAAGGAGAGACCGGAAGGCGAGACGCTCAAAATTGCCAAGGAAGTACAGTCCAAGCTGAATCGCCTTAATTCCGCAGCGGCTTGCCTTTTGCCAGCATATGCTGCATGCGCTGCTGGGTCTTGACCTCCCCGAGCAGGCTGAGGAATGCTTCGCGCTCCAGGTCGAGCAGATGCTGTTCGCTCACCACAGTTCCAGCAGGAACATCGCCGCCGGTCAGGATATGCGCCAGCTTCTTCGCAATCAACAGATCGTGATCACTGATATAGCCGCTTCGCTTCATGTCGATCGCGCCCATTTGGAGCACGGCCCGGCCATCGCGGCCGACAACGCGGGCTTTGCCCGGCTGCGGCGGCACATAACCTGCCCGGTCCATCGCTAACACGGCCTGCTTCGCTTCATGGATCCGGTAATCCTGATTCATGACCACCGTATCCCCGCTGCGTCCATACCCCATGCGGATCGCTTCATGTCCGCTGGTCGATGCATTAGCCATCGCCACCATCTCGAAGATTTTGTTGATCTCCGGCTGGAGGTCGCTGTCCTTGTCGGGATGGCGGTTGCTGGTCATCAGCGCCAGTTCCTTGCAGCCGCCGCCTGCCGGTATCAGACCGACCCCCGTCTCCACTAGGCCGAAATAGGTCTCCGCCGAGAAGATGATTCGGTCCGCCGGCAGACACGCTTCCACACCCCCGCCCAGCGTCATCCGGTGAGGCGCGGCCACAACCGGCTTCTCCAGCCCCTTCAGCTTCATCATGCTGCCCTGGAACAGACGGATGATGTCATCCACCTCATCCCAGTCGCCGCTCTGCGCTTCCATCAGCATGAGCATCAGGTTGGCGCCGACGCAGAAGTTCCGGCCTTCGTTCGCCAGCACCAGTCCGCGGTAATTGGCCCTGACCTCTTCCACGCTCTGCTGAATCATGACCAGAATATCGGCGCCGATCGCGTTGTTCGGCGAAGTGAATTCAAGGCATGCAACGCCATCCCCAATATCGATCAGATTCGCCCCCGTATTTGAGCGGATGATCCGGTTTTGCGATTTGAGCGCTTGCAGCGAGATCAGCTCAGGCTGAACCTCAACGCCCTTATACTCGCCTTTGAAATAATGGAACACCTCGCCGTCCTTCTCTTGATAGAAGGACTTGTTGCCTGCGGCAACCCACTCCTTCACCCACGCCGGGACGGTCACGCCCTCTGCTTCCATGCGCTGCACGGATTCCGGCAGTCCGATCAGATCCCAGGTCTCGAAGGGACCGAGCTCCCAGTTGAAACCCCATTTCATCGCGTTGTCGATGTCCTGGATGGAATCGGCGATCTCTCCCAGCTTGCCGGCCGCATAGACGAGCACTTGCTTCAATACATTCCAGGCCAGCTCCGAGTAACGATCCTGCGTTCCCAGGAAAGCCTTGATCTTCCGCTGGGCTCCCTTTACCGCTTTGGCGGCTTCGATGGAAGCGGAGCTCACTTTGGCGCTCGGGTTGTACTCCATCGTGGACAGATTGAGTGATAGGATTTTGCTGCCTTGATCCCCTTTTACTTTTTTATAGAAGCCCTGGCCGCCCTTTTCCCCGGTCCAGCCGCGGGCGACAAGCTCGTTCATGACGTCAGGCACCGTGAACACGTCTTTCTCCTCGCCGTCCGGTACGGAGTCGTACACGTTTCTGGCCACATGGACAAACGTATCGATGCCCACCAGATCCAGCGTGCGGAAGGTGGCGCTCTTTGGACGCCCCAGAACGGGACCCGTGGCCGCATCTACTTCCTCCACGGTATAGCTGTTCTTCACCATCTCCTGCAGCGTGACCAGAAGTCCGTAGGTGCCGATCCGGTTCGAGATGAAATTCGGTGTGTCCTTCGCAAGCACAACCCCTTTACCAAGGCGCTTCGTGCAAAATTCAACCATGAACTTCGTAATGTCCGGATCGGTATCAAAGCCCGGAATAATCTCCAGCAGCTTCATATGACGCGGCGGATTGAAGAAATGGGTTCCCAGGAAGTGGCTGCGGAATTCCTCGCTGCAGTCCTCGACCATCGCATTGACGGAAATGCCCGAGGTGTTCGTGCTGACGATCGATCCTTCCTTACGCACGCCTTCAATCTGCTTGAAAATGCTCTTTTTGATTTCCAGGCGTTCCGTAACCACCTCGATGATCCAGTCCACATCCTTCAACAGGCTTAGATGGTCCTCGGTGTTTCCCGGCGTGATCCGGCCTGCAAAATCAGCACTGTAGAGCGGAGCGGTGCTTGATTTAGGCAGAGCCGCAATCGCTTTGGCGGCAAGCCTGTTTCGTACCTTCGGATGATCCAGCGTCAGGCCGGCCTTTTCCTCCTCGGCGGTCAAGGAATTCGGAACGATGTCGAGCAGCAGGCAGGGAATGCCTGCGTTGGCAAGATGGGCGGCGATCCCCGACCCCATGACGCCCGAGCCGATCACGGCGGCTTTGGTAATGTTTCGACTTGCGACCCCGGAACCGCTGACGGCTTCTTTGGTAATGGTATTACTCATTGCACAACGACCTCCTGTTCATGGATTTCGGATAGACCGAATACGGATAACTCCAGAATTTCCGCAATATCTCGCGTTTTCACGCTTTCTTCCACTTCCTTCAGCTTCGTGCCGTCCTCCAGCATCGTCAGGCAGAACGGACAGGCGGAGCTGATCATTGTCGGAGATATGGCCAGCGCCTGCTCGGTACGCGCCAGATTCACGCGCTTGCCCGCGTCCTCCTCCATCCACATCTGACCGCCGCCGGCGCCGCAGCACATCCCGTTCTCGCGATTCCGCTCCATCTCCAGCAGCTCGACGCCGGGAATGGCGCGAAGCACGCTGCGCGGCTGATCGTATACATCGTTATACCGTCCCAGGTAGCAGGAGTCATGATAGGTGATTTTCTCCTGAACCTGATACTTGGGCTTAAGACGCCCTTCCTTCACCAGTTGATCCAGCAACTCCGTATGGTGGACGACCTCAGCCTCCAGTCCAAATTCCGGATATTCGTTCTTGAAAATATTGAAGGTATGCGGGCAAGCCGTGACGATTCGTTTCACATCGTATTTCTGAAACGTCTCGATGTTCTCCATGCACAGCTGCTGGAACAGAAATTCATTGCCCATCCGGCGCGGAGTGTCGCCCGAGTTCTTCTCCTCGTTGCCGAGAATGGCGAAGTTGACGCCCGCTTCATTCATGAGCCGGACGAAGGCCCGGGTGATCTTGCGGCTGCGATTGTCGTAGGAACCCATGGAACCGACAAAGAACAGAATGTCGAAGTCCGGATTTTCCTTCACGGTCGGGATCTTCAGGTCCAACGTTCCTTCCGGGTCGACCTCCTTCACCCACTTGCTCCGGTCCGCGCGGCTGATTCCCCAAGGGTTGCCTTGTCGTTCGATGTTTTGCATGGCTCGCTGGCCTTCCTGCGGCACGCTGCCCTCCATCAGAACGAGATGTCGCCGGAGATCCACGATTTTGTCGACATGCTCATTTGCGACCGGACACTGATCCTCGCAGTTGCGGCAGGTCGTGCAAGCCCAAATCTCTTCCTCGGTCATGACGCCGCCGATCAATTGAATGTCCTTCGGGTCTACGCCCTCGACTTGGTGCCAGGAACGCTTCTGCACATCCATCGTCGGTCCGATGTCGGTGATGCCCTCGCCCTTCCAGCCGACAAGCGCCAAATCCGTTGCGCCCATGGAGTGAACGCCCGGCGACCCAAACACGGAGGCAGGCATCCACGCCGATTTGGAGGTGAGCGCGGCACCTTTTTCCGTGAGATGATCCCTCAGCTTCACGATCATGTGCATCGGCGACAGCAGCTTGCCCGTGTTCGAGGCCGGGCACACGTTGGTGCATCGTCCGCATTCAACGCAGGCATAGAAATCCAGCATCTGCTTCTGCGTGAAGTCCTCGATTTTGCCTACCCCGAACTCCTCGGCTTCTTCATCCTCCAGGTCCAGCTTGCTGAGCTTCCCCGGGGGATCCGTGCGACGAACCAGAATGTTGATCGGCGCCGTAATGAGGTGAAAATGCTTCGATTGCGGCACATAAATAAGGAAAGACAGCAGAATCAGCAGGTGAAGCCACCAGAACGCGTAATAACACACCGTTACTGCCACCGGCGGCATCCAGGCAAACGCGGCCGCGATACTCGAGGAAATCGGTGCCATGGCCGACCATGCCAGACTTTCCATGAGCCGTTCAAAGGCCATCGTCAGCAGCACCGAAGCCATCAGCGTGGTGATGAAAAACACGACAATGCTTGGCTTCCAGCCTCGCTTGAGCCGTTTCAGCTTCTCGCCATAGCGGCGATATGCCGCATAACCGATGGCCAGCAGAATCAGCGCAACCGTAATCTCCTGCATGAGGATGAAGCCCGCATGGCCCGGAATCGGCAAGCTGTGACCCGACAGCCCTTTCCAGATGATATCGAGCGCCCCGAACTGCAAAATGATAAATCCGTAAAACACGATAAAGTGCATGATGCCGCTCTTGCGATCCTTAAACAGCTTGCTCTGTCCGAACACCTGGATGGCGAACTGGCTCAGGCGCTCCTTCAGATCCTTCTTCAGATTCGCCGGCTTGCCCAAACGGATATACAGGTAACGGCGATACACCACGGTGGCGAACATGTACACTGCCCAGCCCGTGATTAAGACAAAGAGCAGCGCGTTGATTAATGTTGGAATCATCCCTCTCAGCCCCTTGCGTTAAAAGATCCTTCTTCCACACCCTTCATTTCGTCTCTGCAGCGTCCAATTCTGCAGCTCCTGTCACTCCTTCCAACAACGGCTCGTCATTGTGTCAAGATTGGGACAATATGAAGCGCTTTCATAATAGAGACAAAAATAAGACCTCCACATCGTGCCGTGCCGACCACTCTAAACCGAACATCATGACTGCTAGCTGCATCTCTTCATCTGTACAACGCTACATCCGTATTTGTGTACTTGCCTGCGGATACCCAGCTATTTCTTTCTTCCGGTTAAACTGCCGTCGATGGCTCTGATATGAACGCCTTATTTTGCTGCTCTTCCAGGTCTGCTTCATCCATTTTGCGAGTCTTTGATAACCCATCGTTGACAATGACATGAACGTATTTTATGATGGATACAAGAAATGAATGAGTATTCATTCATAATTTAACTGTATTCTAACACCGGGGTGAGCATATGACAAGTAAAAAAAATGAAAAATACCACCTGATCCTCCAGGGCGCCCTGAAAGTTTTTGCCGAAAACGGCTATCACCGGTCCCAGGTATCCAAGATCGCCAAGGCTGCCGGCGTGGCCGACGGCACCATCTATCTGTACTTTAAGAGGAAGGAGGATATCCTGATCCGCCTGTTCCAAGAAAAGCTTGGGGAGCTGGTCGGCAAATTCCACGAAAGCGTGGAAGGAACCACGGACGCCGTGGAAGCGCTGCGGACGGTGTGCAGCATCCATTTCTCGGAGCTGGAGAGCAATCCCGAACTTGCATATGTCACGCAGATTGAGCTGCGGCAGAGCGATTTGGAGCTGCGCAAGGAAATCGGCAGCGCGCTCAAGCCATATATCGTACTGATCGAGAATATCCTGGAACAGGGCATCCAAGAACAGAAATTCCGTTCAGATCTGAACGTCAAGCTGGTCCGAAACCTGATTTTTGGCGCGATGGACGAAGCGGTAACCTCTTGGCTGATCTCGGGCCGTAAATATTCGTTGTCCGATCAAGCGGATGAGACGCTAAGCTTTTTTCTCAATGGTGTTTCCGGCGGACAATAAGTCCTGCTGATATTCATATTGAAGGGAGAGTTTAACCGATGAAGATTGTGGTATTGCTTAAACAGACCTTTGACACGGAGGAAAAAATCACGATTGAGAACGGATCGATTGCCGAGGATGGGGTGAAATTCGTCATCAATCCGTATGACGAATATGCGGTAGAGGAAGCCGTGAAGCTTCGGGATGACCACGGCGGCAGCGTGACGCTCCTGTCCGTCGGACCCGACCGTACGGCAGAAGCCCTCCGGACCGCCCTTGCGATGGGGGCGGACGATGCGGTGCTGATCTCCGACGAACGGATTCCGGACGATGAATATGCGGTATCGAAGGTGCTGCATGCGTATTTGTCCAAGGAAAGCCCGGATCTGATCCTCGGCGGCAACTTCTCCGTGGACCGCGGCTCGGGCCAAGTAGCTATCCGCCTGGCACAGCTTCTCGGCATTTCGCACACCGGCTCCATTACCAAGCTTACGCTGAGCGGGACCACCGCTGAAGTGCACCGGGATGCGGAAGGCGATCTGGAAGTGCTTGAGGTCCAGCTGCCGGCCATCTTCACCGCACAGCAGGGATTAAACGAACCCCGCTATCCGTCGCTGCCGGGCATCATGAAGGCCAAGAAGAAGCCTTTTCAGACGCTGACCCTGGATGATCTCGGGTTATCCGAACCCGATATTCAGCCGGCAACGAAGCAAAGCGAGCTGTCCTTGCCGCCAGAGCGAAGCGCCGGGCGCATTCTGAAGGGCGAGCCTGCCGAAGTGGCGCATGAGCTGGTATCCTTGCTGCGGACGCAGTCGAAAGTGATTTAATAAAAGAACAAATTGAACGCGTGAATTCCTTCGATTCTCACTATTGAATGCGGTTACATGGCAGCGGCAGAGCCCCTGCCATCGTGCCTTATGTATTCTGATTGTATGGTTTACGGGATGTCCGTCATGCACGCTTTTCGCTTAATGCATCTTGGAAATCGGGGGCAGCAGCGATTGGAGGAATGACCCGCATTCGCTTTGGACGCTCAGGCTGGCCGACATCGTAAAACTCTCTTTACGTTCAACCCCAAATGGATCTTAGGAGGTTATGATATGAGCAAAACGATATTAGTGTATGCCGAGAACCGGGATGGGAAGCTGCGTCAGGTTGCTCTCGAGACGCTTGGCGCTGCCCGTTTAATTGCAGAAGATGGCGACAGCATCCGTATTCTGGTTGCGGGCTCCAACATTACGGAGGCCGTATCGGCCCTGAACGGCTATGGTGCCGATACCATCTATACCGTCGAGCATGAGGATCTGGAGAGCTATAATCCCGAAGCTTATATGGCCGCCATCGAAGCGGTAATCCGTCAGGCACAGCCCGATGCAGTCCTCTTCGGGCATACGGCCATCGGCCGCGACTTGGCACCGCTGGTGGCCGCTTCCTTGAATGCCGGACAGATCTCCGACGTCACCGCCATTGACAACGAAGGCGGAGAAGCGGTATTCACGCGTCCGCTCTATGCGGGTAAAGCCTTTGAGAAACGCGTCTTTCAGAACGGACCGTGGGTGGTCACGGTTCGACCGAACAATATTCCCGCGGCGGAAGCCATCGAAGGCGCCAGCGCCGGCATTGAGGACATCGCTTACCCGGCTCCTTCCCTCCGCTCCGTGGTAAAGGACGTCGTCCGCAAAACCACGGGAAAAATCGACCTATCGGAAGCCAAAATCGTCATCTCCGGCGGGCGCGGCGTGAAGAGCGCGGACGGCTTTAAGCCGCTGGAGGAGCTCGCCGACCTGCTCGGCGGGGCGGTCGGGGCATCGCGCGGCGCCTGCGATGCCGGCTACTGCGATTACGCGCTCCAGATCGGGCAGACCGGCAAAGTCGTCACGCCCGAGATCTATATTGCCTGCGGCATTAGCGGCGCGATCCAGCATTTGGCGGGCATGAGCCAATCCCGGGTCATCATTGCCATCAATAAGGATCCGGAAGCACCGATCTTTAAAGTTGCCGATTACGGCATCGTCGGCGATCTGTTCGATGTCGTCCCGCTGCTGACGCAGGAATTCCGCAAGGTGTTGGTATCCTAGGACTTCATAACGATTCATCATATTCAAAAAAAGGCTGCTCCAAAAGGTCCGGGAACCTGGAGCAGCCTTTTACTTCGTAAGTTTTGCGCCTGCAGCGTCCTTCACCTATGAAGCATTCCGAAGGACTACCACAACGGAATGGGAACCGGCACTAGCCTGTCCCCTTTAAGAGCCAAACCGTTTCAACAGCTTCTGCTGATGAGCCGTAAACGCTTCTTCCAGCGAAATATCATAGAGATCCGCCAGCAGCGAAATGTTGCCGAGCACGTCGCCGATCTCCTCCACCAGATCCTGCTTGAGCTGTTCCCTCGACTGAACCTCCTCATCGGGGCGGTCCCTGCCGATTTCATAAGCGCGAACGGCGCGCGCCGTTTCCCCTGCTTCCTCCATCAAAAATCCAACCCGGATAAAGGGACCGTACCCGGCCCAGCCTCTTTCTCCGTAGAACTGTTTAATCCATTGCTGGGCTTCATTCATATCCATGACGTGTGTTACCTCCGCGATTTCTTGGGATGACTGCATCCTTCTTTTTACACAATTCGAGATTATATCCATGATAAAACGAACATGCATGCCATAAAATAAAAAAGTGCTATGTCGGCGCCGAAAGGATATGCCGAACATTCCATGACACAAATCACTATATATAGTATAATTACTCGAATGAAATATCAACATCTGGGTAAGGAGTGTGCAAATTGAAATCCATATGCGTATTTGCAGGATCGAACATGGGCGAGCATCCGGACTATAAAGCAAAAGCGGCCGAACTTGGCAGGCATATTGCCCACAACCAATACAAATTAGTGTACGGCGGCTCCAACATCGGATTGATGGGGGAAGTTGCCAACGCCGTATTGCAAAATGGCGGCGAAGTGATCGGGGTCATGCCGAGAGGGCTGTTCAAGGGGGAAATCGTACATACCGAGCTGACCCAGCTCATTGAAGTCGCCGACATGCATGAACGCAAAGCAACGATGGGCAAGCTGGCCGACGGGTTTATCGCCATGCCGGGCGGATTTGGAACCTATGAGGAATTGTTCGAGGTATTGTGCTGGTCGCAAATCGGAATTCATCAGAAGCCGATCGGACTGCTCAGTATCCGCGATTATTTCGAACCGTTCATGAAGCTGATTCAGTACAGCATTACCGAGGGCTTCTCCAACTCCTCTCACTTGAACCTGATCAACATGTCCGATGATCCGCTCAAGCTGTTAGAGCTTATGGATAGCTACACGCCTCCGACGCTGGACCTGAAGTGGAAGGACCTGGATTAAGGGTGACCTGAGGGTCTTGAGGGACATAGCGCTCTCTAGGGAAAAATCCTTGGATACAAGAATATGTTGCAGGCATTATGACGCATTGGCCTGGCCTTCCGTCATTCAAAAATGCACCGGAATCCCGGTGCATTTTTATTTTTCGCCATAGAAATAGAGGCGATATTATACAAACCCGCCGTTCACGCGAAGCGTTTGACCCGTGATCCATTTCGACTCTTCGCTGGCCAGGAACAACACGACACCTGCAATATCATCCGTTTCCCCCAGACGTCCGAAGGCATTCATTTTGACAATCCCCGCAATCTGTTCCTCCGATTTACCAACGGTAAATAGCTCCGTATTAACCGGTCCGGGCGCCACTGCGTTAATCGTGATCCCTTTGGGCCCGAATTCCTTGGCCAACTGACGCGTAAACTGCTCCACAGCTCCCTTCGTCCCTGCATACACGCTGTAAGTCGGGAACATCTGCCCAGCGACCGACGTCGAGAAATTGATAATGCGGCCACCCGAATTCATATGGCGAAAAGCCTGCTGGATCGCAAAATAAGTCCCCTTCACGTTAATCGCAAACTGCTGATCGAAATCCTCCTCCGTCATGGCCGCAATCGGCTTGGTGGTCATGATGCCGGCATTGTTCACAAGGATATCGATTCCGCCATAGGCTTCGATCGTTTCACGAAACAGCCGTTCGATCTCTGCTACCTGACTAATATCGGCTTGAATGGCCCGTGCTTCGCCGCCGCCCTGCTTAATGAGGCCCACCACTTCCTCGGCTTTAGCCGGACTGCTTGCATAGTTTACAACAACCTTGGCTCCGTTCTCCGCAAGTCTCTCCGCAATTTCGCGCCCGATGCCTCTCGATGCTCCCGTTACGATTGCTACCTTGCCCGATAAGCCCTTTGTCATGATAAAACCTCCCGCATATGAATTGAGATACACGATTATTGCCCCAGATCGATGTTCTGATTTGCAACTTCTTATTAGTAATTTGATTATATGTCGCCTAATAACTAATTACAAGTGACAGATTTATGATTTTGTCATTTGTAAATGAACCAAAACAAAAAAGAAGCTATTCCCATGCGAGTCTCGCCATGAATAGCATCTTTTTTTACATAGGGAATGATCACATTATGCTAGCCCAACAATCCGCAGCGGCATTCATTATGACGGCGGTTCGCCATATCCCTATTCCCGCTAACCGTTCATCGAAATCCCGGCCAACAATAACGTCCACACCGACTCAAAGGCGGCTTCGATCCCATCCGAAGTCCATTGATAGGCATGGGCCGGATGGTGAAACAAGGAAGTGGCCATGAAAAATGCCTTCGCCGTTGACTCCGGATGGCCTGGCTTGAATTCACCGGCACGCATCCCTTGATCCATGATTTGGGTGATCTGCCCGATTAACAAATTCACATGCGTATCAATGATCTTGACGGCTTCCAGCGTCACGGACGCGTACATGGCAAACATCTCGGGATCCTCGAGAACGTAAGTCCGCTTAGCCCGGATCAGGGTATCCGTCCATAACCGCAAGCGATCGGTGGCGCTGCCGTCCGTCCCGTCTGCAATGATCTGCAGCGGCTCCGCAATCCGCTGAAGCCACCGCTCCGTGACGGCTTCTCTGAGAGCGGCCTTGCTGGGAAAATGCCGATACAGCGAGCCGTGGCTCACCTGCAGCGCTTTGGCCACATCGACAACCGAAGTCTTGTCTGGGCCATAACGTCGAAGCGTCTGCTCAGCTGCATCTAATATAGCTTCTTTCGTTAGTGGTTGGTCATGTGCCATAGGTTCCATGAGCAACGGGATTCCGTTTTCGCCCGCCTGCCCACCTTCACGCCCCCTCTCTGTTGAACACATTATAGCAAACAACCTCATCATATCAATATTGAGCTTTTGTCATTTGTCCTTCCCACCATGAATACCATTCTCCGTGCTCCTGTAGGATTGAAGCATATATGGGATCAATGAACACGACAGATTCTGCTGCTCTGGCGACAATCACCATCCCCAGAAAAAAAGGAAGCCGGCACATTGCCGGCTTCCTCGCTTCTTACCTTCTCAAGCTTCTATATCTTGCGAATGTTTAGCAGCGAATTGCCGTTCTTCATAAACTCATAGGGTACTTTTACTTCCGCTACCCGAAAGCCTTCTGCCTCCAGCTCATGAATCAGACGGTCCAAATGGACGTAGCGGCTCCCCGATAAATCGGTCAACGGGAAGATGCGCACCTCTTCCGAGGCCACTCGCAGCAGCTCCCGAACCGTCTGGACATGAAATTCATAATCCAATCGGTCGCTGTACATGAACAGAAAATGGGCGGACAGCACCAGGTGAAACTGTTCGTTATCAAAAGGCAGTTCCGGCAGTACGGCAGCGACATAGCGATCCGGAAATTCCCGCATATCCCTAACGCAATCGCGGAGCGCTTGCTCGCGATGCCGGCGAAGCCCCTCCACATCCCCGTAATAATCCCAGACATAATTGCTTTTCGTCTGCTCCATCGTTTCCATGGCATGCCCGATATCCTGCAGTCCCTTGGTCTCCAGATCATCCGGTTTGTGATCATAAGCAATATCGCTGGCCGTTATATCAAGACCCTGCTTCGAACCGTGAGCGGTGAACGAACACGCGCCGGAAGGGCAATCCAGCACCCTTTTACCGGCAAGCTCCGGCATCTTCAAATCAAACATGTGAGCGTACTCTTCAAATGTGCGGCCAATGAATACAACCCGGTCCAATTCCTGCTTGGTCTTGCCTCTACTCTGCTCAGCTTTACTCATCTCTTCTCACCTCAGCTATAGATTGGCTGCGGATGAGGCAGCTCCTGCACACTCCGCAAGGATATACTACCATAATATGGTGTAAGGGAATTAGAATATTATGATCCCTGCCTGTTCTTTTTAAGAAAATCTATAACATCATCTAAGTCATCCGTTTTCAAGACGATTTCCTTATCATTCAGCAATACAACAATCGGAAATCTGGTTAGTCCTATAGCATCCGCCCTTTGCCTGCCGGTCTCGTCCCTTACATTATGCAACATAGCAGCCTGCAAAACCTCTCGATCGGCATCGGACATACGGACCTCTTCACTCCACCATGCAACATGCGTCTTCTCATTCGGCCCTTTCGCGGCATTTGCATCCTCGTAGAAATAATGAATTCGTAATTCATCTTCCCTTTCCGCGAGCAGTTCCTCAGGAATTTCTATCTTGCTCAAACCGGAACAACCCATCACGATCGCCAAGACGAACCCGGTTAGAACACTCTTAAACTTCAAAAACCCGTCACCCCCTAAAACAACGGTCCTGTTTATACTATAATATAGATAATTAACTTTCTTCGGAGGGGATTTCCTTATGCTATCTTATCCTGCGGCTACGACCAGAGAAGAGAAAATGAGCATCATTCATCTCATCAAAGACCGGCTGCTTCACTTGCACGGCGATGACATTCTGGCCATCGGCCTGTACGGTTCGATTGCGCAAGGTATCGATGGTCCTTACTCGGACATCGAGCTTCGGGTTGTTACGCAGGACGGGGTCTCCCTGCCCGGATACGAATTCATATATCCCCCATTCAAAATCGAAATCGGAATGAAACAGAAACAGGACATCTTCAAGGCTGCCGCGTCAGTGGATGACTCCTGGGCAATTAAGGCCGGCGCCTACGTACACCTGCAGGAAATCTACGATCCGGGGAACCTGCTCGCCGAGATTCGGAAGCTGCCCCTTGAGGTTTCGGACGAGGCGATCAAAGAAACGATGCGGGAATTCATGATTTGGGAGCCTTACGAAACGATGGGCAAAATCCGAAACAACGTCCAGTCCGGGAACCTTAACTATCTCCCGCTTGGCGCTAAGGACCTGACCTGGCAGACGGCCAAGCTGATTGGGCTTGCCAACCGAACCTTTTATCATACAAGGGCCCGGACGTTGGAGGAATCCCTTACCCTCCCATCCCGACCTTCCGGTTATGACGAGCTGGCACAGTTGGTCATGCGCGGTCAACTTCTCCAAATCGATCATGTCTATGAGCTCTGCGAGCAGCTCTGGACCGGACTAAACGCATGGTATGAACAGATGAATATCGAATATAAATTAAAGGAGCTTCCATTCTGATGGAGGCTCTTTTGTTAGGGTAAGGAGCCATCGTTCTCAATCTTATATTGACACATGTCATATTCTGGAACTACGCTGTGTAAGGGCCTATTTCTTACATATGAGGAAAGATCACACCGCGAATGACCCTGAATGATCCTAAAAGGAAGTGAGTATTGATCATGCAAATTCAATTGAGCAGACCGCCGGACCGCAGACCTCCTTATTGGCTGCCGCTTACGACCATCCTGGCCGTCATACTCTTTATCTCCCTCATGCTGTGGTTCGAGAAGCCGCCGGAAGCCAGAAAGATCGATGCACCCGCAACCGAGTTCTCCGCGGAACGCGCCATGGCACATGTCGAACGGATTGCCCAAGAGCACACCCGATGGGGTCCCCTGCCAATGCGGAAGTCCGGGCTTATTTGGTGGAACAGATGAAGCAGCTCGGCTTGAACCCGGAGGTTCAGGAGTTTAATGACCGTCTGACCACCAAGTACGTCGACGCCGACGTGCAGCTTACGAACATTCTCGGCGTCATTAAAGGAACCGGATCTGGTAAACCGCTCCTTCTGATGTCGCACTATGACTCGGTCCCTACCGGCCCCGGGGCGAATGATGCTTCGGTCAGCGTAGCTTCCTTGCTGGAGACGGCAAGAGCGATCCAGGCCGGACCTCCGCCGCAAAATGACATCTGGATCCTGCTGACAGACGGGGAGGAAAGAGGCCTGCTCGGTGCCGAGGTGTTCTTTCAGGACCCGGCGCACCGTGAGATCGGCATGATTGCGAATTTTGAAGCGCGGGGATCGAAGGGCTCGTCCTTCATGTTCCAGACCAGCGACAGCAATGGACGGATTATTGAAGAATATGCCCGGGCCGTATCCAATCCTGTCAGCAACTCCCTCTTAGTGGATCTCTACAAACAACTGCCGAACGATACCGATCTGACGGTGGCGCTGGAGCATGGCCTCCCGGGACTGAACTTTGCCTATGGCGACGGGTGGGTAGCTTACCATACCCCGATGGACAACACGGAGAATGTCTCCCTTGAGACCATGCAGCATCAAGGCGAGAATGCGCTCGCCATGGCAAGGCATTTTGGCAATCTGGACTTGGCTGACCTGACCTCCACAGGCGACCGTATCTATTTCAATCTGTTTGGCCTGCTGGTTCACTACCCTGCGCAATGGGCAATTCCGATCACCGTGGCGATCGCAGCGCTATGGCTGGCTTTTGCTTGGTTGTTTGCCCGCTTCTCCTTGCTTACCGTTAAGGGAAGCCTGATCGGGCTCGGAACTCCGATTCTGGCCGTCGTGCTCTCAACCGCGCTCAGCTACGGCTTGTGGACGCTCATCGATGCGTTGTGGGCAGGCAAAATGACACAGCCTACAGGCGCAACCTACGATTCGCTTCTGTACAGCGTCAGCTTTGTGCTGGTGACCCTCATCGTTCATGTCGCGCTTACCCGCTGGGTGGTGCGGAAAGCAAATGAAGTGGAGATGCTGCTTGGGGGCGCACTCCTGTTCCTGCTGCTGCTCATCGGCTCGACTTGGTTCCTGCCGGGCGCAAGTTATTTATTCGCGATACCGCTGCTGGTTCATTTCGCGGCTCTGACGTGGGCGGCATTTACCCGGGACCCGCGCGAAACCTTATTCCATCCGGCCGTCGTGTTAGGAACGTCGCTTATCCCGGTTCTGATGTTCACGTCGGTCTTTCACATCGTATTCCTCCTGCTCCCGCCGGGGATTCATCTGTTCAGCGTTGTGCTCATCGGACTGATACTGGCCCTGATGTCACCGGCAGTCCGAATGCTCGCGCATTCTTGGAAATGGGTGCTGCCGGCCGCTTTCATCGCCATCGTTGTCCTGCTCGGCATCGGCTGGAGCCAAGCTGAGCCCGGGCCGGATCGGCCGGTTTATGAGAGCCGATAGGGTTCCCCTAGAGCAGCTGATAGTTGTTACACCTATAAGTGCACTCTATCCTGCATGCCAAACAAGCAAACGCGAACACCGCGTTTGCTTGTTTTTTGCTTAGAACAGCCCAGCCGCCGTTACTTCTTGATGTCTTGCCAATGCGAGGGAAGCTCATACGTGTTCAGATGCTTGTATTCTACCAGCTTCACCATACCGCCGGGAAACGTCGGAGCGATCTCAAAGACAAGGCGGTCCTTTCCCACCGGGATATGGGGGCCGACCCTCTCCTGCCGCAGCTCTTATGGATTAGGTTCTCCCAACCGATAAGATTGATGTAACGCCATCCGAATCGAACGTGATCTGCCATATGGATGAATCAAGATACGTACGATATGATAGGTGGAAGGAAGCTATCGATTCGGCGCATTCCTTCCTCTCGGCATGCCTTCGGCTCATAGATCAACACCGACGGGAGGATACACATCATTAAGAAAAAAAGGATTATGACCATGTCTGCAGCTATTATCGCATTACTAGCAATCATTATCATTTCAGCCAGCTTCTACTTCTATAACGTTGCTATTGCCCGGGCCGACAAGGCCTTCCTGAACGGCAACCCGGACCTGGAAGCCAACTCGAATATCGACAACCCCTTTGCGGATAGCAAGGATTGGTGGGCCAAGCAAAGCTTCGAGGAATGGAGTCTTACCTCAGACGACGGCTTGAAGCTGCATGCGTACTATATACCTGCCGAAGTGCCGACGGATAAAACCGTCATGATCGGGCACGGATACTCCGGCCATTCGGAACAGATGAGCGGATTCGCCCAAATGTACCATGAGGACCTGGGCTACAACGTCCTTCTTCCCGACGCGCGGGGCCATGGAAAGAGCGAAGGCGATTACATCGGCTTCGGTTGGCCGGAGCGGAAGGATTATCTCAGATGGATTGAACGTGTCATCCGGCATACAGGGGAAGACGCCCAGATTGTCCTGCACGGCGTGTCCATGGGCGGGGCAACGGTGATGATGACCAGCGGCGAAGAGCTTCCGCCCCAGGTAAAAGCCATTGTCGAGGACTGCGGGTATACGTCGGTCACGGATGAGCTGACCTATCAGTTGAAGCGCATGTATAAGCTTCCTTCCTTCCCGCTGGTTCAATCCACGAGCCTGCTCACCAAGATCCGGGCCGGATACTCCTTCGGCGAGGCCTCCGCGCTGGAGCAGGTGAAGAAATCCAAGACGCCGACGCTGTTCATACACGGCGGCGGGGACCTGTTCGTCCCTACCGAGATGGTGTATGAGCTGTACGAGAACGGTCCGGAGCATAAGAAGCTGTTCATCGTCCCCGATGCAGGCCACGGTCTGGCGCGCCAGTTCGATCCCGAGGGGTACGACCGGGAAGTGAAGGAGTTTATCGGCACGTATGTGCAATAAATTGAAAGAAGAGCAGTCCATGCGGACTGCTCTTTTTCGGTGAGGTGAATATACCCCTGATCAGCTTTGCGGTCACATTTAAGCCCATGTTGGTGAGCTGTACCATTTGAGCGAACTTAGGTTTAGAACATAAATGTTGGATGCATGATATGAGACCACTTGACCTGATTTCCCTCAGAGATCAACTACATGTTCCTGTTTAGATTCAGAATCATGCTATAATTAGCATATTCTGTAAATACACATTGTTTTTGGAATGAGTAAATAAATTAAAAGGTTTTTAGCTCCATTGTTGAAAGGATGGATTCTTCATGGTAGTTGGAGTACAAGAGCTCATTTTTTTTATAATGATTTTAGCAGCAAATTACTTGCTGATTTACCTGATTGTTAGTAATGCTATTTCAAATTCAGGGTTGAAATCGGAAATGGATAGTCTCAAGAACGAATTGAAAGATATAAAGAAATTGCTAGTGGATCATTCGGCAAAAACACTTGAGGAACGTAAGAATAAAGAACTCTAAATGCTACCTCATTCATTGTTAGCGATTTGCGTTAGAAACTTAACTCGATCTAAAACAGACCCGGCAATTCTGCCGGATCTGTTTTAGATTGAGGTTTAAAGTGAGCCCCTCTCAATGAAGGAAGCCAACAAAACAGTAAAGTAGAAACCGAGACAGAGCTTATGCTCCAGAGAATACCATTCGCGGTTTCTTCATTAAATACCAACCTAACGTTGAATCCCCGGTCTTTGCCCCTCTGCCAGCATATCGTTAATTCTCTCGATTAACTGCGGCAGCTCGCTCATCGTCCGGATCGTAAAATACGCCCCGTTACGGATAAACGTCTCTTCGGTTTTCGAGATCGCGGCTTCCCGGTCCGACTCTGACAGGGCATGAAACTCGTCCAAGCTCAGGCCCATTTCGGAGCTGCCGATAGCAACGCCAACCGACCACACGCCTGCGTTCACGCCTTCTTTCACGTCGGAGACGGTATCGCCGACCTTAACGACTTTCCATGAAGCCGATAATCCAAGAAACTCCATGTTCCGGTAGATCATGTAGGGGTAAGGTCTTCCTTGGGAGCGCGTGTCATCCGGCGTGAAATAAACATCCGGGCTGTACCCCTTTTGCCGCGCATTGGCAACCACGACCTCCATCATGCCGCTCGTATAACCGGTCGTGGAACCGATTTTCAAGCCTTGCGCCTTCAGCGCTTCAACCGCCTCAATGACACCCGGAATCGGGTCCGTGTACTCGGATAAGGAGACCATCAAGGCCGGCTCGAATTCCGCATACAGCCGTTCTACATCCTGCTCACCGAAAGCTCTGCCGTACTTCGCCTCCCATAGCGCAGACACTCTTGGCATGGACAGCATGGCACGAATATGATCGATCTTCAGCATCCCCATCGGCGCTCTCGCTTCCTCCATGGTTACCTCAATACCCGCATTCTTGAAAATATCGACAAACACGTTCACGGGCGCAAAACATCCAAAATCCACGGCCGTTCCAGCCCAGTCCAATATAACGCCTTCGATTCGGTTCATTGTGCCGTCACCCCCATATATTCTTCAATAATCGTACATAATTGCTCGATATCCTGCTCATAGATCTCCCCGATATTCCCGATGCGGAAGGTATCCACGTCGGTTAGCTTGCCCGGGTAGATCACATAACCTCTTTCTTTAATATAAGTATAAAAATGCTCAAAGCTGAACCCTTCGTTCGGGAATAAAAACGTGGTGATGATCGGGGATTGTTTGTCATCGGTGATATACGCCCGGATGCCGATCTGCTCCAATCTCTCCCGCAGCAGTCGATTGTTATTCCGATAACGGCTGAACCTGGCAGGGACGCCGCCTTCTTCATTCAGCTCATCCAACGCTTTGGAGAAGGCCGCCACGACATGGGTCGGCGAGGTATAACGCCATTTGCCGTCCTTGTCCATGCCCTTCCATTGGTCGTACAGGTCGAGCGACAGGCTGCGCGCAATCCCTTCGCAGGCCGTAAGCTTCTCCAGCTTGGCGATCACAAAGCCAAACCCCGGAACACCTTGAACGCATTTATTCGCGCTGCTGATCAGGTAATCGATGCCGAGCCCCTGAACATCGATCTCCATGCCGCCAAAGCTGCTCATCGCATCAAGGATGAGGGTTTTTCCATATTCCCTGGACAGCTTCGAGATCATCTCCAGCGGGTTCAGAATGCCGGTGGTCGTCTCGCAATGAACCATCGCGATATGCGTAATCCGCAAATCCTCATGGAGTATGGCCCGCAGCTCATCCTCGCTTGGATGTTCATCGTAATTCACCTTGTACTCCGCGTAATTCAGTCCGATGTACTCCGCCATCTTCACGATCCGCTCGCCGTAGGCGCCGTTCGTTACGATCAGCACCTTATCGTCTTTCGAAATGGCGGACGTCATGACGGCTTCGACGGCAAACGTGCCGCTTCCCTGCATCAGCACGGCGGTGTACAGCTCTGGATCCGCTCCGGCCAGTGCCAGGAGCTGCGATCTGATTTTTTGCGTAATGGATTTATATTCATCATCCCACGTGCAGCGGTCAAAGAGCATTTCCTCTTTTACCGCCTTGGTTGTGGTCAAAGGTCCCGGTGTCAAAAGCTTGTAGGTTTTCATGTCGCATCGCTCCTAAAGTCGGCTTATTCTTTGGATCCGTTGAAGAATTGCTGATGCTCTTCCAGCAGCTCCACGGTCAGCGGCTTCTCGAAGGTCATCGAGTATGCAGGTTTGTTGACTTCATCGACGGTCTCCCCTTCGTACAGGGCCACCGGGTAGTTCGCAATCAGATCTTTGCGGGCATCCTTTACGATGGTCTCGGCCATCTTCATCGCTAGATCCGTCGTTGCATTCTTCTTGTCCACGACCGCAACCGATTCGGTCAGCGAGAAGTTTCCTTCGACCGGATCCACGTAGTCAATCGGTGCACCGGTGGCTTTAGCCGCTACCGCCTGATGGCGGAGTCCAAACCCGGCCGCCACTTCTCCAGCCTGCACTTTCTTGATCGGACCGGAGCCCGAGCTCTCCAGATGCGGTCCTACGTTGGCGATCAGGTCATGAAGCACCTTACGTCCCGCATCTTCGCCGTATTGCGTAATAATAGCCTGAACGAGCAGCCAGCCGGTGGAAGAATCCATGATGTTCGGAATCGATACGAGTCCGCTGAATTCGGGTTTGGTCAGGTCCGTGATGGATGTGGGCATCGGCAATCCTTTGTCCTTCAGCACTTCCGTATTCACGAAGATGGAGCCGGTATTCGCCAGAATCGGCGTGTAATATGCCGGATAAGAACCGGTAGCGCCTGCGTCAAAAGCCAGCTCCTTAAACATCGAATGCTTGCTCTGCGAGCTTTCGATGAAGTAGGAGCTCATGGTGACGAGATCGGCCTCGATTTTGTTGCCCTCCGCCATCAATTTGCCCCCAAGTTCGGAGGTGCCCAGAGATTGGACAAGGTACTGTCCTTCATATCCGGCATTCTTCAATGAAGTCTCCATTGCCGCAACGGCTTCTTCATCCCCGTTGGTGTAGATGACTACCTTCTTCGCTTCCCCCGCGCTGCCGCTGCCGCAAGCGGCCAAAGCAAACACCATACTGACAGCGATCAATGACAGCAGCATTCCCTTCAGCGTCTTCATCATGATTAACTCCACTCCTTGAATGTTTTTATTGGCTTTAAAATAGGTTCAGTGCTTGATGTCCGCTGCGATACCGTATCGTACCTCCGATCGCTGTTGTCTTCAGATTTCTTCTGATTGGTATGAATCCGACTGTAGAAATTCGCAGACAAAGGCGAACCCATTGGCTTCTCCAGCACGATACGTCCTCTCCGCTGGGTGTTCGAGTATGTTTTTCCCCAACCACAAATCCGGCATCGTAGCGGACAAGCGTAATGGGGCAGCTTTAGCGCTGCGCCGTTCTCCTCTGCCATGCGTCGCACACCAGCTTAATGATCAGATTCGTGAAGAAGATCAGCATCGACAGCACGAAGATCTCATTAAACTTGGCGAAATGCTGCAGCTCTTTGATTTTGCTGGCGACAAGCGACGTCTGGGCCGATACGAGAAAAATGATGCCGCTGATCGTCACCATGGCGTTGATGAAATAGTAGCTGAACATCTCGATGACGGTTGAGGCTGAGTTTGGGAGGATCACCCGATACACGGTCTTGAACCAGCTGTCCCCCAGCAGTTCTCCCGTGGTTTCCCAGGAGGGATTCATCTTGGACAGGGAGTTCTTGGCCATCAGGAACGGCGTCGTAAAGAAATGAACGATGTTGCACAGAACGATAATGATAAAGGTCCCCTTCAGGCTGCTCCCGTTAAAGAAGAGCAGGTAGGATATCCCGAGCACCATGCCGGGCACGGTATTGGTTATCATGGATACGATGTCTACCGCGGACCGGGCTTTTAACGATGTACGCACATTGAGCAGCGCGGATAAGTACGCCATCAAGGTACCGAACAGCGCCGTTAAGAAGGCGACCCAGAGCGAATTGCGATAGACCCCCGTCAAATCACTCGATTGAATCACATCCCGCACATGCTGGAACGTGAAGGTCATGTCATAGGGGTAACTGCTCAACCAAGGAGCGATGAACATCACCGCAAAAATGGACAGCATGCCCATCACAATGGCCGACGACATCACGCCGAAGGCGATATCCCGAACGCGCTGCCGCGGCAGCTCGATATCCGACAGCTTGTCATAGTGGAAATTCCATTTTTCCAGATAATTCAGCAGCCAGATGCCGAAGACGGCCGGAATCAGCATCATCACCGCAATGACAGCGCCTTGATTGAAGTCCGGAATGGAGCCCAGCATCACCTGGTACAGCTGCGTCGCCACGACCGGGTAGGTACCGCCGACGGAAGCCGGAATCCCAAAGTCCGTAAAGCTTAAGATAAAGGACAGCACAAAGGCCCCGCCAAGAGCTCCCGCAAGGGGACGCATAATCGTATTCATAAAACTTTGCATCGTGCCGTCACCCATTAACTTGGATACGATGATGAATTTTTTATCAATGTACTTAAACGCGTTATGAATCAGCAGGAATACCGGCGGCAGCGTGTAAATGACGTAGCCGATGAGCAGCCCGTTCCATCCGTAGATCTCGAACAGATTGTGCCCGACAAGCCGGGTGATCAAGCCCTGGTTACCGAACGAATACATGATGGCGAACCCATAGGTAATGGTCGGAAGCAGCATGGGGACCATGATGACGGTTTTCAGCAGGCCTTTGACGGGCCGGTATATTTTGGTGCAATGAATGGAATACGCGAGTATGAACCCCAGAACGGTCGTGATCACGGCCGTTACGCCCGATACCTTCACGCTGTTGCCGATCGCCGCGACGAATTCCCGATTCGCCACTATGGATGCATAGTGTCCAAGGGTAAATCCCCGATCGGATCCGAAGGAGCGGACCAGCAATATGAGCAGCGGCAGGAACAGAAACACGGCGAACAATAACAGGATGACGGTAAAGATAACCCGCATTTCCGGCTTCGCGCTACGCATACTGTTCACCGAACAGGTTGTAGATGTTCTGCCTTTTGATATGCAGCTGCTTGATAATGAACTGCTTCACAAAATCATTGCTCGGATGATGGACAATCTCCTGGGGCGTGCCGAATTGAGCAATCTGTCCCTGATGGATGATCAGGATTTTGTCCGAGAGCGTCAGCGCCTCTTCCGGGTCATGCGTCACAATGATCGTGGTCAGCTTGAATTCCCTGGCGATCGACTGGATCCGCTGCTTGATCGATTCCTTGATCACGCCGTCCAGCGCGCTGAGCGGCTCATCGAGCAGCAGGATTTTCGGTTTCGTGACCAGCGTTCTGGCCAGGGCCACCCTCTGCTTCTGCCCCCCTGACAGTTCGCCGATCCGCTTGTCCAAGTGGGGCTGGAGCTCCAGAAAATCGATATATTCCCGGACCTCCTGCTTGCTTACGGTCCCCTTCTTATTGCGCAGGCCGTATACGATATTGTCGTAGGCATTCAAGTTGGGGAATAAGGCATAGTCCTGAAACACGATATTAAATCCCCGCTTCTTCATCGGTACGTTGCTCAGATCTTGACCCTGGAACACGATTTTTCCCTGATCCATTCGGGTGAGTCCCAAAATAATATTCAGCAATGTGGTCTTCCCGCTCCCGCTCGGACCGAGCAGCGATACAATCTCGCCCGTGCCGATTTCTATGTTGATGTCATCCAAAACCACTTTATCGTCGAATTGTTTGCAAATATGCTCTAGCTTCAGCAAACGGCTCACCTCCTTAAACACATCCTTAGTATAGAAACCATATGTAAATAAGAATCATGGGAACTGTTAAATGTAAGTAAATTATGCATATATCATTCATAAATTATTACTAACTATTGACCATATTCACTCAAAACTGATGCCTAACTTATGAATAATATAGGTAACTCTATTGAACATGGCCGTGCGAATCGGTAAACTAGACATGAATACAGGCATCAACCACTAATGCGGATTGAATGGGTGAGCGAATGTTTCCATTGGAGAGACAAAAGAAAATACTTGAGCTGCTTACGATTCGAAAAGTACTGAAGATCACGGAGCTTACGGAAGAACTGAACGTCTCCGTGGATACGCTGCGGCGGGATTTGAACACCCTGACCAAGCAAGGGCGGATTGAGAAGATCTATGGCGGGGTGAAGCTCGTGGAGTCCCGGATCGGCGAATCCTCCATGGATGAGCGCATGGTTAGCCAGCTGGAAGAGAAGGACCGGATCGCCCGCAAATGCAGCGAATTCGTTCATGACGGCGACTGCATCTACATCGACAGCGGCTCGACCACGTACCAAATCGCCAAATACGTGAAGCATAAGAAGAAGCTGACGGTGGTTACGAATTCACTTCCGGTCGCGATCGAACTGATGGACAGCGACGTGGAACTGATTATGATCGGCGGCAAAATCCGGCGGGAGGAGCAATCCGTTGTCGCGTATGAATACATCTTCAACTTTCATGAGCTGAATGTGCTGAAGGCGTTTATCTGCTGCAGCGGCATCACCATCGAAAAAGGCATCTCCGACTACAACCTGGAAGAAGCCATCACACGCAAAAAAATGATCGAGCTGTCCAAAGAGGTGATTGTCATGGCGGACAGCACCAAGTTTGGCAAAGACGTTACCATTTCCATCGCTCCGCTCGACAGAATCGATACCATCGTGACGGATGCGAACGTCCATCCAAGCTTTATTCCAACGTTCAAGAAGACCAATACAACGCTTGTGATTGCAGATGAATAGAATAGAGAATCACGCCAAAAACGGACATTACCGATCGCCGAACGACAGCGAGTATGGGAATGTCCGTTTTTTATTTCACACTGGTGGAGACCGGTGCCAGCTTATATGTATCGAGCCTTTTCCAGAATCCTGCATCCATAAAAGATTGATCTTCTTTGCATGCATCTCCATCTCTTTATTATGGGGATGACGGACCAAGCCCCTTTGTAAGCGGTTGTACATTGGAAGGGAAGTCCATATAATGATGAAGGAATGAAAATTAGGATATTTTTATTACTTTCTACGACACCATGCAGGTAGAGGAGGAATCTGATTATGAACGTTGGATCAGCACGAGCAGCGGCAACGGATTGGGTCTTGCAGCATGCCAGCAGGGAGCCTGGATTCATGGGTGCTTACTTCAGCGGCTCCACGGTCGGGAAGCCGGACGATGCCGAGATGGCTCCGTCATCAGACATTGACGTCGTTGTAGTCACCGCGGATCCGGAGCCCCCGCTGAAACCGGGGAAGTTTATCTACCAGGACGCCTTGATCGAGGTCACCTATCTGTCCTGGCAGGACCTAGCTTCGCCCGAGCAAGTATTAACGTCCTACCATTTGGCCGGCAGCTTCCGCGTAGACACCCTGATGTCCGACCCGACCGGGCAGCTGCGCAAGCTGCAGACGGACGTCTCGCGGCACTTTGCCGACCGGATCTGGGTCACCCGCCGCTGTGAGAACGTTCGCGAACGTATCATGAACGGCCTCCAATCCATAGATCCTTCCGCTCCTTGGCATCGCCAGGTGACCTCGTGGCTGTTTCCTACCGGCGTAACCACCCATATGCTTCTGGTCGCTGCGCTTCGCAACCCCACGGTCAGACTCCGCTATGCGGCCGTTCGCGACGTGCTGAAGGAATATAACCAAGAGGAGGTCTACGAGGAGCTGTTACGTTTGCTGGGCTGTAAAGACATGTCTGCCGAGCAAGCCATGAATCATCTCAACGGACTGGCCGGCACCTTCGACGCCGCTGCTGCGATTGCCAAGACGCCCTTCTTCTTCAGCAGTGACATTACGCCGGAAGCAAGACCGATTGCCATTGACGGCAGCCGCGAGCTGATCCTAAACGGAAGCCATCGGGAAGCCGTCTTCTGGATGGTGGCCACCTTCGCCCGCTGCCACAACATCTTGGAGGTTGACGGGAGTCCTGAATTTCAGGAGGAGTATGTACCCGCTTTCGATGCGATTCTGGCCGATCTCGGCATAACGTCCACCGATGACCTGCTCCAGCGGGCCGAAGAGACCCTCCGTTTCCTGCCGAAGCTGTGGGATGTCACGGTAGGCATTCTGGATGCCAATCCGTATGTATCCGGCGGCGAAGAATCAACCTCATAACTCCTAATTTCATATAGAAAAGACCACGCCAGGATTCGTTCCTGGCGTGGTCTTTGTATTAGCCGACTTCCTGCTCCAGCGGCAGGTAAAACCGGTGCTCCTCTTGGTCTCTGGCAAAGCCGACCGACTGATAAAGTGACAACGCCGTATCATTGGCTGCCTTTACTTGCAGCTTGACGGTGGCGGACCCATGAGCCTGAAGATAAGACATGGCGCGGCAAAGCAGATATTTGGCGATCCCTCGCCGTCTCCACGGTTCCCGCACAAACACATCTTCAATCACGCCATCCCCCTCCTCCTGCCATGCCATGGTACTGCCGACGATCGTATCCTCTTCCAGAACATTCATGGCGATCCAGTTGGAATGCGCCTTATATTCCCGTAATCGTTCGAGACCCAGCGGCGCTTCCGGCCAAATTTCAGCTTCGAGCTTTAGATACTCCACTTCCTCTTCCGCAGACTCGATCCTCCACAACCGATTTTGATAGCGACCATCTAACGGCGAGGCAGGAATGGGCTCCTCCAACGATCGTTTCATGGCATAAAGGTTCTCCAGCGGCTGAAACCCCTTCATCTCCGTAAAAAAAGCATTATTTGCGCTCTCATGGACATAATTGCCCACGCACAAATACGTCTCGTACGTCTTCGGCAAAGTCCTCATTAAGACAACCGCCCGTTCATACAGGACCTGATACAATTCGTCCAACAGGCCATAATCCCGCTCACGATGCGGAACCGCCTTGAGATTCACGTAAATATGATGCTTGCAGTTCGGGGCACATCCCGGCGGAATCACGTTTATGAGCCCGACCTGACCCTTAGCTACCATCTTCCCGTCTTCGATAGCGCAGAACACGTTTTCCCAATTCTCCCGGTCACCCACCCACCAGAACAGCGCATTCTCGGCGGATACCGCCTGATATAACTCGCCTAGCAGAGGCATGTCGCCCTGCCCAAAATTACGAATGATTCTTTCGCTCAAATGAATGTCACCAGCCTTTGCGTTCATTGTAAGGTGATCGGAGTGCCAACAACAGAGAAAAAACAACTATAGACAAACAAGCGGCTTTTTCAAACAACGATCTCCTTATAATGGGTGTACAATAATGAAATTACGTAATATAATAATTACGTAATAACATAATACTCAAAAGTGAGGTTGATGATTCCACATGACACGTGATCTATTCCAAGAGATGGATGTCTTAAAGAATCAAATGGCGGAGCTGCAGCAGCTTGTTTATCAAGCTCTTATGGAACGAAAACCTGCATCCGCATCAAATCCATACCGCCAAGAAATCGCAACAGCGCCCACCATAAATGAACCCAATCCCGAAGACGGCTCTGTCTTCTACTCCGGGCAGGTGCACCTGAACGGACAAAACATCCGCTGGGAGCCACAGCAACGCCGATTGAATCAATTACTGGACATGAATACCGAGAAGGCGGCCAAAATCCTCGCTGCCCTGGGCAACAAGCAGCGCCTGGATATTTTGAAGGCCGTCATGGCGGAGCCGCTATCGGGCTCCGAGCTGGTGGAACGGTTGAACATGGGGACGACGGGTCAGTTGTATCATCATCTCAAGGCGCTGCTCGGCGCAGACCTGCTCGTCCAGGAGCAGGGGGGCCGCTACGCTCTTCCCCAGCATCGAAGCCTGCCGTTCCTTCTGCTGTTGTCCGCTGCCGGCGATCTGCTCGATGCCAGCGATTACCTCGAGATGTCGGAAACCCGCAACAATGCAGGGATGTACTTCGGTCCCTCGCATGGCTTTGATATTCATCAGCTGCTTTGGGCCGTGGTGGAAAATTCGATTTTGGAGCATACGAGCGGGTATGGCGATCAGATCGGCATTTTCCTGCATGAGGATGGCAGCGTGACGGTGACCGACAACGGAAGAGGCATTCCGGTGCAGGCCCTCCCGAATTCCGATGTCCCCGTTGTGCAGTCGATTCTGACCGATGTCCACCGCTTCAACAACAGCGCGCACTTTCTGGTTCCCGGCGCGGAAAAAGGCATCAGCATTGCCGTGGTCAATGCCCTCTCCAAGCAGCTGTCCGTGGAAATTCGGCGTGACGGGAACATATACCGGCAGGAATACCGGCACGGCATACCGCAGACGGGTCTTTTGACGGTTGGTTTGACTCAAGAGACGGGAACCAGCGTGACGTTCAAGCCCGAGCCGGAATTGTTCAGCTCAGCCTTTGAATTTGACCGCATCCTTGAGCGCAAGGACGCGATTGCCGCGGATTATCCTGCACTTGCCCTGACCATTCGGAACACCGCTGAATAAGTGGCTTTTCGAAGCGGTCCGAACTTGTATACTTTGTTTTTTTGCAGCAGCGGCAGATATGGTTGGCACCCATCCAAGCATGCCCCGGACCACGTGCCGTGCTTACAGGGAGCAGTTTCGTGCGATGTACGAAAGCCTGGTATCCGGTACACCGAGTGCCTGCGCTCCTATGCTATACTGAGCTTGAACGAACGCTAATCGAGGTGATATAGAATGCTGGAACGTTCTATGGAGAATGTAATGGAATCCGAACAGGAAAGGGGCTGGTGCGATTAAAAAATAAAACGAAACGAGGACGATACACATGAATACACGAGATACGTTAATGAGCGAGGTTTTGCATTGAATGTTTCCATTCGCGGAAACGGCAAGCCCATATTGGTGGTGGGAAGCAGCGTTTACTACCCCCGCTTGTTTTCGGAGCAGCTTTATACGTTATTTCAATTGATTTTCCTGGACCATCGAGGCTTTGTGGAGCCTCCTCGGACACTGGAACCGGAAGACTATACGCTGAATAAGGTTCTGGATGATATCGAAAGGGCAAGACAAGCGTTGGGACTGGAGGATTTTATCATATTGGGGCATTCAGGACACGCCATTATAGCGCTGGCGTATGCCCAAACCTTTCCGGAACGCGTCGGCAAGGTGATCCTGCTGAATACGGCACCCTCCAATAGTTCGGAGCGGCAGCAGCAGAGCATCGCTTTTTTCAATGAGACGGCAAGCCCTGAGCGGAAACGGCAGTTCGAAGCGGATATCGCTCTGCTGGAGGAGGATATCCAAAGGGAGCCTGAACGGCGGTTTGCTCATATGTGCATTCGGATGGGAGCCCACAGCTTTTATGATTATGCCTATGATGCGGCTTGGATGTGGAATGGTATTTTTACCAGCATGCCCGTCTTGGATCATTTATGGGGAGAAGCCTTCGCGCGGCTGAATCTGATCGATTGCCTGGAAGAGGTGGATATCCCCGTCTTCATCGGTCTTGGACGGTACGACTATTTGGTCGGCCCCGTGTCGCTATGGGATGCCGTAGACGGCTCGCAAGCAAACGTGAGAAAGGTCGTTTTTGAGCAAAGCGGCCATAATCCGATGTTCGAGGAGCCTGAGCTTTTTAACGCCGTCTTGACGGATTGGATTCACGAAACGGATCGCTGATCTTGTAAAAGCTTGAATGAAGAGTAGCCCGCGGCATTTCCCGCTGGGCTCCCTTTGTATTTACCGGTGCTTCAAGCGGCGTACTCTCGCTTCATAAGGCTTCAAAGGCGCATCGTCCGATGCTCTACTCGCTCAAAGTCGCTCTTTTTGGGTCGGATGCGGCCACAGCTTCCGTTATTTGGTGATATTCGGGCCTCTTTTGGGCCAATGAGCGGATATGGATCCGCCATTCGCCGATTTTCGTTCCTTTTTTGAGTCCATGCGGACACTGGTTCCGCTATTTACTGATATTCGGGCCTCTTTTGGGCCAATGCGGACATAGGATCCGTTAATGCAGCCTTTACGCGGTTGAATCCCAGTAAATTTTGAATATAGCGGATCTCCTGTCCTCAAATCGCTGCAATATGGCTTAAAACATAGAAATAACGGAACCATTGTCCTCCAAACGCCACAAATCCAGAACCATCAAAAACCTCCATCACTCACGCGACGTTGCTTCATCAGTTTTCGCACATTGCCAAAGTTCCCCTACTACTCTGCTCCAACGATCCTCGACTCTTGATACTCTGCTCCAGCGATCCCACCCTTGATACTTCGCTTCCTCGATCCCCGACTCTTGTTACTTTGCTTCCTCAATCTCCGACCGTATACTCCGCTTCACCGATCCCGGACTCTCGATACTCGGTTTCCTCGATCCCGGCCTTTGTTACTTTGCTTCCTTGAACCTCGACTCCCGATAATCTGCTTCCTCATTCCTCGACTCTTGATACTTTGCTTCCTTGATCCTCGACTCCCGATACTTTGCTTTCTCGATTCCGAACTCTTGTTACTCTGCTCCATCAATCCTCGACTCCCGATACTCTGCTTCCTCGATCCCCAACTCTTGTTACTTTGCTTCCTGGCTCCTCTCCCCTTGGTCTCTACATCCCCCTTCCCATGATCATGCTTTTATTTCACCTCGCAGAGTCCTCGTACAAATACGAATTTCATCATGGCGACGATAGCTCGCACCCTCCTATTGCTTCTGACCCTATGGGTGGGTAGCCGTGAGTTTCCCCATTAAAGGGATAGCTCCCCCAGCCGACGGCTCTCCTCCTCAATCCGGCTTGGATCGATGCGCTCAAACAACAGCTCCACCCCATGAATCGGAATGCCGGCCGGAACGTGGCACCACTTCCACGAAGGCGGCTCCAGCGAGAGAAAATCCCGGATCCTATCGCAAGAGAACGGAATAAACGGCTGCAGCAGGTTCGCCAGATTGGCTATAATCAGAATGCAGGTGTACAGCGTGGTCCCGCAGGCGGCTCGATCCTCCTTGATCTGAATCCACGGCTTCCGTTCATCGAAATATTTGTTCGCCTGGCGTACCACGCTGAAAATCAACTCCAACGCTTCTTTCAGTCGACCCTCCTCAATAAGCGCCCCGGCCTGCCGGTACAGTTCCTCCACCCGGCCCTGCCACTCATCGGATATGCTGCCCTCAGGCACTTTCCCGTCAAACGATTTGTTCACAAACACCAGGGTCCGGTTGACCAAATTCCCGAACGCGCCAAGCAGCTCGCCGTTATGGCTGTGAATGAACTCCCTCCAGGAGAAATCCGCATCCCGCTTCTCGGGACCGTTCGCAAGGAGGAAATAACGAACCGAGTCCGGCTGATACCGGCTTAACAAATCCGGCACCCATATGGCCCAATTGCGACTGGTCGAGAATTTCTTCCCTTCCAGCGTCATGTATTCGCAAGAAATGATCCGATCCGGCTGATGCAAATCCCCGGCTCCCTTAAGCAGCGCGGGCCAGATCAACGTATGAAACGGGATATTGTCCTTTCCATGAACATAGTAAGCGGTCACTTCGTCCTGCCCCTTGCGCCAAAAGGGCTCCCAATCGCCGCCCGTCTCCGCGGCCCACTGCTTGCTGGCGGACAAGTAGCCGCTGACCGCTTCGATCCAAACATAGATTTTCTTATCCTCGAAGCCCGGAACCGGGACATCCACGCCCCAGGTCAGATCCCGCGTAGCCGCCCGGTCCTGAAGTCCTTCCTCCAAGTATCTTCGGGTCATATGCACGGCATTATCCCGCCACCCTTGGGCGTTACTCAAATCATCCGCCAGCTCAGCTTGGAAACTCGACAATGATATATAAAAATGCTCGGTGGGCCGCTCCACCGGCGGGTTCCCGCAAATGCTGCATGTCCTGTTCGTCAGATCGGACGGATCAAGCATCGTGGAACAGGCATCGCACTGATCCCCGCGGGCCCTGCTCCCGCATACGGGGCAATCTCCTTCCACATAACGATCCGGCAGAAACCGCCGATCGGTTTCGCAATACGTTTGCAGCACGGTTTTACGGTACAGATGGCCGTTGTCCAGCAGCTTCAGGAACAGCTCTTGTACCACGCCATGGTGAAACGCCTGATCGGTTCGCGTGTATAAGTCATAAGAGAAACCCAGCTGTGCAAAGCACTCCGCAAACTCCGCATGGTACCGATCGGCAATATCCCCCGGCGTTACGCCCTCTTGAATCGCTTGCACCGCCACCGGCGTGCCGTGGCAATCGCTGCCCGATACGTACAGGACGCGATCGCCCTTCGCGCGGAAATAACGCGCCAACACGTCGCCGGGCAGGAGACTGGCAAGCCGCCCTAAATGTAAGGATCCGTTGGCATAAGGCCAGGCACCGCCGATAAAAATGTTCGTCATATCAAATCATCCTCCTTTTTTTGGACAACAAAAAAAGCCCTCATCCCAAAGGGACGAGAGCTTATGGCTCACGTGGTACCACCCAATTTCATTCATGCCTTGCGGCATTCACCTCTTCAGGTACGACGCCAATATATCGCGTGTATACCCTAGCACGTTAACGGGTGCGGGTTCCGGCACAGCCTACAACCCCATGCAGGGTTTCGGTGCACAGCTCAGAGACCATATTCCCAAGGCTCCTTCTTTACCCCTTTTCACCAGCCGGGGCTCTCTGTTCAAAGACGCTGCCAAGGTACTCTTTCTCTTCATTGCTTTTGTCTCGCATTATTCAATTACTGGAAATCATACTCGAATTTCACGGAAGAAGTCAAGGGGACGAATGCGCAACTTTTCTAGCTCTTTCCCGGCCGTCCCGTATCGCTCCCAGCTTCTTGCCCAGCATCATTTTAAGCTTCTTGCGGGCTCTGCTCATGCGGTTCCGGACATTTTCGGGCTCAATCTGCAGCACCTCCGCAATTTCCAAGGTGTTGAAATCCTCGTAGTAGTACAAATACATCGGTTGTCTTAAGGTTTCGGGCAGCCTAAGCACGGCGGACAACAGCTCGTCATGGTTTTCTTTGCTGTACATGATCGATTCAGGCACCTGTACGGCACACTCGCTTAAACGGTTCTCAGCCAAAAGGTCCATTCATTTCAACTCCTTTTTTCCCTTAGATGGATATGGAGCGGTTCTTCCTTGTTCCCGTTAGTTCAAATTTCGAGCTCTTTTCTTGACCGGCTGAAATTGCCGTCTCTTCGCTGGGAAGAAGCGTGCCAACAGACGTACCCGATCATGCGTATATTTCCAGGACTCTCCGGCCTCTCGATCCAACCCCGCCTGCTGCTGCTTGATCAGAGATTCCACAACGAACCAATTGGTCATATCCAGTCACTCCTCTTCCTCCGCACAATAGTTCATGTTTTTTTGAACTAATAATTTAAGTTCAATTATATATGAACTTTATAAAAGTTCAATATTTATTTTCCCTAAGATGTGGTAACATGAGACTGGAATGATAAGTACCGGAGGAGAGAGTGCTCATGACCTTTATCAGAGTTGACTATTCGCCTGTTCACGAGCTGGTCACCAGCTTGTTCGCATATACGGATAATAAAAACCAAATGCATGATCTGGGAAATAAATGGAGGAAGGATATACAGAAGAAGCTTCCTGCGTCTTTTATGGATAAGTTGGAAGAGCTGGACTTGTGCGAGATTATTGCTTATCTGCACCTGGTCATCGCAGACAGCCCGGAGAAAAACAATGTGGAGCGTTTTCTTGCCTGGTTCGCCGATTTGGGAGAAGGCCATTTGTACGAAATCCTGGCGCCTTATCTGGAAGATGGATTTCCGATGGGACTAAAAACCTTTCGGGAGCTGAGCCATGAAATCATGTCGGAGTGGCATCGGGCATATCCCATCACGCCGGAAATTCACGAGCTGTTAGGGCGTTCCGCCGCCCGCATGGAGCTGCTGAGCCGGGAGCTTCCCTACATTGATTTGATCGATGAGGCAACAAGCGGGATCGTGCTCGATCCCGAAGACGAATATAACGCCATTCTGCTCATTCCCACCTATCACATCAAGCCGTTAAACCGGATGGACTACGTGAGCAAACAACAGCTCATTATCAGTTATGCCGTAGAAGATGAGCAGCTAGACGAAGATACGCCGACCCATCAGCTGCTGCGCATGACCAAGGGGTTGGCTGACGAGAAGAGGCTCGTGCTGCTGCACATTCTGGCTGACGGCCCCGTCACGTTTACGGAGCTGCAGCAGAAGACCGGACTTTCCAAGAGCAACCTGCACTACCACCTTTCCTTGCTTAAAACCGCGGGCCTTCTGCGCATGCACTTCAAAATGCCGAATGAACGATATAAATACAGCGCAAGACCGGAATCCTTCACTCAGCTGAAGGCTTTCCTGGAGTCTTACGTGTTCGGTCTGACAAAAGAATAAGCGCTGCGTTGTCCCCCACCGAATTCGGGAACACAGCGATAGTCATGCAAGAACAGATCGCAATTGTCTTGCGAGATCAGAGCCAACAGCTCTAAAGGTTTATACGTTCTGATCTCTAACGAAAACAGAAAAAAGCCTGGAACCATCGTTCCAGGCTTTTTATCATTCAGATATAAAGGTCGCCGCTTTCAATCAGTTGCTGTTATAGAGGCCGCCGCAGCCTCCAATCCGTTGCTCTCCAACTTGACTGTCAGCGCGCTCTTGGCCGGCATTTCCAGCTGCAGCGCCTCTTCCCTGCGCAGCTGGATCGCCACGCTCTCCGAAGCCTCGCTGTCGTTGAATAACACAACGGCTATCGAGCCGTCCGTGTTCTTGAAGGCTACCGAACGGATGGACTCATGGCTGGTAGATGCCACACGCCGTGCTTTGGGACGGATCACCTTGCTAAAATGCGCCAGCGCGTAGTAATCCAGCGTATAGGTAAGTTCCTTCGTCTGCTGATTCACCGTCACGATGCCGCGGCAGGTGCTTTTGCCAAAGCCCGGCACGGTAGGTCCGTTCTTCTCGTTCAGTGCCATATTCCACAGCACGTAAGATTTACTGTGATTGCGGAGAATCTCGATTCCGGTCCGCATCACATTGGAGAAGGCTTGCTCAAACGGCGGAATCCACTCCCCGCCCGATCCTTCCGTAAAATGAACCTCTTTCCCCGGGAATGCCTCGAAGACTTCCGATTGGGCCGACGGTTGGCCGCCGTACCAGTGCCAGGCAACCCCATCCACCGCGTCGGCCGCTTGCTCTAATACGGTCAGCGGGTAGTCCGGCTTGTCCCAGTTATGGTCATAACAGAGGATTTTCGTATCGATGCCGTTCTTTACGAATTGCGGCTTCAGATGATTCTTGATGAAATCGCTTTGCGCCTCGGGCAGCATGATCATGCCAGGATAATGACCAGGCGAGTATAATGCCTCATTTTGCGGTGTAATTGCATAGATTGGCAGCCCGTTGGCTTCATACCCTTTGATGTAACGCACAAAATAATCAGCATACACCGAATAGTATTCGGGTTTCAGTTCTCCGCCGATCATCGACCCGCTCGTCTTCATCCAGCCGGGCGGACTCCACGGGGAACCCATCAGCTTCACGTCCGGATTCAATCTCACCGCTTCCTGCAGGAGAGGAATGATATCTTCCTCGTCATGCGCAATGGAGAACTGCTCCAGCTCTACATCCGTCTGCCCCTCAGGCATATCATTGTAGCTGTAGAAGTCACGCGCGTAATCCGATGCCCCCATCGGCTGTCGGAGTACGGATAACCCGATCCCTTCGTTTGGATCGAACAGCTGCGTCATGAGCTCGGAACGCTGCTTCGTCTCCAGCACCTGATGGATCAGATAAGCAGCGGAGTCCGTGAAGGACGCGCCGAAGCCGTCCATCTCCTGAAACGTCTGCTCCTCATCGATGACAACCGTATGCTTCGCTGGACCCGTAGTTACGGGCGTCAGCTGCGCCTTGTCTTTCTTCACGAATAATTCTTCTTCACCGTTTGACTGGTAGATGGTGATGTTCAGCATGTTGTTTCCCTCCAGGTTTCTTATGTCTTCCTGCCCATGGCTTACCGAAGATAACTTGGAAAGAGCCCCTCTCCTGCCAAGAAAGGGGCCCTCCCATCCATTAACGCAAAGTTATTTCAGCCCCAGCTTCTCTTTGTTCGCCTTCATCTTCTCGTTGCGGACTTCGACGATTTTATCCCAGTTGTTATCGTCCAGGAACTTTTTATAATCGTTCAAGAGGCTATCGAAGGTCGCATCATCCTTCGAGCGAATCATGCTGACGAGCGTGGAGTTCCATTTCGTATTGATGGCCGTCAGGGAGCGCGCTTCCGGCGTGCCCTGATCCGGATTGATATTCTCCAAAATAAAGTGCGGCGTCAGCTTGCCTTTGCCCCATTCCTGCATTTGCTTGATCGCATCCGGGAAAGCATCCCCGCTCAGCGCCTTGTGGCGGTCATGTCCGAAGAACATGAATTCGCCCATGCGGTAGTCCTTTTTGAACGTATCCGGATTGTTCATCTGGAGCTCCTTCACGTCTGGCAGGAATTCCACCGTTCCGTCTGCGTTCACTTGGTAAGTCTCGCCTTCGATGCCATAGTTCATCAGCATTTGTCCTTCTTCGCTTAACAGGTACGTGAAGAGCTGAATGGATTTGGCAGGGTCTGCGTTCTCTTTCGTGATAAAGCTGATCATCCAGCCCGTGATGCCGGATTGGTTCAAAGTCGGCGCATGTCCGACCGTGCTTTGCGGTCCGTCAATCGCGATGTACTCTTTGCCTTTGTTGTTGCTGTAGAAGCTTTGTAGGTTTCCGCCCTGCTGCGGCGTGCCGTCCAGCATGATTGTTGCGTATTTGCCCGCCTTAACCTTCTCTTCAAAAGCCGTTCCGTCATCGGCAAAGCTGTCATCGCTGATCGCGCCGTCACGGTATACGGTATTGAACGCCTTTACCCAAGTCAGATAGTCTTCATCCAGGTTCCGGTTATAGAAGCCGCCGTTCTCGTCTTCCAGCGGCACGCCGATGAAATCCTGCAGCACGTCGCCGAGCGAGCCCGTTCCTTCGCCGATGGAGTTGAAGCCCAGTGGAATCAGGGCAGGGAATTGCTTTTTGATATCCGCGAGAGCAGCCTGGAATTCCTCAGGCGTTCCCATCGCAGGCTTGCCGATAGCCTCGTACACGTCCTTGCGGATGATAAATGCCGTTTTGGCAGGAATGTTGCCGCTGTCATAGTCTTCCTGCGTATTGGAATAGTTTGGGTATCCGTACGTTTTGCCGTCCTTCAATTGGAACCAGTTGAGGGTATCCTGCGCCGCTACCTTATTGAAGTAAGGGTCATATTTCTCGGCCAGATCGTTCAGCGGCAGCGCCCATGTAGCCGCTTTCTGTACGACCGGGGAGTTCGAGTCAAACGTCGTGATCAAATCCGGCATATCCCCGCCGGCAAAAAACGTATTCAATTTGGTATCGTCACCCGTAATGAATTTGATATTGATATTCAGGTCTTCCTTGATCTTCTTCGTTACAACGTCCTTGCCGAAATCCGTGTTCCACCAGTCCGCATTCACGTACCAAGTCAGCTCGGTGGTCTCTTCTTTTTTGTCCAGCTGCCAAGCCGGCTTTTCCGGATCCGGCGTATACCGGTCCTCGATCGAAACCCAATTCTCCTTCTTGGAGCCGGAGCCCCCCGATCCGCCGCAGCCGCTCACAACCAGCACAACGGCCATCAAAGCCGTAAGCAGCGTAAGTCCTCTCTTACCCATAGCCTTGTTCATCAACATCCTGTAACCCTCCCTTTAAATAAAAGCGCTTTCTCAATAAACCCTTGTCTTTACAGGCTTGCTTCTGTTCCACTCCCTTAAAGAGCTGCGGCTTCGCTACTCCTTAACAGCTCCGAGCATCATGCCGGAGATAAAATATCTCTGTAATATTGGATACATCACAACAATCGGCAGCGTCGTCACGACAATTGTTGCTAGTTGGACCCCTTTGGTCGTCGTCTGAATCGCGACCGAACCGATATTTTGCATCGATTGGGTCTGGGACTGCACAATAATCTCATACAGCATCATCTGTAATGGATACAGTGACTGATCCGTGATATACAATTTGGTGGTCATAAAATCGTTCCACTGCCCGACTCCGTTAAAGAGGGCAATCGTCGCCATAGCCGGCATGGAAAGCGGAATGAAGATGCTCAGGAATATTCTCCAGTCGCCCCCGCCGTCGATCTTTGCCGACTCTTCCAGCGAATCCGGCACGTTGCGGAAGAAGTTCATCAGAATGATAACGTCGTAAAAGCTTAACAGAGCCGGGATGATATAGACCCAGAAGCTGTTTAGCAGCCCCAAGTCCTTGATCAACAAGTACGTAGGAATCATGCCGCCCGAGAAAAACATGGTGACAACGCCCATCGCCACGTAAAACTTGCGGCCGCGGACGTATTTTTTACTCAAGCCGTAACCCACCATGGCACAGAAGAACACGTGCGTGATGACCCCGATCACGGTTTTGGCCACCGAGATGAAGAAGGCATTCCATATGTTGGCATCCCTGAACACGGCCTGATAATTCTCAAGGGAGAACTCGGTAGGCCAGAAGATGAACCCGCCCTCGGCAAGGGATCTGCCCGAGCTGAAGGATGAGACGACGACGTTCCATAACGGAACGACGATGATGATCGTAAACGTAACCAGTAAAATGATGTTGATCGTATCAAAGATCCGGCTGTCGAGATCTCCTTTTGCTGCTTTGAAATTCACCGTTATACCCCCTTCTGCATGACCTATAGAACGGATTGATTATCGTTTAATTTACTGGTCACCTTATTCGCCGTAACGAGCAGAATGACGGAGATGATGGATACGCCCAAACCAACCGCTGTGGCATAGGAGAAATCTCCCTGCGTCATACCCATCCGGTACACGTACGAGTTAATGACTTCGGCCTTTTCCCGGTTCTGCGAATTCATGAGCACCAAGGTTTGATCCAGATTCGATCCCAATAAACCGCTTACAGTCAGGATCAAATTCAAGCTGATAATCATCTTCATGTTCGGCAGGGTGATGTTCCAGATTTGTCTCAAGCGGCTGGCCCCGTCGATTCTTGCGGCCTCGTAGTAGGTAGGATCGATCTTGGCCATGATCGCCAGGTACAGAATCGTTCCCCAGCCGGCCTCTTTCCAAATATCCGACAGCGTTGCAATCCACCAATACTTGCTTGGATCGAGCAAAATGTTTTGCGGCTGCGAGATCAGCCCCAGAGCAAGCAAAATTTCGTTGAACAGGCCGGATGTCGAGAACCAAGTAATGAGCATGCCGCCCAATACGATCCAGGACAAGAAGTGGGGCAGGTACGAGACGGTTTGGACGAATTTTTTGAAGCGCCCCATGCCAACCTCGTAAATCATAATGGCCAGAATAATCGGAATGACAAAGCCGATCGCCAATTTCAAGAAGCTGATGCCCAGCGTGTTGACGACGGAGTCCCAGAAATACTTGTCCGACATAATGATCTTGAAATTGTCCAGGCCGACCCACGGCGCGGAATCCAGCGTATCGATAACGGTGTAATTTTTAAACGCAATCGTCAAACCGTAAATCGGTATGTAGCAGAAGATGAACATGAAGATGACGCCGGGAATGATCATCGATTGAAGCTCCCATTGCCGCTTGTAATCCATAAAGAATTCCTTGATCCTCTGCCCCATGGGCTTCTTCCCGGTGGGTTGAACCGCTCCCGTGCCAGTTGACTGAACTGCAGCTGTTTTGCTCACCTGCTTAACCCCCTTTGATCAAAAACGCTTCGCAATAAAAACGTTTTTATTTTTTGCGAAAAAAACCCCAAATTTTAAAAATCATTTAAAAAAACAGTTTGACGCAATCGTTCCCTTCAGCTAAACCGGTTCATTCCGGTTCATCTTCACATGACTGGAGCCGCGAACGACCAGTTCTCCCGGCAGCTTCTGAATCTTGCCCTTCTCTTTCTTCTGAATCATGCGCACCAGATGATCCACGACCAGAATTCCCTGTCTGGCAATCTGGTTGCGAACGGTCGATAGAGGCGGCGTAAAATACTGCGCGATATCGATATCATCGAAGCCCACGACGCTGACGTCTTGCGGAACCTCGTATCCGTGGGACTTCAGGGCCCGGATGCAGCCGATGGCGCTCACGTCGTTACCGGCGAGAAAAGCATCCGGCACTTTGCCTGGGTGTAAGTGAAGAAACGATTTGACGGCGTTATAGGAACCCTCTTCCTCGAAATAGCCTTGCAGTATGTAGTCTCCCTCGATCGGGAACTGGCACTCCCGGAGCGCAGCCAGATACCCTTCCTTCCGCTGCACGCTGTCAAACATCGTATCCACGCCGGAGATGTAGGCAATCTTCTTATGCCCCAGGCTGATCAGGTACTTGGTTGCTTCATAACCGGCTACGTAAGAGTCGAATATGATGCTGCCCATCGTCTCATTCTGAACCTCGCGATCCAGGAAAACGGCCTTGATCTTATCCTTCTCCATGGCAGCGATGTCTTTGTCGTCGATCTTCAGCTCTTCGAAGATAATGACGCCGTCCACCCGGCCGCCCATAATATTGCTCATGATCACCTGCTTATCCTTCGTCACAAACACGTTCAAACCATAACCCAGACGGTCACATTCCCGTGACATCGACTCCACCAATGTGTAGAAGTAAGGCCCTGACACGCTTGTTGTAAAGAAGCCCAGCATCTTGGTCTTGCCCGACTTCAACAGCTTTCCGTTCAGGTTAGGTACGTAATTGAGCCGCTCCGCCACCTTCAGCACATGGGATTTGGTCTCCGGGTTCAATACATCTACGTCATTCAATGCATTCGAAACCGTAGAAATGGAGACTCCGGCTTCTCTTGCCACATCCTTGATCGTTACTTTACCCATATAACCATTCCATTTCCTTTGCGATAAAAACGTTTTTATGTTCATAAGTTACCACATATGTGAGGTGAACACAATGCTTTTTTGGAAGGGGTTACAAATATTTTTTTCAGTTATGCTCACCAACCCTTGGAGGGATAATATGAAAAAAGGCAGGCACTCTTCAAATCGTACCCTTCATCGGTACCACTCATCAAAGTGTGCCTGCAGAAATTGAATCTCTTTTTCGTAATGGGCCACATGTCCCTCATCGATCATGTTCTGGTAAGCCTTGTTGCCTTGTGCCGCACCGGTTGTAAGTGTATCGCATAATGCCTTGAGGCGTCTTATAGTCCATTCTTTCAAGTTGGGAGGCGGTGATATGCCATAGGATTTAAAAAACAGCGATATTCTGTTCGTGCGATCCGCAGCATGCAATTCGGATCGATAAGGTATCGATGTCCCTGTCGTGTAATCTATTGCAAAGCTTGCCAGCGGGACTGAGGTGTACAGCATATAAACCATGTCCCAGATACGCGGACCTGGTGCAGCCAAATCAAAATCGATCAGTGCAACCGGTACTTCGTCTTTAAACACGATATTGTACAAAGCGGCATCATTGTGACAGATCACTTCATCGTCCCATTCCACCGAAGCCTGAGAGTTATGTGCAGACTCCATTTGGATTGAAGTTGCTGTAAAGCCTTGTACGGCGTCATGATATCGCCGTAACAACGCTGCACTCTGGATAAGGGCATGGTCCGACCATATATAGGGTTTAAAATCAGGATATTGGTTTCCCGGCACTTCGCCAGGAATGTAGGACAAGATCTCCCGACCGCTATGATCAATGCCTATGAACTTAGGGGCGCCTTCAAAACCCTGCTTATCCAAGTGTCGAAGCAAGTCATGCACGAAGGAACTCCATTTCGTAGTACGGTGAACGTTATTTCCGATACGTACGACTTCGTTAACATTTCCACCGGGAAGTATTTCTTCCTTGTCACACATCCGCAGCTCCCCTTCCCGCTGCTCCACGTGCCATCCCCAGCGCCTCTGCCAGCCCCTCCAGATCCAGTCCGTCGGCGGCAAAAGCGGTGCGAACGAGCTTCGGCGGGACGAACTCGTCATATTTGCCGAGATACGGCGCTTCGTCGGGATCGAGAAGCGCGCCGGCGTCCTCGCAGTCCGCCAATTCCTGCTTAATTTCCTCCATCAGCGTCTCGTTATCGACCTTGCCCGCGACAACCATATAGTACGGCTCCATCGGCACGATAGATCGGAGAGCCAGCCGCTCCGACAGATTATGCTTCAGCAATCGCTCCAGCGTTCGGAACTGCTTGCTGCCTGCCCAAGGGAGAATGAATAGAGAATCGCCGCCCGCCGGTAAGACCACCTGCTTCAGCAGTCCGCTCTCCCGAGCAAGTCGGCGGGCCCGCTCCAGGCGATTCACCGCACCCGGCGCCAGGTACGGATAGATGGCGCTGTCAGCGAGCACCTCCCGCATCTTCTGCACCACGCGGGTATGCACATCGCCGCCTGCGCCAAGCCACAACGTATCGACCTTGCCCTTGGCCGACTTCACGTACAGGGCCTTATGCTTCGTATCGACTTCCTCCACCTTCCACAGCTTGCCCGCGAGCGAGAAGCAGTAGCCCGGCGGCGGCACGGTCGTAATCGATCCGATTTCTTCGGACCCGTTATAGACGACATGCTCTTCATCGTCCTTAAACACCGCATAGAAGCGGTAGTTGTTCACGATCTTCTCCCCGCCAAGGCCGATGATCAGGCTGCCTTCTTCCGTCCGCTGGATATGGTCCGTTTGGAGCAAATACTGCAGGAACTCCTTGTATTCCTCCGGCTCAATGCCGCGGAAAGCCGGCAGCGTCAACACCGCTCTCGCCAAATCCGGCGGCTCAGCCTCGCCCATGCTCTTGAGCGTGCTCATCGTTTGATGGTAAAGCACGCCCACCGGTTTCTTCCGCAGGGCCAGCGGTTCGACCCATTTCTCGCGAATGTACAGCTCAATGACGGCAATGGCCCGAAGCAGCATCCACGGCATGCGCGCAGGCAGCATGGCCTCCTCGTCCTCGTCCTCCGGACAGAGGAACATCATCTCGGAGGCCTGATCCCCGCGCCGGCCGGAGCGGCCCAGCCGCTGAACGAAGCTGGAGCAGCTGTACGGCGCGCCCAGTTGGATCACCCGCTCCAGCTCGCCGAGATCGATGCCGAGCTCCAGTGTCAGGGTGGCCGCCGCAACGGCTGGCCCCGGGCCTTCGCGGAGCGCGGCCTCGGCTTCCTCGCGCAGCATGGCGGAGATGCTTCCATGATGCACGTGGAAGACATCCCGCTGCTCGCGCTTGGCCGCAATCCGCCGCAGCTCGAGCGTGGTCAGCTCGGCATCCGAACGGCTGTTGGTGAAGACCAGCGCTTTTTTCAGATGGGTGTTGTCATATACGAAATCGTAATAAGCTTTACGAGCAAGCTCCAGCTGCTCCGCCTGCTTCTCGTCCCGGGCATCCGGGAAGGAGAAATGCTCAACCGACAGCCGCAGCTTCCGCCCCCCTTGCGGCGAAACGACCTCGACTGCGTGCTTCGTGCCTGCGCCCAGCCAGCCGGCTGCCGTCTCGTAATCGCTGAGCGTTGCCGACAGCCCGATGCGGCGAGGGGAACAGGAAGCCATCCGCTCGATCCGGGTCAGCTGGCTCAGCACCTGAATGCCCCGGTCGGCTCCCATGAAAGCATGCACCTCGTCAATGATGACATACCGCAAATCCTGGAACAGCGCCGGGATGGCGTTCGGACGATTCATGAGCAGCCCTTCAAGCGATTCCGGCGTAATCTGCAGCACGCCCGACGGCTTCTGCATCAGCTTCGTTTTCTCGGCCTGGGACACGTCGCCGTGCCAATGCCATACCGGCACCTGGCCTTCCTTCAGCAGATCGGTGATGCGTTCGAATTGGTCGTTGATCAGTGCCTTTAGCGGCCCGATATACAGGATCCCGACCGAGCTGGAAGGCATGTTGTACAGCTCCGTCAGCGCCGGGAAGAATGCGGCTTCGGTCTTGCCCGATGCCGTGCCGGAAGCGATCAGCAGATGATTGGGCGTATCGAACAGAACGCGGCAGGCTTCCACCTGCGCCTCGCGAAGCGTGTCCCATCTTTTTTTATAGATAAACTCCTGAATGAACGGGGCCAGTCTGGAAAAAGGATTCGCGCTCATAATTCAAACTCCGCCAGCAGATCGTCTAGATCGTCCGAAGGAACATCGCTTTGCCCTTTGCCCTGCGGCTGCGCTGCGGCCCGCTCGCCTAACAGCTGTTCAAACGTCGCCTCCGGATGCTGATGCAGCGTATGCAGCAGATCCATGAAATCCCGCACCACCTCGCGGGTGGTTAGCAGCTCCTCAGCTCCCAGCCGGTTCACGGCCGTCTGCATGAACGCGATCAGCTGCTCATCCGTCGACTGCGCTTCGTACTTGAAATGCAAGGCATGGATGTCGCGCAGCTTTTGCAGGAGGATGAGAATCTCCTCATACGACAGCATGTCCAGCTTCAGGATAGGCGACGTGTAGGTTCTCAGCGAACTGCTGCCGTAGCGTCCGTCGATCAGGCGGGAGCGCAGCGCGTCATAACTGAACAGTCCCCGGCGCTCATCCTCGACAAACTGCGGCGTTCCGCCCATATAGATGCCCAGATGCTCCGCTTTGCCCTGCATCGTGTCGTTGAACATGGTCAGCAGCTTCTCATAGTTGCTCTGGCGGGACACGCTGTTGGTGATTTTGTAGAGGTTAACCCCTTCGTCAATAAACAGCAGCAATCCCTTATACCCGATGGCCGCCGTAAATTCGGACCACAGCTTCATGTAATCGTACCAATTGTCGTCATCGATAATGACCCCGACGCCAAGGTCCTTGCGGGCCTCCGTCTTCGTCGGAACTTCCCCGCGGAGCCAGCGCAGCGCAGCTCCCTTACGGTCATCGTCGCCAAGCTTATAGCCGTTCCAGTAAGCAGCGAGGACCTTCGCAAAATCAAAACCGTGCACCAGATTCTGCATGCCGTTCGTCACGGCATAAATCTGCGTTTCCACCTTATCGTTCAGCACAGGGTCATCCGGGCGCAGGCCCGTCTCCTGCATGATGTCCTGCTGGATCGCGGCGATCCATTTTTGCAAAATGGCCTCCAGCGCGCCTCCGTCCGGACGCGTTCTCGTGGACAGATGGGTCATCAGCTCGCGGTATGTGGCAAGCCCTTGCCCTTTCGTGCCCACAAGCCGCCGCTCCGGCGACAGATCCGCATCCGCCACCACAAAATCGCGATCCATCGCGTAGTTGCGGATGATCTGCAGCAGGAAGCTTTTTCCGCTTCCGTAGCGGCCGGTAATCAGCCGGAAGGCGGCGCCGCCCTCGGCGATATTATCCATGTCGCGCAGGATCGACTCCACCTCCGGCTTGCGGCCGACGGCAATGAACTCCAGCCCCACCCGCGGCACGACCCCGGCCGTCAAAGAGTTCACGAGGGCGGTCGTGAGCCGCTTCGGTATTTTCAGTTCCGTCATGGTTCCACCTCTTTCAAGCATCTTACAGTCATAACGAGTCCCATCGATGTCAATCCGTCCGGTTATACGGACTTCAATGTTTCCAGCATATCTATATAATCATCCGCAATGGACTCCCCATCGATCAGCAGATCGCCGACGGTATCCATCGCGGCCTCGTTGATCTCATCAAGCAGCAGCGCCGGCATGGAGCCGGCCTGCTCCGCAATCCGCTGCAGCTGTGTTCGGTTCGATCCGGACTTGAGGGCGTGCAGAACCTCCAAGTGTATAAGGTTAAGACGCTCTCCGAGCTCCTGCCAATCCTCATCCAGTCCGTCCGTATTCCAAACCACCGCACCCTCAGATGATTTACCAGCCGCCGGGACGGATGGTTCCTTACTCTCGGGTGCAGCGAGCGCTGTTCCTTCATCCTCCGAAGCAGCGATTGCCTTTTCTTCCTTCTCGATCACAACGAGCGCTTCTTGCTCCTTAGCTTCATTCCGGGCTTCCTCTGGAACTGGCGTCTCTTCATAAATAACCGCATCAAAATCCATCACTGCCTGGAACACTTCCGGGTTCTTCGCCGCGGATTTTGGAGAGGAATGCCCCTTTGAAGACGCACCCGTTCTCCTGTTAGTTGCTGCATGTCCCCCATAGCCCGAAAAGGCCCCCGCATCCGTTACAATTTCCGCTGCAGATCGGCTGTTCTCCGCTTCAACCTCCTGCTGCCCGGCTTCCTCCGTAAGCAGCATGTCGCGGACCTGGTCCGATTCCCGCTGCAAGCGGCGCAGCTTCCCCGTATCGATCTGAACCTCAGGCAGGCTCTGCTTGCGCTCGGCCTCCATCTGCTCCTGAATCTCTTTTTTCAGATAACGGGTGATGATCTCTTCCACTTCGGGTTCTACCGCATCCGCTCCGCGCAGCCTTCCCTTGAAGCCCCTCAATTCCCGCAGCTTATTCTCGGTCAAGCGGACCAGCCCGGTTATATAGGAGCGTAAAGGAGCGTGCTCGCTTAAGGACACCACCGTCAGCACGACGGTTCGGCCGTATAACCCGTGATCGTACACCGCGCTGCGGAATAAATGTCGTTTCACCTGCCGGGGCCGCGGCTGAAAGCGGTCGATAAGACGCTGCCCCTTCATTTTGGCCCAATAGCTGTCCACGAGTGCAATCACCTTCGGAGCGTACCCTTCCAGGTCCTTGCGTCCCTTCTCCTGGTAAAAACGGCTCTTCTCCACGTCATAATCCAGCAAATCGAGCAGCAGCTCCCACGTCAGCTCCACCGGCTGGAGGGAGAACCGGCGCTTCCATTCCTTCTCCTTCAGCTCAGCGGATAAGACGCGCGGAAAACGCTGGTACGTCTCCCGGATCGGCATATCCAGGCCATGCACGATCATAAAATCATATAACCACTCCCGCAGATACGTATCCAGTTTGGCATAACGCTTGCGGTAGGCCGTCCACGCTTGCTCCATCAATGCATAGCCCTGCAGGGGATCGCTCCAGCCCACGCCATGGATCAGCTCGTAAAAATAGACAAAAAGATAGGAAAGGTCCGTATCCGGGTACCGCCCGGACCTTACTTCCTCCCGCCAGTAAAAATACCATTTGAACTGGTCGCTGGCCATCTGGTCGTAGGTCGGCCAATAGCTTTTGAAGGCTACGAAAGGGGCCTCGTCCTCCACATGCCATGCGAGTTCCCTCGCCTTCTGCACGAATTGCTGTTCCTTGGTCACATAGCGGAAGTCCTCGCCCCAATTCATGTCCAGCGGCTGCTGCGGCTTCACAATCAGGGAATTCTTCGCTTGCGCGTTAGGAATAACGATCTCCTGTTCCTTATGGCCCGGCCGCTTCTCCGGCAGTGGAATATCCTGCTCATCACCGGCCAGCTCGAATTCGGCAAAACGAATCCCTTGGTCGGTCACGTGCGTAGTATGTCTTATCGAATCTATGTGATTGTCGTTGTTAGGCTTATCGTTTTTCATCGAACATGAACCTCCGTCACAACTTCAATTATACCATTTAACCTATGGGCGCCACCTGAGTTTTCACATGTTTCTCATCTGTATTATAATGGACGGAATGATAGTCTAGCGAATGACTTTATGCTGAAAGGACCTTCGAATGAATAAATGGCTGAAAGCATTGTTATTTCTGACGGGCGCGGCTTTTCTGACGAGGCTGATCCCCTTCTCTTCCTGGTTCCGTATCCTGGATACGATGATCCATGAGCTGGGGCATGCCGCCATGACCCTTCTCATGTCGGGCCGGGTGCTCAGCATCGAGCTGAATCCCGACCACAGCGGCGTCACCTATTCCATGCTGGCTTCCGGCGGCTGGAGTCCGATCGTGGTCTCGCTTGCAGGCTATACGTCGGCATCCCTGTTCGCCATTCTGATGTTCTACGGCTATGCCAAGAAAAAACAGGCTACCGGCCTGATCACCATTACCGTGCTAGCTCTCATCATGATCATTTTCTTTGTTCGCGCCGGTTACGGATTATGGTGGCTTATCATATTTATGATCGTGAATCTGATTTTCTATTTCCTCGGCGATAAGGTCCGCAACTTCTATTATCTGCTGCTCGCCTTTCTCGTGCTGGAAGAATCCGTGGTCGGTCCGCTGACCCTCTTGACCATGGCGCTGACCCAACCCAAGCAAGCGGGCGACGCGTCCAACCTGGCCAACATGACCGTGCTCCCGGCGTTCGCCTGGGCGCTGCTGTTCCTGCTGTTCTCCCTATGGTGCGCAAAGGTGGCGCTCCAGCTGTTCTGGAAGAAGCGGTAACGAATCGTGATTGCTTTATATTTAATATAAAAGACCATTCCATGATGGAAATGGTCTTTTTTCGTTCCAATATTTTCTTTGACTCTATCAATATTCCAAAATATAATAACATAGTCCTAGTATTTTAATCTCATATTAGGTATTTAGCAATGATTGAAGAGGGTTTCAAGAACTATATTCATATAAAATCTTACCAGGAGGCTACTAGAATGCACATCACGAAAGAACTAAAGAAACCCGTCTTTGTCATGATCATGCTCATCTTCTCGCTGTCCATCATGACGACGGCATGGGCCGCACAACCGGATGCGGACGATCTTCAAGGACATTGGGCGGAAACCCGGCTGCGCAGCTGGTCCGATCAGGGTCTGCTTCAGGGCTACAACGGGAAATTCAACCCCGATCGTCCTGTAACGCGGGCCGAATTGGTAACGCTGATCAACCGTTCTTTTGAAGTATCCGAACCAAGCAGCATCTCGTTTAAGGACTTGGAAACTTCTCATTGGGCTTATGACCAAATCGCCAGAGCCGTGAAAGCAGGCTACATCGATGGATATAACGACAATACGGTTCGCCCGGACCATACGGTTACTCGCGAAGAAGCCGCCGTCATGGTGGCCAAATTGACGGAGCTTGTCTCCGCCGAAACCGTGCCTGCAACCGATTTTAAGGACGACTCCTCCATTTCCAAATGGAGTAAACCGGCGGTTTCCGCCTTGGCTGAGAAAGCCGTTATCACCGGCAGCGCCAAAGGGAACTTTAATCCGCAGGGCAAACTTACTCGCGCGGAGGCCGTTACCCTGCTCGATAAATCACTGGAGTACAAGGTTCCGACGGATATTACATACGATAAGGCTGGAACTTACGGACCGGCTGCCGGCGTCGAAACGATCAAAGGGAATGTCATCGTAGCCGCGCCGGGCGTTACCCTTCAAAATGTGGTGATCGAAGGGAACCTTACGCTGACCGAGGCCGTCGGAGAGGGTGATGCCTTCTTCAAAAAAGTAAACGTCAAAGGCACCACGACCATTCAAGGCGGCGGAGCCAACTCGGTCCACTTCGAGGACTCTGTATTGGTTCGCGTATCCGTCGACAAGCAAACCGGCACCGTGCGTGTCGTTGTTGTTGGACAATCCGCGATTCAGCATGTGGTTGTCCATTCTCCGGTCAAGCTTGAGGAATCCAGCGTGACCGACAGCGGATTCGCCAATGTGGAAATCGCGAAGAACATGCCTCAAGGCTCCGAGGTTCAGCTTGTCGGCCAATTCGAGAATGTTCGCGTGCTTTCATCGGACATCAAAGTCAGCATCCCTAGCGGGTCCGTTAAGCAGTTGAACGTGGAAGAAGGAGCCAAAAACACGGAGATCAACGTCAATGCCAATGCTTCGGTCATGGATCTCGTTCTGAACGCTGTTGCCAAACTGCTTGGTCAAGGCACCATCGCCAATGCAACGGTTAACGCGGATGCCGCCGGCTCTACATTCCAGAAGCGCCCTGGCGCGGTTGCCGGCGATGCGGCAAACACGATATCGGCACCGCCCGCAAGCGGCAGCACGGCAGGCAGCGGCAACAACAACAGCAACAACGGCGGCGGTGTGGTGGATGGCGGCTCCGGCGGAAACGACGGCGGCAATAATGGGAGCAACCCGGGACCAGGCAACGGTGGCGGAAACGGCGGAGAACCCGTTCCTTGCACAGGAACGGCAGACCAGTGCAGAGACGCCCGTCTGGTGGATCTCACCGTATCCGGCTTCACCATGAACCAGTTGGATGCGAACGAGTACACTACGGGAGTCACCGGCTTTAGTCCGGACACGTTCGAATACAGCATCGTGACGGACCGCAGTATGACGCAACCCGTACAGGCTACGGTATCTGTCACGAAAGCGACTTACAACAAGGTAGACTATACCGTCTGGGAGGATGGAGCGAATACCTTGGCTTCCGGGACGATCACCGACGAGAATCCTGCATTCAACCTGGAGATCAAAGGCATGAAGGATGTACGGGTTCGCTTGACCGTCACGAGCGGAGACGGAATCGGCAAGAAGGTCTACGAAATTTTCATTCAATACCCAAGAACGATCCAAGAGGGCCTAAAGATCGGTTCCCACAAGGGGACGCACAGCAACAACGGAGTGCTGGTAGGGGAAAAGATGTACTACAACCTCATTAAAGGCAATGTAGGCGGAATCAAGCTGGGGGAACTGTACACGGTTCTCTTATATGAGCCGAACGCTTCCACGCCGTTCCTGACCTGCCAATATACCAGCTGTAACCTGCCGGACGGCAAATTTACCAAGGATACCGCAGGTACCTGGAGGGTAGAGATTCTTCGCGACGGTGCGGTTGTAGACTCCGGCGATTATCAATACGATTTCACGACGGCGCCGGTGCTGACCAACGACATCGGATTGCGGGCTTCTGCCGTTACCAAGCAGGAATTGATCGATTTCTTCTTGAGCGGAGGAAACTTCACCACGCCGTTTAAGTACGGTTATCTCGTCTATGCGGACATGTCCAAGCTTCGCGCCGAGTTTCCGACAGCCAAATTCTTCGTGGAAGGGTCGTATGAGATGTACATGCCGACCTCCTCGCTCCCTTCGGGATTGAGCGTAGACGAATTGAAGGGCAATTTGCAGCCGTACGGGTACCAAGCTTACCAAATGAGCAGCTTGCGCCCGATTCCATCCGGTTCGGGAGAGGTACAGCTCACCGGGGGGTACTACCACCAATCCGACTATGATAATGAAAAAATAGTCAACGATAAAGTCGTGTACCTGAGTCTATACGATGAAAATCACAACATCATCGGTCAATACGTCACCATCCTGGAGTTCGACCAGGACCATGTTGCTGACGGGTTTACGCCGTCTGAAACCTGGCAGCCGACTCCGTAAGTAGGAGTTAACTAAAAGAGGAGCATCGTTGTAGCTTACGCTACAACGATGCTCCTTTGCTGTTCCCTAGGTCGGTCCATGGGCCGGTCGCCAATGATCGCCTCCCACATTCCTCACCACTAAATTCAAGGCTGCCCTTCATCAACCTTTCTTATATCACCGGCACCGCACCAGCAAATCGATCGGATAACGGCCTGCATTCCGACCATACAAACTGATGCCGCCCTCCTCGGTGCGCAGCTCCAGACGGAAGCTCCGCTTGCGGTCCAGCTCTGCCGCGAGTCTGCCCGGCACCTGCGCCTGGCACAGATAGCCGTACGAACCGGCCTCTTCCAGAAGGTTATGAACCGGCTGATAGTGCCACGACAGCACGCCCCGGCTGTCGGCAGGGTCATCCGCGAGCACGGCCTCGCCGATTTTGACATCGTCCACCCACACCGATACACGAGATTCATGCAGCTCTTCATCCGTCATATAATAGGTGCTTCGATTATATTCCACGTCCGCCGACGCCCCGTGCATAAAGTCGATTCCGTGAGCACGTTGCCGCGCGCCCTCGATATTTCTGGCCAATAAGCGCTTCGCGCCTGCCTCGAAAACAATGTCGATATCGCGGATCAGCGGCTGTTCCTCATGGTCCGGCAGCTGCACGTCATAGACGAGCCGCCCTTCACCGCCGCCGTTTACTTTGGAGCCCAGAAGCGCCTCCCACATGTAGGCAAAGCTTTGCTCACGGAACGTGTTAACCGGGATGCTTACGATTCTGCCTTCCACTCCGTCGTTCCCCTGTGCCTCTCCGCCACGCACATCAAACGTCGTAAAGTTGCGCGTTACCACACCGTTCGCTGCATTCAAGAGACGAACACCGAGGATCGCGACCGCATCGGCCTCCGGCATGCGAAGCTGCAGTTCGGTCAGCGGCGCCACGCCGTAGCCGTCCCAGGCTACTTCCAGACTTCCTTGATCCGCCACGACCTTCGTGCCAAGCCGGTCATAGGATAACTCCCAGGCTACGGTCAGCTTCTGCCCGTGATATTGATCCGAATAACTGGAACGCAGCAGCGGTATGGTCTTCTCAGCCCCTTGGTCCAGCGTCTGGCAAGGCGGTGCGTCGATCACGATAAAGTCCGGCGTGTGCAGATCGGCGATTGTCATGCCCGGCACAAAATCCTCGTACCCGAATTTTTTGTCCGTCCCATCCAGCCGATAATAGCCGTTGAACTCGTTCGTGACGTCGCGGAATTCCGTGAACACGAAGCCGCACAGCTTATCATGGCGGCGGAATTCGTTCAGCATGTAACGATAGTGCCACGCGAGATCGCTGTCCCCGGCTCCCCCTTCGATTCCCCACACATTTCCGCATTCGCTGTTCATGAGCGGAGCATCGCCTTGCTGGTTGCCGCCGATGTAGTTATGCTCCGATCCCGGATACGTCTTCCGTACAATTTCCTCGATATGATTCCGCAGCGGTTCATAACCGTTGATATAAAAATGCCAGGTGTTGATATCTGTCTCCACATGATCATAATTGCATGGCGAATTGTCCTCCACGATTCGGGTAGGGTCAACACTCTTGGCCCAGCGGTACTTCTCCCGCACCCACTCCTGCGTCTCCGGGAGATAATAATGTTGCTGTCCTTCGCCGCCTGTCAGGCCGGCAGCCTCGCTATCCGTGCGAAGCCCCCAAGTTTCGTTGAACATAACCCACGAAAAAATCGACGGATGATTCCGGTCCCGTTCAATCACTTCCAGCGCCTCGCGCTCATAGGCGGAACGCGCCGTCTCGTCCGGGTTGCCCCAGAAGCACGGCATATCCTCCATCACCAGAATCCCGAGTTTATCCGCCCAATACAGCTTACGGGGCTCCTCCGGCTTAATATGAATCCGCACGAAGTTCAGCCCGAGCCGTTTCATCAGGTAAATCTCGTCCCGCATCTCCGTATCCGTCGGGTAAGTGAAGAATCCCGTCTGATGGTAAGACTGGTCCAGCGTTCCGTTTAAATATACCGGCTTCCCGTTCAACGTAATCCAGCGGTAATCCCGGCCGTTGAACCTCGCCGTCCCGATCTCGCGTATTCCAAAATAAGTATGAACGACATCCTCGCCGGCGGAACCCGCCAAGCGCAGCTCCCCTTCGTATAAATACGGGGTTTCGGGACTCCACAGTTTCGGGTCATCGACCTGGAAAACCGTTGTTATTTCATTCGCGCCTTCTTGCAGCTCCCACTCCGCCTGATGGGTGATCGAGCCTCCAGCGAACGAGAGTCCGAGTGTCACGGCGCCTGCTTCCTGCGCCTGGATTTTGGATTTCAACTCGACGCGGCCGTCCATGGAAGTCGTAAAGGTTGCTTGCTCCAAGTAGGTATTCGGCCGGGCCTCCAGCCAAACCGGCTGCCAAATCCCTCTGATCTCGCCGTACCCCTGTTTCCCGCGGGCTTGGTAGTTATGGTCGTAATCCTCGGCACGAACCACGAGAATATTGTCTTGTTCCGTATTCCAAACGGTTGTCACCTCAAACTCGAAGGTTCCGTATCCGCCTTGATGCGAGCCGACATGCTTGCCGTTGACCCATACGTCGCACAAATAATCCACGGCGCCGAATCGCAGGAAGATCCGCGATGGTTTCTCGGCCGGCTCCCATTTCACGGACCGGCGATACCAGCCGACTCCCTTCTCGTCCCGTGCGATGCCGGATAAGGGACTGACCCACGAGAACGGCACCGTGATCTCCGAATCAAAAAGCCCTGCGTCTCCCCCTTGCAACTGTTTCGAGCCCGCGCCGCCTTGCTCCAAAGCGCCGCCGGTCTCGAGCGTAAACGACCACGGCCCGTTCAAATTCAGCCAGTCTTTTCGTTCAAAATCCGGTCTCGGATACTCGGGACGTGGAATTTCCGTACGGATGGGCGCTGCCACAGGAATCTTCATGAAGCGAACACAACCTTTCCTTGTTCTGAATTTGCCCCTATTCTAGCATCTATATATAATTATTGCAATGTACATTATACTTTTACAATATAATAAATTTATTGTACACTTGGAGTCACTACAATGCTTCAGAAAAGGAAGGGAATTATGAACGAATCGAAGCTGGAAACCAACCGTTATCCGGCATCCCGGATCGTGGAAGTCGCCAAAGCCTTATCCAGCGATGTCCGGGTCCGCATCCTTGAAGCGCTCGGCGATAAACCGATGAGCGTCGGTCAGTTGGCGGAGGCGCTGGGGATTGCCCAGCCTACGGTGTCCATTAATGTCCAAATGCTGGAGCAAGCGGAGCTGATCGTCTCTTCGCAAGGTGCGAATCGGGAAAAAATCTGCGCCGTCACCTGCCGCTCCATTCTTCTCGAGCTGCCCTCGAAGCCGGGAGAAGGGCTGCAGCGCACGGAAGAAATCCACATGCCGATCGGCATGTTTTCCCACTGCTGCATCGAGCCTACGTGCGGCATGGCGGCCCGGGACGGCTCGCTGATCGGATCGCCTGACGATCCGCGCGCCTTTTACATGCCGGAACGAACGGAGGCTGCGCTCCTCTGGTTCTCGGGGGCGGGATACATCGAATATTATTTTGCGAACCCCATGCCGCCCGGTGCTGCCCTCGATGAGCTGCGCATCCGCGCGGAGCTGAGCTCCGAGGCCCCTTCCTTCCAGCAGGAATGGCCGTCCGACATCACCGTCAGCATCAACGGCCTACCTGTAGGCACCTGGAGAAGCCCCGGTGATTTTGGCGACCGCAAAGGGAAGCTTACCCCGGATAAATGGAGGAGCGGCAGCGAGTACGGCATGCTGACGGAATGGCGCGTGACGAAACAAGGCAGCCAGGTCGACGGCCATGCGTCCAGTGCCACGACCATCGATTCGCTGGACCTTGCCTTTAACCGGCCGATCCGCGTCCGCTTTGAGGTAAAAAAAGACGCGGAATATCCAAACGGACTGAATCTTTACGGTTCGGGCTTCGGTGATCATCCGCAGGATATCATCCTGTCTTTTGTGCGGTACACGGAAGCCTGATCCTCATACGCCACGACGAACGGAATGATCGTCAACTTGGCCGTCCCCAGCAGTACAGGGGCGATAGAACGCAAAAAGGCTATTCCATGTCACCCCTTGGCGACGATGGAATAGCCTCTTACGCTATTATAATCCTAACGGTTTATTTCTTCTTCAGTTTATTGGATTTCCCCATTAAATATAACAGATACGGTGCTCCCAGGAGCGCGGTAACGATACCCGAAGGCAGCTCCTTCGGTATGATGACCACCCTGCCGATCCAGTCTGCCCCAGCCAGCAGAATTCCGCCGAGCAGCGCCGCAATCACCATCGATTGCCGGTGACGGGCACCGACCAGCATTCTGGCGGCGTGTGGCGCAAGCAGCCCGATAAAACCGACCGAGCCGACGTTCGCGGCAGCGATAGAAGCCAGCAGCACCGCAATGATCGCGACATACATCCGGGTATTCCGCACATTCAGTCCAAGTCCGGTGGAGCTTTCTTCGTTAAACGTCAGCAGATCCACCTTCCGTCCGAGCCATGCCGCCAAAGGCAGCAGGATGAGGATCGCCGGAACAATCCGTTGCACCTCCGTCCAGCCCCGGTTATAGGTGCTTCCCGCCATCCAGGATAAAGCGGGCGCAACGTCGACCTTCGCATGGACAATCATCAAATTGATGATGGCGGAACCCAGCGCGGCGACGGCAATGCCGACCAGCGTAAGAATTGTCGGGTGAAGCCCTCTCTTCCAGGACACCGCGTATACCAACGCAGCGGCAGCCATTCCCCCGATCACCGCGCCCACCGGTACCCAGCCGGCCGACAATTGCGGGAAGCCTACCATCAGGAGCAGCGCCCCGGCTCCGGCCCCGCTGGTTACCCCGATCACCTGGGGATCGCCCAGCGGGTTGCGGACCGCATTCTGCAGCAGGCTGCCGCTGACGGCCAGCGCTATGCCGGACAAGCCGGCCGTGAGCAGCCTTGGCAGGCGGAAGTCCAGCAGAATTTGGCGATACATCTCCTCGCCGCCTCCGGTAAGCACGGCCACCACTTCCGTATAGGGGATGCGCAAGCTGCCGCTCACCAGACTGAACACCCAGACGAGCACCAGCAGCACGCTGAACAGTGCAACCAGGGCCGGATACGGAATCCGGCGCAGGCTTGTGCCCGCCATCATCGATCCCCCCGAGGCTCCGCGTCCCCCGATCAACGAGCGGGATACCCGAAGCGCAAGCCAGATCAGGCAAGGGGCACCGATCATGGCCGTAATGGCTCCGACCGGAAGCTCCCCGTAGGCGTTCACGAACATCCTGGCCACCGTGTCGGCCCCGACAAGCAGAGCAGAGCCCCATAACGCGGCCAGCGGAATTAATCCTGCATGCCGGACTACGCCGGACAAGCGGACCAAATGGGGAGCAATTAACCCGATAAAGCCGATCGGACCGACTACGCTTACGGTCACGCAGGCCAGCACGATAGCTGCCCCCATGGCAAGCAAGCGGGTGGTGCCGACTTTTTGGCCGAGGGAGCGGGCCGATTCCTCATTGAGCGTGAGGATGTCCCATTGGCGTACCGCCATGCATAACACGACTAACCCGCCGATGATCCACGGCCATGAAAAAGCTACGCCATCCCAATCGTTCTGGATCAGCGAGCCCGAACCCCATAGTAAAATGCCCTGTGTTGTCTGCTGATTCAACAGCAGCAGTGCGCTCGTGACGGACGATAGGACCAGGGTTACGATCATGCCGGACAATGCAATCCGCAAGGGAGAGCCGTGCGTCCTGCCAGCCAGCGCATAGACGGCTACTGCCGCCAGCGTTCCGCCTGCCACTGCCAGTGGAAGGGCATATTGGTGCAGCAATCCCGGCCAGAAGATCATCCCGGCCACGACAGCCAAATAAGCGCCCGCATTCACGCCAAGCGTCGTTTCCGAGGCAAGCGGATTGCGCGTTACGGTTTGCATGAGCACGCCGGACACCGCCAAGGCCGCGCCCGCCAGCAGGCCCATGACCGTTCGCGGAAGGCGCACGCTGCGGATCAGGTGGTGATCTGCAATATCCTGCGGAGACACCAGCGCCTGCACAACCGTTTTGACCGATATATCCGCAAGCCCTTGTGTTAAGCTGATAAACGTAAGAAATAGCAGTGCCGCAAGGCCTCCAGCCAGCATCCATAACGGCTTCCAGCCCCTACCTGAGGCAACAGGCGGGGCCGGATGGATGCTCACCGGCGTGGAGCCTTGAGCTGGTTTCTCGCCGAAACTCATTGCGTGAGCAGGTCAGCTGTCTTTTGAGCCATGGTCTGGGCAGACAACGGGCCGCCGTAAGGCCACATGTCACCGCCAAGTGCATACACGCGGTCTTCTTTAACAAAGTTCAGGCCTTTCCAAACCGGATTGTCCTTCAATTGATTCTCGATGACGTTGTCACTGTCCTGGATAATGTGCAGGAAATTCGCGTCCTGAAGAGCCGGCAGCGCCTCGACGTCCGCAGTGGTGAATCCGTAGACCTCAAATTGACCCGGCTTATGGGCGTTGGTCAGCCCGATGTGCTCAAGAATTTTTACGGCCAGGGAATTATCCGTCGATATTCGGAATACCGCCGCATTCTGGTTGCTGTACCCCATCGCCAGCGCAAACGGTTTTTCCGTCATGCCCGCAGCTTCAAGCTTGGATTTGGCATCGGCATAGGTTTGATCCAAATCGCCAAGCACTTTTGCGGCTTCATCTTTTTTATCAAGCACGTCAGCAATCGTATTAAAGGTATTGATCATTTCTTCATACTGATCCCCTTGTCCCTCAGCCGGATAAGGATCAAACACCAATGTTGGCGCGATGCTGTTGTACGTTTCAAAACCGGCTTCAAGATTGGATTTCAAACCGATGATCAGGTCCGGCTTCAACGAAGCGATAAGCTCCAGATTCGGCTCTTGGCGAGTGCCGACATCGGTTACGTCCGAACCGATCTCCACCGGAATGTTCACCCACTGTTTCATCCCTTCGATGTCTGCAATGCCGACAGGCTGAACGCCCAGCGCAAGAACATCTTCTGCATAAAGCCATTCCAGCGCCACCACGCGCTTCGGAACACCCGTAATTTTCGTTTCGCCCATCGCGTGCTTGATGGTTCGGGTCTCCGGCGCGGCCTCGGTTTTATCCCCGCCCTGTGCGGCCCCCTGATCCGAATTCTGCGCTGCCGTGGAGCCGCTTCCTTCATTGGATGCCGCACCCCCGCCGCAGCCGGCTAAAACCACGGCAAATATCAATACAATAAATACCAGACCCTTCATACTCCGCATTGAATTTCTCCCCCTATACCCTCTATGTATTGTAGATATTGTTTATTAATAATAATTATTGAGAACAATTATCATTATCAATACTCAGCACAATGATAATCATTCTCATTGATAATGTCAATAGATTTATGAAGATTATCTGAACCCTTCATGAATCGTTTACTTTTCGCAATGAAGACCGGATTAACTCTTTACAGCCAAGTCGTTCTGTAACATAATCTTACTGATTGTTTTATGCACGCTTAATCTCAGCCATCGACTCATCCGCGGAAGTCCATGGCTCTTTTGACAAATAACCGAAAAAGTGAGGGATTTCCATGCGTGACAACCCCCCTGCAGCTGCGGCCGAGAGCGACTTTCCCGTTAAAGCCGGCAATCCGGCACGGCGAGCCCTGATCGTTGCCGGCTATCATCGGCTTGCCGATCTTACCCGGGCGACGGAGAAAGAGCTGCTTGCGCTTCACGGAGTTGGTCCAAAGGCGATCGGAGTATTGCGCGCCGCTTTGGCCGAGAAGGGTCTGGCCTTCAAAGAATAAAAAAAGAGTGAATACATAAGGTACCTACTTAGGATGGATCCCCAAGCCGCAAAAAGGTTCAGGGATCCATCACGTTTATTTTTGCTCCAATACGTCAAACCTTACCGAAGGCAGAACATTCATAAAAAGCATATTTACATTTCTATAAAAATAGATATAATGAGTTTATGGATACCTTACAAACCATCAAAGCACTATCAAACGAGTCCCGGTTCAAAATCCTGGAGTGGCTGAAGCACCCGGAAGAACATTTTGATCCGCAGGAGCACATGCCTTCCAAATGTGATTTTCATGGCGGTATCTGCGTGGGCTCCATTTCAGAAAAAACAGGACTCGCTCAGTCGGTCGTTTCTGGCTACCTCGTAAAATTGCAAAAGGCTGGTCTACTGGAATCCCATCGAGCGGGCCAGTGGACATATTACAGACGTAATGAGGAGGGCATTAAGCGTTTTATCGAACAACTCAAGGAAGAGCTTTAGGCTTAAAAAGCAAATCAACCTGAAGATTAAGCTTAAAAGCTCTTTCTTTTTATCATATATATCTATTTTTATGAAAATACAGAAAAGCATATTAAACATATTGGAGGATTCCATACATGAGCAACCAAAATCAAAGTATCCGATCCACCGCATCCCTATTCGAGCCCTATACCATCGGTAACCTTACCCTGCCTTCCCGCGTGGTGATGGCTCCCATGACCCGAGGCTTCTCCCCGAATGGCGTTCCGGGCCCGGATGTGGCCGCTTACTACCGCCGGCGTGCGGAGAACGGCGTCGGATTGATCATTACCGAAGGAACGCTGATTAACCACCCGGCGGCTACCGATAACCCTAATATACCTAATTTCCATGGAGAGGCCGCATTGAACGGCTGGGCCGAGGTGGTCCGTCAGGTCCATGAAGCCGGCGGTAAGATCATGCCGCAAATTTGGCACATCGGCATGACAAGACCGCTAGGTGCCGAGCCTAACCCGGAAGCACTTCCGATCGGGCCATCCGGACTTGACCTGGACGGCAACGTCGTCACGAAACCCATGACCAAGGATGAAATCGAGCAGGTGATTCAAGCTTATGCCGATGCAGCCGCGAATGCCAAACGACTTGGCTTTGACGGGGTAGAAATCCATGGTGCCCACGGTTACCTGATCGACCAATTCCTCTGGGAAAGAACGAACCGGCGTACCGATGAATACGGGGGCGACATGCTGAAGCGTGCCCGCTTTGCGATCGAAGTCGTAAAGGCAGTCCGTCAAGCGGTGGGTCCTGACTTCCCTGTTGCCATCCGTCTATCCCAATGGAAGACGACCCAATATGAAGCCAAGCTGGCAGATACGCCTGAAAAGCTGGGGCAGTTGTTAACCGCGCTGTCAGACGCTGGCGTCGACATATTCCACTGCTCGACCCGCCGCTTCTGGGAGCCTGAATTTGAAGGCTCTGACCTGAACTTTGCCGGATGGGCCAAGAAGCTGACTGGAAAAACGGTCATCACCGTCGGTTCCGTCGGTCTCGATGAAGTATTCACCAGCCTCTTCACCCAAGGTAAAGGTGCCGGCCAAAGAGACCTCGAAGAGCTGCTGAGTCGTCTTGAGGAACATGAATTTGACCTGGTTGCCGTCGGCCGTGCTCTGCTGGCGGATCCGCAATGGGCGGCCAAGGTTCGAGACGGGCGTTTCGACGAGCTTGCCCCATTCACGCCGGAATCCTTGCAAACCCTGGTTTAATGCGATTTCAGCTCCCCAGCCCCCTTGGGACCTGAGAGCCGCATTAGATCTTCAAATACAAAACCGGAAGCAGACTGCTTCCGGTTTTTTTGCCGTATGCTGTTCATTGCTATTCGTCATGCAAAGCGGCTTGCCGCTTGTAATGATCCTCGATGACCATGCAAGCCATCGCTTCGATTACGGGTACGACACGAGGGCAGATGCATGGATCGTGCCTGCCGATCGTCGTTATCTCCCGTTCGTTCCCCTCCACATCGACTGTCCGTTGGGGAATCGATATGGAGGATGTCGGCTTGACGACGACTCGGAACACGATGTCCGCCCCGGTGCTGATCCCGCCGATGATCCCGCCGGCATGGTTCGTCCGAAACCCCTCCGCGTCCATCTGGTCGTTATGTTCACTTCCCCGCATGGAGGCGGCTTGGAAGCCCGTCCCGAATTCAATGCCCTTAATCGCTCCCACGGACAACATCGCCTTTGCCAGCTCAGCGTCAAGCTTGTCGAATACGGGTTCTCCCAATCCCGCAGCGATTCCGCTGATACGGCATTCGACGATTCCCCCGCAGCTGTCGCCCTCTTCGGCCAGTCGTTCTATCCTTTCGATCATGCGAACGGCCGCTTCAGGATCACAAGCCCGAACAGCATTGCGTTCGATGGCATCGACGTCGAATTGCTCGCATCGGATGCCGCCGATCTCCGTCGTATAGGCCAGGATCGAGACGCCCCGGCGTTCCAGAAGCTTGCGCGCCACGGCACCGGCTGCCACTCGCGCAGCCGTCTCCCTTCCCGAAGCTCTTCCGCTTCCTCGATAGTCGCGTATCCCGTATTTTTTCTCATAAGTGAAATCCGCGTGCCCGGGCCGGTAGGCCGATTTGATGGTGTCGTATGCCGACGGGCGCATGTCGGTGTTGTTCAGCATGATGCACAGTGGCGTGCCCGTGGTTCGCCCCTCGAATAGCCCGGATACAATGCGGATCTTATCGTATTCCTTGCGGGGAGTCGTAACGGAGGATTGCCCCGGCCTTCTGCGATCCATCTGAATCTGGATGTAGGCCTCATCCAGCTCGACGCCAGGCGTGACGCCCTCCAAAATGACGCCGACGGCTTCTCCGTGCGATTCCCCGAACGTAGTCATTTTCAATCGTTCTCCAAACGTGCTTCCTGCCATGTCCCTACCTCCCGAATACTTTCGATTCCTTTTCATTTAGTTTAAAGGTATAGTTGAAATAAATGAAATCGTAATATCGTAGAGATGCCATAGAGAGGATTGATGACAAATGATCGCCAACACCGAATGGTACCGGGTGTTTCTGCATGCCGCCGAGACGTCCAATTTGACGAAAGCCGCACAAAACCTCCATATGACGCAGCCTTCTGTGAGTTATGCCATCAAACAGCTGGAAGAAGCGCTCGGCGTGGGCCTGTTCGACCGGTTATCCAAGGGCGTCCGCCTGACGCAAGAAGGCCAAGCCTTGTATCAGCATGTACGGCAAGCCTTTGATGAACTCGGTTCAGCCGAGCGCCGCTTGAAGAAGCTGAAGCAGTTCGGCGAAGGCAGACTGAGGATCGGCGCGAACGGGGCTATCGTTAAGGACTTTCTCCTCTCCTTGCTCGACCGATTCCATGCCCGCTATCCCGACATCCGCATTCAGCTGTCACAGGAGCGAACCAGCAGCATCGTGGAGCGCTTAAAGAAAGGCTCGTTGGATCTCGGCTTTGTTCACCTTCCCGTATCGGACGAGGAAATCCATATCATCGACTCCCGTACTTCACCTTATTGCGCCGTGGTTGGAACGGCCTTCGCAGATTGGGCTCGCAGGCCTCTACGGACGGAAGAATTGACGGAGCTTCCCCTCTTGTTGCTATCCCCTGGCAGCTCGACGCGATCCTTCATCGAAGGGTGGTTCCGATCGCAAGGGGTGGAAGTGGAAGCCGACTTCGAGTTGAACAGCCTGGACATGTTAGCGGAATTTGCCGAGCGCGGTTATGGAACAGCCTTCTTGCCGCGGGCCTTTGTCTCGCCCCGCATCTCGGACGGTTCCTTGCTGGAGCTTCGAACAGATACTCCGTTACCGGATCGATATATCGGTGTCGCCGTTCGGAAGCACCAGTCGCCATCGCTGGCAGCAGGGGCATTTTTGGAGATGCTGCAGCAGAATTGACGATCTTCCGCCGACATTCCCAACTGAACAAGGCAGCCGGATGTGCGGCTGCCTTTGCTTCGTTTGTATCGACTAACGGCTTAGCAGATATAAGCTTGCTGCTCATCAAATCCTGTCCAGGCTGGCACCTGTTGAAAACGCACAAGCAGCTGTTAGCTTTGAAAAACTAACCGTAAGCCCTCACTTCGATAACCTCGGCATAGTCAGAGCCGTTCGTGCGCTCCACTACCAATCGAAGCGCCGTGCAAGGAACGGGCTCCTCCAAACGGTGCACGGTTCTCCGGCGGCGGTTCAACGCCTCCGAGGCAAGGGTGACCCACTTCCCTTCCGAATCCAGCGCCTCTAGTCTGTAGGCACGGACCAGCTCAGGGATGATGTCGAACGGCGTACGATGATGATGCAGATTGATCAGATCCTCGTTGACATCATCGTTGAAGATCAGGTGAATCTCGCGGATCGACTGCACTCCCTTCCACTCCAGCTTCAACCAAGGCGTCTCCCCGTCTGCGATTCCCTCCGATACCCACATATGCGGACCGCCGTAAGGACGCTTGTATCCATCAATGACATGCTCCGGTTGATACGCCCTTGAACCGATCGCCGACCGCAGGCAGAACAGCTTGCGGACCAGCCCCTTCATGCTCCACTCCACCACCGGCTGGCTGTCATCATGGTCTTCCAGCTCTTTGGAGACGCGGGCTGGCGTCCCCCGTTCGAAGGCAAGCAGCCCGCTCATCGGCTTGGACGACAAATACAGCGTCAGATCCGGATTTTTGCGCACGATGATAAAGGCGTTCTGCGGCTCCGCCGGCTGCCAATCCAGCTGGACGGGGACCCACTGTCCCTGCCCCGGCATGATCCGGACGGTGGTGCGAAATTCTAACGCGGCCGGCACGTAATTCTCCGGACGTCCCGTGCTCCAAACCTCCACCGTCATGTCGGTCTCCTGCTCCGCATCCACCAGCCATGCCACCTCGCCCGCCAGCCCCGGATCGGCCGGCATCAGCACGGCGATGTCCCGCTCCAGCGGGTAAGGCGCCTCCGCCTCCTCGATCGCGATCCTGGACAGGTGGGACGATGCGCTGACCTTGGCGCTTCGGGCCAGATCATGCGGATCGCGGTTTGCAACCCCGAGCACGGAGGCATCCTGCTTCAGCAGCGTCTGCTGAAGCTCCCCGCTCCGGCTGCGGGACAGCTCGCGAGGGGAGAGGCCCTGCTGGACGCACAGCGCCGCAGCCGTGCCGGCCGCTTCGCCCAGGACGGCGCAGGTCGCCATCACCCGCGTGGTGCCGAAGGCCACGTGGGTGGCGCTGATGTTGCGCCCGGCGAACAACAGGTTGGCCACGTTCGCCGAATACAGGCTGCGGAACGGGATATGGTAATTCCCGTCCGCATGCATATGCTTCGAGCCGCTCTCTTCGGCGTACATGCCCTGTGGCGGATGCAGATCGATCGACCAGCCGCCGAATGCGACCCGGTCATCGAACGGCTCTTGGGCCATAATATCGTTCTGCGTGAGCACATAGTCGCCGACAAACCGGCGGTATTCCCGCTTGCCCGGCTGGGCGCCGACCCACTCCAGCGTCATATTGGCGGCATCGAATTTGCCGGAATTTTTGATATAGTCCCATATGCCATATATGACAGACCACAGCTCATCGCGGATCCGCTCATTGTCATGCACGGTGTCGAGCTCGCCGCCCCATTCGATCCACCAGTAATGGCAGCCCGAGTCGCCGCTGCGGATGACCCGTTTGATCGGGATCGGCGTCTGCGTAATATCCTTGGCAAAGACGGGCGGCACGAATTTTACCGGGTGTCCGGCATCCTTCGTGTAGAACAGCAGCGTGCTGCCGAGTGTCACATCGTCCGCCGTCTCCGGCGCCCACGCTTCCCCGTATTCATCGCGCGCTTCCCGCCCGAGCCGGTATTTCGCTCCTGCCAGGAATCCGACCAGCCCGTCCCCCGTGCAATCCAGGAACACGGGGCTCTCAAACCGGATGCGCCGCTCCGAGCCCATCATCCAACCGGTAACCGATCGGATCTGCCGTGCGTCAGAATCTCCGTCCGCTTCTACCTCATGCACGTCCGTATTCAAGAACAGGGTGATGTTCGGCTCGGCCCGCACGGTCTCCAGCACGATCAAATCCCATAGATACGGGTTGCCGTCCGGATTCCGGTACTGGTTCTCCACGAACATCTCGCCCATAATGCCGGTTTCCCGGGCATAGCGGTTGATCCCGTGAGCCGTCGCGCCGCATACCCATACGCGCACCTCGCTGCTGGAGTTGCCGCCCAGAACCGGGCGGTTCTGCACGAGCGCTACCTTTTGTCCGAGCCTCGCGGCCGCCACCGCCGCGCAGACCCCTGCCAAACCGCCGCCAATCACCGTTATGTCGCTTACTTCCGTTTCGTTTCTCATGCTCTTTCTCCTTTCATTTTCGTCCAGCTCATCTGTGGACATGGATTATGGGCTATCCTTTAACAGCCGAGCTCGCCACGCCCTGAATGATATATTTCTGACCGATCAGGAACACGAGAATCATCGGAATGATACCTGCGGTCGCCGCCGCCATCATGCCGTTATAATCCACCGTATTTTCGAGAATGAAATTTTGCAGCCCCAGCGGAACGGTATACAGATCTTGATCGATCAAGAATACCAAGGCGTTCTCGTAATCGTTCCAGTGCCAGGAGAAATCGATAATGGCCAGCGTGGCCAGCGAGGGTTTCGCCATCGGCAGAATGATCCGGGAAAAAATGCGAAAATGTCCGGCTCCGTCGATAAAGGCAGCTTCCGAAATTTCATGCGGTACGGAGAAGAAGAACTGCCGCATCATGAACACCCCGAATATCGTGAATACGCCCGGCAATATCAGAGCCCAATGCGTGTTATAAATGCCGACCCAGTCGAACATGATGAACTTCGGCACAAACAGGACCTGAGGAGGGACCATCATCATCGACAAATAGATTATGAACATGGCATTCCGTCCCTTGAACTCGATCCGGGCAAACCCGTAAGCGGCTAAAGCGGACAGCAATACCGCTCCGACGGTGCTGATCAAGGCGACTTTAAGCGAGTTGAGGTAGTAGTGGCCAAAGCTGTTCGCACCGGTCCACACTTTCACATGATGATCCCACATGAATTGGTCGGGAATCCACTTAATCGGGTACTGGAATACTTCCGCCGGCATCTTGAACGAGGTGCTGATCATCCAGAGGAAAGGAACGATCATAACCACGCTGAAGAACAGCATAATGAGCGTGACGATTATTTTGGTGTATAAGGCTTTGGTCATTGTCCTTCCTCCTTAATAGTGAACCCAGCGCTTCTGACCGATCCATTGAATGACGGTGAAGATCATGATGATCAAGAACAGCGCCCAGGAGATCGCGGATGCATAACCCATTTCGTAGTAGCGGAAGGCATTCTGGTATATGAACAGGGATAACACGGTGGTGCTGTTGCCCGGGCCCCCTTGTGTAATGGCTTGAATGATCCCGAACTGCTTGATGGTCATAATGAGTCCGGTAATAAGCAGCAGGAAGGTCGTGGGACTGACGAGCGGCCACAGGATGCTGCGAACCGTTTGCCAGGCGCGGGCCCCGTCGATTTTGGCGGCCTCCAGCAGTTCCGTTGAGACCTCTTGCAGCGCGGCCAGGTAGATGATCATGTTATAACCGAGCATGAACCAGATCCAGATGATGTCGATGGCATACATGGAGGAATCCATGGTGGACAGCCATCCCGGGGGATTGGTTATGCCGAACGACTTGAGGATTCCGTTGATCGGGCCGTTATTCGGATGGAACAGCAGCATCCATACGAAGGCCACAGCGACGCCGCTGGTGATGTAAGGCATGAAATATAAGGCGCGGAGCAGCTTTTTTAAATACACCGAGCGGTTCAGAACCACGGCGACGATGAAAGCCAGTCCGATCGATATAGGAACGGATAACAGAAAGAACAGCGTATTTTTGATCGCAATGTAGAAGACCTCGTCACCCAGCATTTTTTGAATGTTGGCCAGACCGACGAACTTCGTGTCCGAGCTCATAAATTTGTAGTCCGTAAACATCAGATAGAACGAATACAAGGCTGGCACAATAAAAAACAGCATCACGCCAACCATGTTCGGACCGATAAACAGATAGCCGAGATACTGTTGCCGTTTCATCCAGGATGTTTTCACATAGCCCCACTCCTCTTGGTCTTTTTCATCTCAAGCATAGCAGTCGGGACCAAGCGGGGATAAGGAACAAAACCTTCGAATTTATGCTACAGAAGTATGCAATTGCAGGGTTGTGAATTTCAGCGTCTCCGTAGATTTGTTCTATGGCCGACGAGAATAAAGCGGCAATCAACCCCCTGCCCGGATCATGCCGAGATAGGCAGTGTCGAAGCGGAACAAAAAGGGGACCGCCGCCCGAAGCGATAGTCCCCTTCTATTGGAGCCGACAGCCCCTTATTTGCCTTCTTTTAAAAACGTATTGTGCCGGTTCACCATGGCCTCCAGCGTTTGATCGAGCGATTGGGCGTTAAGGAAATACTTCTCATACTCCTGAGCCCGCATATCCATCACCTCTTGCGGCAAGCTCCTAACGTACGTAGGCGTTTTGTCTTCGAACATGACGTGCATCAAGGAATCCAGGTCATACGTGTCTTTCTTATCACCGAGCAGGTTATTTAACGCCTCATCCTGATCGGCGTCCTTCGAAGCCGGCAATCTTCCGCCCGCGGCCATAGGAGCCATGCCTCCGTCCGCATACCACTTCAGGAATTCCCAAGCTTCTGCTTGTTTTTTGGATTTGGCATTAATGGAGATGTAATCACCGAGGCCGCCCCTTGTCACGTAGCTGTCCGCACTGTCCGTTAGTCTCGGCACTTGAGCGAACGCGATAGTGAAGTCGCGCGGGAAATCCGTAAAGTTATTCGAACTTCGCAGCAGCCAAGCCCCGATATTCAGCATAGGCACTTCCCCGCTCAGGAACACTTGCTCCACCGGCATTTTGGAAGTCAGCTGCTCTCCTAGCGGCGGCGTGGTCTTGTCCTCCTTCATCATGACGTTCAGGGTTTCCAGCCATTTTTTGACCAGCGGGTGGTCCAGATTCGAAGTTCCGTCCGCCTTGGTGTACCCCTCTTGCGATAACACCGAATCAATCGGATCGACGAACGGCTCCATATTTTGAATAAATCCGTAGTTATTGCCGACTTTAAGCTTCTTGGCATATTCGCGCAGTTCATCCCACGTCCAGTCCTTCGGAACGGGCAAGCCGGCCGCATCAAGGGCATCCTTGTTCAGCGCGACGAAGAAGGCGCTTTTCGTGGTTGGCATCCCGTAATACTTCCCGTTGATTTTCCAGCCTTCGGCGTCAGGCCCCATTTTCTCGTCGATATCGTAATCGTCGAATTGGCTCAGATCCAAGGCCAGGTTGGACTCCACCCGTTTGGACGTTTGAGAAAGCGTGTAATTCACGAACAGGTCGACATCCTGGCCCGTAATCATGGCCGTATCGAGCTTCAGGTTTCCGTCATCGTCATTGACGTAGCGGACATACTCAACTTGAATATCGGGATGCTCGGCATTCCACGCGTCGATGACCTCTTGCGGTCCCGCCTCCGGCGGTACGCCGCCCCACATGGTTAGTTTGACCGGATCGCCGGATGAAGGCGCTTTCGAATTGTCCGTTCCTTGTCCCTCATTCGCGGATGACGCTGTTTTGCCGCCGCAGCCTGCAAGAAGACCCATTAGCAATACGCCGATGAGAAGCATCGCCCATCCTTTTTTATTTCTCACATTAGAGACCTCCCCGAGAATCATATTGGTGTGATGCCCTCTCATCGTAGCAGGGAACGGGAGCCGCTTTTAAGCTACATATCCATTCAGATAATGGAACAAAACGATGGAATTCCTGTTTCGGCGAATCCTATGCCCTGCATAGAATCGTTCTATTTAGCGTCTTTGTTGTGTTGTCTGTATTTGCTCGGCGTGAAGCCGGTCAACCGCTTGAATATCTTTATAAAATAATTGTCGTTCACGAACCCCACCCGAAGGCCGATCTCGTGAACAGGGAGGTCGGTTTGAAGCAAATACGCGATGGCTTTATCCACCCGGACCTGATGCAAATAATGAATCAAGGTGCGTCCGGTCTTTTTCTTGAAGAGCGCGCTGACGTAATTCTCGCCCATCATCACGTAGCCCGACATCGATTTTACCGTAATGTCCTGCTCGTAGTGCTCATGGATGTATTGCAATATTTTCTGTACTTCCGGGTGCGACGTAATTTCCTGGGGGAAGGCATGATGCCCCGGCTGTGGCGGCACCGTCTCCGTGGATGCGACCGGAATTGAAACAGCTTGGCTTTGATTCGGGCTTGGGTTCGGACTCGGGTTACTCTTGGACAGCTCGGCATTCATTTTGTGCAGCGTTTCCCGCAGCGTATTCACGCTCATCGACAGCTTCAGGATATAGTTGGATGCCCCGTATTCCATCGCTTGCCGGACATACTCGAATTCACTCATGCAGGTCAGCATTACGAACTTCGAGGCATACCCTTCTTCCCGGGTTCTGCGGAGGAGCTCCACGCCGTCCATCTCCGGCATCACGATATCGGTCAGCACGAGATCGGGCGGATTGCTCCGGATCATCTCCAGCGCCTCGGCGCCGTTGCCTGCCTCTCCCGCCACCTTGAATCCAAGCTCCTCCCACGCGATGATCTCCCGCACGGACTCTCGCACAAACACCTCATCCTCCACCAGCAGCACCTTCCACATAAGTCTCTCCTCCTCGCAGCTTTCAATCCGGTTTCAAGCCTACATAGGCCAGAGGCGAATCATCTGCCCGTTATGATGAAATCAAGTGATCGTTCTGATAAGGCGTTGAGATTAACAGCGGGATAGAAAATCGAATCCGCGTTCCCCGCTCCGAAGATATAATCTCCATGCTGCCCTCTTCTTTAAATAACAGCCGCAGCAGCTCTTGTACATTGTTGAGACCGATGCCCGGACGTTTACGCATTCCGCCCGCCTGCCGGGACTGCTCCATGCCGACGCCGTTGTCCTTGATCTCCACAGCCAATCGGTTCGGCCCCTCCCGGGTAACCTTAATTTCAATGAGACCCTCCGGCTCCTGCATCGGCCCGATTCCGTGCAGGATGGCATTCTCCACGAGCGGCTGCAGGGAGAGCTTGGGCACAAGCGCATAGAGGATGTCCTCATCATACGCAAAGGTCACGTCAAAACGGTGATTATAACGCACCTGCTGAATATGGACATAGGCCTGCACCAGCTCGATCTCATCCTTCAGGTGCACCAGATCCTTCTCCGTATTCAGGCTCGCCTCCAGCAGCTTGCCCAGAGACAGGGTGATATTCGTGATATCCTCATTCCCGTGACGAATGGCACTCCACTTGACCGTATTGAGCGTGTTGAGCAGAAAATGCGGGTTCATCTGAGCCAGCAGCATATGAAAATGCACCGCTTCCTTCTGCCTTTCCTCGGCCTTCAATCGCTGAATCAGCATATCCATGTCGTTGAGCATGGAATTGAACGTCTGCGTCAGTTCCAGAATCTCGCCCCGGAACTTATGCTCCGGCAGCCGGATTTTCAGATTGTTGCGGACAACGGCCTTCATCTTATTCTGCAAATGGGATAACGGCCGGGTAATCGTGGCGGCAATAATGAAGGTCATGATGAGAAAAGCGCCGGTCAGCAGGAAAAAGGTCATGAAATATTGACGCTTCAGCTCCTCGATCTCGTTAAAGAGCACCGTCAGCGGAATCCGGTTCACGATATACCAATCCAGCGATTCCACGTAAATGTAATTCACCAGGGTGTTGGAGGCTTTATCGATAAAATACTTCTGCCTGGGCTCGGCCGCAATCCTGGCTTTCACCTCGCCGGTCAGACTGCTGTTCAAGATCGATTGGGATACGTTCGCGCCATCGCTTGTAATCAAATAATATTCCTGGCGCAGCGTCGACTGCTTCAATACCGATTGAAACCAGAAGGAGTAGTCGATGCTGATCCGGGCCATGCCGTACGGCTTGTTGCGGGGAGTTTCCATGTACGCGTACAGCGATAGCAGGTAAGGACTCGTCGAGATATCCCGCAGCACGTAGTTCGCATCGCTCGAAACCCAATGATACGACACGCCCTCCATCTGTTCCCTATCAAAGCCAGGGTTGTCCCGCAGCTTCCTGTAATCGAGCGCCTCCCTGGGAGAATAAGAAGTGTAAGCGTTGCCATGAAAATCGAGAATCGTGAAGTAGACCGACGGATTATACAAGAAGAAGCTGTTGTTCAAATTTTTGAACTTTTCCTCCATCAGGTTTTTGTTCTCGAGTCCCTGCCGCTGTCCGGGATGGGTCAGCACGGAGGCCACCGTTGAATCCTGCTCCAGAAATATCAGCGTTTTGAAGGCTACGCTCAACTGATCCTCCAGCGTTCGGTACATCTGCTCCAGCTGGCTGTGGCTCTGCTGGCTGATTTTCTCCTGAACCAAGGTTTCGATCCGCTGGTAGTTGTACAAATTCAAAATGCCGAAAGGCAGCAGTATGACCAGAACGAACGCGGCAAACAGACGGTATTTCAGCTTGTGTGGAAACAGGGATCGTATTCGGTTCAGCACCCTCCCGCACTCTCCTTTTCGCTTGCTTGTTCTTCAATTATATCAGCACCGGTTCGCTTGAGAACGGCAATGCCTGAAATTGCATGGATATGTGCGGTCGATGCCCGGGGCAGACGGTGTGAATGTGTAGATTTGTTCTATTTTATCAGACAAAAAAGACCAAACTCTCCGTAAGAGAGCTTGGTCTTCATCTACTGCATCATCACATTTCGTGCTCAAGCGCGTTAACGATCACGCCCGCTAACGATGAGGTCAGCCATTCCCGATCATGCTTGTTGCGTTTGATATCCAATTTAAAAAACTTACTTTCCCATCAGCATTTCAAAGCAATTTAACAGCAGCACATAGGTCTGCTCGAAGGTGAGCTCGCCTTTCGGGTTGAACTGATTCTTGGCCATGCCGTTCATTAAAGAGAGATCTATCGCTTGGTATACTTGTTCCTTCGCCCATGGCGAGATGCTGCTATCGTCCGCGAAACGAGAAACCGAAGCGGATCCGGTTGATGCCGGTCTGCCTTTCAATTCATTCGTCTTGGCATACACCTGAAGGATCAGCGCGGCAGCCTGTTCTCTGGTGATGGTCGCTCGCGGAGAGAAGGATTGCGGCGATGTCCCGTTGATGATACCGTTTTGGCTTGCCCACGTCACGGTCCAATCATCGACGTCCTTAAACGGGGTCTTAACGTCGATGACGTCCATATAAAGATCCTGTCCCAGCATGGTCTCGATCATATGTACCGCCATCTCCGTAAACTCCGCTCTGGTGATCGGCTGCTGGTAAGATCGGTCAAACGGCCAGCCGATAATGCCATTCGCTTTGGCCTTCATGTAATCCGCTTGAGCCCAGTTACTTACTTTGCCATCAGCCGGACCATCATTCACGTTAACGTAGACCCGGCTTCTCGACCCCAGATAATCATTGGCAGAGATCCATGTCGATCCCTTGCCTACCGCTTTGACCTTGCCGTTTGCATCAATCTCCACGATCCGGTTATCTCCGCTTTTGAACGTATTGCCGCTGGTTTGCAGCCCGTCGGTGAGACCCATTTGAAGGGTTTCCCCCTTTTGAAGCTGAATATCGTAGCGGGCCAACAAACCAGGCATCATTTTGAAAAACGTCGTGTTGAACTCAACCTGTGCTGCGCTTCCGGATGCGGTATATAGACCCGTGATCTGAACGGTGAAGACATCGTCCGGCGCAAAATCGCCTATGCCGTCAGGCCTAAAAATGACGGCAAACGGCACGCCGTAATAGCTGGTCTGTACATTGAAATATTTGCCCGATTTATCGTTGTCGCTTTTGTCAAAGCTCCACTCTTTCCCGTCCCTGACACGGGTCAATTTCACTTGAATCTGGTCCGTTCTTATCCGGTCATACTTTTGCGGGTTCAACGACACCGACCATGGATCGTTTGTCTTAAAAACCTCTTCCGGAAAATATCCTGCAGACGGCCAGGCGATGTAATCATACTGAACTTCGGAAGCTGGGCGGCCCTTGTCCATCGCGTACATCGACGCATAGGCAACGTTGTTGGCTGTATGTACCATACCGAACATGGTCTGTTTCATCTCCGGATTGATGATCCACCGGCGGTGTCCGACGCGATCGATATTCGTAGCCCCGCTATCCGCCATATACCCAAGGACATTGTCATAAAAGGTCGGGCTGCCCCCGTAAAGGTTGCTTGTCTTCGCTCCTTCCTTCGCTGAAGCGTACAGCGAATCGTCCATGCCGGCCGGCATGGTTGGATAATGGCTCAGCTTTTGATGCAGGGCGTTTACAAGCGCTGCCGCCTGCTGCTGCCCTGCAAGCGAAGAGTTGGCTGTCACGTCATCAGGCAGGCCGGATAGGTATCTTACAAAATTGACGGCGTGAAGGCCGTCCTCGATGTATTCCGGTTTTATCGTCCCAGCCTTATAGGGTACGGCGACGCTTGGCGATTCCATGTAAATTCGTTCTGGCCCCATGTAGGATGTGCCTGTATCCATGGGTTTGTACTGCTGCCATTTATTCAGGATATCCTGCTTCGTTCGATCTCCCGTCAGCTGCTGAACGTCAGCTGCATGGGCATCGGGGGCCGATAAGACTGCTGCGATCAGCATAGCCGCAGGCAGAATCAGCCATTTTCTCGATCGTTGGAGTGATCGTTTCATAGATTCAAGCCACCTTACTTCTCGTATTTTTCCTATAACTTCTGTCTTCATCATTATAACGGCAAATATAGGAAACTTGTACTATAAAAAGATAGGCTTGTAGATCTAATAGAGTATTCCGGTCTCGATCTCTCCTTCTCCCACACCCAAAAGCCCCGCTCATGTGATATCACAGAGCTGGGCTCTTCTTTGCACTCCTATGAGATACTCCACAAGTGGCTGCACGCCTCCTCCCCTGCTCAGGTGCGTATATCGGTGGAGGAGCAGCGCGTTCGCCTTTAAAATCGGGAAGCTTCCTTAGCCTGTTCCATTCCAGCTTCCCGATTTTAACAGCGACCGGAGACGATATACGCACCGCCCCACGGCACGATAACAGAGTGTGCAGCCATTCGATCTCTCCTCCTCCCACACCCAAAAGCCCGGCTCATGTGACCTAACATGAGCCAGACTTTCTTCTTTGCATTCCTACGAGATGCCCCCAAGAGGCTGCACACCTCTTCCCCGCTCAGGTGCGTATATCGATGGAGGAGCAGCGCGTTCGCCTTTAAAATCGGGAGGCTTCCTTAAACCTATTTCATTCCTGCTTCCCGATTTTAACAGCGACCGGAACCGATATACGCACCGTCCCACAGCACGATAACAGAGTGCGCCGCCCTTCCCTTTCTCCCCCTCCCACACCCAAAAGCCCAGCTCATGTGACCTAACATGAGCTGGGCTTTCTTTGCACTCCTACGAGATGCCCCCAAGAGGCTCCACACCTCTCCCCTGCTCAGGTGCGTATATCGGGTGGAGGAGCAACGCGTTCGCCTTTAAAATCGGGAGGCTTCCTTAAACCTATTTCATTCCTGCTTCCCGATTTTAACAGCGACCGGAACCGATATACGCACCGCCCCTCAGCTCCCAATCCAAGGTGCAGCCTCTCCCTCCCCCCGACATCCCTAAAACCAATGCAAAAAAGCCCAGCTCCCTCAAAAGCAGGAGCTGGGCTTTCTCTTATTTCAATTATTTTTGCTTCAGGTTGTAGAACGACTTCAAGCCGTTGTATTGAGCAAGCTCGCCCAATTGGTCTTCGATGCGAAGCAATTGGTTGTATTTCGCCACACGGTCGGTACGGGAAGGAGCACCCGTTTTGATTTGACCCGCGTTAGTAGCCACCGCGATATCAGCGATGGTGCTGTCCTCGGACTCACCGGAACGGTGGGAGATGACAGCCGTGTATCCTGCGCGTTTTGCCATTTCGATCGCATCGAAAGTTTCAGTCAATGTACCGATTTGGTTTACTTTGATCAGGATGGAGTTACCGATACCCTCGTTGATGCCTTTTTCCAGACGCTCCGTGTTCGTAACGAACAGGTCGTCACCCACGAGTTGAATTTTGTTGCCCAATTTCTCGGTGAGCAATTTCCAACCTTCCCAATCGTCCTCGGAGCATCCGTCTTCGATGGTTACGATCGGGTATTTGTCTACCCAAGAAGCGAGCAGGTCAACGAATTCTGCCGGCGTGAAGGATTTGCCTTCGCCTTCCAGAACATACTTGCCGTCTTTGAAGAACTCGGTGGAAGCAACGTCCATACCCAGCAATACATCTTCGCCTGGCTTGTAGCCGGCTTTTTCGATCGCTTCGATGATGGAAGACAGTGCATCTTCGTTGGACGTGAAGTTAGGAGCGAAGCCGCCTTCGTCACCAACCGCCGTGTTCAGGCCTTTGCCCTTCAGAACGGATTTCAGGTTGTGGAAGATTTCAGCGCCCATGCGAAGAGCTTCTTTGAAGCTAGGTGCGCCAACAGGCAATACCATGAATTCTTGTACGTCCACGTTGTTGTCCGCGTGAGCGCCACCGTTCACGATGTTCATCATAGGTACTGGAAGTTGTTTGGCGTTGAATCCGCCAAGGTATACATACAGCGGAAGATCCAAAGCATCAGCAGCAGCGCGAGCTACAGCCATGGATACGGCCAAGATGGCGTTCGCACCCAATTTGCCTTTGTTTGGCGTACCGTCCAAAGCAATCATCAGCTTGTCGATGCCGAGCTGGTCCAGAGCGTCCATGCCGATCACTTCAGGAGCGATGATTTCGTTCACGTTCTCAACGGCTTTCAGAACGCCTTTGCCCAGGTAACGGGATTTGTCGTCGTCGCGAAGCTCAACCGCTTCGTGAACGCCAGTGGAAGCACCGGATGGAACGATAGCGCGACCGATTGCACCGGATTCCAGGTATACTTCAACCTCTACGGTTGGATTGCCGCGGGAGTCAAGGACTTCGCGTGCATATACATCAGAAATAATAGTCATGTGTATAGTCTCCTTTGAAATGTTATGTTTATGTTCCATTATGAACTACTTATTTACGTGCTGCAATCATGGAGGTTCCCGTCATCTCGTCAGGCTTCGGCAGCCCCATCAGATCAAGAATCGTTGGCGCGATGTCGGCCAGAATACCGCCTTCACGCAGCGATACGTTCTCATCCGTTACGATGAACGGAACCGGGTTCGTGGTATGAGCGGTGAATGGACGGCCATTCTCATCGAATACCATGTCCGCATTTCCGTGGTCAGCCGTAATGATAACCACGCCGCCTTTGGCAAGAACGGCATCCACCACTTTGCCAACGCACTCATCGGTGGTTTCTACCGCTTTAACGGTAGGCTCCAGCATACCGGAGTGACCAACCATGTCCGGGTTCGCGAAATTCAAGATGATCGCGTCATGCTTATCCGCTTCGATTTCTCTCACGCAAGCATCCGCCACCTCATAGGCGCTCATCTCCGGCTTCAGATCGTACGTCGCCACCTTCGGCGAGTTGATCAATACGCGCGTTTCGCCTGGAAGCTCAACATCGCGTCCGCCGCTGAAGAAGAACGTCACGTGCGGGTACTTCTCCGTTTCCGCAATGCGAAGCTGCTTCTTGTTGTGCTGAACCAGCACTTCGCCCAGCGTGTTGTCCAGATCCTTCGGCTTGTAGGCGACGAAGCCTTCCACCGTCTCGCTGAACAGCGTCAAGCAGACAAAATGCAAGCTTTGCGGGAACTTCGGTCCGCGATCGAAACCACGGAAATCTTTGTTCGTGAACACTTGGGACAGCTGGATCGCACGGTCAGGGCGATAGTTCAGGAAGATGACGGAATCTCCGCTCTCCACCAGGCTTACCGGCTCTCCCGCGCCATTCACCATGACGGTCGGCTCTACGAATTCATCATAAACCGATTTCTCGTAGGATTCGGTGATGGCTTTCAGCGGATCCGTATATTTAGGGCCTTCGCCGTACACCATCGCACGGTATGCCTTCTCGACGCGGTCCCAACGCTTGTCGCGGTCCATTGCGTAGTAACGACCGGAAAGCGTAGCGATTTGGCCAACGCCCACTTCCTCAATCTTCGCAATCAGATCCTTAACGAACTGCCTGCCGCTGTCCGGTGCCACGTCGCGTCCATCCATGAAACCATGGATGTATACGTCATGGAAATCTTCCTTCTTGCAAAGATCCAGCATCGCAAACATGTGCTCAATGTGACTGTGAACGCCACCGTCGGATACCAGCCCGTACAGATGCAGCTTCTTGTTGTTGTTCTTGGCAGCGCGAACGGCTTCCACAAGCGTTTCATTCTCGAAGAATTCTCCTTCGCGAATCGACTTCGTGATGCGGGTCAAATCCTGATACACGATCCGGCCTGCGCCGATGTTCAAGTGACCCACTTCGGAGTTCCCCATTTGACCTTCCGGCAAGCCTACGGCTTCGCCGCAAGCGGTCAACGTGGTGTTCGGATATTGCTTCAAATACCGGTCGTAGTTAGGCTTGTTCGCTTGAGCGACCGCATTGCCCACCTCGGTGTTGCGAAGCCCGAAACCGTCCATAATGATCAGAGCTACGGGTTTTGGAGCAGACATTTACTTCGCCCCCTCAACGAGTGCGATGTAGGAAGCCGGTTGTAGACTTGCACCACCAACGAGCGCGCCGTCGATGTCGCTTTGTCCCATATACTCCGCTACATTTTCAGGCTTCACGCTGCCGCCGTATTGAATGCGAACTTGGTCTGCAACGGTTTCGCCGTACAGGCCTTTAACGAGTTCGCGAATATAGGCGATGACTTCATTCGCATCCTCTGCCGTGGAGGATTTGCCCGTTCCGATTGCCCAGATTGGCTCGTAAGCAATAACGACATGAACCGCTTGATCAGCAGGAACACCTGCGAACGCTGCTTCCGTTTGTACTTTGCACACGTCTTTGGTTTGGCCGGCTTCGCGTTCTTCCAGCTTCTCGCCAACGCATACGATCGGAAGAAGACCATGACGGAATGCCGCATGTACCTTCTTGTTCACGATCTCATCGGTTTCAGCAAAATACTGACGGCGCTCGGAATGTCCAATAATGACGTAGTCCACGCCCAGGTCTTTCAGCATCAAGCCGCTGATTTCACCCGTAAAGGCGCCATTGTCTTCGAAATGAAGATTTTGTGCACCGATTTTGATGTTCGTGCCCTTTGCCGCTTCAACCAATGCAGGAAGATTGGTAAACGGCGCGCAGATCACGCTTTCCACGCCTTCTACTTCCGCTTTGCCTTTCACATCTTCAATAAATGAAGTTGCTTCCGGAACAGTTTTGAACATTTTCCAGTTACCAGCTATGATAGGTGTTCTCACACGATTCACTCCTTTATTCCCCCGAAGATTCTCCAGGGTCCAAACTTCATCCACTTGCTATCCAATGTAGTTCCTCATTCTATTTATCGTTCAGTGCCACAACACCAGGAAGTGCTTTGCCTTCCATGAACTCAAGAGATGCGCCGCCGCCTGTCGAGATGTGATCCATCTTGTCGGCAAGGCCGAATTTTTCCGCTGCTGCAGCCGAGTCGCCGCCGCCGATAATCGTGTAAGCTTCCGTTTCCGCACAGGCCTGTGCCACTTCACGAGTACCGTTGCTGAACGGAGCGATTTCGAATACGCCCATAGGACCGTTCCACACGACAAGTTTGGAGTTCTTGATCACTTCTGCATACTTGGCGCGAGTCTTAGGACCGATGTCAACGCCTTCCCAATCGGCTGGGATGCCGTCGATATCAACGACCTTGGTATTCGCGTCTGCGCTGAATTCGTCCGTAACGACGATATCTTCCGGCAGGTAGAAGTTTTTGCCCAGCTCTTTGGCCTTCTCGATGAAACCGAGTGCCACATCAAGCTTCTCTTTATCAAGCAGAGATTGACCGATTTCATGGCCTTGAGCTTTGAAGAACGTGTAAGCAAGTCCACCGCCGATGATGACATTGTCAGCAAGCGTAAGCAGGTTGTCGATCACGTCGATTTTGTCCTTAACCTTCGATCCACCGATGATGGCGGTAAAAGGACGGTCCGGATTCGAAAGGGCTTTGCCGAGAACGGACAGCTCTTTCTCCATCAACAATCCCGATACGGCCGGAAGATGATGAGCAATCCCCTCTGTCGAAGCGTGCGCACGGTGAGCAGCACCAAACGCGTCGTTCACGAACAGATCGGCCAGCTCAGCGAATTGCTTCGCAAGTTCCGGATCATTCTTCTCTTCACCAGGGTAAAAACGAACATTTTCAAGCACGAGCACATCGCCGTTCTGCAGCTTCTCGACTTGAGTTTTAACGGCTTCTCCTACCGCTTCATCCGCTTTGGCTACCGGTTTGCCGAGCAGTTCCGACAGACGCTGACTTGCCGGAGTCAGGCGCAAAGATTCTACGACCTCTCCTTTGGGACGACCCATGTGGCTGGCCAGGATGACTTTTGCTCCTTGCTCCACCAGATACTTAATCGTCGGCAAAGTCTCGCGAATACGAGTGTCGTCTGTAATTTTACCATCTTCGAGCGGTACATTGAAATCGACGCGGACAAACACCCGTTTGCCGCTTACTTCTACATCACGTACACTTTTCTTGTTCATCTCCACGTTCCTCCTAAGAAAACTATTCTCCTCACCGACAGCATGCAGTTGCTCTCGTATCTCTCTCTATCGTCTAACCAGCGCCCGGATTCTTATCTATTCTTCCCAGTGCTCTGGCATGAAAACAAGGAAAAACCATGAACCAAAGAGGAGACCCGTGAACGGAACTCCTCTTCGGTTGAATGGCTAGATCAATTACAGACCTTTGCTTGCGATGTAAGCAGCGAGGTCAACGACACGGTTGGAGTAGCCCCACTCGTTGTCATACCAAGAAACAACTTTCACCATGTTGTCGCCAACTACCATAGTGGAGAGCGAATCGATAGTGGAAGAAGCTGGATCGCCATTGTAGTCGCTGGATACAAGCGGCTCTTCGGAGTAGTTCAAGATGCCTTTCAGCGGGCCTTCAGCAGCTGCTTTCAGAGCTCCGTTAACATCTTCAAGGGTTACGTTTTTGGAGAGCTCTACTACGAGGTCCGTTACGGAAACGTTCTTCGTAGGTACACGCATAGAGTTACCGTTCAATTTGCCTTTCAATTGTGGCAGAACGAGGCTAACCGCTTTAGCAGCACCTGTTGTGGAAGGAATGATGTTTTCAGCAGCTGCACGAGCACGACGCAGGTCTTTGTGCGGCAGATCAAGCACTTGCTGGTCATTTGTGTAGGAGTGAATTGTAGTCATCAATCCTTTAACGATACCAAAGTTCTCGTCAAGAACTTTTGCAAAAGGAGCCAAGCAGTTCGTCGTACAAGAAGCATTGGAGATGATGGTGTGGCTAGCAGCATCGTATTTGTCTTCGTTAACGCCCATAACGATGGTGATATCTTCGTCAGTAGCTGGAGCGGAGATGATAACTTTCTTAGCGCCGCCTTTCAAGTGAGCGGAAGCTTTGTCTTTCGCTGTGAAAATACCAGTGGATTCAACAACGATTTCAACGCCGTACTCAGCCCAAGGCAATGCTTCAGGGTTACGCTCAGCGAATACTTTCACTTCGCGGCCGTTTACAACGAGTGCGCCTTCTTTAGCTTCAACAGTTGCATTCAGTCTGCCATGAGTGGTGTCATATTTCAAAAGGTGTGCCAGCGTTTTTACGTCCGTCAAATCGTTGATTGCCACGATTTCAACTTCGCTGTTGTTCAGCGCAGCGCGGAATACGTTACGTCCAATACGTCCAAAACCGTTAATACCTACTTTAACCATGAGTAGTTCCCTCCATATTTGTAAAATTTATATATTCAAGATTGGCCGTTAAGCCAATCAAGACAACAAAAACGAAAAATCAGTTGTACGCCCGCGGACTCAGATGCCGGCGTCAATTTCCTTCTCGACTTCCAATGCCGCGGCTTCATCCGTAACGAGAATGTCCTCGTGTCCGAATTTCAGCACCGCATGGATCGCTTTGCCCTTGCCTTGCCCTCCAGCAATGCCGATGATGGTCTCCGTCCGCATAATATCCTCAAGCCGGAGTCCAAGGGTAAGCATTTTGTGGACAACTTCCCCATCTTCGCTGAAATAATAGCCGAAGGATTCCGCGATCGCGCCATCTGCCTGCAAGTTCCGGATAGAGCCTTCATCCAGCTTGCGCCGTCTGGCCATCTCCATGGCATCTCCGATGCCGTGAATAATGACGCGGCTGCGCCTGATCACATCCACGATCTCCTGGATGTGCTGATCCTGAACCAACGATTGATAAGCATCCTCGCTGAGCAGATCCGGCACATGAAGCAATCGGTACTCAGCCCCAACGCGCTTAGCCATTTTGGAAGCAATGGTGTTCGCTTGAATCTCCATGCTCTCCCCGAGGCCGCCTCGCGCCGGCACAAACCAAGTGCTCGTCAACGGTTCGCCGCCAGGCAAAGAGGACATCTGCTCTGCCACTTCGGCGAGCGTGGAGCCGCCTGTTACGGCAATCGTATCTCCATCCTGGACAAAGTTAAGCAGCGTTCTTGCTCCGGCCCGGCCAAGCTCACGTTTGACTTCCGGAGATGACTCGCTGTCACCGGGAATAATGACCACTTTACGAAGCCCGTAAGCCTGACGAATCTTCTCTTCCAGTTCAACCAGTCCGAACAACTCATTCATGACCGGTTCCAACTCCTCCAGCAAGCATATCCCTGTGCCGCTGATCCGCATGCCGAGCGTTTCAATCTCGATCAGCCCTTGCGCTTTCAGAAGATCAGTCTCTGCTCTGAGAACACGCTCGGTCATTGATAGCGATGAAGCCAGTGTTCTTCGGCCAACAATGCCGGACAACTTGATCTGATGAAGGATGGTATACCTTCGTTTAAGAGTATCCATCAGATCCGGCAGAAGTTGCTCTTGTATTTCTAATAGGTTACGCATGCATTCCACTCCTGCAAACTTCGTCTCGGCTCTCCTACCTGGTCGTAAAATGTCCCAGTTAAACTTTTTAAGTCCCACCCTTATTCTAACCAATAATCATGCCGGTTGCAAGTGTCCGAAAGTATATTTCTCTACCCCAGGCATTCTTATTCATTATGGCCAACTACCGGCTTGTCTATATAATAGGAACAAAGTTTTGTCCGCTATTGTATTTTTGAAATAGATGCGGTATAATCAACTTCGTTGCTGATTTTTGTGCGCCCGTGGTCCAATGGATATGACGTAGGCCTCCGGAGCCTGAGATCGAGGTTCGATTCCTCGCGGGCGCGCCATTATAACATTTATTCTCTATACTGATTACCCTAAAGTGCCCATAACGGCTCTTTTTTTTACTCAATAGTTTGACTTTCTTTGACTTTTTGATTTAAATTGTTTATCATGTGGGTAATACGGTAACAGTATTTATATGAGGTACTTAAGAGGAGGTTTTCCACGTGAGTTTTATACCTATGGTCGTTGAACAAAGCAACCGCGGTGAGCGGGCGTACGACATCTATTCCAGATTGCTGAAAGACCGCATTATCTTCCTCGGCTCCGACGTAAATGACGTGGTCGCCAATTCCATCATTGCCCAAATGCTGTTCTTGTCGGCTGAGGATCCCGAGAAGGATATTCATCTTTACATCAACAGCCCTGGCGGTTCCATTACCGCAGGTATGGCGATATTCGATACGATGCAGTTCATCAAGCCGGACGTCTCGACGATCTGTGTCGGCATGGCTGCTTCCATGGGCGCATTCCTGCTTAACGCAGGCGCCAAAGGCAAACGCTACGGTCTCCCTAACAGCGAGATCATGATTCACCAGCCGCTCGGCGGCGCACAAGGTCAAGCCACGGATATTGAAATCCGTGCCCGCCGCATTCTGAAAATGCGCGACAAGCTGAACCGCATCCTGTCCGAACGCACCGGCCAACCGCTGGAGCGCATCGAGAAGGACACTGATCGCGACTACTTCATGACGGCTGACGAAGCCAAAGAGTATGGCCTGATCGATCAAGTACTGGAAAACACACCACCGCAAGGCTTATAAAAGAAATGAAGTAAAGGGCAGGCACCGATATCCGGTACCTGCCCTTTCTTATCCTCTGGATTCATTGAAAACTTCGAGTACTAAATAGTGAGAATATCCTCTCCGGTCGCTGTTGAAATCGGGAAACTTGAATGAATTGAAACAGGTTGTTTCCCGATTTCAAAGGCGAACGCGTTGCTCCTCCAAGGATACTCTCACTTCGGTACGATTTTTTCAATAAAACATAAAGACGGTAAGGCCATCCCCCTCCTAAAAGGCCTGCCTTAACTTGAGAGGAGGGGGAAAAGGGCACGCCTCTTGAGATACACAAAAAATCCCCTTGATCATAGGGCAGGAGTATATGCTCCACACTCAATTGATCAGGGGATTTTCGTAACTCGTTCCAGCACAGTGTTACATCAGGACAGCATCATGTTTCTAGACAAGCTATAGTATGAAATTTAATGATTACAGTTTACACAAACCGCTTATCATATACTCTTACTTCCACTGTTTCAGCTGCAACTCAAACTCAGGAAATCCATAGGCATAGGCGGTGTACTCATAAAGCTGGAAGTACAGCACCGCCGCGTTATCCTTCACGTAGAAGTCGGCATCGGCAGGCACTCCCTCAAAACCGCCGAGATAACCTCCCTCTTTCTTCATCTTGCTCAGCACAAGGTTGTTCAGCTTCTGCTTGTTCTTGCCCTGCATGTTGATGAAATCGCCCAGCTTCATTTGCTTGCCGTCCTTCAAGGAGAACGTGAAGCTTTTACGGAAAGTCATGCCATGGGCACCGCCGGTGTACGAATAATCGTACGCCGTAATGCTCAGGATGTCGTTCTGGTTGTAATGGACCACGAAGTCACCGCTGAATTCGTAAGGGAAACTGGATTCCGACGGCGGGAATTCCTCGGCGTTTCCTTCCGCACCGGTGATGACGCCGGACGCATTTTCTTTCAACACTTTGTTGATTTCGGCTTGGACCTCCGCATTATCGAGTCCGCTGATTACAGGATAATTCACAACAGCGTCTACGCCCTGAATATTCTTCTTGAGCGCAACCGATTTAATGCTAATGTCATTCAGCTTCTTCTTTGTCATGCTCAGTGTTTTCAAGGAAGGATTCCATTGTCCCTGAACGCCCATGTATTCGCTGATCGTTTTGAACGGCAGATACAGACGTCCATTGATGATCTGTCCGCCCGGCTCGCCGGCATACGAACCGTTCACCAGAATGCCGATTTCGTTTGCAGCATACACGGCGGCGCTCAGCTTGTTATAGCCGTTACCCAGTGTATACATGCGGTTTTTGGAATCATATTTAAGAGGCATCCCCAGACCATCCCGCAAAGCGGTCGCCGGCACATAAGTTACCCCATGCAGCACAAGACCTTTTTGTGACAAGGTTTTGCCGTTCCATTTCAATACAACTTCATTCTTCGACGTCTTTTGGCTGGCGGAAACGGGTGCTTTAGCGGCGCTTGCATCGATGACCTGTCCGCTCAAACCAAGACTGCCAAGCAGGACACTAGTTGCAATTAATGATGCACATACACGAAATTTAGGATTCATATCAGAATTCCACCTTTGTTAAATTAAGTTTCCGTTAGTTGTTAATCTATTACCCTTAATCATTATAAGGAAAGCTTTCAATGTATTGGTAACAAACTGAATGACAATTTTGACTCCATGCCATAGGACCTACACATTCTCATGATTCTTTCCGAACGAACGCTGCTGCGCTAAGAAACACATCGAACAAGAGAGCACCTGAACCCGCAAGCAGCAGTAATTTACCGCCTTGGACAACGTAGCAAGAAGAATCAAACCGATGCCAGCGAGTGCACTGTGAATGCTCGTCAGCAGCAGATGCAGCGCGCTTTTCCCGAAAAAATTCAGAAATATAACAGCAGCGATCCCTGCAACAATCAAAGCAATAACCCCCATGCTCGTCAGATCACTCAAGCAGCTTCTTCCTTTCAGGGATACCTCATTTATAAAAAACGGGGCTAAACGGTGTACAACCTCCTTATATATAACAACGAAAAGGATCCTGAAGTTGTAGTGGAATTCCTGAAAATCGGCCAATTCTTCCCATTTTGGGACTAATGTCTCATTCTACTCTGCAAAAAAAAGAGCCCATCCCCTTAGGGGACAGGCTTCCTTATTACAATAATATGAAGAACCGAAGCTTATACTAACGACCGCTCTTCAATTCGGTCCATAAACGATCGTAGACGGAGAGCGAGTCACCGACGTTATCGAGCCACTCGGTACGGCCCAGTTCCTCTTCCGTCAGGTTGATCATCGTATTGGCGCGGTATTCCTCGCTATGGAATTCCATCGCTTTCGTGTTCGGATTGCTGTATCCGATAAATTCATAGTTTTTGGCGCTGACTTCAGGCTCCATCATGAAGTTGATGAATTTCTCGGCCAATTCCTTATTCTTCGCACCTTTAGGAATCGCGTAGTTGTCCGAGAATATGGTCGCTCCTTCTTCAGGCACCACGTACGCCACATCCGGATTCTCCGCCGCGATGAACGCCGCGTCTCCGGACCAAACCGTGGCAATCCAGCCTTCCTCCTGAATCATCTTCTGCTTAATATTGTCCGTATCAAACGCAAGGACATTCGGCAGCAGTGTCTTCAGCTCATCGGATGCAGCCGTGATTTCCGCCTCATCCGTGCTGCTGTTGGATTTCCCTTGCTTTTTCAGCGCCATGCCGATCATTTCCCGGTTGTCGTCCAGAAGCAGGACTTTGCCCTTGTATTCCGGATTCCAAAGGTTTTCCCAGCTGTTGATTTCGTCCTTCACATACTTCTTGTTATATGCAATTCCCGTTACGCCGGACGTGTAAACGATTGAATATTTATTGCCCGGGTCATAAGACGGATCTTTGAACGTATCCGTAATATTGACGAAGTTCGGAATATTATTCATGTCAAGCGGCTCAAGCAGCTCCGATTCGATCATCGTTTTGACCATATAATCGGACGGCTGAATGAGGTCGTAACCGCTGCCGCCAGCCTTGATCTTAGCCAGCAGGTCTTCATTGTTAGCGTAGTTGTCGTAGGTCACCTTCACGTCGAACTTCTCCTCAAAGTCCTTCAGCACCTCGGGATCGAAGTTATCCGCCCAGCTGTAAATATGAAGCGTCTCCTTATCCGAGCCGCAACCGGCCAGCAGTCCTACAGACAATACCGCAACCATGCCTGCCGTCAGCAGGCGGGTCCATCTTGATTTTTTCAATTCAATATCTCCTCTCTTTCCACTTGCATGTTTTCATTTTATTTCGAAAAAAGCGTTTCTATCGCTTAGATCGGTAATGTTTTGTGTTTCTTCTGCCCATTGCCGCGGTTAAGAATATATTGGGCTAACAGGATCAGCGTGATGCTGACTAGGATGAGCAGCGTGCACAGCGCGTTGATCTCTGGCGAGATGCCGCGCTTCACCTGAGCGTATATATAGATCGGCAATGTTGTTGAGCTTGGGCCGGCGACGAAAAAGCTGACCATAAAATCGTCCAGCGACAGCGTGAAAGCAATCAATGCGCCGGAGATAATGCCCGGTGCAATCTGCGGCAGCGTGACGTGCCGGAACGTTTGCCAAGGCGTGGCGCCCAAATCCTGGGCAGCCTCATCCAACTGTTTGCCCATCCCCGACAGTCGGGCGGTTACCACGACATAGACATACGACAGGCTAAACGTAATATGGGCGATGATCACCGTTGTCTTGCCAAGCGGCATGTTCAGTTGACTGAACAGCACCAGCAGCGACAGCCCCATAATAATATCCGGAATGATGACCGGCAGATACAGGAGGCCATTCATGCCGCTACGGCCCTTACGGCCCATATTCCGGAGCGAGAGCGCCGCTGCGGTCCCGAGCAAGGTCGAAACGATCGTCGAGATGACGGCCACCGTCAAACTGTTCATCAGCGCTTCCATCACGTGCCGATTCTGGAATAGCGACACATACCAATCCATCGTAAAGCCTTCCCAATTGCCGCTAAGCCGCGTATCGTTAAAGGAATAGATGATAATCATGACGATGGGTACATAGATGAAAGCCATCATAAGGAAAGAGTGAATCCCGAGCAGCGGGTGATTCTTCTTTTTCACTTATCTCCCCTCCCCTACGCGTTGATGGCGGGCTTGCATCGCCCGGTTAAAGAGCAGGATCAGCACCAGGGACGTAATCACAAAAATGACCGATAACGCCGCTCCAAAGGGCCAGTTGCGCGCACCCAGGAACTGCTGCTGAATGATATTGCTGATCATGGAGGACTTGGCGCCGCCCAAAATATCCGTGACGACAAACATCCCAGAAGTCGATACGTAGACCAGAACCGCACCCGTCATGATGCCGGACTTGCTCTGAGGCAAGGTAATATGCCGAAATGCCTTCCATCTAGAAGCGCCAAGATCGCTGGCCGCATCCAGCAGACGTTTGTCCATCTGCTCCAAGGCCACGTAAATCGGCAGCACCATGAACGGAATGAAGTTATACACCATCCCAAGCAGTACGGCTCCGTACGTATACAGCATTTGAATCGGCTCGTCGATCCATCCAACCCACATCAGCAAGCTGTTTACCACGCCTTGCGTCCGGAGCAGCAGAACCCATGCATAGGTTCGGATCAAAAAGTTGATCCAGAACGGAACCGTGATCAGAATCAATCCCCAGGTTTGGATACGCGGGGAAGCGTTGGCTATATAATAGGCCAAAGGATAGCTGACTAACAAGCAGATCACCGTAGTCAGCAGCGACAGTACCAAGGTATCCCAGTAGATGCCCAAATATAATGGATCAAAAAAAGTCTTGTATCCTTCCAGACTGAAGGAAAACACGACATTCCCGAGCGAATCCCGCGAGAGAAAGGAAATGCCGACCACGATCAGCATCGGAACGATCAGGAACAGGGATAACCACAGCAGCACCGGAGTCAACAGGAACCTTGATTTCCTCATGGCCCGATGTTCACCTCATCCTTGGCGTTCCAGTTCACCCCAACCCGTTCGCCAACCTCCCACGGATGGTCATCCGAGATATCGAGGGCAATCGTGACCTTCATCGGCTCATCGTCCAATTGGACCAGAAGCTTATGAACGCTGCCGAGGTACTGCACATCCTCAATCACGCCGCTCTTCTTGGCACCCGATTCCCGCTGGGGAATGAGTTTCTCCGGTCGTACGGCAAAAAGCCCCTCAGGCGAGGAGAAGACGTTATTCTCCCCTACAAACGTGGCGGCAAACAGCGTTTGCGGTCTCGCATAGATCTCGCGAGGAGTGCCGATTTGCTCCACCCGTCCATGGTTCATGATGACGATCCGGTCGGACAGCATCATGGCCTCCTCTTGGTCGTGCGTTACGTATACAAACGTTATGCCGAGCGTCCGCTGCAAATGCTTGAGCTCGGACTGCAGGTTCTTCCGCAGTTGCAAATCCAGCGCGCCGAGCGGTTCATCCAGCAGCAGCACCTTCGGCTTGTTGGCGATGGCGCGGGCGATGGCCACGCGCTGCTGCTGTCCGCCGGACAACTGGTGCGGGAAGCGTTCCCGCAAGGCGGTCAGCTGCGTCATCGCAACAGCCTCGTCCACGCGCTCCTTGATGAGCTGGCGCGGCATTTTTTTCATTTTCAATCCAAACGCGATATTGTCTTCTACGGTCATATGCGGAAACAGAGCATAGTGTTGGAATACCAAATTCAAATCCCGCTTGTTCGCAGGCATTTCCGTCACATTCTGACCCGCCAGCCATACCTGTCCTTCGGTCGGCTGCTCGAATCCTGCTATCATCCGGAGAATCGTCGTTTTGCCGCAGCCGCTGGGGCCCAGCAAAGTCAGGAATTCCCCTTCTTTAATGGAGAGCGACAGCGGATGCACGACCGCTTGTCCCTGAAAATGCTTCTCGATCTGGACAAGTTCAATCACATGCATCAACCCCTTCTTCAAAATGTGACCTGTTCGTTTCCATGTGTACATCCTATTACCAGTATGCACAAAAACGTTCTCCACTAAGAAGAAACGGTCCTACTGCCTGTTGTGCTCAGGTTGGCAGAATCCGTTTCTTAAGGGTGGATGCGGTTAGAAGTCTCTACTAAGAAAAAAAAGCCATATCCATGGGTATGGCTTTAAACGTTAGATCAAAGTTCAGTTTTTCGCATATTCACTATACCTCGTTTTCCCTCTATACACAACACTTTTCTGTGTATTTCGACAGGGGAAGGGCCGGATATGGCACCGGAAAATGGTATTTCATTTTTTTAAATGACATGCGAAAAAACCGTTCGCCCGATAAAGACCGGAATGAACGGTTTTTTCGCATGCTGCGTCGATTACAGCGAACTATTTCAGCTGGTATTGCACGTACAGCTGTGTCGTGATTTTGATCTCGCCCGGCTTCACGGAGGTGTTTGCGCCCGCGTCCGCTGCCGTAGACTGAGCCTCCATCGCCATTTTTTGGAGGCCATAGATGGTATCTACGCCAACGGAGCCTTCCACAATGTTCAGCACGATACCCAGCTGACGCTTGGACGCCTTCGCCATCGCTTGTGCCTTCAGGTCTGCATTCGCCATCGCCTTATCAATCACTTGAGCCTCGAACGCATCGCGGTTCTCTACCGAGAAACGGGCGTTGCCAATGGAATTGGCGCCGGCTTCGGATGCTGCATCCAGCAGATCCCCGACTTTGCTCAGGTCACGAAGCGTAACTTCCAGGGAATGATAGGCAGAGTAATTTTTCACTTTACGTCCATTCTCATCGGAGTACGTATAGTTAGGCTGTACATAGAACTGCTCGGTTTTGATATCCTTGTCGTCGATCTTCCAGGTTTCTTTCAACAGCTTCGTAATCTTATCCATTTTCTGCGCATTGCTCTTCTGCGCAGATTTTGCGGTTTCCGCATATGATTCAGCCCCGATGGAAAGATAAACGATATCTGGCTTCACTGAGATCTCGCCTTTACCAAGTACGGTCAGAAGATTTTGCTGTGCTGCCTCCGCCGCGTGCACCTCGGTTGCTCCGCTCAACCCGACCCAAGCCGTGCTGCCAGTCAGCAGTGCGCCTGCAATCATGATGGAACCTACTTGTTTGACCCATCTTTTCATCTTTGTCAGCCTCCTTCGATATTGGCATCGCTGCCATGCTTGCCTTACCCTTCTAACGTGAGGGCATTGGTAAATGTTGCATCCGAAATTCAATTAATTTATATAACAAGTAAACAGCCTTAGTCCAGTTAAGGACTAAGGCTGCCTAGTAACTAAATACACTTTTGATTAACAAATATTTAATATTGAACCATTAAGGTATTACTTTTCCAGTTATAAGTAATTGCCAGGAGAAATTATATCCCGTTCCATCTCCTCTATTTATCGTTGCATTAAGTTTAAGCCCCAGCTGTGTATTGAGCCCCCCTTCGAGAACATCTACCCAACCCTTATCCTTTAAATTAATTAAATTAGTCTCACCAGGAGTGTAGCCTATGGCGACTTCTCTTTGTTCCTGAGTTTGAGCGTAACCATTAATTCCAGGACCCCATTGCAAGACTGTTCCATTAATAGAATGAACCGAAACCCTGCCATTTGGATTTTCAATTATGTCATATCGATAGTAAATTTTATCCAGTCCAATAAAGGTCATTCCATCTTTTGTAGTAGTGTGATAATGAAGCCGTATAGTAAGCTTAACTCTGCCTGCAGGATCAAGCTTAGAACCGCCGTAATCATAAACAGCTAATGGTTCAATGGTAACGTCCGAAACATATTGTTGCATAACCTCCCCTGTTTCTGGATTTTGCAACTCTCTATAAAGAAATGTCTCATTCTCGGTAACCTTCCCATCTCCATAAGCATTACCAGTGACTCCATTTTGCAATAGAGTATTGTCTCCCTGAATTAGTGAAGTAACATCGATTGGACTGTCAACTATTGAACTTTTGTCTTCAGTATTATATTGTTTTATAACTTGATAACCATCTGGTACTTCAACATCTAATAGTGAGTTGTTACCATTATTCTCCGCTGCGCTCACCATCTCTGTTAAAGAGGATATGATCAATATACAGACCAGCGACAAGCACAACATCTTGCTCTTTATTCCGTTCATTAAATCTACCTCCATTACCATTAAATATATTTTAAACCCTCCTAAAAGTTACCATTTATACATTTCAAAGTCAATACTTATATTGTTTTTTTAGAATATTTTATGCAAATAATAAAGTCAAAGAAAACAACGTAGACCCTTAGTTTAATTCTATTCTATTATGAAACCTTAACTGTTACACCGCATTTCACTATGTAAAAAAGTACAAGTTAGCAATCAAGCATTAATTTCTATATAATTCGCGAATCCCGAGATTATAATTGGTAATTACTAATACTACATTTAGTTCTTAACAATAGTAGTCCACTACTTGAACCCCCATTCATTTACTAGGTCAACTTTGTTCGCAACTTGTAGAATTACCTAGACAAAAAGTATCATCCAGGCAAGAGGATTCGCTTCATTTGATATCTGGCTAACGGAGCAAGAGAAATTGCCACGAAACATGAATAATGCCCTCCGGACTTCCAAATGGAAGGGAAGGGCTGCAAAGTTTTTTTCGTTATTTGAGCTTTCGGAACTATTTCCGTATTTCATTTCTTAGGATTAATTATGAAGTGCACAGAACACTCCCTATCAAACCCTTCCAATTCTTGAAAGAATCGAAACCCAAAAATCCTCTTTATTCCAACTTATCTACGATCACTGCTTCGTATCGCCGGAACTCTTGTATGGCACCACCACGGTAAATGCCGATCCCTTCCCCGGCTCCGATTGGACCGTTATTCTCCCTTGGTGGATATCCACGATCCGCTTCACGATCGACAACCCAAGCCCGCTGCCGCCAGCCGCGCGATTACGCGATTTGTCTGCTTTGTAGAAGCGCTCGAAGATATGCAGCTGATCCGAGTCCGACATCCCGACACCCGTATCGGTCATGGTAACCTCGGCTCCTCCTTCACCTGCTTTCAGCACAATGGTGATCATGCCGTCTTCGGGCGTGAACTTGATGCTGTTGTGCAGCAAGTTGGTCCACACTTGACTCAGCAGATCCTCCGTCGCCTCAATCTCGACCTCGGCGAGATCCAGATCCACCTGAATCCGCTTCGCCAGCCACTGCGGCTCATGCGCCAATACGACTGCGCGCAGCTGCCCGTCGAGTCGGTAACGGGCCCTTTCGAAGGCGGGCTGCTCTCCTTCCAAAGACGACAGCTTCAACAGATTGTCACTCAGCTGCGACAAGCGGCGGCCCTCTCCCTCGATGATCTCCAGGTAATGGGCTCTCTTCTCCTCGGTGAGACGCGGATTTCGGAGCGCCCTTGCAAATCCCCGAATCGAAGTAAGCGGGGATTGGATTTCATGGGACACGTTGGAGATGAAATCCTGCCGCATCGTCTCCATGCGCCCCAGCTCGCCGGCCATGTCGTTAATGCCGGAGGCAATCATCCTGAACTCCCCGCGCCATTGTTGCTCATCCATCTTCACACTGAAGTCCCCCTGGGAGATCCGGCGCATGGCATCCGTAATGGAATTCAGCATGGCCATTTGCCGGTGCTTGAAGAACATGCCCACGACCAGCATGAACAGGAAGAAGATCATGACGCCGACAAACAAGTCGATCAGCTGGACGGCATAATCCCATGGCGGCGTTCCCGTCCAGTTGTAAACAAACCGCGTTGCGTAGGTCGCCGCCGTCCATGACGCCCCCAAGACCGCGAAGATCAGGATGGTCTGAAGCGTTTCCCGAACGATTTTCCACAAGATTTTGAGCGGTCTATTCATCAGCTCTCACCTGCCTCCAGGCGATACCCCAGACCGCGTACCGTTCGAATCCTGAACCGGTACTTCTCCTCCGGGAACCGTTCCCGCAGGCGATTCACATGAACGTCCAGCGTGCGTTCGTTCCCTTCAAAGTCATACCCCCATATATCCTCGATCAGCCGGTCGCGCGTCAGCGTGCTCCCCGGATAACTGGCAAGCTTGAAGAGCAGCTCAAACTCCTTTAACGGCAAGGTAAAAACCTCATCGCCGGCTTTGGCCTCATAGGTTTTTCGGTTCATCTGCAGGTTCCCGATCGTGACCGTCTGCGATGCGGCTACCTGATATCGCTTCAGCAGCGCTTTGACGCGTACGACAAGCTCCGCGGGCTCAAAAGGCTTCACGAGATAATCGTCCGTGCCCAGCTCAAAACCCTTCACGATCTGTCTCGTCTCCCCTTTTGCCGTCAGCATCAACACCGGAATGCCGGTATTCCTCCGAATCTCCCGGCAGAGCTCCCATCCGTCCATATTGGGCATCATGATATCCATCACGACCAGATCGACCGAAGCTTGCTCCATCACGGACAGGGCCTCGACGCCATCCGAAGCCTCCATCACCTCTTCCATCCCCGCCTCCTCCAGGAACACCTTGATGAGTTCGCGGATGTTCGGATCATCGTCCACAACCAATATTTTTGCCATGATGGCCCCCCTTCCTTCTACGGCTCTACAAGCTGCCTTTAAGCCTCGATTGCCTCATTCATCTGCAGCTGCTGAACGGCAAACTCCCTGTACATATCATGCTGCCCGATCAATTCATCATGCGTTCCCCGGCCCGTCACCGTTCCTTTTTCTATAAATATGATCTGATCGGCCCCCACCACCGTGGATAACCGGTGCGCGATAATAATCGTCGTCCGTCCAGCCATGAGGTTCTTGAGCGCCTTCTGCACCTCGATCTCGGAACGGCTGTCGAGACTGGAGGTGGCTTCGTCCAGCATCAGGATCTTGGGATCCCGCAGCAGAGCCCTGGCGATGGCAATCCGCTGCCGCTGTCCGCCCGAGAGCTTCACGCCACGTTCGCCCACATCCGTATCAAAGCCGCTTGGCAGCTCATCAATAAATCCATCGGCATACGCCATTTCTGCCGCTCTTCGAAGCTCAGCGTCACTCACTTCCCGGTCCATTCCGTAACATAAGTTATTGCGTATGGTTCCGGCAATCATCGGACTTTCCTGCGATACATAGCCGATCAATCCGCGCCAGGAACGTAAGGAAAAAGTATCTATGGGCGTCTTACCCAGGCGGATCTGTCCCTTCTGGGGCAGGTAGAAGCGCTCCAGCATGGAGAACAGCGTCGTTTTCCCTCCGCCGCTCGGCCCGACTACTGCCGTAACCGTGCCCGGCTCCATCTGAAAGCTGATATCATGCAGCACAAGCTCATCGGGCTTATACCCGAACGAAAGGTTCTCGATCGACACCCGCTGGTTGGCATCCGCCACCTCGTCTCCGGCCGTAATGGATTCTTCGTCTGCATCCAGGGTTTCCAATATGCGCTCCGTCGCTCCCTTTGCCTTCTGCAGCTGGGTAAAAAACGTCGTTAACTGCGTCATCGGCATGACGATCTGAATCAGGTACAGGATGAACGCAACCAGCTCTCCCGCAGTCAGTGCTCCGGTGGATACCTGCAGTCCGCCATACCCGATCACCACCACCAGCAGCATCATCAGCACAAAAGACATCAGCGGTGCGATCCAGGCAGAAACTACGCCTTCCTTGATACCGAAATTCAGCAGGTTGGTGATGCCTTTGTTCCCGTTCTCATACTCTCTATTCTCCGCATTAGAGGCTTTAACCAGCCGAATCTCCGACAGCACCTGGCTGATATTCGCCGTAAACGACGCCGTCTCGTCCTGCATGCCCAGCGATATTTTATACATCTTCCTGCCGAGCGGGACCAGGATCAATGCCGCTATCGGAATGACGATAAACATCGTCAGCGTCATTTTCCAGTTTAGATAAAGGAGCACCCCAATGGAACCCACAATGGAGATGATCCCGCTGAAGAATCCGGCCACATGGTCTGATATGAGGCTTTTGATGACTCCTGTATCATTCGTCATCCGGCTGACCGATTCCCCCGAACGGTTATGATCGAAATAGCGGATCGGAAGCACAAGCAGCTTTTTCCACAGTCGTTCCCTCAGGGCTGCCACCATTTTTTGTCCCGTAAAGCTTAACAGAAAAATGGAGATCCCGGCAGCAATCGTCTGCACCACAAACGCGATGCCAAGCCCGATGATATGGGACCGATTCATATCCGTCAGCGAGAAGCCATCCACCAGGCTCTTCGTAAACATCGGTATGACAAGTCCGACCAAGGTTGAGATCACATTCAGCAGGATCGCCACGATCAGCAGCAGCATCGGCGGTTTCGTTTCCTTCAATAACCGGAAGAACGCCTGGGAACCTGCTTTCTTGCTCCCGGCCTGTTCTTCGCGCGTGATTTCCTGTACAGCAGCACCCGTTGAACTCATTGTATTCCCTTCCCTTCCCATCCCTTTATATTGTTTGTAAGAAGAGAATATATCAGCAAGTTAAACTGAAGTTAAACGAGGGTTTACGATTCGGGAAACAACGCAAATAACTCCACCAAGTGGAGTTTATGCTTCGTTGCTTATTCCCAATGCTTGGAGGCGACCCCAAAAACGGTTTTAAAAAAGGACGGATGTCTCCGCCCTTCTCTTCCATCTATTCTTATGTACGCGGGCAAACAAGCGAGAATCCAAGAGCAGCGCCTGATAGCAAAAAAAGCCTTGCTGTAACAAGACTTTTCTTAAACTTGAATCACGGTTACCCTATTGGTTCTCGAGTTCCTCTTTGCTCACCAAGTTCACGAGTGAAGTAACCGCTTGCTCAGCGTCAGCTCCCTCAGCACTAATGTAAACTTCCGTTCCTGAGCTGATCGCAAGGCTCATAATTCCCATGATACTTTTGGCATTTACTTTTTTATCATCTTTTTCAACAAAAATTTCAGATGAGTATTTATTCGCTTCCTGAACGAACAGCGCGGCCGGTCTGGCGTGAAGACCCGTCTTTAACCGAACGACTACCGGGTGCTTTGTCATGAAAATTACCCCCTATCTAATAAATCTGCTGCATTGAAAGCGCGATTGACATTTTATAATATTATACCATTTTACCATACAGGACACTAGAAGAAAAAATCTTAAGCATTCCGAATCTTTTCAGCCAATTCATCGATTTTGCGCAGACGGTGATTGACCCCTGATTTGCTGACGGTTCCTTTGAGCAATTCGCCGACTTCCTTCAGGTTCATATCCGGATGAGCCAGCCGAATCTCTGCCACTTCCCGCAGTTTATCGGGCAAATTCTCAAGACCTACTTCCTTTTGGAGCAGCTTGATGTTCTCAATCTGACGGACGGCCGCACCGATCGTTTTGTTCAGGTTGGCGGTCTCGCAGTTTACGATCCGGTTCACCGAATTGCGCATGTCCCGCATAATCCGGACATCCTCGAACTTGAACAAGGCCTGATGGGCACCGATCAAATTGAGGAATTCGATGATTTTTTCGCCTTCCTTGATGTAGAAGATGAAGCCCTTCTTCCGCTCGATGCAGCGTGCGTTCAGATGAAATTCATTCGCCAGGTCCACCAGGGACTGGCAATGCTCCTCATACATCGAGGCAATTTCCAGATGGTACGAAGACCCCTCCGGGTTGTTCACGGATCCGCCTGCCATGAAGGCACCTCGCAGATAAGCCCGCTTACAGCAATTTTTGCGAACGATCTGTTCGTCGATGCGCGATTGAAACAGAAAGCCTTCGGAGACGATGCGAAGCTCTTTCAGAATCTCCTGAACCTGGGCGGGAATACGAACGATATATACGTTATTCTTCTTCAAACGCATTTTTTTACGCACCAAAAGTTCGGTATGCGCCTGGAAATGCTTCTTAATTAAGGAATAAATACGTCTTGCAATCGCGGCATTTTCCGTCGAAATATCCAGGATTACCTTTTTGTTCGAAAGCTGAACAGAGCCGTTCATCCGAATGAGCGCGGACAGCTCGGCTTTTTCACAGCAGCTCTGGCTTTCGATCATCGTCAGTTCTTTCTTCGTCTGTGCCGCAAAGGACAAGGTACTCACCCCTTTCGTGTAATCCAATCCTGTACCAGCTGAAAAATATGATTGCTCAGCTTGTCAGCGTCATGCCTTAAGTATGTTCTAAATAGCACAAGCTTATCGGCAATAAGTTTATATCCTCGGCTGGTCACCTCATCGCGGTCCAGCAGCACGGGCTTCGCGCCCTTCTGTGCATACTTGTCCTGAACCTGAGGCGGAATCTCACCATCATTAACAATAACATAATCGAACAGATGAAGACCAATATGGTCGTAAACGGCCTGCAAATGATCGCTCACCGTATAATTATCGGTTTCTCCCGGCTGCGTCATCACGTTGCACACAAACATTTTGATCGCTTCGGACGAGACAATGGCTTCGGCAAGCTTGGGAACCAGCAAATTGGGCAAAATACTGGTGTATAGGCTGCCCGGACCGATCAGAATCGCATCGGCCTGTTGAATCGCTTCCAGCGCTTCCGGCAGCGGTTCCACATGTTCCGGCTCCAGGAAGATCCGCTTGATGCGGCGCCCGGCCTCCGGGATTTTGGACTCGCCGGTCACAATCGTACCGTCCTCCATCTCCGCATGCAGAATGACAGCTTCGCCCGCTGCGGGCAGCACCTGTCCGCGAACAACAAAAACCCGGCTCATCTCCTTGACTGCCGTGACAAAATCACCGTGCAAATCCGTCATGGCAGCCAGGATCAAATTGCCGAGGCTGTGCCCGGCCAGTCCCGAGCCATTCTTGAAACGGTATTTCAATATATCGGATAACAGCGGCTCCACATCCGCGAGTGCTGTCAGTACATTACGAATATCTCCCGGAGGCGGCATCTGCAACTCGCTACGCAGTATGCCGGAGCTACCCCCGTCATCCGCAACGGTGACGATGGCCGTAATATCGAGCGGCTTTTCTTTGAGTCCCCGCAGCATGACGGACAGCCCGGTTCCTCCACCCATCACGACGATGCGGGGGCGCTTTCTAGCTTGCACAGCCACATTTATCACTTCCCTTAATTAATGCCGATCCCGCTCAGAATCGCGGTGGCTCACCGATACCGTCTCCGTTTCGCTGACGCCCAGCATTTTGCCGAGATACTCGGCAATCGCTACGGAACGGTGCTTCCCGCCGGTACAGCCAATGCCGATGATCACCTGACTCTTGCCTTCCTTGCGGTACTGCGGGATCAAGAAATGCAGCATATCGAGCAGTTTGGTCAGAAAAGCTTGCGTCTCCGGCCATTTCATGACGTATTCGTATACATCGCTATTTTGGCCGGTATTGGGCCGCAGATGCTCCACATAATGCGGATTGGGCAGAAAACGCACATCAAACACCAGGTCGGCGTCAATCGGAATGCCGTACTTGAATCCAAAAGACGTAATGTTGACCGATAACGTGCTGCTCTCCAAATGCGTGAAGCGAGAGATGATCTTCTCCTTCAACCGCACAGGCTTCATGTTGCTGGTATCGATGACCTGGGTGGCCGAATTTTTCAGTTCATCCAGCATTTTGCGCTCTAATCGGATACCGTCGAGCGGCATGCCTTCCGGAGCGAGTGGATGGCGGCGACGGCTTTCCTTGTAACGCTGAACAAGCACGGAGTCCGTGGCATCCAGGAACAGAATCTCGCAGTGGATGGTGAAGTGGTCCTTGATGTAATTCAGCGACTCCGATAAAGCGGTGAAAAATTCGCGGCCACGCAGGTCGATGACCAATGCAACCTTGCCGATCTTACCCTTCGATTGATCGATCAGCTCCGCGAATTTCGGAATGAGCACCGGGGGCAGGTTATCGACGCAAAAGAATCCAAGATCCTCCAGACTTTGTACGGCCAAGGTCTTACCTGCTCCCGACATCCCGGTGATGATGATCAGGGTGGCCATGGATGATGTGTTGCTGCCGCGGTCGGCTGCTTCCAGCATCAGCTTTCCCTCCCTTATAAGTTTAGATCAGACGATGTATGGTGAATAATACTACGAACGCAAGTGCAAACCGGCTGCGCCAACAACGCCGGCGTCGTTGCCAAGCTCAGCTGGAACGATCCGTACGCCGCGTTGAAGCGGTTCCGGTGTCAGTTTGGCAAACACGGCACGAACTTCATTAAACAGAATGTCCCCGGCTTTGGATACGCCGCCGCCGATGATGAACGCTTCGGGATTCAACACGGCCGCAACGGCTGCCATGGATTTGCCGAGGTAATAGGCTGCGCGATTCACGATGCGAATGGCGACTTCATCGCCCGCTTTCGCAGCATCAAACACTTCCTTCGCCGCAATGCTCTCCACATGCGCAAGGGAAGTGCGGTCGCCGCGCTCAACAGCATCCTTCGCCATGCGGATAATGCCGGTTGCCGATGAAACCGTCTCCAGGCAGCCCATTTCGCCGCATCCGCATTGAATGGCTTCCAGATCAGGCACGACCGAGATATGCCCTAGCTCGCCGGCCATGCCGCCAAAGCCTTGATAAATTTTGCCGTTTACGATAATGCCGCCGCCCACGCCGGTTCCGAGCGTGTAGCATACGCAGTTCTCAACGCCGCGTCCTGCGCCGCTCCAAGCCTCGCCCAGGGCAGCCACATTGGCGTCGTTGTCTATTTTGACGGGCTTGCCGAGACGCTCTTCAAGCAGTGCGCGAATCGGTACATCTTTAAATCCTACATTCGGTGCCAGAATGATGATGCCTTCACGTATATTCGTAAACCCGGCGAAACCAGCTCCCACACCAGCAAGTTGATCCCAGCTGTATGGCGATTCTTCCACAATGTGACGCACATATTTCTCAATGTTGTCAATAACCGTGTCAACGCCTTTGGCTGTTTCCGTCGGCCCTTCGTATTTCTGCAGAAGATGCCCTTCTTCGTTACATATTCCAACTTTAATAGCTGTTCCGCCAAGATCGACACCGACGTAGATGTTCTCAGACATGTTTCAAGCCACCTTTTTCCTTCTATATTATAGATTGCTCCTACTGTACCCACTATAATTGAAGGCACTCCTGCGGTCAAGAGAAGACAACCGGACATGAAACTCGAACCAGCCCTTTAAATCCGTATGTGTAAACGCATACACACACATCCGAAATCGCCCCTGTTTGTTCATAATCTTGCTTCCCCAACTCCCCCAAGGAATCCAACATGACAAAAGTCACTCCGAAGTGATGACATCCTTTACTAACGGCAACTCCTTCGCTTTCGTATGATGAGAAGAGATCATTTCGATTACGGAGGAGCGATTCCATGACAAACCCAATCCATGAACCTATTGCAGAGCTGCGGCAGGTAACCAAGATGTTCGGCAGCAAAAAAGCGGTCAACCAAGTGTCGTTTACGATAGAAAAAGGATCCATCACAGCCATTCTCGGTCCTAACGGGGCCGGCAAATCAACCGCCATCTCCATGATGCTGGGCCTTAAGGACGCCAGCGAAGGCAAGGTTCTCCTGTTCGGCCAAAGCCCGAAGGACTTGAAGGTCCGAGAGAAGATCGGCGCCATGCTCCAGGAAGTCAGCGTCATGGATGGGCTCCGTACACGCGAGATCATCAACCTCATTCGCGGTTACTATCCGAATCCGCTGTCGCTTGACGACATCGCCCTGCTTAGCGGGCTTACGCCAGAAGAACTGAACAAATGGGCCGTTAAAATGTCCGGCGGCCAGAAACGCAAGCTCAGCTTTGCGCTGGCGATAGCGGGCAACCCCGAGCTGTTATTCTTCGACGAGCCGACGGTGGGCCTGGATACCTCGGCACGCCGGTTATTCTGGCAGACGGTGCGCAAGCTGGCCGATCAGGGAAAAACCATCCTGTTCACCACGCACTACCTGCAAGAGGCGGACGATATGGCAGACCGCATTCTGCTGTTCCATCAAGGTCAAGTTGCTGCAGACGGCACGCCGGAAGCGATCAAAGCCAAGCTAACCCGGAGGTCGGTCTCCTTTATCGTGGATGCAGACCACCGGCAGGTCAAGGAGCTGCTGCGTGAAGTGCCCGGCGTCACCGATGTGTTTGAGAACAATGGCCGTTTGAACGCCGTCACGGATGATACGGACACGGCGCTGGCTGCCTTGTTCCGAGCCGGGCTCGCCGTACGCGACGTTCGCATCGATCAAGGAAGCCTGGATGAAGCATTCGACCAATTAACGATGGATCAAGGGGAGGCCGTATAATCATGACAACCTGGAAACTGATTACCTTGCAATGCAGAATGGAATTGCTTCGGATGGTACGCAATCCGTATTATATTTTCTGGTCGCTGGCGATGCCGATCCTGTTCTATTTCATCTTTACCCGCGTCGTGAATACGGGGGCGGACGATGCCGGACAATGGCAGGCGCATTATCTCATGTCGATGGCATCCTTCAGCGTCATGGGTACCGCCATCATGTCCCTCGGCATCCGACTCGTTCAGGAACGAGTGCAGGGCTGGGCCGTATACATGCGGGTAACGCCGCTTCCCGGCAGCGTATATTTCTTCGGCAAAATGTTTGTGCAGACAGTCATGCATCTGCTCTGCATCCTCGTGATTTTCGTAGCCGGATACCTGATTAACGGCGTGTCCCTGACTTTCGGACAGTGGCTGCTCAGCGGACTGTGGATTCTGATCGCATCCGTTCCGTTTCTTGCCATCGGCACCCTGATCGGCTCCATGAAACGGGTCGATACGGCAAGCGGCGTCAGCAACGGCATCTACTTGGGACTGGCCGTTACAGGCGGGATGTGGTTCCCGATCGAAGCGATGCCTTCCATCATGCAGGCCATCGGCAAGTGGATGCCTTCCTACCATTTCGGCGGGGGCGCCTGGTCGATCGTGCGCGGAGAAGCTCCGGGATTGGACAATTTCGCGGTTTTGGCAGGATATTTGGTCGTATTTATGTTACTATCCACCTATATTCGGAAAAAACAACAAGCTGATTAAGGAGATAAGGATGATGGCTTCATGAAAAAATTGAAAGAGGCAAAATCCGCAGGGTTTGAGGTGTTTCCAACGCAGCTGGGGTTTTTCCCCTATTTATGGCTCATTTATATGTCCCTTCCCGTGATCAACATGCTGAGGGAGGAAGGGTGGAAAATGGGGATCGGATTTGCGCTTATTGCCTTGTTTCTCGTCACGTACCGCCAGCTCTACTTTGCCGCGGGCGCCCCTCGTTTCTTTGTATGGCTGGGCATTCAGATGTCCATCATTTTCATTCTCTGCATGTGGTATCACCCGTCCTACATGTACATGGGCTTTTTTACGGCCAATTTCATCGGCTGGTATACCGACCGGCGCAAATTCACGATATCCCTCGTGCTGTTTGGCATCATCGAGACGATTCCTTTAATCAAGAACGCGAGCATGCTGGGGAAGGATCTGCTCTTTATGATTCCTTTCTTTCTCATCATGCTGTTTTCGCCCTTCGGCATCCGCTCGCTGAACCGGCGACAGGAGTTGGAAAGGGAGCTCGCCGAGGCTAACGAGCAAATCCGCAATCTGATTAAAGGCGAAGAGCGGATGCGTATTGCCAGGGATCTTCACGACACCTTGGGTCATACCCTGTCTCTCATCACGTTGAAGAGCCAGCTTGTGGAGAAGCTGGCGGCGAAGGATCCCGTGAAGGCCCAACTGGAAGCCCGGGAGATCCAAAATACTTCGCGGGCCGCGCTTCGCCAAGTGCGTGAACTGGTATCCGACATGCGGACCGCCACCTTGCCCGAGGAATTATTGGAGGCCCAGATCATTCTGGAGAGCGCCGACATCCAGCTGGTCTCCACCGGTGATCCCAAGCTGGAGGGCATATCCGACTTGGCCCACAACATTCTGAGCCTCTGCTTGCGGGAAGCCGTAACCAACGTGGTGAAGCACAGCCAGGCAAGCCAGTGCCGAATCGACATCGAGTCGCTGGATAATGAATGGCGGCTGTTCGTGGCGGACAACGGAATCGGCCTTAAGGGCAAAGATGATGGGGCATCCAGTACCGACAGCAATGGCTTGAAGGGGATGGCGGAACGGCTGTCCCTCATTGGGGGCACCGTTGAGGCCGTCTCCGAACCGCAAGGCACGAAATTGAGCATTCGCGTTCCGATCATCATCAAGAACCGGAAGGAGGACAACACCCATGAGCATCAAAGTGCTGATAGCCGAGGACCAGCGAATGCTGCGCGGCGCTCTGGCTTCCTTGCTTGATTTTGAAGACGATATCGATGTGATCGGCCAAGCCGGCGACGGCGAGGAGGCCCTATCGCAGATTGCCATCCATCAACCGGATGTTTGCTTGCTGGATATCGAAATGCCTGTGCGCAGCGGCCTCGAGGTGGCGGAGGAAGTAAAGCGGCGCGGGTATGCGAGCCGGGTCATCATCCTGACTACGTTCGCCAGGCCCGGTTATTTCGAGCGGGCCGTACAGGCCGGGGTCCAGGGATACCTGCTCAAGGACGAACCCAGCGAACGGCTGGCGGAAGCCATCCGGAGAGTGATGGGTGGGCGCCGGGAAGTTTCCCCTGAACTCGTATTCGGGACGTTGTCCGGTGCGGGTGCCAACCCGCTTACCGAACGCGAACGGGAAGTGCTGCGGCTGGCCGCAGACGGAAACAGCTCCAATGATATCGCAGCGAAGCTGCATTTGTCCTACGGAACGGTTCGCAACTATATGTCCGAGATTCTAAGCAAGCTGAATGCCAAGAACCGGATCGAGGCCATCTCGTTGGCGGAAGAGAAGGGATGGATATAGACCGGAGCCCTCGGAAGCATTTGCGAGGCGCGGCCGGTATGGCTTAATACGGTTTGTAAACGACCGTCCCATAGAGAAACAGCCCCGGGCGAGTTCATTGCCCGGGGCTGTTTTTACCACTGTATTAATTGAATAAAGCTTCCTCTATAGTTTGCATCATTTCAAAAGCGCCGTCGCTTGCATTGGATGCCACGACCAACGTATGTCCGGTGTCCGGATAATACGCGGATCGGAAATTCACGCCCGGGTCGTAGCCCATAACATGATATTTGTACACATTTCCATTCTTCTCGGTGATCCACACGCCAAGCCCATATTTCAGGTCACTGTCCGGGTCGTGGGAATGGGCAGCCAGCAGCTGCTCCGTCATCGATGCCGAGAGCAGAGTATTAGACAAGAGTCCTCTCCATAACTTTGCCATGTCCGGTGCCGTCACATACGCCCCGCCATCGGCATAGCCCTGAATCGGAATGGCATACTGATTCGTTCTCCACGTACCGTCCTCCTCATCGATATACCCGAAAGCCGTATTCGCGGGCAGTCGATCCAGCGGGAAATATCCCGAATCGTTCATGCCGCAAGGCTCAAAAACAAACTGCCGGACATAATCGCGAAACGGCAGGCCAGCATGCTGTTCAACGATCAGGCCAAGCAACACAAAGCCTGCATTGTTATAGTGGAATCTCTCGCCGGGTTGAAATTTCATGGGCTCATTCTGGAACAAAGGGAGAAAGTCCCTTCCACTCCGGAGCGTATACATCGGCAAGGCCTTCCACAGATCCTCAAAGTCATCCATGACCTCTTCATCAAAGTAATCCGGAATACCCGAGGTGTGGCTCAGTAGATGAAACACCGTAATCTCCGGGCTAACATACGGCAGACGAATATCCAGACACTCGCTCAGCTTGCTGTCCAGCGACAGCTTGCCTTGTTCAATAAGCTGGCAAACCGCAATCGCGGTGAACAGCTTGCAGCCTGAAGCGATGCCGAACCTGGTGTCCGCTTGATTCGGGATGCGGTCAGCCCGGTTGGAATAGCCGAAGGCGGCATTCCATATGATGTTGCGATTTTGATCCGTTAAGAGCACCGTTCCTGAAAAATGGCTGTTGGCAGCCCATTCCTCCATTTTATGTATCATACGTTGATCCCATCCTTTATCTAGGATAGGTATATTTTAACATGAATGAGCGAAGGGATCCCGGTACAAGACCACTTTAACGAAAAAATACCCCAAATTCCGGAATTGCGTTCCGCCTATCAGAGGGACCTCCGCTCATGCCTGCGCTTCTCCAGCTGCGTAACCGTGAGGCTGAAACGTTCCGGATCCACCGGCTTCAATAAATAATGGCAGGCGTCCCACTCCGGCGAATCCGCGGCTTCGGCCGTCACATAGACGATATGAACGTCAGGCTCAAGCCGTACCAGTCTTTCACCTGCTTCCAGCCCGGTCATTCCAGGCATATCGATGTCCAAAAATACAACATCCGCCTTGCAGGATCGCCATTGCTCTATTGCATCCTGAGCCCGAGTGAACATACCTGCCACCTGCAGGCGCCCATCACGTTCAATGAGCCGCTGCATGTGCATCAGCGCCGGATTCTCATCGTCAATCACGATGGCTTTCATGTCGTCAATCCTCCCCCTATTCGTTGTTCGTCACATTACGGACGAGAAGGCACCTCAAAGCTTACCGAGGTACCGTTCCCGGGCTGACTCTCGATTTGAAGGCCTGTGCCGTACAGCGTGAGCAATCGGGCGTGTATGTTTCGAAGCCCCACGCCACCACCCGAATCGGACGCGGCGGCGAGCAAGGCGTTAACCTTCTCCTCGCTCATGCCGACGCCGTTATCCGAAACGGAAATGGTGATCTGCCCTTCGCGTTCATGAATGGAAATATGGACCGTTCCCCCGGATACCCGCTTCGTAATCCCATGCCGAACCGCGTTTTCCACGATCGGTTGTATACTGAGCGGCGGTACCAAGGCATCTAATGGCGCATGAACATCATATTCAACGGTTAAACGATCCTCGAACCGCGCCTGTTCCAGGAACAAGTAGGACTGCAATAAGGCTATTTCCTTCTGCAGCGGGCCAAGCTGGTCGCGGTTCTGGAAGTCAAAGCTGCCTCGCAGATAATGGCTCAGCTCGATCAGCAGCCGCGTTGCTTTGTCCGGATCCGTATACAGCACGGCCAGTATAGTATTCAGCGCGTTCGACATAAAATGCGGCTTGATCTGGGCTTGGAGGAAAGCCATCTCCGCTGAAATGGTCTGCCGAACGGACCGCCGGAGCTCCAGCAAATTCCGGACCCTCGCTCGCAGCTCATCGGCTTCCACCGGCTTTCTGAGGAAATCGTTTGCCCCCGCCTGCAGGCCTGTTCGAACATCGTCGGGCAAACTTCGGGCTGTCAGCATGAGCATAGGCAGCTCGAAGAGCGTGAATTGCTGCCGGACCGTCATGCACAGCTGCAATCCGGACATCCCCGGCATCATCCAGTCCGTGATGACCAAATCGATCCCTTGTCCCGACCGGATATGTTCCAATGCCTGGGCTCCGTTGCCTGCAGTAATCAAATGGTAATTTTCCGCCGATAGCAGGCTGCGAAGCACCTGCAGATTAACCGGATCGTCGTCAACCAGCAGCACGGTAGACCCCTTCGAATGCTGTCTAGGCTCCTCCTGCTCGGGAACGCGTTCCTTTGCCGCGGCGACCAGGACTTCTCCCGTTCCTCCGAAGCCCGCCAATGTAGCCTGCGGGGGTACTTGCGTAGACGGCAGCGTAAAGTGAAAGGATGAACCCGCACCAGGCATAGACTCGGCCCAAATTTCCCCTCCGCCCAGCTCTACCAGTTTTTTCGTAATGCTCAGTCCGATGCCCGTGCCGCTATATTCCCGATCGGATGCATATCCGATCTGATCATAGGATTTGAACACATCGATCAACCGCTCCGGTGAGATGCCGATCCCCGTATCCGTCACCGATATCCGCACATGGCCGTTCCACGCATGAGCGGTGACCTGTACCGTTCCCGTCTCCGTGAATTTCACCGCATTCCCAAGCAGGTTGTACAGAATTTGCCGCAATCGATCTTCATCGGTATCCAGCCATGGCAGATTGTCCGGCCATTCCTGCTTCAGGGAAAGCGGTTTGCCGGCGGCAAGGTGCATCACCACTTCGAGTACGGATTGGGTAACGGCTTTCAGGTCGACCGGCTGCCGCTTAAGCACAATCTCCCCATTTTTCAGTTTGCTAAAATCGAGAATATCATTCACGAGCGTGGATAACCGCTTGCCGGTGGACACAATCATGGACAGCTCCCTGGACTGTCGATCGCTCACGGAGCCTGAGCTTCCGTCCATCAGGGACTGGGCAATATTCACGATGCCATGCAGAGGGGTTCGAAGTTCATGCGATGTATTCGCCATGAATTCGTCCTTCAAACCATCCAAGGTCAGCAATCTTCGGGAAAGCTGGTCTACGTCGGTAAACGCCCTGGAGAAGCGCTGGGCAAGCAGCATGGCCTGTGTTACCACAAACAGCAGCATTTCAAGCGGAACGATGGCCAGGCTGTTGTAAACTCCCATTAAGCTGAGCACATGGACGGCAATCACCACCATAATGCTCAGAATGCCGATCACCATAAATTCCGTATCCGCAGACCTTCGCCAAATCCCCCTTCCCATCACGAATGTGATATATCCAATGATAAATACAGAGAACATATAAATGACCGGCTCCATTTTGGAGAAGACAACCGTGGGCAAAGCAAGCCCGATTCCAACGGCTATCATCGTTGCCGCATTGCTTAAACGCAGGGCCCATCGGTGAACAAGTCCCTGAACGGCTTCCGCTATATAACGCAGCAAAAAGTAATACACGAAAGCGGAAAAAACCAGCTGAATCCGGATGAACCATTCATATGAAAGATCGGGCCATACCGAAGACAACAGCTTCTGGCCGTGTGTAGCCACGTAGATCATCGAGGACAGACAGAAGAGCCCCAGATGCAGGAGCGATTTCTCGTTCCGCTGCATTCGATACAGGAGCAAGAAATACATAGCAGGAATCAGGAAGCCCGCGAGGGTCATCAGATCGACAAACACGGCGGTTTCACGGCTCTTCATCACCGATTTCATGTCGCCAAATATCAACGGAGAGAAGATGCCCCCTGAAGAATAAATAAAGTTGGTTACCTGCACGATGATTTCAACTTCGTTCCCGTTAACCTGGGCATAACCGACGTATGGAATATTATTGGGGGTGCTCCCCTCTCCGGACATTCCGGGTGAGCCGCTAGCCCCGATTTCCTGACCGCTCATAAAGATCCGGTTAGCCGTCCTTATGTTGCCGGTATGAAGGCCGTAGATGCCTTCCTCCGCCTTTAATCGAACAACCAGCCTAAACGTTCCGACCCCCTCAGGCCCGGACTCGCCGTTCTCCATAACATAGCTGTTCCACTTGCCGGGTATCGATACGACGCTTGTGGGAGACGGCTTCTTCTCATTCGGTGTTCCAGCTGCAAAGCTCTCTGGGGTTAACAACTGTCCCCGATAGAACTCCCACTCCCCGTTGAGCGGGACCCCGCCTTCCTTCGAAAAGTCCCATGCTGTTAAATCAAGTCTTCCTTGGAAAGCTTCAGGACTTGCATTCGGGGTCACGATAAACCGAACGATAAACCATATGGGCAAAAGTATAACCAGTGCCAACCCGACAAACATCACGCGCCGCTTTTTGTTCATGACAGACCTACTTCTCTATATAAATGTTAGGATTCTGCCAACATAGAGCTGCTAAGCTACCCAATATATCGGCATTTGGAATCAAGATTGAAAAATCCCCTATAAACTATTCTCCGCAAGCATGAAAAAAACCCTCCTGCCAACCGTGGCGAATTCATTATTTATGAATCCGGATCACGACTTGCTAGAAGGGCTGGCTTATACAATTTACATATTGCACTAATATTTCGCCCACATCGTCAGCAGAATTACCGGGACCGCAAAAATAAGCAAACCGACCCCGATCATTGCGGCGACCTGCAGCATAAATGCTTGTTTGGATGGACCGGACGGCTGCGGCATTCCGCATTGAACACAACGATTGGAGGCAGCATATACCTTACCGCCGCAGCTGACACAAATCCCATCATTCCTCATGAATAACGCTCCTTTACTTGTTAAAACAACATCGACATCAAGACATTTCTATCTCGGTTAACATGCTGTAATGAATAGAAGCCCAACCGACCGCCATAATAAGCAATCATGGATGCCGGATTTTATTTGTGAATATTATCACATAAATGCGGTAACAAGTAAAGCATGAATCGTTTCATGATTCATGTTATCGGAATCCCCTTCTGCGGAAAAAAATCAAAACCAGGAACCAGCACAAAACCAGGAAGCCTGCGGCTCCCTGGTATGCTTCTTTCTCGAAATCTAATCGGGACCACCCTGGGAAGGGCTATTTGTTCTTGGCATGCAATACCAAGTTTCCCACTCCACCAATCGCAAACAACAAGGAAACGATTCCGAATCCCCATTGCCATGAGCTTCGATCCGTTATGAAAACAACCACCAAGAACGCTATCGCGGCCAAAAAATTAAGCAGTGCCACGATCAAAAATTCTTTTTTCTTCATTGTTCATCCTCTACATTCCTACAGAATCAAGTCTGTCCAGTCTACGTACCGCTGTCGTGATCATATCATATTTTGGGCTGCGAGGTATGATTGCTTATTCACGCTCACCGTATAAATGTTATCGTTTGCTCGGTCCACGGCGCACCATGAAATGCCTTCGCCACTCCCTGAGCAACAATCTCCGTCTTCAGCACGTATTTCCATTTCACCGTAGCCGACCAAGCTCCTTCGAACAGAAACGGCCTCAATCTGATCTCATGTTCGCTAGCCCAGGCCGCTACGACCCTTTCCCCATCGAACGTCATATCGAAGCCCTCTTTGAACCATGGATGCTCCTGATCCTTGGAAACACCCGGCGCATTCATGTTCACATAGAGCGAGATGTCATCGCACAGCTGCAGCAGGCCAAACTGCCTGTGAATCACGGCTTCGCCGGGAAACGAGTAATGATCACGCAGCCTTTTTTGCCGATCCAGCTCATCTTGATAGAACTCCACCAGCGGCGCTTCAGTGGCGTTTTTCATAAATGACGCGAAATGAAGGCTGCAGAGATACCCTGCATAAGGACTCATCGCTTCGATCTCATCAACGCCCTTGGTATACATTAGCATCTTCGGCATGACCGGATAATCGATAAAAGTGAACGGAGTCCGGCTTGCATCATTCCAAATCGGCGTATCATCCATTCGAAGCCAGGCGCGGTCATGCTCAGTTATAGCCAGCAGCACTTCTTCCCTTACCGTCTCATCCATAAACAGCTCTCTCCGAAAGCCCCGGGCCACATCGCCCGAGAAGCGGCCATGGTCGTCCTGGGTCGTCATAACAAAAGCATCTTCCGTCTCGCGAATGATCATCCGATCATCTCCCTTCGATTCGTCTTACCCCAGATACGCCTTTCGTTTCATCACGGCAATGATATCTCTGGACTGGCCTTGATGCACGCTCGTATCGAAGCACGAGATCAATTCCCAGCCGTCAATCCCGTAGCTGTTCAGTAAATCCTCGAATTCCTCTTCGTTCACTTTACCCCCAAGGAATCCTCCGGTTTTGTATTTCAGCGTTTTGTATTCCCATTGATCCATAGCTGGCATCCCCCGTTATTCCATTGATTTTGGCAACAAACCTCGAGACCTTCCAGCCTGCCAGGCATCCATCAGTTCGTATCCCCGACATAGCAAACCGCTGAGCGCCCCGCTTTATCCAAGAGTGGCTTGACCAGCGAGCGGGGGTAGATTCGAATCCCATCCAATGAAGACAAATCGATCCATTCCACGCCCACCTGATATTCATCCGGGTTATGTCCTTGAAACAGACCCCCTTCATCCGCCAAACGGCATTCAAAATAAAATTCCACTTGGTGCACGTCGGAATCCCATTCCGCGAACTCGTGGTTGGACCCTATGTATTCACGGACATGCAGCAGATCTTGGACTTCCACCCTGCGCCCGATTTCCTCCAGGCACTCCCTAACCACGGCTTGCACCAAGGTTTCGCCCTTCTCTTGCCCGCCGCCTGGAAACAGATAGAAGTCCCCCCATTGATCTACATTCTTCGTTAAAAGGATTTGGTGATCTCGGACAATCATCGCTTTGGCCGAGTTTCGAATCGGTTTCATGGGCAATCTCCTTATCGTAACGTTTCTTTCTATTTTCTATTGTAGCAAAAATAAATCCTCTATAGGCGAACCCACTGTCAGCATATTGATACAAACCGATAACAAGCCGGTATACCATGAGCATGCTCAAAGAATACCGGCTTGTTTTGCGCTGGAAGCATAACTCTCGGTCTTGCTCTTTTTTCTAGCGCCTGTATGAGCCATCCTTCCGCTTCTTTAATACGACGACCGCCGCTAACCCAACGATCAATAGGATCAGCCCCACGGCAATCCAATCCTTGATGACCATCCACGGAACACGGGCACCCCCGTACTCGCCTTCATAACGAGCCATCAGATAGCCGGCCTGCGTCTCAACCGCTATGGCGGTTTCGGGGGCGATTCCCTGGATCGCATAATATTTCGTTCCCTTCGGGTACACATTGGAGAAGTTACCTCCGTAGGTCCCTTCCCGATCCGTATGGTAGGTGACCTCCCCGACCACGTCACCAAGCGCGGACGCTTCCACGGGATTTTCCGATACGACATAAATCCTCCCGTCATTCACGACAAACGAATATGCCCATGAGGCAAACGCAGCCGGCGATGAACACATGACCAAGAGCAGAAGCGTAATCAGCGGTATTTTCATATACCTTTCCGTGCGATGAAGATTCGGCATGGTCCACCTCGGATATCAGAGTCATGTGCCTTCGTTCGTAACGGGAGGCTATTTCACCTGCTTGCTTCTGCCATCGACGATCAGCTCGATGCCCGGCTCGTTCGTCCCTCCCGACATACTGTAGGATGGGTCCGGCTGGTCCAATAAACCCTCAAAGGATTCATGGACCTGAACCTTTCCTCGCGGCCGAACCGCAACCACCTTTGGCTCGAAATCAATCACCCTTCCGCCTACATCCACGCTTAGCGGGCGTACCGTAACCTGCCGCTCGGTGCCGTAACTGTAAATCTGAATATGGCAGCGTGCCAGAATAACCTCGTTCTCTGTACGATATTCGCAGTTGCTGTCTTTTTTGGAATAGGCGACGGTGGATATTCCACTCGAATTAAAATTGGCCACAAACATGACGGACTCCGATACGAACGGAAAAACGACGATCCATGCGATACAACCGATCATCACCCGGCTCATAATCTTCGGATAAATTGGGCGATAAATGCTCGTTACCCGCAGAATACCGAACGTCAATAAGATAAGACCCGCAATAACGGGCAGATGAAGACCATAGTTGCCTTGCTTAGTCCATGGCGAGATCCCTGCCCAACGGAACAGATCATCCCCAAACGAATAGCCCAGATGCTGATTGGAAATGAAGAACAAACCCAGGATAATGGCAGAAATGGAGAGGATTTTGCCTTTCAGTTGTATCTCCTCCTCGACGAATCCATTTTCCACATTATAACAAATAAGAAGACCTGTGGTAACCGGCTTTAATCCGCCTTATGCACCGGTTTATTCTCTACGATAGCGAGCTTTGTTCCACTCTTGGCCTCATGCATCAGCTTCCGGTCGCGATGAATGAGACATAACAGCACGTGAAGGAATACAACTGCGTCCAGCAGCAATATCCCCAACGCGTACATCGCAAGCAGGACATTAGAACCGGTGACATTCACCGTAATAAACAAGGCATGGAACCCGCCCCATACCACATAGAGCAGGCCGTTGCGGACAATCACTTCCTTCAGCTTCAGATGTTCGCCCGCTCCGCGGATCTGGACCCGGACGATCCATCTCCCCAGCGTCTGCCCCTGCATCATATAAGGCAGCACGATATGATATAAAATCACGGCAAAGAAGTATGCCCCCCTCACGTTTATTACGGTCAGCACGCCAATGATCGGCAGTATGACCGCTGCATCAATGCCAAAAGCAATGGCACGGCGCGTATAACTGACCCGCTTCTGCGACAGATCCACCTTCTCATCCAGACGATCCAGGCGGGGCAGGTGATTTTTCATCCAATCCGCCAGCACGAGGCCCATCATTCCGCCCAGGGTATTCATCAGCAGATCGTCCACGTCAAACAATCGGTACGGGTGATCATAGAAGCCGTAAATGCCGGTCACCTGGGTTACCTCGAAGAACAACGATAAACCGAACGAGGCCGCCAGACATGCAACCCAAGACGCTCTCGCATAATAACGAAGGAACATGCCGAACGGTACCACGAGCAAGACGTTAAACACGACCTGCAAGAAGGCTCTCTCCTTCAACAAATGCGTGTAGGTCGATGGCACGCCCCATACCACCTTGGTCTCCTTTAATATGTCCTGTATGAAATTCAGCGGCATCCACTGCATAACCGAGGCCACATCCATCGGAGCATTATGCCGCGAGGCAGGCAAAGGAAGGAGCACAAGATACACTGCGTTCATCATGTACAGCAGGAATAAATACAGCAGAAATCCCCGGAATTTATTAAAATAACCATATTTGCGATACTGCACGATCAGAAAGGGAACTGCGCACAGCAAAGCCGCTATGGGAAAGGTTAAAAATGCATAGGATATCGGAAATAGATAGGCTTCCAGCATGCTCTCGTTCACTCCCTCTGTGATGTTCTACTTATAAAGTACAGGACCAAGTTTAAATGACGGGGATCCCTTCGTTTAAAATGCGTTTAAAAAACGCATAACCGCATCAAGGCCGACATGCCTGTCAGCCTCGCGCGTCGCAAACCGAATAACCCACACCATCAGTGTGGGCAGGTCACCATATACAAGACGCATGGATTCAATATCATCGGAATAACATGGTCGTTATTCCCGCCTTACGCGTTTATGTTGACGGGAGTCGGCCCCAGTGCTTCCATGAAGTCCCGTTATTCCTTCCGTTTGCGGGCGGCTTTTCCAAAGCTAATCTTTCGAGGAAGTCCCAGCTTGAATTCTTCACGGTGCCCATTCCACTCTATCTGGATCGTTAGATTCTTGTTCGGGTTCATCATATCGAGCAGATGCGCCAAATCCAACGCGCCCTTGGTCTCCTTCATGGCAGCATGGTCGGTCCCCACAACGATTCCGCCCTCCTGAAAGCGGCCCGTCATGTCCTCCAGCCGATAGTTAATCTGCCCATGCTCCAGAGGCTCACTCCCCGAGTACTGAAGCATCAGCTTTCCGCCAAGCGCATCCTGAAACATGGTAAGCTTCGCATTGACCTTATCCCGATGGGTAACGGCATAAGTTGCTTTCCAATACTCACCCTTACCTATCAAGGTCATCGTTTTATTTCGATTCACAGGACACCCCTCCTCATGTGGAACGACCAGTTATCTCGATTAGGCTTATATACATGATAACGAGCAAAAGAATGAAATGGTTTTTCAACTTCTTAAATTAATGGAGGATTGTTGGCAGTAATCATCGACTCGAACCGAATCTGCCGCGCTCCGCCCGATACTCCATAACCCAGCAGTCCCGCAGCTCCCCTTCATGCCGTTCATGCTTCTCCAGCAGTTTGACCTTCCGAAAGCCGCACTTCTCGTAACAAGCGATGGCCCGTTCATTCCAAGCCTGCGGGTCCATCACGATCCGGTCGGCCTGCCTCTGAAACACGAGGTAATCCACCATGGAAGTCACAAGCTTTGTACCGATGCCTCGATTCCAATAATCCGGCTCCCCGATGAATTGATCCGTGGCGAATGTTCTGCCGACCGCATCGTTCCCGTCATACCCATACTCGCCTAACGTATCTTCATCGAGAAGATAGAACTGGATATACCCGATCGGCTTCCTCTCATATTCGATAATGCAGCGAGTCTCATCATCATCCACATAGAAATGCTCCCGCACCCGCTCCACGTTGTGAGGATTGTCCCGTCCCTCGTAATACTGCAGCACATCCGGATTGGACAGCCAAGAAGCTAAGGAACATTCATCTTTCTCCTCCAGCTCGCGAACCGTAATCGGCCCTGCCTCATATACCAGCATCGTTATTCCTCCCTCATTGGGTCATCCCATTTTTTCGCTTCAGGTTACATCCGCAACCATCGTAATAGAGTTTCCGCACATGCCTGCCTCCTGGAATCCGAAACGCTCATACAATTTCATAGCTGCGGCATTGTCCGGAGCGACGCTTAACGATATCTTTTGAATCCCCCGCTCCTTCATTCCTCTGAACAATTCCTTCATCAGGGCGGTTCCTAGCCCTTGCCCGCGGGATTCGGGAATCAGTGCCATGCCCAACTCCGGGATGTCATCGCTCACATAACCGAACCCTTTGTTCCCTTCATCAAAATACCGGATGGTAATCGAGCCTGACGGCTTGCCTGCTGCATTCACGGCAATGTAGCCAAGATCGCCCGCGCGCCCCCAGCCCTCCACGTATTTTTTCATGAACGGCTCCTCAAGAATGTCCCGGCTAAAAGGCTCCCCTCCCTCGGGCACATACAGGGACTCGTACAGCATCTCCCGCAAAAAGGGTGCGTCCTCCCGGCCTGCGACTCGAATATGATATGAATTCATGTACATCTCCCTTTCTACCTAGATCATCTCCATCAGCGCCGTCCATAACGCGAGTCTTTCCGCAGCCAAATCGGACCGTCCGAAATGATCTGGAATCATCTCCATCGTTTCTCCATACCGACCCATCCAATCGTTCGGCCTCAATTACAATCGAATAAAAAGACGTCCCCATCGGAACGCCTTCGGATCTGTACTCTATGAATTGGCGATTCACCGGTCTAATCCTGCCCTATCAGCCGGTATTTTTTCGTTTAAACTATTTTGGAGCACGGTTTATCAGAATGGAGCTCCCTCAAAGCACACCACTTCGGCAAAACCGAATATGCAGTGCTTTGTTGTCCCCGATTATCCGATGAACATGGTCGATCACCACTCCGGATAAAATCCCCTCCACTTTCCCGGCAGTGGTCATGATGACCACTTTGGCTCCTTTATGCCCGAGCAGATGGTTAGTAAATACCGGTTCAACCCACGCTGCACAGTGCACCGGTTGCGGGATATCTTTGATCTCAATCGCCACCCGTTACGCCTTCTGAGCAATCAACTTACTCATCGCATGCCGGTGCGGTATACCCGATGAGTTGCAATCAAAAATGACCTCCGGGCAGCTGTGAATCAACCAATCGTGATAATGCATCATAAGCTCTCCGGACTTCCAGTCATAAGCATACGGCTCATCCTCGGGAGGAGGCGCAATGAACGGCTTCTGCACGAATACATTCAGGCAGTGGAATCCCTCTGCCGAGGTGAATTTTTTGTAATTGACAAAAATCTCCTCGCGATATTCGGGTCGGATATAATGCAGCACGCCGCTGGAATACAGCACGTCAAACTCCGAATCCAGACGGTAATCCGATATATCCGCCTTGAATACGTTCACGTGTACCCCGATGTGATCGGCCAATCGCTTCGTTTTCTCGATCCCCGCATCCGAAATGTCGAATGCCGTGACCTCATACCCGTTGCGGGCAAAAAACACGGCATCCTTCCCTTCCCCGCACCCGATATCCAGCAGCCTTACTCTTTTTGTCGGCGGGATCATTTCAAGCACCTGATAACAAGCTGCGTTCGGTTCCGTGCCCCAATAGTACTCCGGCGTTTTGTACTCTTCTTCATAAATACTGATCGGCTTGCCCGTCGAAGAATAACCAAACAGCTTATCGATGCTGACGTCCAGCAGCCGGGACAGCTCCGGAAGCAGCGCGATATCGGGCATGGTCTGCCCGGTCTCCCATTTGGATACCGCTTGGAACGTAACGCCCAGCTTATGCGCCAATCCTTCCTGGGTAAGTCTCCGTTCCTTACGGTAACGATTAATATTTTTGGCCAACATGTCTCTCATATGGATCACGCTCCTATATAACCACATTGTAGGGACGTTGCGCGGGGCATACAATAACCTGGTCATTGAATCCCGGAAGAATTCAACCGCCCGTTGAAATCATCCCAATACCAGGATTTTGGCGATGCAGGCGTGGTACAATAAACCTGTTTATAACACCACTATCGAAATCATAAGGGAGAAACGCTCGTGAACATTAGAAAGCTGAATACTCATGAAGAAACGCCCCCTATGGACCTGCTCCTTCTTGCGGATCCATCGATAAGGCTTGTCAAAGAATACGTAAACCGCGGTCACTGCTATGTCGCTGAGGAAAGCGCACACCCCATCGGGGTTTACGTCCTGTTGCCCACCAGACCCGATACCATCGAACTGGTGAACGTTGCCGTAAGCGAGCATCTGCACGGCCGGGGCTATGGCAAACAGCTCGTAAATCATGCCGTTGGTCAGGCCCGGGAGCTCGGATATGCCACGATTGAAGTAGGAACAGGGAGCACTGGGGTGGCACAGCTGGCGCTGTACCAGAAATGCGGATTTCGAATGACAGGCATCGACCGGGACTTTTTTGTCCGTCATTATGATGAAGAAATCTACGAGAACGGCATGCGGCTCCGGGACATGGTGCGGATGTCCTTAGATTTGTAAGGTGATTGGGGTTGTGCTATGCACCGTTCCTCCATTCGGTGAATAGGCTATCGCATATTGATTTTTGGAGGAGAACCTATTGAGCATGAGTCACAATCCGAGTCATCTCGCTTGGCACGAAACACTGGAGATTCATGAATTAACTGCCTTTCAGGCGAATCACTTGATGGCGTTCAAGATGTCAGTGCATGATGTCAAAGACCACACGGACTGTATATGGAAGCGATTCAAGGAGTTGAACAGAACCTGAAGGAGCTTCTGCCTTATTATTCGGAAGCGCCCACGGGAACCCGCAGTCTCTCCGGTGCCGATCTGACGGCGTATTACGCAGGTCATCTGCTGGGGTTTGCCAAAACCTCGGTCCGCAGCTACGCCATTGCCATTACCGAGGCCGCAACGCCAAGCGTAAGAGAAACTCTTCAGAAGCAGTTGAACAAAGCCATTGAACTGCACGGAAAAATCTTCTACTTCATGTATGCGCGCGGCCTGTATCCGTCTTACAATTTGAAGCAGCTGCTGGAGAATGACGTGAAAAATGCGAACAAAGCGCTGAGCTTGTAACTCAGCAAAAAAAGCCCCTGGCTAAACAGGCACGGATTTTACGAGATGTTCTCTCGCAAACCCGTCCGCTGTACAGCTCTGGGGCTTCTTCCTTTCAACAGATAATCCCTTAGGCAAGGAATTACTTATTCAGCGTCTCGCTCCAATCATGGACCATGTGACCCTCGAGATATTTCTCGCAATCCATAGCGGCCATACAGCCTGTTCCTGCAGCCGTGATGGCTTGGCGATAACGCGTATCCTGAACGTCGCCGCAGGCAAATACGCCCGGGATGTTCGTCTCGGTCGTTCCTGGTTTAACCAAGATGTAGCCGGTCGGATCGGTTGTAATCTGATTGCCGAGGAAGCCCGTGTTCGGCGTATGTCCGATGGCCACGAACACGCCTTCCGCTTCGATCAGTTCTTCCTCGCCCGTTTCGTTGTTGCGAACCTTCAGCCCTTTAACTCCGGTTTCGCTGGTTACCACCTCAATCGGCGTGCGGTCCAAAGCCCACTGGATCTTCTCGTTCTCGCGCGCGCGATCCTGCATGATCTTAGATGCACGCAGCTCGGTGCGGCGGTTCACCACCGTTACGCTGGAAGCGAAACGCGTCAGGAAGCTGGCCTCCTCCATTGCGGAGTCGCCGCCGCCGATGACAATGATTTTTTTTCCGCGGAAGAAGAACCCGTCGCATGTGGCGCATGTACTTACGCCCCGTCCAACGTTCTCCTGCTCTCCCGGAATTCCGAGATACTTCGCGGAAGCTCCCGTCGAGATAATCACGGACTCGGCCAGAAGCTCGCCCATGCCCTCGACATTCACCTTGAACGGACGCTCGGAGAAATCAACGGATTCGACCCAGGCACTCTTGAACTCTGCACCGAAGCGTTCCGCTTGTTGACGCATATTATCCATCAGCTCGGGACCCATGATGCCCTGCGGGAATCCAGGGAAGTTCTCGACCTCCGTCGTTGTCGTCAGCTGGCCTCCCGGTTGCATTCCTTCGATCACGAGCGGCTTCAAGTTTGCGCGTGCCAAGTAGATGGCTGCCGTCAATCCGGCAGGTCCTGTTCCGATTACGATTGATTTGTACATAGATACGGCCTCCTTTAAGGTGTCGATTTCTGTTGCATGCATTATCCTATTCAGGACTTACGGAATCTTCATGTACCCTCATGTACCAAGGTCTCCTAAGTATCCGAATATGGGCTCTTACTTAAATGTTTTCCGTAAATGGCCGGAAACTATCATCCGGTTGTGCTTTCGTCTCACATACGCTATCCATTTGACGTGCATAACGGCTCACTGTGGATGGGGAAATCCCGTAACGGACAGCCACCTGTTCATAAGTCAGGGTACGTCCGCGCTTCTTGGCCGTCAGATATTCCAATGCCGCTGCCCAGCCCTCGACATTCCGAATGTTCGGAATATCCGGGTACAGCCGGCTCAGGAATTCGGACCAGAGGTTTTCCATCTCTTTTTTCCAAAAGGCATCAACCCGCATGTCCATGGTCTGCTCGGCCTTCTCCAGCACCGCCTTCCAGGAAGGCAGCCAATCCGGCAGCACCTCGCGGGTCTTGCCCCCGGATAAATCGCGATCGTCGCGACGCTCCTTCAACCGATTGCTAGCGGCCTCCATCTGCTGAAGCACCAGGCGGGCGGCATCCTTCAGCTCCGCGTCCTCTCCCGGTTCCTGCAGGAACGATTGCAGCGCATGCTGCACCTCTTCATCGGCGATCAATTCCAGCGTCCGGATCACCTGCAGCTTGGTCTGGGGATCGCCATGCCGGAGCGCCCAGAAGAACGATGAACGAATCAGCGGATTCTGCTTCGCTTCCTCCGTCAGTTTATCGCCGTCATGCTCCCAGCGTTTGAACTGCTCTTCGAACGGAAGGTGATAGTGGTAACTCACTTTCATCTGATCGGTACCGGTTTCTTTACGCTTTTGCAGCTGGGCCAAATAGAAATCCGGAATCACCGAATCTCCGTCCAGCTTCAGCGCCTGCCGCCAATATTTCTCGGCCTTGTCGTAATAACCGCTGTTGCAGGCCGCAACGGCCGTATAATGATACAGGCTTGGATCTCCGCTAAACTCATCCTCTTTCAGCAATCGGCGAAAATGACCGTAGGCAATTTCGTGCTGCCCCAATATGCCCATCGTCGTCGCAAGCTTAAACACATGCTCCAGATGAAAAGGAACCGTTACCGTTAGCATGTCCATCAATCGGTCGCGCTGCTCCTGATTTCCCTCATGCTGAAAGAAGATGGCCAGATTGCATAAACCGTGCAGATTGCCCGGCTCCTGATCCAGCACCTCGCCAATGGTGCGCTTCGCGGTATCGAAACGTCCCATATAGTAGTAAGCCAGGGCCAAATTGTTGCGCGCAGCCAAAAAATCCGGATTATCCTTGACGATTTCCTCCAACAGCTTGACCGCTTGGGCGAACTTCCCTTCCTCCAGCAGTGCCCGGGCATGCTCATGCTCGACCACGCCTTCGCGGCTCTTAATCCGGTTCAGCTTGGCAGGACGATTCAGCTCGTAATGGAGCAGCTCCATCATTTCCTCGGCCTCATCCAGAAATTGACCGTTAGGATCTTCCTCCAGATAGGTGACAAGCGCTTCTTCCGCCTTCTCAAACTGTTCCATATTGGCATAATTGTTCGCCATATAGAAATAGCATTCCGTCATCAACGGGTCAACCTGCTCCAGAATATGAGCCAGCACATCGTTGGAAGCTTTATAATCTCCCGTCTCTGATAATATACCCGCCATATTGCAATGATTCACCGGATTATCGGGTTCATATTCAACAGCTTTGCGAAAATATTTCAGAGCCCTGTCATATTGGTAACGATCAAGCGAACGAACCGCGCGATCGAAGAAGAAATTAGCATTCATTTCGATAGATATAACATTGTGGGGGTCACTGGACCCATATGGATGACCATTCACGAAAAGCAAGGCACCTCCTTTAACTTGCTCCTCTATCCACAACAGTATAACACAAGTTACGACGTCATTTGCAGAAAAAAGACACCAGTTTACACACCGGCGTCTTTGAATAAAGTGGCGATCGATCCGCCCTCGATGATAATGTGAGTGGCCTGGGCCAGCATAGGCGCAACAGACAGCACCTTTAACCGCATCTTGCAGTGATGGTTCGGGAGCACGATGGAGTCCGTGACCACGATCTCCTCGATATGAGCATGGTCGAGACGGTCAAGTGCTTCACCGGAAAACAGGCCATGGGTCGCACACACAATGGCATCATTGGCTCCCCGTTCCTTTAAGCTTTCCACCACCTGCACGATGGTGGTTCCCGTGTCAATCAAGTCTTCGATAATAATCGGCGTGCGTCCCGCCACGTCTCCAATAACATGGGTAATAACCGCTTCGTTATGGGCAGGACGCTGCTTAACCATCATGGCAAACGGCGACCCCAGGCGGCTCGACAGCTTCTCGGCCGTCTTCGCCCGTCCGGCATCGGGAGAAACGATAACCGGATTCTCGATATTCTTGGACTTCAGATACTCCGTAATCAAATCCAGCGCCGTCAGATGATCCACCGGTATATTGAAGAATCCCTGGATGGCAGGCGCATGCAGATCAATGGTTATCACGCGGTTGGCACCGGCTGTGGTCAGCACGTCGGCTACCATTTTCGCCGATATCGGCTCTCGCGGCGCTGCCTTTCGTTCCTGTCTGGCATAACCGTAATAAGGCACAATGATGTTGATCGTTCTGGCGGAAGCACGCTTGGCGGCATCAATCATCACGAGCAGTTCTACGAACATTTCGTTGATAGGGTGGGAAAAGGACTGCAGCAGAAAAACATCGCAATTGCGGATGCTCTCTTCATAGTGGACATAAACCTCGCCGCTTTGAAAGCGGGAAATCTTGATCTTTCCCAATTCAACGCCCAACTGCTGGCTGATGCTGGCGGCAAGCGCCGGATTGGAAGTTCCGGCGAACAATCGTAATGAACGATACATGAGGACCTCCTGACGAGAGTGGTTAATAATGTCGGCGGATGCAACGATGGTTTGAAAGCGTTATCGTCAAATCAGGCCGTTCCCGCCTCCCGCAACCCGTCGATGAGGGTTTCCTGGAGGGGAAAACAGCCGTCTGCAATGAACCTGTTTGCAATTAGTGCTTGTCTTTATTATACATCGTTTCCTTCCACATTCCAAAGCACCATCTCCCGCTTCCGGTTACGGAAGGTCGCAAGCTCCCGAACGCCAAGCTCCGACAGTAGTGCCCGGGCCTGGTCCAGATGCTCGCCAAGCTTCATGGGCTGATGAGCATCCGACCCTAAAGTCAACGGAATGCCCAGCTTGATCGCTTCCTCCAGCATTCGCCGGCTTGGAAACATCTCCTCGCAGGCTTTCGATAAACCGGATGCGTTCAGCTCCATCGACTTCCCGCTCCGGGCCACGGCCGAAAGCGCTGCTTGCTCCAATGCGATCACGTCCGGCTTCTGTTCGGGGCCCGGACCATAACCGAACCGCTTGATCACGTCCAGATGGCCCATGATATCGTAGAAGCCGGTTGCGGCAGCCTTCTGCACCGCATCATAATATTGTTGATAGACTTCAAGCGGATCCTTGCCCTCCCAGCCTTGAGTCTGACGGTAATCCGTAATATCCCATTCACCAAGAAAATGAACGGAGCCAATGACATAATCCCATGGATAGTCTTTCACGATCCGCTCAATCTGTTCTTCGTATCCCTCAATATAGTCGCCTTCAAGACCGATCCGAATGTCAATCTGCCCTTTGAAGCGTTCCTTCAGCTGCAGGCATTCTTCCACGTAACGCGGCAGCTCATCCATCGGCATGGCCATCTCCGGATAATACGTTTCCGGGTTGACGTGAATCAACGGCATATGATCCGACAAGCCCAATTGATCCATCCCGAGTTCAATGGCGCGTCGTACGTACTCCTCCAGCTGCCCCTCGGCATGCCCGCACCGGGCATGGTGGGTATGGTAATCAATATGCATCGGTAAGCCTCCTAATCGCGGCGCGGCCGTTCATGCCGGCGGCTCAGCTCATCCATGATCTCATCCAGCGGGAGCTTCCGCTCCTGAAGGAGTACCAGCAGGTGATAGATCAGATCGCTGACTTCAAGCTTTAGCTCGGCGTTGTCTTTATTTTTGGCGGCGATGATCGTTTCGGAAGCTTCTTCGCCCACCTTCTTAAGGATTTTGTCCACGCCTTTATCGAACAGGTAGGTCGTATAGGCCCCTTCCGGCCGTTCCACTTCACGCTGGGCAATGACCTCTTCCAGCTCGGCAAGTACCGCGAAGCGCTCGCCGGACTCAGCCGTCCCCTGGCTCGCAGGCTCGCTCTCCTGCCCTTGAGCGATAATCTCATTGTGGAAGCAGGTCGTTTGTCCGGTATGACAGGCAGGTCCATTCGGATTCACCTGCAGCAAGAGGGTGTCTCCGTCACAATCGTATGTCATCGATACCACGGTCTGTACATTCCCGGAAGTTGCCCCCTTATGCCACAGCTCTTCGCGCGAACGGCTCCAGAACCAAGTCTCGCCGCTCTCCAGCGTCAATCGCAGCGATTCCCGGTTCATATAAGCCATCATCAGCACCTGCTTGCTCTCTGCATCCTGTATAATCGCCGGCACCAGGCCCGCGGCATCCCAACGGATATGCTCGCTGACCTGCTCCAGGGATAAATCTTTCAACATATCTTCGCTCACCGTATATCCACTCCTTTTTGGCTAAGCTGCAACTTGAGACGAGGGATCGAGATCTCTTTATAGTGAAAAATCGTGGCGGCAAGACCCGCATCCGCCTTGCCCTGAGTGAATACGTCATAGAAGTGATCTTCTTTGCCTGCGCCGCCGGACGCAATGACCGGGATCTGAACGGTCGAGGCGACGGCTGATGTCAGCGGCAGATCGAAGCCGTCCTTCGTTCCGTCCGCATCCATGCTGGTCAACAGAATCTCGCCCGCACCCAGGCTTTCCGCCTGCTTCACCCAATCAAGCGCCTTGATGCCGGAAGGCGTACGTCCGCCGTGCGTGTACACTTCCCATTCTCCCCACGCATCGTTGTACTTGGCGTCGATCGCCACGACGATGCATTGGGACCCGAATTTGCGCGCCCCGGCCGAGATGAGCTCCGGCTGCTTGACCGCCGCCGTATTCATCCCGATTTTATCCGCGCCCGCCCGCAGAATCCGCTTCATGTCCTCCACGGACGAGATGCCTCCGCCCACGGTAAAAGGAATGGCGATTTCCCCTGCCGTTCTCCGAACGACTTCTTCCATCGTCGCCCGGCCTTCGACCGAAGCCGATATATCCAGAAAGACAAGCTCATCAGCGCCTTCCCGGTCGTAGAGCGCCGCCAATTCCACGGGATCGCCCGCATCGCGGAGATTCACAAAGTTTACGCCCTTCACCACCCGGCCGTCCTTCACGTCCAGGCAAGGTATGATCCGTTTTGCCAGCATGCCTTTCCCCTCTTCCCCTATATGAATCTATCGTTCATGATAATTCGAACAGACACCGGTTCAAATTCTCATTGGATTCGCGTAATAGCCTCTTTCAGATCAATATTGCCTGTATACAGCGCCTTGCCCACGATCGCTCCGCCGACACCGTCGCCGCTGTGCGCGCTGAGCGCCAGCAGATCGTCCAGCTTCGTCACGCCGCCCGAAGCGATGACCGAGCGGCCGCTGGCTTTGGCCAGCGAGACAATCGCCTCTACGTTTGGTCCCTGCATCATTCCGTCGCGGGAAATGTCGGTGAAGATGAAGGTTTCCGCTCCTTTGGCCGCTAATTCTTTTGCCAACACCTCGGCTTGAACCTCCGACGTTTCCAGCCAGCCTCTCGTTGCGACGTATCCGTTGCGCGCGTCGATGCCGATGGCCACCTTATCCCCGTATTTGCCCAGCACCTCTTCCGTAAAGACGCGGTTTTCGATCGCTGCCGTGCCGAGGATAACCCGGCTGACGCCGAGCGACAGCAGCCGCTCCACATCCGCCAGCGTGCGAAGGCCTCCGCCGACTTGAACCGGAACCTGAACGCTGGATGCAATCTTCCCGATGATGTCGTCATTCACCGGCTGACCTGCCTTCGCGCCGTCCAAATCCACGAGATGAATAAATGTGCCGCCCTGCTCTTCCCACGATTTGGCTACCTCGAGCGGATTGTCATTGTATACCGTTTCTTGATTATAATCGCCTTGGACCAGCCTGACGCATTTGCCGCCGCGAATATCGATTGCCGGATATATGATAAAAGAGGACATTCCCATTCCCACTTTCCAATTGGTCTATTCGTTCGCCTTACGTTAAAGCCAAAAAATTGCGAAGCAGGCTCATGCCAAGTTCCCCGCTCTTCTCGGGATGAAACTGCATGCCGTACACCGAACCGCGGCCAACGATGGCCGTTACCGGCTGACCGTAATCGGTAACCGCCAGCAAATCAGCCTGAACCTCAGGAAGAACATGATACGAGTGGACAAAATACACATGACCTTCCTCAAGTCCCGCAAACAGCGGGTGCTCCCGCTTCTCGAACTGCAATGAATTCCAGCCCATATGCGGCACCTTGTAGTCCCCACCCGCAAACCGCACTACCGATCCGGGCAGTATATCCAGCCCTTCATACTTGCCATGCTCCTCGCTCCGGCTGAACAGGAGCTGCATGCCGAGGCAGATCCCCAGCAGCGGTTTTCCCGACTCCGCTGCTTCCTTCATGACCGAGTCCAGCGAGGCTTCGCGGAGCTGCTCCATGGCATCTCCGAATGCGCCGACTCCGGGCAGAATGATGCCATCCGCCGCCAGAAGCTCCTCCCGCTCCCCCGTAACGAGCGGCTGATACCCAAGCCGCTCTACCGCTTTGCTCACGCTGTGCAGATTGCCCATGCCGTAATCCACGATTGCAATGGCCATCGTTTAGAGCACTCCCTTCGTGGACGGTACGCCAGTCACCCTCGGATCCACGGTGGTCGCCTCATCCAATGCACGGCCGAGCGCCTTAAACACCGCTTCAATCATATGATGCGTATTGTGTCCGTAATGAACGATGACATGCAGCGTGATTCGGGCCTCCAGCGCCAATTTCCATAGAAATTCATGGACAAGCTCGGTATGAAAAGAGCCTACCTGCTGCGAAGGATACTCCGCCCGGTACTCAAAATGCGGGCGGTTGCTGATATCCACGATGACTTGAGCAAGAGCCTCATCCATAGGTACAAACACGCTGGCATAACGTTTGATGCCTTTTTTATCGCCAAGCGCCTCGCGGAACGTTTGCCCCAGGCAAATCCCGATATCCTCCACCGTGTGGTGGTCATCGATCTCGATATCGCCCTTTGCCTTGACGCGAAGATCGAACTGGCCATGCTTCGTAAACAAATCAAGCATATGATTCAGAAACGGCACATCGGTCTCCAATTCCGAGATCCCGGTCCCATCGACATTGAAATCCAGGGCAATGTCGGTCTCATTGGTTTTGCGGCTCACGCCGGCTGATCTTGCTGCTGCATCCAAACTGCTCACGTGGATTGCCTCCTCTATACGGAATATTTATGATGAACAAATGATGCTTGTTGTGGTCTGATTTCTTATCGTTCTTGTTTAAGCCGGATTTCGATCGCCCGGGCATGGCCCTCAAGCCCTTCGCGCCGGGCCAGCTCCATGATCTGCTCGCCGTCGCGCAGCAGCGCTTCTTTACTGTAGTAGATCAAGCTCGATTTTTTAATGAAATCGTCCAGATCCACTGGCGATGCGAACCGTGCCGTCCCATTCGTCGGAATGATATGGTTCGGTCCTGCAAAATAATCGCCTACCGGCTCCGAGCTGTACGGTCCCAGGAAGATCGCGCCTGCGTTCTCGATCTGGCCCAAGATCGCCATCGGCTCCTCCGTCACAATCTCCAGATGCTCCGGCGCTAAACGGTTAATGACTTCAATCCCTTCCTGAAGGGATTCCGTGACAATCACCGCGCCATAGCTGTCCACGGAAGCGCGGGCGATGTCCCGCCGCGGCAGCAGCTCAAGCTGCCGCTCTACTTCGGCGGCAACGGCTTCGCCCAGCTTTCGGGAAGGCGTCACGAGAATGGCCGATGCCATCTCGTCATGCTCAGCTTGGGAAAGCAGATCCGCTGCAATATACGAAGCATCTGCATGTTCATCGGCCAATACCGCAATCTCGCTTGGACCGGCCAGGCTGTCAATATTGACTGCGCCGTACACCTCACGTTTGGCCAGGGCAACGTAAATATTGCCGGGCCCGCAAATCTTATCCACGGGGGAAATGGTCTCCGTGCCGTAGGCCAATGCCGCAATGGCTTGTGCTCCTCCTACGCGGTAGATTTCCGTAACGCCCGCCTCGGCTGCAGCCACCAGAATATAGGGATTGATTCCATCCTTCCCGCCGGTTGCCGGGGGAGTGACCATGACGATTTCGGGCACGCCTGCCACTTGGGCCGGGATCACGTTCATCAGCACAGATGAAGGATAGGCTGCCTTCCCACCGGGCACATAGACACCGACGCGCTTCAACGGACGAATGATTTGTCCCAAGATGCTGCCGTCCGGCTGTAGATCCATCCAGGAATTCCGCTTCTGCTTCACATGAAATGCGCGAATGTTGTCTGCCGCGGCTTGTATCGCCTTCACGAACGAAGGCTCCACATGATCATAAGCCGCCTTGAGCTCCTCATCCGTTACGCGAAGCTGACCTGCGGTCAGACGGACACGGTCCAATTGCTCGGTATGCCGCAGCAAGGCGGCATCTCCTTCGGACCGAATGTCCCGCACAATCGCCTTCACGACTTCATTCTGCTCTGGTGTGCCGTAATCATTTTCCCGTTTCAGCTCAAAGTCCCGTGCTGATACTACCTTCATCTTAATCTCCCCCAATCCCGCTCCATCATGTTACATGCATAGCGTTTCTTGATGAATGAAGGATGATCCATTCGATCATCCATGCTCACCCAGTTGGTGCCTTATTTCTTAGTGCTAGATATTCGCTCCCTCAGACATAATGACCGTTTGCAGCCGATCGCACAATGCCTGAATTTCATCATTCTTCATCCGATAACTGACACGATTGGCAATCAGGCGGCTTGTAATTTCAAAGATGCTGGTCATCTCTACGAGTCCGTTCTCCTTGAGCGTTTGGCCTGTTTCCACCATATCCACGATACGGTCTGCCAAGCCGATGAGCGGTGCAAGCTCGATGGAACCGTTCAGTTTAACCACTTCAACCTGCTGGCCCTGCTCACGGAAATACTGTGAAGCCACGTTCGGATATTTGGTGGCAACCCGCTGCCTGATGCCCGGCTTCCAGTCCGGCAAGCCGATGACCGACATCCTGCACCGCGCAATGCCGAGATCAAGCAGCTCATAAACGTCCTTGTTCTCTTCCATCAGCACGTCCTTGCCGACGATACCGATATCCGCCACGCCGTATTCCACATAAGTCGGCACATCCACCGGCTTCGCCAGAATAAATTCCATTCCTGCCTCCGGCAAGGGAATGACCAGCTTGCGCGTCTCATCCACGTCGAGGGGTATCGGAAGTCCGGCTGAACGGAACAGCGCGGATGCTTTTTTATATATGCGCCCTTTGGGCATCGCTACTTTCAACGTTTCCGCCACGTTCGAATCCTCCTGACCTTAAACTTATATGATTATCGTTATAGATCCCGCATCCTATCGAAGGGTAATGACCTCTCGGTATCCTCTGTTGAGCAGACTGCCGGATACAACGGGTAACTCGGCATCTCGGACATTGGCCGAATCCGGTATGATCGAAGTGATGACGGTATGTCCCTGCGCCCGAAGTTCTGAGGCTTTAGCCAATCCTTCTTTTCGATGGGAAGCCGTGTACCGGATCAGAATGGGCAATTCCTCGACAATCTCCTCTCCTTGCACCCCATCGAGAATGCGATTGGTCTTGAGTGCAAAGCCTGTTGCCGGAACGGCACGGCCAAACTGCCGAAGCAGCTTGTCGTAACGACCGCCGCTTGCGACGGGAGAGCCCAGCTCCGCAGCATAACCCTCGAACGTCATTCCCGTGTAATAGGAGAAGTCTCCGAGCATCGTCAAATCAAACAGAACATGTCTGGAGACGTCGTAAGCCTCGAGCACTTCCCATACCTTGCTTAGATGCTCGATAGAAGCTCTCGCGAGTTCATTGCTGCTAATCTCGAGAGCTTGCCCGGCAATCTCCCTGCCTCCGCGCAGCTTCAGGATTCCCTCCAGCTGATCCTGCTGTACCTCCGTCAGGCTCAGTCTGGCAATGGTGTTGCGGTATCCAACGTAGTCGCGGTTCAGCAAATCCTGCTTCAGGCTCTCCTGATCCTCCTTCCGTTCCGGCAGCACTTCTTGAAGTAGGCCATTCAGATAACCCATATGACCCATTGCGATTTTGAATTTCTCCACGCCTGCTGCCTTCAGGGATTCGATGGCCAGCGCAATCACCTCGGCATCGGCTTCCGGCGTATCATCGCCCACAAGCTCGACGCCGGTCTGGAAGAATTCCGCTTCCCGCCCTGCTTCCTCCTCAATGGCGCGAAATACATTGGCATGGTAAGACAAACGTACCGGAAGCGGCTCATCCTTCAGCAGCGAGGACATGACCCGCGCTATGGGAGCGGTCAGATCGGAACGCAGCACCATCGTCGTGCCGCGTTTATTCAATAGTTTAAACAGCTTCTGGTCCGACGTAGAGCTTGCCACGCCTACCGTATCGTAGTATTCCATCGTTGGTGTCATAATCTGCCTGTAACCCCAGCGGTCCATGCATGCAAGCACTTCGCGTTCAATCCGACGCAGCTTGGTGACCGCATGAGGAAGATAATCACGAACACCTGCCGGTTTCTCGAAGCCTTTCGGTTTAGACATGACGCTCCACCTCAAATTCAGTAAAAGTCTTTAATATGGTAAAGTGGTACCTTGCTAATAAATTAAAGGATATTGGCTATATTACCATGAATCCTGCCTGATCGTCAATGCATGCGCATGCGTTCTGCTATGTATCGTTCTCTGACGGTACCCGCCTTACGCATCAATAGATCCGCCTAACTTCTGGGTATAATTGTAACACAAGAACGGACCGACGTGGCTTGCTTGTCTATTGGCTGAACCTCTGCATGGATCTGGATAGCGCCAATACAAAAAAAGCCGCCCGGCAGCCCGGACGGCTTTGCTTCATGATGAAGGATAAGAAGTTTTAACATTAGGCCTGATGTTCCTATAGATCGACCGATTTCTTGCTGTCGCCCGTAACGGTGTCTTTTCTCTGCGATGGTGTCGCAGGTGCTTTGGAGGATGGCTTCAATGATCGAGGAACGCTGCCCAGCAGCATCCACGACCCTGGAATCCACCGGAACACCGTCTGCACCACTAACGCACTGACAATCAATGCCGTTACCATCCCGCCGTATATCCAGATCAGATAATCATCGGTTACCGGATTCAGCTTCGGATCGAATTCCCGGTACAGGAACAGCCAGAGCGGGTGCACGAGATAGATCGCGAAAGACAGCTCGCCAATCCGCGTTAGCACTTTCACAATGAGTTTCCAGCCGCTGCTATACAGCCAGCTCGCCAGCTGCATCAGCACAATCGCGGAGAACACGGTGTGCAGATTCCACAACAGCTCGTACAACAGGGAATCATATTTGGCGCCATGCAATCTCTGATTGTACCAAATCTGCACATGCGTCAGCGCCATCGCGAGCCAGCCGGCCCATAACACGATCGTGCCTGCTCTTTGACCAGAGGTTTGCTTTTTCCAAGAAGACGTCAGCCAACCCTTGAATTTGTCGTAATTCATCGCCAGGTAAGCGCCCAGCATATAGTAGGCTAAATACGAAATGGCCAAGCTGCCTTTAAACGTGTACTGCAGCTCGTATTTGTTCCAGATGATGAAGCCCCATTGCAGCAGGAATCCGATCGGCACCGCCCACCTTACGAGAAACCGGGAGGATTTGAACAGCTTGAGGAAGATCGGGAACAGAATATAGAACTGCAAACTGATAAATACAAAGTATAAGTGCGTATAGTTCTGCCCTCTAGCCAACCGTTCAAAGAATAGCGGCATCTGTGCCCATAGATCAAACGAGCTGTTCAGCAGCCCGTTCTGATACATCCGCACAAAGAAGTAGATGATCGAGAACAACAGGTACGGCAGCAAAATGTATAAGAGCCGCCGTTTGTAGAAGTTTTTGATCAAGTCCTTGGTCAGCGGCCGGTCCGCATAGTTATAGAACAGCACAAAGCTGCTTAGGAATATAAACGAGGGTGTCCCGTATTTAAAGAAGATATTCAAAAAATTAATAATATAATAGAATCGCGAATCAATCGCATCCACCGTTGCAAATGAAGTCGCATGAACGTGAAGCACGCCCAGGATGGCCAGTGCACGGTAAATATCGAGCTGCGGCAGCCTTTCCTTTTTGTTCAGCGTTGCACCCATGTCAGGCGTCGCCTCCTTGTTTTCGAGTTTGTTGATAGAGTCAATGTATGCGAATGGACTGGCAAAAAAGTCCCTCAAGGCCATCATACCCCGGGGACTATTGTTCGCTTTGTGTCAGGTTATCCTTTACTCATTCTACAACAATTCAGCAAGCTTGAGAACCTAACTTGTCACATTACCTCAAATTGACTCGCTTTCCGTCGATGTCCTCTTCAGCTCTCGCAATGGATTCCCGCCTACAAAAACACCTGGTGCCACGTCCTTATGTACGACAGATCCTGCAGCAACGACCGCGCCGTCTCCGATCGTTACGCCAGGCAAAATCGTGGTATTCGCGCCGATGAGCACGTTCTCCCCGATCCGCACTTCACCCAAACGATATTCCTTTATTAAATACTCGTGAGCCAGAATGGTCGTGTTGTAGCCGATGACCGAATTCTCGCCGATGGTTATTTTCTCCGGAAAAAACACATCCACCATGACCATCAAGCCAAACGCGGTATGCTTCCCCACTTTCATCCCGAGCATATGGCGATAGATCCAATTCTTCATAGACAGGATAGGACAATACCGGGCGATCTGGATAAAAATGAAGTTCTTGACGCCCTTGAACGGGCTCACGGTGCGGTAGATTTGCCATAACGCGTTGGGGCCTTCTACAGGATAACGGGTAATCTTTCTGGCCATGCTGCCAAAACTCCTATTCCTCTTGAAGTCCTACGATTTCATACAGATCTCTCATATCCTTTAATATAAAATCCGGCCCGTACTCCATCAGCTTTTGCTCACCCTTGAGGGACCAAGCTACAGCGGCGGCCTTCACGCCCGCCGCCTTGGCAGACTGAATGTCCACCGGACTGTCTCCGATCATCAAAGTGGTGGCCGGATTGGCCCCCAACTGCTCAATCGCCGTCAGAACGGGCTCCGGATGCGGTTTCGGATGCTCCACGTCGTTCACCGTAACAATCGCCGACATGAAGCGCTCCAGATCGTACTTCTCCAGCGTCATCATGGTGGAAGGACGGATCTTCGTGGTTACGATCCCGAGCGAAAGCCCGTGACGATGAAGACGCTCCACGACTTCGTTCACATGCGGGAATGGTTTGACCATGTCATCATGATGGATCGTGTTGAAAGAGCGATAGGCTTTGATAAGCGGACTGACATCCTCGACGCCCCCTGAGAAAGCCTGCAGCTGCTGTTCCAGCGTGGTTCCCATATGCGGAATGATCTGCTCTCTGGTCAACGGTCCCGGGGCCTGCGCCTCGAAAACATGCATAAACGATGAGATAATCAATTCATTCGTGTCGATAATGGTGCCATCCAAATCAAACAGTACGGTTTCGATCATGCTGCAACTACTCCTTTTTGTCCTCCGTATCCGGTTTTATTGTCGGAGTGTCTTCTTCTGCCCGTGGTGAGGATTTGACTTCTGTCTCCTCTGCTTGGGCAACGTCGCCTTTATCCGCCATTTCCTCCGGTTCTGCGGCCTGTTTATGCTGTTTAGCAGGAGCCGGCGCAGAGGATTTGACGGTTTTGTTCGTTTGAAGATCGGCTTCCGGCGTTGGGCCAGCTCCGGTCTTCGTCGATACGATCGGGTCCAAATAACGCACATTGGCGCGGCCCGTCACACGGCGCACTATGATCAGCACGATGCCTCCGATGACAATCAACACGGACAGCAGCTGGGAGATTCGAATGTTGCCATAAGCCGGATCCAGGTGGCCCAGTTCAAAGCCCATCCAAGTCATCGGTGCCCATAACGTATTGTTAATGAAATCGGCAAGTCCTGCGGCGCCTTGGAAAGCCAAGCTGTCCGTCCGCACCGCTTCAATAAAGAACCGGCCGATGGAATACCAGATGAAGTAGCCGATGAAGAGTTCGCCTGCCCGCAGGAATTTCTGTCTGCGAATGATAAGCAGTATGACGATACCCAACAGGTTCCACAGCGATTCATATAAGAAGGTAGGGTGATGAAATACGCCCTGTACGTTCATTTGGTTCACGATAAAATCAGGCAAATGCAGCTGTCCGCGCAAGAAAGACTCGCTAACAGGACCGCCATAGGCTTCCTGGTTAACGAAGTTCCCCCATCGTCCAATGATCTGGCCGGCCAACAGGGACGGCGCACAGATATCGGCAATCCGCCAGAAGTTGTAGCCTTTTCGGCGAACATAGATCAACGCACAGATAATGGCGCCGATCAAGGCGCCGAATATGGCAATCCCGCCATTCCATATTTTGAACACATCCAGGAAGTTATCCTTATAGTCTTCCCATTTAAAAGCTACATAATAAATACGAGCACCGATAATAGCGGAAGGAACCCCAAGCAAGAGCAAATCCATGAAGAATTCCTGCGGAATGCCAAAACGCTTCCCCTCGCGAATGGCCAGCAGCAGACCCGCCAAGGCACCCAGGCCCAAAATCAAGCCATACCAATGAACACGCAGCGATCCGATGGAGAACGCCACCGGATCGATGAGCAATGTTTGCATCACTTATAACCCTCCCTAGTCCTAGTCCAAATCGTCCATATCTTCAGCAATCGTTGCCGTCAGCTTGTTCGTAAACTGCAGTGCAGCATTCAGTCCCATTTGCTTCAATCTGTAGTTCATAGCTGCCACTTCAATAATAACCGCAAGGTTACGTCCTGGACGAACCGGAATGGTGACCAGAGGGATATCCGTCTCTATAATTCGTGTTGTCTCTTCATCTAATCCCAGACGATCATACTGTTTATCCTGCTGCCAGGCCTCCAATCGAACAACAAGCGTAATCCGTTTATTATTCCGAACGGCGCCTGCACCGAATAACGTCATAACGTTAATAATACCGACCCCGCGAATCTCCAGCAGATGGCGAATCAGCTCAGGCGCTGTTCCATGCAGCTGAAAATCCGACGTCTGGCGAATCTCCACCGCGTCGTCCGCGATTAAGCGGTGTCCGCGTTTGACGAGCTCCAGAGCCGTTTCGCTTTTCCCGATACCGCTCGAGCCCGTGATCAGCATCCCCACGCCATACACATCGCACAATACTCCGTGGATGGTCGTCGTTGGCGCAAGTCTGCGTTCCAGGAAACTCGTGAATCGGCTTGTCAGGATGGTCGTCGCCATGCTGCTGCGCAGCACGGGCAAACCTCTTTCATTGCCGAGCTCCACCAGTTCTTCCGGCACTTCCAGGGAACGCGTAACCACGATGCATGGCGTTTCTTCCGTACACAGGCTGCGCATGCGTTCTTTCCGCTCTTCCGGCTTCAGCATTCCGAAGAAAGCCAGCTCCGTGCGCCCCATAAGCTGAACCCGTTCCCGCGGATGGTATTCAAAATAACCGGCCATTTCCAATCCCGGGCGATTCAGATCGTCCGTTGTAATCTGACGTTTCAAGCCTTCCTCACCTGCGATGACCTCCAGCTGAAACTGCTGGACCAGCTCGGATACCTTCACTTTCTTGGCCATGGTCTTACCCCTCTTCTTCCATTGTATGTTGACATCACAACGTAACCGGCATGCTGCACGGCTCGTTTGGGATGATATATTTGAAGATCGGTTAATTTACGAATTAAATAGGACGTCACAAGCCTAGCCGGCGGTCGGTCATGCTTCATGGAATACGCCCCAACAACCCATACGTTCAAAGCTTATGTATGCCTTGCTTTGTGCTTATCTTATCGAAAAAAGCCAATGAATGCAATTCTAACCGGCTATCCATTCCAGGACATTGGACTTGTCCAGGAGTGAAACGACGCTGCTACGGCATACTGCGACTAAAAAAACAGATGTTCTATTACTAAAGATAACTCTCTTTCTATATCGACAATTGGTTGTCTGCTTTATACACTTTTTATCCTAGGACCACTTCTACCGTCTGCTAGAACTGCCTGAACCCTTCGATAAGGGCAGAAACGGCCTAGTTTTATGTCTTTTTCTCCTAAAAAAACCGCCCCTTGAGGGGCGGTTTTCAAGAGATCTCGATTGCTGAAGATTAATCTTCGAGCAATACGTTCAATTCAGACTCTTTATCAAAGATATGAACTTTGTTCATGTCGAGTGCCAATTTCACATTGTCGCCTTCGCGAGTAGTCGAACGTCCGTCTACACGGCCGATAACTGTGTCGGTGCCCAAGCCGCTGAGGTACAAGAGCATTTCGTGACCAAGGTTCTCGGTTACGTCCACTTTCGCTGTGAAGATTGTGTTCGGGGAAGCTTCCAGGAATACTGGCTCTTCATGAATATCTTCCGGACGAACACCCATGATGACTTCTTTGCCAATCATGGATTTATTTTTGAGCAATTGTGCTTTACCGCCTGGAACTTGAACGTTCAAGCCCTGGGAAGTGAAGTATACGCCACCGTTTTGCTCGGACAATTTGCCGTTGATGAAGTTCATGGTTGGGGAACCAATGAAACCAGCAACGAACAGGTTGTTCGGATTGTTGTACAGCTGTTCTGGGGAATCCGCTTGTTGAATGATGCCATCCTGCATAACAACGATACGGTCACCCATCGTCATAGCTTCTGTTTGGTCATGCGTTACATAGATACAAGTGGTTTCAAGACGCTTCACCAGCTTAGTAATTTCAGCACGCATCTGACCGCGGAGTTTCGCATCCAAGTTGGAAAGCGGCTCATCCATCAAGAAGACTTGCGGATCACGGACAATCGCACGGCCCAAGGCAACACGCTGACGCTGACCACCGGAAAGAGCTTTCGGTTTACGCTCGAGCAAATGCTCGATATCCAGGATTTTCGCTGCTTCACGTACACGCTTATCGATTTCGTCTTTCTTCACTTTACGGAGTTTCAAACCGAATGCCATGTTCTGATATACGTTCATATGCGGATACAAGGCGTAGGATTGGAATACCATCGCGATGTCACGATCTTTAGGTGCTACATCGTTAACAACGCGGTCGCCAATGTAAAGTTTACCCTCGGAAATTTCCTCAAGACCTGCGATCATACGAAGTGTCGTAGACTTACCGCAACCGGAAGGACCTACCAATACCAAGAATTCTTTATCTTTAATATCCAAATTAACGTCAATTACAGTTGCTTTATCCGCACCTGCATACTTTTTGTAAATATGCTCTAAGCGTACACCAGCCATGTGCATTTGCCCCCTCATATGAATGTTATGAAATCGAATACAATTAATTTATAATCTTATATTACCCCATAGGCACCTGACTTGCTATACACAATCTGCACAAAAAACCTATTTCCTTTTCGTCACTTTATACAATAGAAGCGTTATTTTCACCAATACCGCATCACTGAAGCTGCGAACGTCAAGCCCCGTCTCCTGTTTGATCTTATCCAGTCGGTATAGCAGTGTATTCCGGTGAATATATAGATGTTTGGCCGTTTCGCTCACGTTGCAGTCCAATTCAAAAAAAGACTCCAGCGTCGACAAGGTCTCACTGTCCTCAAATAAGTCGGTATGGCCGGCAGCGTACTCCCGCAGGAATTGATTCCGTTGATACTCAGGGATGCTGTAAACCAGACGCTCCAGATGAAGACCGGTCGACAGATGAATATGCTCCTTGACCTGAAAAGTACGCCCAATGGTCATGGTCTCTCGCAACATGCCAACCGTCTGCGGCAAAGCATGAAGCGCATTGACTGCCGGGATCGCCGAAATATGAAAATCGCCCACCCATTCCGTTGAAATAAGCTCGTACAGCCCCATACAGAATAAGGACAGCAAGTCCTGATCGGCTTCCGAGGATGCTTCCTCTTTATCATCCGTCGTTATGCCACCCAGCAGCTCCTGATCGGCCAGGATAATCCATTCCTTATCCAGCAGCGGCACAAGAATGATATCCCCGTCAAAATAACTGCGCAACAACCGCAGCAGCGCTTTATAACTTGGCGTGGGAGCATGCTCGCTCTCATGAATGAGGAGAAAGGGGACCATTTCCTCCGTCAAGCTTGTCCGAATCTGCATCTCATCCGGTAGTTCAGCAAGCAACTCGCCGGTTTGAAGACGCTCTTTCAACCAACCGCCCAACTGCTGGGCGCGCCGTTCTTCTTCAACCTTGGCTGCATTCTTTGACATCGCGCCTGAAGGCGCTTCCTGAAGGCTCGCCAATAAAAGAGCGACAAGCCCAATCTCCGACTCCGTCAAGGCATTGGAATCCGCCACGAGGACCCGGCTCGGATCCTGTTGATTAACGGGAAACCAAATCTCACCAAGCTCCTTATGCACATAGGCACCATCAATCATTCGTGTTGTGTTTGAGCTTACGCTTTCTCCACGGCGAATGGAACTTGTAGCGCTTTCTTCACGACCAAACCGGTCACCGAACCGCGAGGTGATCGCCATCGCTTCCGTGAGCCATAGCGATTCTTGCTCATTCAATGTTTTTAAGCCGAGTGAGGTACCCAAGGTCTGCTCCAGTTTCTGAACGATATGCTCCATCTCCACCATTGATGACTCCACCACTTTATCGTTTTTTCTTATTTTAGCATATCATCCTGCACAAACGACAATTCCTTCTCTTTAAGTCCGTGCGCCTTGGGAAACAGTTCAGTAAAAACAATACAAAAAGAGCCGTCAACAACGTTGACGACCCTTTCGGATGAGCCATGAAGGACTCGAACCTTCGACACCCTGATTAAAAGTCAGGTGCTCTACCAACTGAGCTAATGGCTCTTATTACTGGTGGAGGATGATGGATTCGAACCACCGAACTCGGACGAGAACAGATTTACAGTCTGCTGCGTTTGGCCACTTCGCTAATCCTCCAAAATATAAAGGTGGCTCGGGACGGAATCGAACCGCCGACACGAGGATTTTCAGTCCTCTGCTCTACCGACTGAGCTACCGAGCCAAACATGAATAACATTAAAATAAAGTGCGGAGTGCAACACTTCCCACTTTAATTTGTGGAAAACCGACCATTTTTATTCCTTAGGAGTAATAATGGCGGAACTGACGGGATGCTCTCTCTTCGTTCGAGACTGCGAAGTCTGTGCTAACGAAGATATGCTCCGACGAACCCGGTTATGGATTCTCATCCCTGAAGCTTGTAAAATAATGGCGGAACTGACGGGATTCGAACCCGCGATCTCCTGCGTGACAGGCAGGCATGTTAGGCCTCTACACCACAGTTCCGCATTATTAAAGATGGTGCCGGCGAGAGGACTTGAACCCCCAACCTACTGATTACAAGTCAGTTGCTCTACCAATTGAGCTACACCGGCATGGTAAGATAATGAAAATAATACATGGTGGAGGCTGAGGGGATCGAACCCCCGACCCTCTGCTTGTAAGGCAGATGCTCTCCCAGCTGAGCTAAGCCTCCAGGTATGTATGGTAGCGGCGGAGGGGATCGAACCCCCGACCTCACGGGTATGAACCGTACGCTCTAGCCAGCTGAGCTACACCGCCATATAAAACCTCATTGCGTCCAAGTTATTCAAATGGCGGAGAGAGAGGGATTCGAACCCTCGCACCGCTTACGCAGTCTAACCCCTTAGCAGAGGGTCCCCTTATAGCCACTTGGGTATCTCTCCATCATAACTTGTATGCAGTTACAGAGATTGATTCCCTGAAAACTAGATACGAAACGGTATTTGCACTTTGAAATATTTTTGGATAAGCCCTCGACCGATTAGTATTGGTCAGCTCCATGCATTGCTGCACTTCCACCTCCAACCTATCTACCTCGTC
>NZ_FNZO01000019.1:0-63772 GCF_900109305.1 Paenibacillus sp. cl141a
AAGCCCCCCTCAAGATGAGATTTCCCAGTATGTAAGACCCCTTGAAGACGACGAGGTAGATAGGTTGGAGGTGGAAGTGCAGCAATGCATGGAGCTGACCAATACTAATCGGTCGAGGGCTTATCCAAAAATATTTCAATGTGCTGCAAATACGTTTCGTATCTAGTTTTCAGGTGATCAAACATCTGAACCGTTTGGTGGCGATGGCGGAAGGGTTCCACGCGTTCCCATACCGAACACGACCGTTAAGCCTTCCAGCGCCGATGGTACTTGGACCGAAGGGTCCCGGGAGAGTAGGACGTCGCCAAGCGAACAACCACTGTCGATGTAATCGATGGTGGTTTTTATTTGTTTATGGGACTTTTGATGCTTTGATGTGTTAAGAGGTCCAACGCTTTATATAGCACCAAACGAAGCGCCAGCGGCTTTTCTGTTATATAACATGATCATAAAATTGACGTAAACAGATGAAGATTTTGTTACCGATACCACGCCGAAAATCAGTATAATAGAATTAGTCATAATCGGGTAAGTCTTTACCGATTTACGCAGGCTATAGGAATGAAGGCCTGATTGGAAGGTTCTCCATTAACCAACCAACTATGAATACTCATCTGGAGACCGGTTATTGTGGGGGAAGGAGGACAATGACATGTTGCGTAAAAGTGGTCTGCATGTGGCAGGAATGATCTGTGCGGGTACGATACTGTTAATCGGATCCGGATGCGGGGCATCCACGGAACCAAGCTGGAAATCCTTTGACGGGGCAGCGAATGTGAAATCATTCCCGGTTCCGAAGGAAGCGAATAAAACGGAGCAGACGACAGGCAATAGTGACTTGGATTATGTACGCTATGCGCTTCCAGGCTTGAAGGAAGACGACAGTATTCCTGAGCCTTACTTGGATGAAATCGAGTCCTGGGGATGGAAGCAGAAGGAAGTTGAAGACAACGGGTCTTCGTTAGTGTTTGAAAAAGGTAAAAGTATCGTCCACCTGTCGGTGCAAGACGATTTTCTCATAATCACGGTTCCTGCTCAGCTTAAGAAACAAGTCATACAAGGATTGGAAAGCAATAAAGCGAATGAATAAAGACCTCATTCCGAAGCCGGAAGAGGTCTTTATTTCATGTACAAGAGAATATCGTTATAACGCTATGTAGTAAATTCAAACACGAAAAATCCCTTACTTTATTGCTGGTAGTATGAGATATCCTGCTCATTCATTTTTAACATCCCGTCTTTGCGCTGACCGCTCAGGCGCAGCATGGTATAACCTCGCGGAAGAAGCAGCCATAGATGCCAGAACACAATCGCAATGGCAAACGGCAGCGATGACCAGAAGGCCATGATAGCGCTTAAGACTATCCCTACCCAACAGGTATAGAACTGCACCAACATGAATACGCGACGGCTGACATGTTGATCTGGGATATAACCAAGCCAAGGCAGCCTCAGCCTGAAGCGCCAGCGCTTCCGATAGCCTGTTCCCAGGAGGACAAGCACGGTATGACCAATAACGTACTGGATCCATAACATAAGCGGAAAAGCGATGAGCATATAGAGCAGAATGTACGGAGACACCCATAGGGTCCCTGCAGCTGCAGCAAGCCAAGGCAGACTTAAGTAGAGGATGAGCAAGCTTTTGGAAATCTGGATTTTCTTGATTAAGCGGTAGTGATAAAAGGTGGCTTGACCGTGTGGATCTGCCATTGGGCTATGCCGTCCCCCTTTAAATAGAAGATTAATTTCGATAGACGAGAAGTTTTAGTCTTTTATGTTTTTATCGGACAAAATCATATTTTTATTAAGCTGAAAAAAAAGGTACAGACACAAGGCCATCAAGGGGTACATATAATTAAAGCGTAGAAAGATATCCTATGAAAAGGTTTAAAATAATAGAAACTGTGTCATACTAATAGGAAAAGGATCAAGGTGGGATGGTTATGGAAGAATTAACCGAACACGTGTGTATCATATGCAATCAGTCGAAGACCGATGGAATCACCATTGTATCGCAATTCGTATGCGAGGAATGTGAATCGGAAATCGTCCATACCAGTGCGGAAGATGCCAAGTATCATTTTTTTATCCGTCAATTAAAACAGATTGCGATGCCGAAGAATGCATAGGCGCGGGTACGCGTGTTAAATGGGCCTGATGTAAGGGCCTTTTTTTGTTTAGAGAGGATTTTCAGGGCATGGAACGTAGGCGTAGGTTTCAATTTGCGTTAAAATAGGTTAGAGAATGTAATCCGAAGGGATATGTCGATGACTACACATAGAGAGCGTGCCCCACTTACTGAAGCTTTAAGGTTATATCGGGAACGCGGGGCTTCATCTTTTCATGTACCCGGCCATAAGAACGGCAGGGCATACGGGGCAGAAGGTGACGCAGCGGAGATGCTGCGAGAGGCGATGCGCATCGATGTGACGGAAATTACCGGAACCGATGATTTATTTCATCCGGAGGGCGTGATTCAGGAAGCGCAGGAGCTGGCTGCCGATTGTTTTGGCGCCGAAGAAAGCTTTTTTCTGGTGGGCGGAAGCACGGTTGGCAATCTGGCGCTGATCCTGACGGTATGCCGTGAGCCGGGCGACCTCGTGCTGGTGCAGCGGAACGTACATAAGTCCGTGTTGAACGGATTGATGCTGGCCGGTGCAAGGGCGGTGTTTCTTCAGCCGGAGCTGGACAAGCAGAGCGGTTTAGCCGTTGCCCCATCAGAAGCTACGCTGACAGCGGCTCTTGAGGCCTTCCCTGAGGCCAAGGGAGCGTTCATCACGATGCCGAACTATTACGGGATGGGGAGCGACTTAAGGCCGCTGGCGGAGGCTTGCCATAAGCGCGGAGTGCCGTTGCTGGTGGACGAAGCGCACGGGGCGCATTTCGGGCAGCATCCACAGCTGCCGATGAATGCTTTGTCATGCGGCGCGGACGGCGTGGTCCAATCCACGCACAAGATGTTAGCCGCAATGACGATGGGAGCCATGCTGCATGTACAGGGCGTGCTGCTCGACCGGAGCCTGCTGCGCCAGCGGCTGGCGATGGTGCAAAGCTCCAGCCCCTCGTACCCGCTCATGGCTTCGCTGGATCTGGCACGGCGCCTGCTGCACACGCAGGGCGCAGGCGCCTTCACGGCTGGCCTAGCCGCCGTGGATGCCTTCCGGCGCGGCCTCGCGAAGCTGCCGCGCTTCGGGCTGCTGCAGCCGCCGCAGCCCGTGGATGGCGCCGCGGGCACAGCCGCCGCGGCGTACACCCGCCAGGACCCGTTCAAGGCGGTCATTTATGACCGCACCGGGGCCCTGAGCGGTTATGCACTCCAGCGCGAACTGGAGGCGCGCGGCTGCGTGCCGGAGATGAGCGACGAGCTGCGCGTCGTCTTATTGTTTACATTGGGATCGACCCGCGAAGATGCGAATCACGTCTTATGGGCTCTTGTGCATATTGTAGAGCAGGGGGAGAAGACAGATGAGATCGGAATGGAACCAGGTACTGCTGCAGAAGATACGGAATTACTGATCCGGAAATTGCGGGAACAGGGGGATTTCGTGAAGTACGAGCGGCCGGGGATCCACTTGAATGAGGGTTCTTCTCATTTCAATGTCGATGCTAACTTGTTAACTGAAGAAAGTTCGGTCTCCGATGTTTCCACGTGGAACAATTTGCTGCGACAGGCTCCATATTCAGCTCCAATCCCTTTCTCGCTCAAGCCGATTGACAAGGAGAGATTGGAATCGGTGCCGTTAGCAAAGAGCGCCGGGCGAAAGGCGGCCGAGATGGTTATTCCGTATCCGCCAGGCATTCCGATATTATACCCCGGCGAAGACATAACAGCAGAAATGGAACAGAGAATGCTGGCATTGAGGATGGCCGGGGCCAAGTGTCAGGGAATAACCGATCCCACGCTGCAAACCATTGTCGTTTACAAGGAAACGTAAAGGATAGAAACCTCCGTTATGCGCCGGTGCGTAAAACTTGGGGCATATGATCAACAAATGATGAAAGCAGGATACGCTATGAATAATCGCAGACCACTATTTATTACCGTAGAAGGAGGAGAAGGATCCGGTAAAACGACCATGATGGGCAGACTCGCCGCCTTTATGCAGAACCGTTCGATCCCGTATCTGATTACCCGCGAGCCCGGCGGCATAGACATCGCCGAGAAGATCCGCTCCATTATTCTGGATCCGGAGCACACCGCGATGGATGCACGCACCGAAGCATTGTTGTACGCGGCAGCCCGCCGCCAGCATCTTGTGGAGAAGGTGGAGCCGGCATTAAGACAGGGATTGACCGTCCTATGCGACCGATTCGTGGACAGCAGCCTGGTTTACCAGGGGTATGCGCGTGGATTGGGCATGGAAGAGGTATGGAGCATCAATCAGTTTGCCATTGATACCCGGATGCCGGACCTGACGCTGTTATTCGATATCGAGCCGAGGATCGGCCTGTCACGGATCGCGGCGAATGCAGAACGGGAATGGAATCGACTGGATATGGAGAACCTGACATTTCACGAGAAAGTTAGGGAAGGCTATCTATTGGTAGCAGAGCGTAATCCGGATCGAATTCGCATCGTGGATGCTTCCAAGACACCCGCGCAGGTCGAAAGGGAAATGAATCGTCACTTGGAAGACGCGATATTAAAGGATTTTTGAGGTTGTTTGTCAAATAAGTAGTGTTAAGGGCATATGATGCCCAAAATAAACAAGGAGGGTTTACCATGAAATTGATTGTTGCGATTGTCCAGGATAAAGATAGCAACCGTCTCTCCGCCGCATTGGTCAAAGCTAACTTTCGGGCGACAAAGCTTGCAAGTACGGGCGGCTTTCTGAAGGCGGGGAACACCACCTTTATGATTGGGGTAGACGATTCACAGGTTGAAAGTGTGCTTAGCGTCATTCGCACAAGCTGTAAGGTCCGCGAACAGCTGGTCACTCCGGTAACCCCTATGAGCGGTACAACCGATTCCTATTTGCCGCTTCCGGTTGAAGTGCAGGTTGGCGGCGCAACGGTATTTGTACTCCCTGTAGAACGTTTCGAGCATTTCTAAATTCATTCTCTAGATCTGCGATAGATACGTAACGGATGTTTTTATTGGGATATTTGACGGCTGTGTTCTCCTGTATTGAAAGTCTTCTGAACCACTTCTGTATCATAATAAAAATAGTTACCGTAGATCGCTGCAATCGGGAGATGATCTTTCATAAATGGATATTGTAGATGGACTCCGGATCAAGCACCCCGTATTTCGATCATTGTCGGCGAATCGCTTGACAAGATTACCATTTCAAGGTACGTTCACGTGAGGCATAGGTTGTTCGATATGAACGTACCAGATGCCTCCGTTTTATTAGATGCAACAAATAACGCAATAGGCGGTGGATTCAGGTGAAGATCAATCCGGGCTTTCGGCCCATGAAAAGCGAAATCACGGTACCGGATGGCAACGCCAGACCGATTCAGAAGCGATCGTTCTCGGATATGATGCAGCAGCAGGGAGAACGTGCGACCCATGAAGAGCTGAGTCGTCAAATGCGTGAAATTGCAATGCAAGGGGATCGTTTGGCCAAAGCAATGACCGTCCGGGAGTTAAAGGCATATAAATTGATGGTTCGCCGGTTCCTGGAAGAAACGGTTCGTCGCGGTGTAAAAATGAAGGAAACGCGAGGCTGGGACCGCCGGGGGCGCGGCAAGCGCTATAACGTAATCGATGAGGTCGATTCGGCGCTGCTCGAGATGGCGGATGAGCTGCTGGATACGGAACAGGGGAGAATTGATCTGCTGAACAAGGTAGGGGAAATCCGGGGCATGCTGATCAATCTTGTATTCTAGCCGCAAGCGTAAGAAGTTTACTTGAAATGATGGACTGTTCCGTCATAGAGGATCATCATGAAGGATTGGTAGAAGGTGAGGACATATGTCTTTTAACGATATCGTAGGTCAAGGGACTGCGAAGCAACTGCTGCAAAATGCCTTGCGCCGTAATGCTGTCAGTCATGCCTATCTGTTTAGCGGCCCGAACGGTGCCGGACAGATGCAGACGGCGCTTACGTTTGCCAAGGCATTGTTTTGTACGGAAAGAGAAGACGATGCTTGCGGGCAATGTTTGGAATGCCGCAAGGTGGAGCACGGCAACCATCCGGATCTGACGATGGTCGAGCCGGATGGGGCCAGCATCAAGATCGATCAGATCCGCGATCTTCAGCGGATATTCTCCTATCGATCGGAGAACCGGAATCCCAAGGTATATATTATTGACCGCGCGGAGAAGATGACCACGCAGGCAGCCAACAGCCTGCTGAAATTTCTTGAGGAGCCGCAGGCGCCTGCCGTCGCCATACTGATTGCCGAGAATGGACAAGCCCTTCTGCCCACCATTCAATCACGATCGCAGTTAGTCCCGTTTCGGGCACTCGATCCGCAGATGATGGAAAAGGTCCTTGTAGGTGAGGGCTATCCTGCCGCGCTTGTACGCTGTGCCGTTCATCTGGCGTCCGGACTTGACGAGTGCAGGAAAATATTGAATGAGAATTGGTTTGCAGAAATTAGAAACGTAGTGTTACAATTAGGGAAGGAGTCTTTGAACCGCAGCGGCTCTGCGATGATCACCGCGAGTCAAAAAGTGTTCAAAACCGAACTCTCCGATCATCTGGACTTATTGTTCAGTATGTTTCATTTATGGTTTAAGGACATGATCCATGTCCAGTATGGAAGGAAAGAGTCTCTCGTTTTCATAGATCAGGCAGAGTATATCTCTGGTCATGCATCAACCCGCAGCACAGCACAGTGGGTGTCATACATGGATTTGGCCGCAGAGTGTCAGAAGAAGTTACGCTATAATGTCAATGGACAGCTCAGTTTAGAGCAGTTATTGATGGGTTTGGGCGGTAACACTCCGGCGTGAGCACACCCCCAGGCCCGAAGAATGGCCAATATGTACAGGCACAAGGGGGTTTATTTTTGTACAGTGTAGTAGGTGTCCGCTTTAAGAAAGCGGGCAAAATATATTACTTTGATCCGCTCGACCTCCCCGTGGAGAAGGAACAATCCGTAATTGTGGAAACCGCGAGAGGGATCGAGTATGGTCAAGTTGTGATAGGAAAGAAGGAGGTAGGTGAATCGGACGTTGTCCTTCCCCTCAAGAAGGTCATTCGTATCGCTGGTGACTCCGATGCCCGTGTGGTTGAAGAGAACAAACAAGCTGCGAAGGATGCATTCACCACCTGTTTAAATAAAATTCGGGATCACGAACTGAAAATGAAGCTGGTCGACGTGGAATTTACCTTTGACCGAAACAAAATCATTTTCTACTTCACGGCGGAAGGCCGTGTGGATTTCCGTGAACTGGTTAAGGATCTGGCCAGCATATTCCGAACAAGAATCGAACTTCGCCAGATTGGAGTTCGCGATGAAGCCAAAATGCTCGGCGGTCTTGGACCTTGTGGACGTGTACTGTGCTGTTCCTCATGGCTTGGTGATTTTGAACCGGTATCGATCAAGATGGCAAAGGATCAAAGCCTATCGCTCAATCCGACTAAAATTTCCGGGCTATGCGGAAGATTGATGTGCTGCCTGAAGTTTGAGCATGATAATTATGAAAGCGTGAAAGAAGAGCTTCCATCCGCAGGGAAACTGGTCGTTACTTCGCTTGGAGAAGGCAAAGTAGTCGGGCTCAATGCGGATAAGCGGACGGTTCATGTTCAGCTGTTTGAAATTGGAAAGGTCAAGGAACTTCCAATGGATGACGTTGTCATCAAATAGTCCAATAGAATGTTTATTTTCGGGGTGTAGACTTGGAGAAGAAAAACATTTTTGTGCTCATTCAAGAGTTGGAAACACAGATGGGACATATACACAGTGAACTGGGTGGACTTAAGCTGGTCATCAAGGAACTGCTGGAAGAGAACCATCGCCTCAGTCTTGAAAATGAACAGCTCCGGAAAATTTTAAAGAGGGAAGTCAATCCGGCAGAATTGGAAAACCCAGTTGCTTTACAACCTCAGCCTCATGTGAAGGATGAGGAACATGAAGATGTGGTCGGTGAGGGGTATGATAACCTGGCACGGCTCTATCATGAAGGCTTCCACATTTGCAATGTCTATTATGGACATCTGCGGACGGAAGGGGATTGCCTGTTCTGCTTGTCTTTTTTGAATAAATAAGAAGCCGTAGGGGAAACTGCCTACGGTTTTTTTCTAGAATCGAAAGGTTATACTGTAAGGATCGCGAGTGAAACATATGGCTGCTTGTCATGCAATGTGAAGAGCAGCCTTTTACGTATTTCATATCATCAGGCAAGGGTGGAAAGAGTTACACACCAAAGTAGCGGGGATATAACGAATTATAGAGATAAAGGGTTGAAACCATGAAATTGAAAGAAGTGTTACTGCAACCATCCGAGCGGATCGATGATCTGCTCACCCATGAGCTCGGCATCATTCAAAGCGAAGAGGTATTCAGCTTCTCCATGGACGCGGTCCTGCTTGCCAGGTTTGCCAGCATACCGCGCAGGGGCCGGATTCTGGATATGTGCACGGGTAACGGGGTGATTCCCATTCTGCTGTCGACACGTACAGGCGCGCCGATCGAGGGGATTGAAATTCAGCCCAGACTTGCGGATATGGCCAGACGGAGCGTAGCGATGAATGACCTTCAGGACCAGATCACGATCCATGAAGGCGATCTGCGGGAACTGTACAAGGAAAAGGGATATGGAGCGTATGACCTGATTACGGTCAACCCGCCTTATATGCCGATGAATGGCAGCGACTTGAAGCTGAATGAGCATCAGGCGATTGCGAGGCATGAAATTCACTGTACGCTTGAAGAAGTCATTGAGTCCTGTGCAAGGCTGCTCAAACAAGGCGGGAAGATGAGCATGGTTCACAAGCCTCTGCGGCTGGCGGAGATTATCACCCTGATGAGCAAATACCGGATTGAGCCGAAGGTCATCCGGTTTGTGCATCCGCGCGTGAAGATGGAAGCCAACATGGTCCTGATCGAGGGCATTCGGGATGGAAAGCCCGAGGTTCGGCTAAAGCCACCGCTGATTGTGTATGATGAGCAGGGGAAATACGGGCCGGATTTTATGGAAATTTACTATGGAACACATGAGGATGAGACAAAAGAATGAGAAATCTTGTGCAACAGAGTTATGCCGACCGGGGAGCGGGAAGTCCGGGGTCGCTGTATTTGGTGGCAACGCCGATCGGGAATTTAGAGGATATGACGTACCGCGCCGTACGCATCCTGCAGGAGTGCGATATTATCGCGGCAGAGGATACGAGGCAGTCACGCAAGCTGCTGACCCATTTCGAAATTCCGGCTAAACCGCTGTTTAGTTATCACGAGCATAACAAGGCGGCAAGCGGTCCTGAAATCATACGTTATATAATAGAAGGAAAAAATGTGGCACTCGTCAGCGATGCCGGTTTGCCGGCGATTTCAGACCCTGGCAGTGATCTGGTTTCGCTTGCGATTGAGGCAGGAATTTCGGTCATTCCGATCCCGGGAGCCAATGCGGCGTTATCCGCCCTAATCGTGTCGGGTTTGCCGACCGAACGGTTTACGTTTATCGGCTTTTTGCCGCGGGAGCGCAAAGATATCGTCCAGCAGTTGCAAGCTTTGCAATCGGCGCAGGGAACGTTATTATTTTATGAATCTCCGCATCGCGTGAAGAAGACGCTGGAGATCCTGCAGGAGGTACTGGGAAATCGGAAGGTGACCTTGGCACGGGAACTCACCAAGCGCTACGAGGAATTTGTGCGAGGCAGCATTTCCGAATGCCTGGACTGGCTCACGGAGCATCCCCCGCTGGGAGAATATTGTTTGGTGGTGGAAGCCGGCAGTGTAGAAGAGGAGCAGAAAGAGAAAAATGCCTGGTGGCAGGAGCTTTCGCTGGAGGAGCATGTGGGACACTATGAGGGGGAAGGACTAAGCCGCAAGGATGCCATGAAAAAAACCGCGGGTGATCGCGGCGTATCGAAAAGGGACATCTATAACGCACTCCTGACGGAGTCGTGAATATATGGCTTGCCTGGCCCAAGGGGTAAACAAAATAGCCCCACAAGTGGAGCCTAAGCTTCGATGCATATTTCAAATACTTTATGGGGACCGCAAAACATATAAAATGGGATTAAAGAATGGAATACGCTTCACTGAGAACTTATAATTCTTTAATCCCAAAAAAAGACCTCCCTGCGGCCGGGTTCATAGCCGAGGAAGGCACCAAGGAGATATGAAAAAGGTTAGAATTAACAAAATGTAATAATGCTATTATATACTAAAAATCTTAATTTGTCACAGGTGTAGGGATTTCCGAGATACATTCATGGCAAACAATTTTACCTTTGAAGTAAGTGACGTTCTCAGCGTTACCACAGAAGATGCAGGCAGGCTCATATTTCTTAAGCATGATGCGTTCGCCGTCTACATAAATCTCCAATGCATCTTTCTCACCAATTCCGAGCGTGCGGCGCAACTCAATCGGAATGACGACCCGTCCAAGCTCATCGACTTTCCTTACAATTCCTGTTGATTTCATCATAACTTATAAATGCCCCTCTCGCCATAATTTAAAAAAGTCATAATTCGACATAGTTCTAGTTTTTATGTTATTTATAGTACCAACGATTCCCAAAACAGTCAACCTATATTTTTGAAAAATCGGTACCTGTTTACGAAAGTATAGTGAACAAAAGCCTTATATAGCAACGGAATTACCATAATCGAACCAATTTTCACGGCGATTTTGGATTTGTCGATTTGGAAAGCGCGATTTTACGTTATTCGACACAGTTCGACATTAGATGTCAAAAGAAGTGTTTATCGGCTAAAACCAAAGCGTGAACGAGAAGGAGATGAGATGAAATGCATTCACCCATTTCGGAAGAAAAAGTGTTTAAGGACCCCGTCCATAATTACATTCATGTGCAGGACGACATTATATGGCGGTTAATCGATACCCCGGAATTTCAGCGGCTTCGCCGGGTCAGGCAGCTGGGCACTTCTTTCCTGACCTTTCATGGAGCTGAGCACAGCCGATTCTCCCATTCTCTTGGAGTCTATGAAATTACGAGAAGAATCATCTCTCAATTCGAACGGAGAGGGTATTCGGATTGGCCTGCCGAGGAACGGCAAGTAGCGCTCTGCGCGGCGCTGCTGCATGATGTGGGGCACGGACCTTTTTCCCATTCCATAGAAGAAGCTTTTCATATGAACCACGAGGATTGGACATGCCGGATCCTGCTCGGAGATACTTGCGTCAATCGGGTACTGCAGGAGCTCGGTGCCGATTTTCCCGAGAAGGTTGCCTCCGTTATTAACAAAACCTACGATAAGCCGATTGTGATGAATCTGGTCACTAGTCCGCTGGATGCAGACCGGATGGATTATTTGCTAAGGGATGCTTACTATACGGGAGTCAATTATGGAACGATTGATATCGACCGAATCTTGCGGATGCTGCGGCCGTACCGGGATCGGGTCGTCGTGAAGGAATCGGGCATGCACGCGGTGGAGGATTATCTCATGTCGCGGTATCAAATGTACTGGCAGGTGTATTTTCATCCCGTCACCCGAAGCTCCGAAATCATCCTGCGCCAAATCTTTCGCCGGGCCAAGGAGCTGCATGACCGTGGATATGCTTTCCGGTTCATGATCGAACCGCTTCCTGCGCTGTTTTTGGGGAATATCGGCGTGCATCAATATCTGCGCCTTGATGAAGCCCTGATTCAAACGGCCTTTCTGCAATGGACGGAAGAGGAAGACCCGCTTCTTAGCGAATTATGCGGCCGTTTCATGCACCGGAAGCTCTACAAATACGTAGAAATCGACAACATCGATCTGGAAACCATCGACGGGATCCGCCAAGCGTTCCGCGCCGTGGGGCTGCATCCGGAATATGACCTGGAGATTGATTTTCCAACGGATCTTCCTTATGATAAGGTTCATTCCGATATGCCGCTTAACGAGAAACAGATTCTCCTTCTGGACCGGCATGACGAGCTGAGGGAAATCTCGGAGGTATCCGATATCGTACGCTCGATCAGCGGCATTCATAAAGGGCGGTATCATCTTTATTATCCGGAGGAGAAGGTGGGCCCGCTCCTGGGTCAAATGCCGGAAAGGATCGCCGACGTTTTCAAACAACAGCATTAAATCAGGCAAAACAGGACAACACCGTTATTACTCTTGCATTCAACCAACTAATGGAAAATAGGCGACATAGAAACGACAGGAAGGAGAGTGTGGATATTATGCTGTTCGACACGCACACTCATATGGACGCTCCCCAATTCGACGAAGACCGGGAAGCTGCAATTCAGCGGGCGCTTGAAGCCGGCGTTACGCGGATGATCAATATCGGATTTAACCGGGAGACGATCCCGACCACGATGAAGCTGGCGGAGACTTATGATTTTATATATGCAGCGATAGGCTGGCATCCTGTAGATGCGATCACCATGGAGGATCAGGACCTGGATTGGATCGCCTCTTTATGCAGTCACGAGAAAGTGGTGGCAATCGGGGAGATCGGCTTGGACTATCATTGGGATACGTCCCCCAAGGAAGTGCAGCACCGTGTGCTTCGTCGCCAGATCGGGCTTGCCCGGGAATTGAACATGCCCATTGTCATTCATAACCGGGATGCGCATGAAGATATCGTTAACATTTTGCGTGAAGAAAAAGCCTCCGAGGTCGGCGGTGTCATGCATTCCTTCTCCGGAAGCTGGGAAACGGCCAAAATGTGCCTGGATATGGGATTCCATATCTCGTTTGGGGGGCCGATTACGTTCAAGAATGCGAAGCAGCCCAAAGAGGTTTTGGCAAAGGTTCCGCTTGATCGATTATTGATCGAAACGGACGCGCCTTACCTGACACCTCATCCCTTCCGCGGGAAACGAAATGAGACCGCATATGTAAAATTGGTGGCGGAGGCGGCAGCCGAAATTAGAGGGTTGTCCTATGAGGAATTGGCCCAAATTACCACCAAAAATGCGCTGGAACGATTTGGCATTTAACGAAAACGAGAGCAAAAGTGATGAAAAAGGGAGCTTTTTCGATTAATTAAAGTTTTTTAATCAGAAAAGGCGTTGATATTACAATATTTTAACCTTTTACATGAGAAAATGTGGTTGAATGTCGCTTTACAACCTGCATACAAACAGGATATCATCTTTTCAGTGATAAGAAGCTGCGATGTGCAGGTCGCAGCCGAATATTTCATGAACCGTCTCGCTTAATCTCCGAAATTCTGGAGAACGGGGGAACCGATACTGCGGTGCATACTGGTCTGGATGCACGAAGCTGTATTTGATTTCTTTTTCGGGTCTTTGGGGTGAATTTGAAGGATCTCGCCATGAGCGGGCATCCGGATATAGGGCGTCTCTCTTACGTCCGAACCCGACAGCTAACTCCGTAAGCGAAATAAGAGGGGAAATCTCGTGCATACCATTTCCATGATTTCATTCATCAGGAAGCCACGTTAGAGCCTCTAGTACTCTTTCAATGGCTTCTTTTATTTTTGAATAATGGAGAAGGGTTCATCATACTCTTGGTAAACAGGAGGTGATGGCAGATGGACGGAAGACGGGAATTGACGCAGGGTGTAGATAGATAGCAGGGCGCCCTGTGAGAAAAATTGCTATAGTCACGTCAAATGCATTCATGCGTTTACCTAGACGGCGGGACTATGAAGGAGGATGGAATAGTGGGCATTTTTCAACCTGAAGAAACCCATGAATCACAATCATCCAGCATGTCTTACGCATTGAGATGGAAGCATGACAATTTGCGTCAACTGATGTTGCTCGGCGCCATGGGTGCCGTTACGGTATCACTTCTCATATCGTTGGTTGTACATGACCAGGCAGGCAAGGAAGTTCAGCTTGTCGTCGACGGCCGGGTCACTACGGTGGAAACACGTGGATCGTTGCTGCAGGAATTGCTGGATGAGCAAGCGATCACGTTGAGTCCCCAAGATCAAATTTCGATGCCCCTGAACGGCGCGATCCGGGACGGAGACCGAATTATTATTGACAGAGCTATTCCAGTCAACGTTACGGTAGGCAGCAAAACCAAAACCATATTTACATCCCAGGATACAGTTGATCATGTACTCAAAGAGGCTGGTGTTACGATCCAGGGTGAAGATATAGTACAACCGTCGCAAGACACGAAGCTGACCAGCAATATGAATATCCATGTCGTTCGCGTCACGAAGCAAAAAGTTAAGGAAACGGAAGACCGCGAATTCCGCGTGATCAAGACGGCCGATCCATCGCTTGAAAAGGGTGATAACCGCGTTATTCAGCGAGGCGAGCCTGGTCTTATGGTGAACCATTACGAGAAGGTCTACCACAATGGCAAGCTGGTTTCCAAGACGAAGGTCTCCCAAGAAATTGAACGCAAAACGAAGGATAAAATCATTGCCGTAGGCACGAAAAAAGTGGAGAAGCCTGTTATCGTCCAGGCGGCAGCCACCGATGTAAAAGCTACACCGGCTAAATTGTCCGGCACGAAAAAAGTAACGACCGCTAAGGCTGTGGAGAACAACGTGGTTTCCCGCGCAGGCGTTGATTTTAAATACAAGAAGGTATTGAACAACGTGTCGATGACGGCGTATTCGGCCGAGCAGCAAGGAATCGGTACGCGTACCGCATCCGGCACTCGCGTTACGGAAGGTCGCACCATCGCCGTTGATCCTAACATCATCCCGATCGGGTGGTGGGTCTACATCGAGGGCATCGGCTTCCGCCGTGCTGAAGATACGGGCGGCGCCATCAAAGGCAACAAAATCGATGTCTATTACGATTCGTTGAAATCGGCCATGAATTTCGGCCGGAAGAGCGGCCGCACCGTTTACGTGATCGGTCCGGTTAAACCTGAATTGAACTAGACGCATGAATTCCAATTTACTTTGCCATTCTAATGCTATACTATTTAGCTTATAATATATGATGATCAAGAAGAGGAATATTTCCTCTTCTTTTGTTTTGTTAAGACCGGAGTAATCAAGGCTAAACGGGTTGAACCTTAACGTTGTACAAGCCTGCTCTGCTTGGGAAGGAAGAGAATGAACGCATGATTAAAGAAGTGATTGTCGTTGAAGGCAGGGACGATACCGTTGCCATTAAACGGGCCGTAGAGGCCGATACGATCGAAACCGGCGGTTCAGCGATCAACAAACAAATCCTGAAGCGCATAGCGCTTGCCCAGGAGCGCAGAGGCATTATCATATTGACGGACCCTGACCATGCGGGTGAACGAATCCGCAAAATCGTGGATCAGGGCGTACCCGGCTGCAAGCACGCCTTCATTCCGGAAGCGGATGCTACCCGGAAAGGGGATATCGGCGTGGAGAATGCCTCGCCAGAGGCGATACGGCGCGCGCTGGAGCGGGTTCACACGTCTTTTGAGGGTGGAGAGAGCCTGATCAGTTTGGAGGATCTGCTGGAGGCGGGATTATCGGCTCACCCTGAGGCCGCGGCAAGACGGAAGGCGATGGGCAATCTGCTGGGCATCGGATACTGCAACAGCAAGCAGTTCCACAAACGATTGGCCATGTTTCAAATATCGCGGGAAGAATTTCTGGCTGCACTTGCACAGCTGGAAGAAGGGGGCGTTTAGCCAATGAGTCGGATCGAGGATATATCAACACCAAGACGGACGAAGGAGATCATCTCACGCCATGGATTCTCCTTCAAGAAAAGTCTGGGCCAGAACTTTCTCATCGATCAGAATATTTTGTATAAAATCGTGGAAGCTGCAGGACTTGATAAAGACAAGGGCGCGCTCGAGATCGGGCCTGGCATCGGTGCACTGACGGAGAAGCTGGCGCAGACGGCAGGAAACGTCACCGCGGTCGAAATCGATCAGCGCCTGATTCCTATCCTAAGGGAAGTTCTGGAGCCCTACGGGAACGTGAGGGTTCATCATGGGGATGTGCTGAAGGTGGATCTTCATGAGCTGTTCCGTCAGGATTTCGGGGACGTATCGAAGGTAAGCGTGGTTGCCAATCTGCCGTATTACGTGACGACGCCGATTCTCATGAAGCTGCTGGAGGAGAAGCTGCCGCTGGAGAACATCGTGGTGATGATTCAGAAGGAAGTAGCCGAACGGATGGCCGCTGCACCGGGAAGCAAGGATTACGGAAGTCTCAGCATTGCCGTTCAATATTACAGCGAGCCTAAGCTGGTCTGCATCGTGCCGCACACGGTGTTCATTCCGCAGCCGAACGTCGAGTCTGCCGTGATTCGCCTGGCGGTCCGTGAACAGCCTCCCGTCCGCGTGGAAGATGAACGATTCTTCTTCGAGGTGGTCCAGGCTTCATTTGCACAGCGGCGGAAGACGATTGCCAACAATCTGAAGAGCCGGTTCTTCCCGGGTGAGGGACGTGAACGGTTGGAGCAGCTGCTGCAGGAAGCAGGCATCGAGCCTTCACGGCGCGGAGAGACGCTTAGCATTGAGGAGTATGCGCGGCTTAGCAACGTGCTGTTCGGCGCCAATATCCGTTGACGCAGCCTTTCGGGAGTCCCTGGAGCTTACGAATGGCCTCCGCGCGATAAATTGGCGCTGAACAAGAACCAATAGTCACAGTAGCCCATACCATAGGGTAGGGGTGATGTTGTGATGAACTTGGGAGACTTGGTCGTTCGTAAATCCTACGGCGGCGATGTAACGTTCCGGGTAGAAGGCATGCGGCAAAATAACAATATCGTCATCAAAGGGACGGAATTCCGGTTACTGGCCGATGCTCCCGTTGATGATCTGGTCACGGTCCCGCATCCCACCTTAAGCGAACGAACAAAGCAGGCACAGATCAAAGCCAATGAGTCGCTCGATCGCCTGCAGAAGCAAAGACAGGAGCAGAGCGAGCGTCAACTGGCCAGCCTGCGGCATATTGAAGGCGGCCAGCTTGCGGATAAAGGATATTTTGACGTGCCGGGCAAGGTGCTGCATTTGGATGGGGATCCCCAATACCTGAAGAAGAGCATGGCCTTATACAATCAGCTTCGGGTCCCAGCGGAAGGCCATTATATCAATGAGTCGGGGATGGCCGATTCGTTATATCGTCTTCTTCCGCGGGTAAGACCTGATATCGTCGTGATCACGGGTCATGACGGCGTTCTGAAGAGACGACAGCCATACGATTTATATAGCCTGGACAGCTATAAAAATTCCCACAACTTCGTCACAGCGATTCAAGTGGCGCGTCAATATGAGCGGAACCTGGATTCCCTGGTCATCGTGGCCGGAGCGTGCCAATCGCATTTTGAGGCGTTGCTGCAGGCTGGAGCCAATTTTGCCAGCTCGCCGGGGCGAATCCTCATCCATGCGCTGGATCCCGTCTACGTCGCCGCTAAAGCGGCCTATACGTCAGTCCGGGATACCGTGAACATCCATGACGTGGTCCATCATACGATCAGCGGCAGCCAGGGCGTAGGCGGAATTGAGACGAGAGGCAGCTACCGCATCGGTCTGCCCAAGCTGCAGGATTTGTCCACCTTGAAGGTTACGCCTTCAGTCAGTTAGGCTCCTAATCCGTTCGATCAGAGGTCCAAATTACCGCTGGAGAATGAACCAAGAAGAACCCCACTCGATGGGGTTTTTTTATTTTTCCTCTCCATTCGTTAAGAAAGTTGTCAAAAAAAATACATAAAGCTTGTCAATTTAGCGCATATTAAAGCAAATGAGCGCGAGAATGACAGGGTCAAAAAAAATACATTGACAATATATTTTTGATGCTGATATAATTAATGTTTTTGAATTGACAAATGATGTAATCTTCGGTATAATGGACAAGGAAAGAGGTGGTCGTCGACAATGGCTAAAAATGCGCTGTTGGAAATCAAACGCAGTCTCGATGCCCATTTAGGGCAAAAAATTACGCTTCGGGCAAACGGTGGCCGTCGGAAGACCGTCGAGCGTACTGGTGTTTTGGAAGAAACGTACCCTTCTGTTTTCATTGTGAAGCTGGACCAAGACCAGCAAACTTTTAAACGTGTGTCTTACAGTTATGCGGATATTTTGACCGAAACCGTGGAGATCATGGTCACCGGTGACGACAACGAGATGCGAATCACCTATATCAAGTCATAACGATACGTCATGAGAGCAGTCTCCGCTTACAGGGAGGCTGTTTTTTGTTGCCATCCTTCCGGAGGGATGACAAGGACGGTTTGAACGCATACTAAATCTGCGCGAGCTTATCCCAGCCGTTCTATACGCGGTGACGGAGACTTAAGCATGCGTAAGGCCCATGGAAGGCCGCTGCGTCGCGCAGAATGCTGTTCATGCCATACTCAATACATTTTCCAAGGAGGCGGGATTGATGAGCAGAAGAAGACGAAGCATCATGTCCGATCAATTGAAGACCGAATTGGCTAAAGAATTGGGATTCTACGACACCGTGGAAAAAGAGGGCTGGGGAGGCATAAAGGCCAAGGATGCCGGCAACATGGTAAAACGGGCGATTGAGCTCGCCGAGCGGGCAGCCCGCAAATCCGACCTGTAAGAGTATGGCCGCATCGCAGCAGGGTCTTCCGGTTAAGCGGAAGGCCCTGTTTGTTTCATCTTTAGCTTCCTGACTCGCAGGAACAACAGCTTGCGCCTTGATAAGCGGCAATAGGCGTTTTTCTTAAAGCCGGTGCATCGGTAAACGTCATCAAACGGTCCCATGACTTCAAAGCCTGAGTTTGTTAATATAGAGGCATTAGATGTTTTTCCTCGAATATGTTAAGTTCAAGCATATGGGAAAAGCTAAGGATAGGTGAACGTTCTTGAAAATATACGAAAAAGCACCGGCCAAAATCAATTTGATGCTGGATGTACTCCATAAACGTCCTGACGGCTTTCATGAGGTAGAGATGGTCATGACGATGATCGACCTCGCCGATCGGCTCGAAATGTCCGAACAGAAGCGGGACACCATCATCATCACCTCACAGGCAGGATACATACCGCTGGACGAGAAGAATTTGGCCTTTCAGGCAGCAAGACTAATCAAAGAGCGCTACGACGTGAAGAAGGGTGTGCATATCCACCTGGACAAAAAAATTCCCGTTGCCGCGGGACTCGCAGGAGGCAGCAGCGATGCGGCGGCCACACTGCGCGGCTTGAACCGCCTCTGGGGGCTCGGCATCCCCCGGCAGGAGCTGCTCGCGCTCGGTGCCGAGCTCGGCTCGGATGTGCCGTTCTGCGTGACCGGCGGCACGGCATTGGCTACGGGGCGCGGCGAAGTGCTCACGCCGATCCAGAATCCGCCGCAATGCTGGGTGATCGTAGCGAAGCCGCCGATCAATGTGTCGACGGCGGAGGTGTATGGCCGCTTGCGCAGCGAGCAAATTCAGTCCCATCCATCGGCTGAGCGGATGGTGGACGCGCTGGCGCAGGGCAGCTTCCAGCAAATGTGCCAGTCGCTGGGCAACGTGCTGGAAGAGGTGACCTTGAAGATGCACCCGGAAGTTCAGCAGCTGAAGGAAGGTATGCTGAAATTGGGCGCGGACGGCGCGCTGATGTCCGGCAGCGGTCCTACCGTCTTCGGCCTGGTCTCCAAGGAATCCAAGGTGGCCCGGATTTACAATGGCCTTCGGGGCTTCTGCAAGGAAGTATATGCGGTTCGCCTGCTCACTTAGAAACGGTTCGAATTGACAATTCGGGGGCGAGTTGCAATCGAAGTTGTATAAATACGTACAAAAGTGTTATATTTAACATATAATATTCGGATTTAGCGAGGAACCCTAGGTGAAAAAATTAAAACGAAGCGAACGATTGGTCGATATGACCCAATATTTACTATCCAAACCGCATACGCTGATACCGCTGACAACGTTCGCCGAGCGATATGGAGCAGCCAAGTCGTCCATTAGCGAGGATTTGGCGATCATTAAGGACGTATTTGAGAGCGAGGGGCTCGGTGAGCTTCAGACGTTGGCCGGCGCGGCCGGAGGGGTAAGGTACATTCCGAAGCTGCGCAGAGACCATGCTCTGCGCTTTGCGGAGGAGCTGTGCCAGCAGCTTCAGCAATCGGATCGGATTCTGCCGGGCGGCTACCTGTACATGTCCGATCTGCTCGGACAACCTTCACTCATGAACGAAGCGGGCAAGATCATTGCGACGGCATTCTCCGACCGGGTGATCGATGTGGTCATGACCGTGGAGACCAAAGGAATTCCGCTGGCCTATGCGACGGCGGCGCAATTGAACCTGCCGGTCGTACTAGTTCGCCGGGACCATCAAGTGACGGAGGGGTCGGCCGTAAGCATCAATTATGTGTCCGGCTCGCACAAGAGCATCCATACGATGTCTTTATCCCGCCGGGCGCTCAAGGAGCGCTCCCGTGTACTGATCGTGGACGATTTCATGAAGGCAGGAGGCACCATTCAGGGGATGGTCGATCTGCTTGGTGAATTTAATGCCGAAGTCGCAGGCGTCGGGGTCCTGGTGGAATCGGGATCGGTAGAAACCGAGGAAAGACTCCTTGAGGACTATATTTCACTCGCGGTTTTGAGCGACGTAGACTCCAAAACCAAGAGAATTACCGTTAAACCTGGTAATTATTTCGAAAACTAGGCACGCGGTTTTTGTCGATATAATAGCGTTTTCATTCGAATCAGCACGAAGTCTGTCGAAAATATCACATTCTAAAAAAAATTCCTGTTTTTAGGACATTTTGTAGTAGAAAAAAGAAGGATTTCGGGTTTGCTGTGTGGAATTATACACCAAGTCTCTGATGGAAAAAGGTGGTGAACACATATGCAAATTACGGATGTCAGACTCCGCCGTGTTAACTCTGAGGGGAGAATGAAGGCAATCGCATCCATTACCATCGATAATGAATTTGTCGTTCACGACATTCGCGTCATCGACGGAAACAATGGAATGTTTGTTGCAATGCCGAGCAAACGCACTCCTGACGGAGAGTTCCGCGACATTGCCCATCCCATTTCCTCTGGTACCCGCGAGAAGATTCAATCGGCTGTATTGGCCGAGTATGAGCGAGCGGCTACTGAAGAAGAAGTGATTGAAGAAGGCGCTTAAGTTTTACAATTGGGGTTCAAGGAAAAGAGAGCCATGCCTATGGCTCTCTTTTCTTTTTTTGTAGAATGATATATATTCAGTAGTGAGTTCAAGAGGAGGAGGCATGGCCCTTGAAAAGATTTGCTATTGTGCTCGCCGCAGGGCAGGGCAAACGTATGAAATCCAAACTATATAAAGTGCTGCATCCTGTTTGTGGCAAGCCGATGGTCGGACATGTGGTCCAAACCGTACAGCAGGTGAACTGCGAACGCAGTGTTGTGGTCGTTGGCCACGGCGCGGAAGCGGTTCGCACCTATCTGCAAGACGCAGCCGAGTATGTTCTGCAGGAGCAGCAGCTCGGAACGGGTCACGCCGTGAAGCAAGCCAAGGAACTGCTTGGCAGTGAAGAGGGATCCACGATCGTCATTTGCGGGGACACTCCGCTGGTGACGTCTGAGACGCTGGAGAATCTTCTGAAGCTTCATGAAAGCAGCAACGCGGCCGCCACGGTGCTCACCGCGCATATGGATAACCCGAAAGGCTACGGCCGGGTCATTCGAGGCGAGGATGGAAGCGCGCTTCGGATCGTCGAACAGAAAGATTGCAGTCCGGAAGAGGACGCCGTCACTGAAATTAATACCGGTACCTATTGCTTTGACAATAAAAAGCTATTTGCTGCACTGGATAACGTAACCAACCAGAATGCGCAGCAGGAATATTACTTGACCGATTGCATCGGCATCCTGAAACAAGCCGGCGAGACCGTGCTAGCTTATCAGACGGATGACTATGCCGAATCAATTGGCGTCAACGACCGTCTGGCGTTGTCGGAAGCCGAAGGCTTCATGAGAGAGCGCATCAACCGCTCGCACATGTTGAACGGTGTTACCATCATTGACCCGGCTTCTACCTATATCGGAGCCGACGTTCAGATTGGTTCGGATACCGTGCTTTATCCCGGCACCGTTCTGAAAGGGAACACGGTGATCGGCGAAGACTGCTTCATCGGGCCGGATACCGATATCGAGGACTCCATTATCGCGGATGGTGCCAGCGTCAAACATTCGGTGCTCAGCAGCGCTGAAGTCGGATCTCGGACCTCGGTAGGGCCTTTTGCTTATCTCCGTCCGGGGGCAAAACTCGGAGCTGATGTGAAGGTGGGCGACTTCGTCGAAGTGAAGAACGCGACGATTGACGACGGTTCAAAAGTATCCCATCTCAGTTATGTTGGCGATGCCAAAGTCGGCAAAAACGTCAATATCGGCTGCGGTGCGATTACAGTCAACTATGATGGTTATAATAAGTCCATTACCGAAATTGAAGACGATGCATTTATCGGCAGCAACGTGAATTTGATTGCGCCGGTGAAGGTGGGCAAGGGCGCATTCGTTGTTGCAGGCTCGACCATTACGCATTCCGTTTCGGACAATGATCTGGCCATCGCTAGGCAGCGTCAGGAGAACAAGCCAGGGTACGCAGAGAAGATCCGGGCACGCGCCATCGCCAAGAAGAACAAGAAATCGTAATTATCCCTGCTTCTCTTTTCCAAGATAAGAAGCGGTGATCGGATAGCCTAATTCAACGAACCAGCACGGAGGGTTTTTATTCTATGACTTATCTTGATTCTAAATTAAAAATATTCACGTGTAATTCCAATCCTAAACTTGCCCATCAAATCGCTGATTATATCGGCATTCCGATGGGGGAGTCGCATACAACCAGCTTCAGTGACGGCGAGATTCAAGTTAAGCTCTCCGAGAGCGTACGGGGTTGTCATGTCTATATTGTGCAGTCCACTTGCTTGCCGGTGAATGATAACCTGATGGAGCTGCTGGTTATGGTGGATGCGCTCAAGCGGGCATCCGCGAAGAGCATCAACGTGGTTATTCCGTATTACGGATATGCCCGTCAAGACCGTAAAGCGCGTTCGCGGGATCCGATCACCGCTAAGCTGGTTGCCAACCTGATCGAAAAGGCAGGGGCTCATCGCGTCATTACAATGGACCTGCATGCGATGCAGATTCAAGGATTTTTCGATATTCCGGTGGATCATTTGCTTGGCGTGCCGATCCTTGCCCAATATTTCCGTTCGAAGCAGATCGAGAACCCGGTCGTTGTATCTCCGGACCACGGCGGCGTGGTTCGCGCGAGAAAGCTTGCTGATTTCCTGAATGCCCCGCTGGCGATTATCGATAAACGCCGGCCGGAGCCGAATGTCAGTGAAGTCATGAACATTATCGGGAATATCGAAGGCAAGACCGCCATTCTGATCGATGACATTATCGATACCGCCGGAACGATTGTGCTGGGTGCCAATGCGTTGATGGAAGGCGGCGTGAAGGAAGTCTATGCGTGCTGTACGCATCCGGTTCTCTCGGGCCCTGCCCATGAGCGTCTGGAAAACTCCCCGCTGAAGGAAGTTGTCGTAACGGATACCATTCCGATCACCAATCCGAACCCTAGCAGCAAACTGACGGTACTGTCGGTTGCTCCGTTGATGGGTGAAGCCATCATCCGGGTTCACGAGGAATTGTCGATCAGCAAGTTGTTCGAAATAGAATAATAAACCGTGTAAAAAGGCAGGGTTACATCTCCTCATGAGGGAAATGTAGCCCTTGTCGGCTATGACGGCATTATGGCCCTGTAGCAGGTGCAGATGGACAGTCACCAAGAAAACGTTTTCAAAATCATGACCTGCCAATGTCAGGGCGACGTCATCCCCTGTCAGTATCCGGGCCTGGAGATGAAAGTGAACGTACTCCGGTTGTACAGCGTTCCCTCAAGCTCGACAAAATAGGCGTCGACCGCAGTGATCAGACCCACGTCGATGTGACAACCGAGTTCATAGACCTGAACAGGGATGCCGTGCTTCATATGGTATTGAAAATGGCTGTGATGCGTTAATTTCTGTTCGAAAGCTTTCAATGCCGATTCACCTTCTTATGAGGGCATAACGCCAATAGGTTTTGTTCATATTGTACTCAGAAATGCGCAAAGAAGAAAGTATAAATCGTGAAAGGAATCAACCTGTGATGAAATGGATTGTCGGACTGGGCAACCCCGGTCCCAATTATGAGAAGACACGCCACAATGTTGGATTCATGGCATTGGATGCCCTCGCGGAGCGCCATGGCCTGAAGTTCAATCAGAATAAATGCAAATCGGTCATCGCCGAAGGAATGATTGGAGGAACCAAAACCGTCCTGATCAAACCGATGACGTTCATGAATCTTTCGGGCGAGGCTGTGCGTGCTTATATGGATTATTATAAGGTGAGCCTGGAAGACATGATTGTGGTTTATGATGATTTGGATACCGTCGTCGGTAAAATCCGCCTGCGGTATCAGGGCAGCGCCGGAGGACATAACGGCATCAAGTCCATCATTCAGCATACCGGGACCCAGAGCTTCAACCGGGTCCGAATGGGCATTTCGAGACCCGAGCCGGGTTATGCGATTGTCGACTACGTGCTCGGGACGTTCCCGAAGAAGGAGCGCGAACAGTTGCAGCACATGGTGGAAGAGACCTGTGACGCACTGGAATTCAGTTTGGGTCATACCTTTGAGCAGACTATGGCGAAGTTTAACAAGTCGTAGAAGAGCAACATAGATGAGGAACATAGATGAAGGATCCCCGTAAGATGACTCCAAGGTATTCGATAATGGGGATATCCGGGTCTTAAACAAGGGAAATCCGGGCATACTGAAGGTAATATACGACCTTCAGGAGGCATATGATGGCGATAACCTATGTTTGCAGACATTGTCGAGCGTTCCAGGGCCGCATCGATTCCCATGATGTATCCGAAGCCCGTCTCGGATTTGATTCCTTGACCCCTGAGGAACGCAGGGATATAATAGCGTATGATTTTAACGGAGAAGTGATGGTTCGGGTAACCTGCGATCATTGCAGAGAAGCGCTCGAGGCCCATCCGGAACTCAGCCTTTTGGCAAACCCCCTGCAATGAGAGTATAATGGGGTACACGACGTTTTTTCGTAGATGACATACAGCGGCAGAGCCTGCCGCTGCTTTAGCCTTGGCAGTTTTGCTCAAGGCTTCTTTTCGGTTATAATTTTTCGGCAATCGTCTAAAATTCCATGAGAAATAGAGTCTAGGAAATTCATTTCTTTTGCATAAGAGAGGTGCCCCTTTTGTTACAAGCACTTATTGATGTATTTTCGAAGGATTCGGACTTCAAATCCATAACGTCTGGCGTTCATGCCGGCATGAGGGAGCAATTGATCTCTGGTCTATCCGGGTCGTCCAGGCAGATCTTAATGGCTGCCCTGCACCAGGACCAGCAGCGCCCGCTGCTCGTGGTCACTCATAATATGTTTTCAGCCCAGAAAATCGCAGATGATTTGCAGGAAGCGCTGTCATCGGATCAAGTGCTGTTATACCCTGCGAATGAACTGGTGGCGGCGGAGTCGGCCGTTTCAAGCCCCGAGACTCTGGCGCAGCGGATCGATGTGCTCGTCCGTTGTGCAAGAGGATTCCGGGGTATTGTCGTTGCGCCATTTTCCGGCGTGCGTCGCCTTCTTCCCGCTCCCGAGGTGATGTCCGCTGCCCGAATCGTGCTTCACGACGGCGGGACCCTCGTGTTGGACGCCTTCCTCAACCGGATGATCGAGATGGGGTACGAACGCGTGGAACGGGTAGAGCGCCGCGGCGAGATGAGCGTCCGCGGGGGGATCATCGACTTCTACCCGATGACAACGGCCATGGCGTACCGCGTCGAGCTGTTTGATGAGGATATCGACTCGATCCGAACCTTTGATCCGACGGATCAGCGCTCCATCGATAAGGTCCGGGAGGTCATGATCACACCGTGCAAGGAAATCATTGCAGATGCGGAGCGGCTCAGCCGCACGGCGGATACGGTGGTCCGCTTGCTGGAGGCGCAGCTTGAACGCATGAGCGACCGTCAGGCCAAGCTCCGCCTGCGGGATGAAATACACCGGGAAGTCGAAATGCTGCGCGAGCGGATCTACTTCCCTGAAATCTATAAATATATCTCCTTGTTGTATCCGGAGAAGACCAATCTGTACGATTACATGCCGAAGGATACGATTCTGATCATGGATGAGCCTGCCCGTCTGCTGGAAACAGCCAAGCAGCTGGAGCGGGATGAAGCGGAATGGAATTTGCATCTGATGCAAAACGGCAAATCGCTGCCGGATCTGCCGTTGTCCCTGGATACGGAGGAGCTGATCTATCAGCATCCTTACCAGAGTCTGATGATCTCCATCTTCCTGCGCCAGGTGCCCAGAATGCAGCCGCAGAATATCGTCAATGTCATTACGCGCGGCATGCAGGATTTCCACGGCCAGATGAACGTGCTCAAGGCCGAGATGGAACGCTGGAAGAAGTCGGGCGTCCAGGTCATGATGCTTGCCGGCGATGCGGAGCGGATGGACCGGATCCGGCGGGTTCTGCAGGACTACGGCATCGAAGAACCGGTTATGCTGGAAGGCCATCTCCAGAACGGCTTCGAGATGCCCTCGGTTCACGCAGCCATTATTACGGAGAGCGAGATGTTCTCCTCGAAGCAGCGAAAAACACGTAAAACCACGAAGAATATGGACAACGCCGAGCGCATCAAGAGTTATACGGAGCTCAAGGTCGGCGATTATGTGGTGCATCAAAATCACGGCATCGGGAAATATATGGGGATCGGGACGCTCGAAATCAACGGGATCCATAAGGACTACATGCATATTCTCTACGCTGGGGGCGATAAGCTGTCCGTTCCGATCGAGCAGATCGATCTCATCCAGAAATATGTCGGTTCCGAGGATAAGGAGCCAAAGGTTTACAAGCTGGGCGGAAATGAATGGACGCGGGTCAAGAACAAGGTTCGTTCCTCCGTTCAGGATATCGCCGACGATCTGATCAAGCTGTATGCCGAGCGTCAGTCTGCGCCGGGGTACGGATTTGAGAAGGATACGTCCGAACAGCAGGAATTCGAGGACATGTTCCCATATGATGAAACCCCCGATCAGCTTCGGGCCATTACCGAAATCAAAAAAGACATGGAGCAGAACCGGCCGATGGACCGGCTGTTGTGCGGTGATGTCGGTTACGGGAAAACGGAAGTGGCGGTTCGCGCTGCATTCAAGGCGGCGATCGAAGGCAAGCAGGTTGCGGTACTGGTACCGACCACGATACTGGCCCAGCAGCATTACGAGACGTTCCGGGAGCGCTTCGCCAATTACCCGATCAATATCCAGGTGTTGAGCCGTTTCCGCAGCCGGAAGGAACAGAATGAGACAATCAAAAAAGTGAAGCAGGGCTCAGTCGATATTCTGATCGGCACGCACCGACTCCTATCCCAGGATATTGTGTTCAAGGATCTGGGGCTGCTGATCGTGGATGAGGAGCAGCGCTTTGGCGTTACGCATAAGGAAAAATTGAAAAAGCTGAAGACCAATGTCGACGTGCTGACGCTGACGGCAACGCCGATTCCGCGCACGCTGCATATGTCGATGCTCGGCGTTCGGGATTTGTCCGTGATCGAGACGCCGCCGGAGAACCGTTTTCCGGTGCAGACGTATGTCGTGGAGCATAGCCAGACTTTGGTGCGGGAAGCCATTGAACGGGAGCTGGCCCGAGGTGGCCAGGTATACTATCTCTACAATCGGGTTCAGGGCATCCAGGAGATGGCAGCTCAGATATCGATGCTGGTGCCGGAGGCCCGCGTAGGCGTAGGGCATGGCCAAATGTCGGAAACGGAGCTGGAGAAGACCATTCTCGATTTCCTGGACGGCGAATACGACGTATTGGTGAGCACGAGCATTATCGAGACGGGTGTCGACATTCCGAATGTCAACACGCTTATCGTGCACGACGCCGACAAAATGGGCCTCTCCCAGCTGTACCAGCTGCGCGGACGCGTCGGACGTTCCAACCGGATCGCGTATGCTTATTTCACGTACCAGCGGGATAAGGTGCTGACCGAAGTAGCCGAGAAGCGGCTGCAGTCGATTAAAGAGTTTACGGAGCTGGGCTCCGGATTCAAGATTGCGATGCGGGACTTGTCGATCCGCGGAGCGGGCAACTTGCTCGGGGCGGAGCAGCATGGCTTCATCGCTTCGGTCGGGTTTGACCTGTATTCGCAGATGCTGGCAGAGGAGATTCAGAAACGCAAAGTCAGCATGCTGGGCGAGCCTTCATTGCCTTCGAAGGACTGGAACACGTCCATCGATTTGGGGATTGACGCTTACCTGCCGTCCGATTACATCTATGACAGCATTCAGAAGATCGAAATTTATAAAAAAGTGGCCGTCGTTTCCTCGATCGACGAATCGGCTGAGCTTGAGGACGAGCTGCTTGACCGCTTTGGCGAGCTGCCGCTGGCGGTAAGCAACCTGCTTGCCGTATCCCGTTTGAAGGTATATGGCCGTACGTACGGGATCGATTCCATTACCCAGCGCGGGGACGACGTTCTGCTGCAGTTTTATGAAGGGCAGGATAAAGCGGTGGATACCGCAGGGCTTGCGCAAATTGGAAATAAGTTCGAAAGACGTGTACAATTTGAACAAGGGCCGGCTATGGCCATTCGAATCAAAGGCAAGGGACTATCCGATCAACAACTGTTAGAATTGCTTGAGCAATTCCTGGAGGCTGCACAAGGGCCATTCAACCTGAAGGGAGAACTACAAAATGCCGTCAAGAAATAATAAGGCATGGAAGACGTTTATTGTATCGATCACAGCTGTACTATCCATGTCGATGATCGCTGCGTGCGGAAACGACAAGACTAAAGGTGCCGAAGAAGATAACAGCAAAGTCATTGTCAAATATAAGGGTGGAGAAATTACCGAGAAGGAATTTGACCTGGAACAGCGCATGATTCAGTTCATGTCCCCGGAATATGCCCAATTTTTGCAAATGGATGAATTTAAGGAGTATTTGGCGAAACAGGGGGTAGCGTATGAATACCTGTACGCCAAAGCTGACGATAAAGCCAAGAAAGCTGCCGAGAAGCAAACGGATGATTTGTTAAAGCAGCAAAAAGCGGGAATGGGCGAAGAACAGTTTAAAGCCGCCCTGGAATCGCAAAAATTGACGGAGGACGACCTGAAGAATTATATGCTTCGCGTCATGACCGTCATGGAGCATGAGAAGAATCAGGTAACCGAAGAGGATATCAAGAAGGAATTCGATGCGAACAAGAAGGACTATACCAACATTAGCGTTCGTCATGTCCTGATTGCTTTTCAAGATGCCGAAGGCAAGGAGAGACCGGAGGGCGAGGCGCTCAAAATTGCCAAGGAAGTACAGTCCAAGCTGAATAAAGGGGAGGATTTTGCTGCTTTGGCGAAGGAATATTCCCAGGACCCGCGCTCCAAGGACAGCGGGGGCCTGTATGAGAACAAGCCGGCCGGCAGCTGGGTGCCTCAATTTAAGGAAAAGGCCTTAACGCTCGAACTGAACAAAATCAGCGATCCGGTAGAAACCGATTACGGCTACCATGTCATGAAAGTGGAGAAGCGCGAGGAAGTGACGTATGACAAGCTTCCAGCCGATCAGAAGGAAAGCATTCGGAGCGAACTGGCTTCGGCGAAGATCGACAACTTTATGCAGAATGAACTCAACAACCTGATTGAGAGCATGAACCTTCCGAAGAGCGAGAATGCGGACAAGCCTGCCGAAGGCACGGGCGACCAAAAGACGGACGGCACGACCGACAAACCGGCAGAGGGCGACCAAACACCGGATGCAGGCAAGGAAGATACGGGTAAATAGGCCCGTGGCCCGTGGACCGGCATCGGCACAAGGATATTGTGCTGCGAGCGGTGCCAGATCAACGGCCAGCGTGATGATGAAATGGCGTGATCCTTTGAATCCATAACGTGCGATGCGCGCGTTATGGATTTTTTCTCCCCCGGGCGGTGAAGTTTGCTCCTGACGAGATTTATTTTTGGATTTCGCAACCAACAGAGGGTAGATGATGTATAAGGAATTGGGAATGGATGAATACTATGGTCAGACATTAACTCTTATATACCTGGGGACATCCTCTTCCCGAATGGAACAGTAGTTGAAAAATCTTCTTATGAAAGTGGGGCAACAAGTGACATGAAAGCTACTGGTATCGTCCGCCGTATTGATGACCTCGGGCGCGTGGTCATTCCAAAAGAAATTAGACGCACACTGCGGATTCGCGAAGGCGACCCGCTCGAAATCTTCGTGGACCGGGATGGCGAAGTCATTCTGAAGAAATATTCACCGATCGGTGAATTGGGCGATTTTGCGAAGGAATATGCAGAGTCCCTTTATGAGAGTACAGGCCACATCACGATCATATCGGACCGTGATACGTTTATCGCCGTTGCAGGCGGCTCCAAGAAGGAGTATTTGGACAAGCCGATCGGCAACCTTTTGGAAAACTGCATGGAAAATCGCAAGACGGTACTGGAAAGCAACAACGGTACGTATGAGATCAGCAAAGACAATCCGGAAGCGTTGTCCGCTTTTGTCGCTGCGCCTATCATTGCAGGAGGAGACCCGATTGGCAGCGTCGTGCTGCTGAACAAGGACGAATCCGTGAACATGGGCGAGATGGAAGTGAAAATGGCTGAAACGGCCGCAGGTTTCCTCGGCAAGCAAATGGAACAGTAGACGAGGACATCGTTCCTTGGATGGAGACTCCCGCTGAACGTTGATCACAGGGTCAATCGGCAGCCGGGAGTTTTTGTTTGTCCGGTCGATTTTTGTGCCACTCTCCCACCCTTGGTTATAATGGAGGTACGCATGGCAGCGTCTGCATGAGGATTGGCTTGCGATGCGAAAGAAGAGACTAGGGGATTGGAAGAGGATATGAAACCAGATCAAACCGGGGCAAGGTTGCTGCAGGGAGCGTTTATCCTCAGCGCAGCCGCCATTCTGTCCAAGCTGATTGGCACGCTGCAAAAAATACCGCTGCAAAACATGGGCGGTGATGCCGTCTTTGGTATCTACAACACGGTTTATCCGTTCTATATGATGATCATTACGATCGCGGCGGTCGGCTTTCCCGCGGCCGTATCCAAGTATGTGGCAGAGTATGAGGCGGAAGGGCGCACTGGGGACGGTCATCGGCTGTTGCGTTTGTCCTCCGCCGCGCTGGTGCTGTTCGGTCTGATTCTCGGTTTCCTGATGTACGCCTGCGCTCCGTGGATCGGGAAGTGGATCGGCAGCAGCCAGGTAATACCGGCTCTCCGCGCAGGAGCTTTGGCGCTGGCCTTCGTGCCCTGGATGTCGGTTCTGCGCGGTTACTTTCAGGGGCTGCATAATATGGTGCCGACGGCCGTCTCCCAGATTACAGAGCAGATGGTCCGCGTCGGGGTCATGATCGTGCTGCTGCTCTACCTGATCCGTGTCGGCGCCGATGCCGACGTGATTGCGGCGGGGGCGCTGCTTGGATCTGCTGCCGGCGGTGCCGCCGGGCTTTTGGTGATGGGGCTCTACTGGCGCAAGCATATCCGGGCATCTCGGAGCGCCTCGCGGGGAGCAGCAAGGCACGAATTCGGAGAGTCCGGTATGAACAAAACGGAGATGCATGCCGATGTAACTAAAGAGGGAGCAGGTGTTCTGCTTGGCCGCTTGCTTGCTTATGGCATCCCGGTCTGCCTCAGTCTGCTGGCGGTTCCGCTGATCGGACTGGTGGACACCTTCACCGTGCCCCGGTTATTGACGTCCGGCGGACTTGGCGAATCGCTGGCCATGGCGGAGTTTGGGGTCTATAACCGCGGCCTGCCGCTCGTCCAGCTGGTTACGATGCTGGCCGCTTCCTTGTCTGTGCTGTTCATCCCTGCGCTGGCGGAAGCCAAGTTCAAGGGAGAATCGGACCGGGTCGCAAGCCAAAGCCGCATGGCCCTTCGCTGGTTCTGGCTGATCGGCATGACGGCCTCCGTAGGCCTGGCTGTGCTCGCTGAGCCGATCAATATCATGCTGTATGAAGATACCGCAGGTACAGGCACGATGCAGGTGATTGCCTTTACAGCGGCCGGGGGGACGCTGAGCACGATTACGGCAGCGCTGCTCCAGGGCATCGGCATGGTCAAGGGGCCGGCGATTCACCTGCTGGCTGCGGCAGGTCTGAAGCTGCTGCTCAACCTGCTGCTGGTGCCGCAGTTCGGCATTACCGGCGCGGCCATCGCCGGCGTGGCTGCGCATCTGACCGCCGCCGCGCTCAACCTCGCGCTGCTCTCGCGAAGGGCCGGCGCCCGCCTTGACGCCGGCGGGATGCTGGCGAGGACGCTGCCGGTCCTCGCTGCGGTGGCGCTGGCCGCCTGGGGCGCAGGTGCCGCGTCCGGCGGCCTTCTGGGGGCGGCCGGCTTCGCTCCGGGCCGCCTGACCCACGCGGCCCGGAGCCTGAGCGGCGTCGCGGCCGGCTGCGGCGCCTTCCTCATCGGCGCCGTGCTCACGAAGCTCCTCACCGAGGAGGAGCTTCGGATGCTGCCGAAGGTCGGAAGACCGCTGGCAGCCTTCTTGCGGGCCCTGGGCGTGCTGCGCTGAACCGGGCAGACGTGCAGATGTTTGATCTTCTGTGATATAGTAGTGTACGATAACGACGTCGACAAGGCGGACGAAGACGAAAGGAAGTAGCTTATGAGTGCATCCATTACGGTGGTCGGCTTGGGTTCTGGCAATCCGGATCGATTGACGATAGGCATCATCAAAACCATGCAGCGGGCATCGAAGGTGTATGTGCGCACATTATCCCACCCCGTCATGGCTGCGTTGAAGGAGTTCCAGGTACAGCCGGAATCGTTTGACCATGTGTATGAAGCGCATGACACCTTTCCCGAGGTGTACGAATCCATTGCAGCCGCTCTAATCAATTTGGCCAAAGCCGCGAAGGACGACGAGCGCGAGATCGTCTACGCGGTACCCGGGCATCCGATGGTAGCGGAGGCAACGGTCCGGCTATTGCGCGAGCGCTGCCCCGGAGAGAATGTGACGCTTACGGTGCTCGGCGGCGAGAGCTTTCTGGACGAGGCCTTCGTCCGCCTTGGCTTCGATCCCATTGAGGGCTTCCAGCTGCTCGATGCCGCTGAGCTTCGGGCAAGCGTCATCCAGCCGCAGCTGCATACCCTGATCGGCCAGGTGTATGACATGTTTACGGCTTCGGAAGTGAAACTGGCGCTGATGGAGCTGTATCCGGACGATTATCCGGTCATTGTCGGCCATGCGCTGGGCGTTGAGGGCGAGGAAGCGATCCAGCAAGTGCCGCTCTTCGAGCTCGATCGCATCGACGGCTACGGCAATTTGTCGCTGATCTATGTACCCCGAAGCGATGACAGCAATCTGAGGCAGCGGACGTTTGCGAGGCTTCATGAGATCGTTGGCATTCTCCGCAGTCCCGAAGGCTGTCCGTGGGACCGCGAGCAGACCCACGAATCCATCCGCAAAAATCTGATCGAAGAAACCTACGAGGTATTGGAGACGATTGACGAGGATGACCCCGAGCATATGCAGGAGGAACTCGGCGACCTGCTCCTGCAGATTATGCTGCATTCCCAATTGGAAGAAGAGCTGGGTACCTTCACGGTGTATGACGTCATTCAAGCCCTCAATGACAAGCTGATCTTCCGCCACCCGCATGTTTTTGGCGAGAGCAGCGCCAAAGACGCGGAATCCGCCCTGCAGAACTGGGAACAGATGAAGGCGGAAGAGAAACGGCGCAAGGGGCTCTCCCCGGAAAAAGCTTCGGCGCTGGACGGCATCCCGCGGGACCTTCCTGCCTTGATGAAGGCGTACAAGCTCCAGAAGAAGGCGTCCAAGGTGGGCTTCGATTGGGATAACATCGACGGCGTATTCCAGAAGATTGAGGAGGAGCTCGGTGAGCTGCGACAAGCAGTGACGGAGGGTCAGTCCGACGAGGATACGGCGCTTGAGCTCGGCGATCTATTGTTCGCGGTTTCCAATGCGGCAAGATTCATCGGCACGGATCCGGAAGAAGCGCTTTCGAGAACGAACCGGAAGTTTATCCGTCGCTTCAGCTACATAGAGGAGCAGCTTGCCGCCCAGGGCAAAACCCTGCAGGAAAGCACCTTGGACGAAATGGAAGCCCTGTGGCAGTCAGCCAAATCGGGATCAGCGCATCACGGCGGTATCGAAGAGTGAAAAAACGCATCTTTTCACGTAAAAAATAAAAAAATAGGGATATGCGGCAGGAATTCCGCAAGGCATCCAGAATAATCATTAATGGTGAAATCTTGCAGAGTGCAAGGCGGTATAACCGAATAACCGTAAATCTTATATTTTTCTGATAATTGGGAGGATTTAATTCATGAACAAAACAGATCTGATCAACAACATTTCCGGTAAAAGTGGATTGACTAAAAAAGACGTAGAGAACGTCCTGAACGGTTTCCTTGGCGAAATCACGGAAGCTTTGGCTAATGGCGATAAAGTTCAATTGATCGGCTTCGGTACATTCGAAACTCGCAAGCGCGCTGGACGCACAGGCCGCAACCCGCAAACAGGCAACACGATCGAAATTCCAGAATCCAACGTTCCTGCGTTCAAGGCAGGTAACAAGCTTAAAGAAGCTGTAAAATAATGCGTGTCGATAAATTCCTGAAAGTATCGAGGTTAATCAAGCGGCGTACCGTAGCGAAAGATGTATCGGATCAAGGCCGGGTGCTGATCAACGGCCGCGAGGCCAAGCCGAGCAGCACGGTTAAAGTGGGCGATGAGATCACCGTCCAGTTTGGCCAGAAGCTGGTGACCGTCCGGGTCGAGCGTCTTACCGAGACAACCCGTAAAGATGAGGCGACCAGCCTCTATACCTTGGTCAAGGAAGAACCGATCGTTAAAGATCGCGGATTGGACTGGTAAACAGCCCGAGCCGTTCCATGAAACGTCCCTCTCACCATAAGGTGGGGGGGACGTTTCTGTTTTCATCCTGGCGTGTATATATGTACGGGAGACCCGGGCTCCCGTTCGTTTATGAAGCATCCCGGCTGCTTTCCGATCTTTCATGAAGGTGTGCGCCTCTTCCGGTTCTAAAGACAGGCACCTCCCCATAAGCTATTGTTAAAAGGAGGGGTACATGCCATGATCGACCAAGGGAAGGGCAAGTTTCATGATCTGCGGATGCAGAACCGGAAGCTGCTGGACATTACGGGTGTCCAAAACGTGGAGAGCTTTGACAGCGAAGAATTCCTGCTTCAGACCGAGCTTGGGCATCTCACCATTCGGGGGCAAAATTTACATATTAAAAATCTCAGCCTGGAAGAGGGGCTTTTGTCGATTGAAGGTCAGGTGCACTCCCTGATGTATTTGAATCCCGGTTCGCAGACCAAGAACAAGAGTCTGCTGGGCAAGCTGTTTAAATGAATCCCAGCGTACAATGGATCACGCTGCTCTGGATGCTCTTCTCCGGAGCAGCGATGGGAGTCGCCTTCGACAGCTACCGGGTGCTGGCAGGGCAGCTCCGTTTCCCGCAATGGTCCAAGCATGCCCTGGACTTCCTTTACTGGATTGCGGCAGCCTTCTTCATTTTTCGCATGTTATACATGACCAATGACGGGCAGCTACGCTTTTATGTGTTTGTGGGGCTATTTATAGGGGTTTGGATCTATTTTTTATTATGGAGTGTCATAACCCAGCGTTTTGTGGTAATGTTAATTCAAGTGACAAAAGGCTTGCTGTCCTTTTTGTACAAGCTGTTCCGTATGCTATTATGGAATCCGATCAAAGGAATCCTGATGCTGGGCTTAGGGCTGTTAAGGTTTCTATGGAAGTTTCTCCTGTCGCTGTTGCGTTTAATCCTTAAATGCCTCATGCCTTTTTGGCGACTCCTGAAATGGATGCTAAGACCGATCACATCCAGGGTCAGGCTACCGGCATGGAGCAGGCAATTAGCGGACAAGGTTATCAAGGCGTGGAAGCGCTGGTTTTAGGAGGTATGGTCATGGGAAGATTTGCTGATCCATCGAAGCAGGCTCCCCAACAAACCAAGACAAAGAACAAAGGCGCCCGCCGGCGTAAGAGAATGTTTGTGGCGATGATGGCGCTGTTTTTGATCTGGACAGGATCAACGCTCTGGTCCCAGAATGACCGCATCCGTAATCAGAACGAAGCGCTAGCTCAGAAGCAAGAGGATTATAAGTCCGTTGAACAGTCGCTCATCCAGATTACTCACGAAGTGGAGCGATTGAAGGACCCAGAATATATCGGGCAGATTGCCCGCAAGAAGTTCGGATTGTATCTGCCGAATGAAACGCCGATCATTCAGCCCCAAAATTCGGGCGAATCGCCGTAATTAGGCATGACAGACGTCTGTTGACCTTGTTTAGGTCATTATCGTATAATCAAATCACCGCAGCGCGATTTCTAAATCGGACTGTATATTTTTAAGGGAGGATCATTTTATTCTATGGCAATTGAAGTGGGCACCAAGTTAGAGGGCAAGGTGACAGGCATAACGCATTTTGGAGCATTTGTGGATCTGTCAGGAGGTGTCACGGGTCTCGTTCACATCTCGGAAATCGCCGACAACTACGTTAAGGATGTCAACGATCATTTGAAGATCAACGATGTCGTTACCGTGAAGGTGATTAATGTCGACAAGGACGGCAAGATCGGTCTTTCGATCAAGCAGGCTGTCGACAAGCCGGCTTCCGAAAGTCGTCCACCCCGCGCACCGAGACCGGAACGCAGTGGAGGCGGCGGAGAACGATTCGGAGGTGGCGGTGGAGGAGGATTCAACCGCGAACGCGGTGGACGCCCGTTTAAGCCTGCGGCCAACAAGCCTTCATTTGAGGATAAAATGTCACGCTTCCTGAAAGACAGTGAAGAACGAATCTCTTCGCTCAAGAAGAATACGGAAGGCAAACGCGGCGGACGCGGAGCCAAACGTATGTAATTCGATAAAATATAAACTGACCGCAGAGGGAAATTGCCTTCTGCGGTTTTTTTGTCGTTGCATCCAAGGGTACGACAGGTTCCTACGCATTTTACGGCGCCAACCTGCGGAATGAACGCGGGATGGCCGCCTCAATTCGGGAAATGATCCGCCCGAAAGCCCCAGGCTAGACTTGCGGAAACCCGGCTGGGCGCGGGGGATGAGCGGTCGTTTCCCGAACGTTCGCAGGGCACGTTGATTTTGTCGGAAATTTCTTTGGGGCTTGTCCGGTGTTCTGACAAACTTTCCGAAACGGGGGTTTTATAATGGGACCAACAAATTCGTGAAGAATGGGGTGCCAGCGTAATGGATAAAAGAAATCTGGTGATGTTTCCGGGTACTGAGGCAGTTAAAGGGGGAGCGGGTTCCATTCGTGCCCGCGTGGCGGAACGGTTAGGGCAGCTGCCTTTCCTGCAGCGTCCCATCCACTTCCTGGCCGCAAAGAAGTGGATGATCCTGCTAACCTTCATGGGTTTTCTGCTCGGACGAGCTATGATTCTGGGGGAACTTTCTCCATTTGCAGTCGCCTATTTCGCAGTCATCGCCTTTATGCGACGCGATGTTTTGCTGCCGGTAGGCGTAGCGATCGTTGCAGGAAGTTTATTTGCGTCCTTTCCGGTGGCATGGATGGTGCCGGCAGAGATTTTGATCTTTTATTTTATGATGCGGGGCTTGGAGACATATGATCGGGCGGAATTGTCTTATGCACCGTTGATGGTATTTGTCTCCACCTTCTTTGTGAACCTGTTCAGCGTCCTCATCGGACCAAGCATTACCTGGTACTTCATGATGATGCTCACCTTGAATGCCGTGCTCAGCTTCGTGTTGACGCTAGTCTTTATCCAGGCGATTCCGGTGCTGACGCTTCGCAAAAAAACGCATGTTCTTCGTAATGAAGAAATTCTATGCATCATCATTCTGCTGGCGTCGGTCATGACAGGTGCCGTCGGCTGGACCGTTCAATCCCTGTCGGTGGAGCATGTCTTATCCCGGTATCTGATTCTGCTGTTTGCATTGGTAGGGGGTGCGCCGCTGGGCGCCTCGGTTGGCGTAGTGACGGGCCTGATCCTCAGTTTGGCCAATATATCGGCCTTCTCGCAGATGAGCCTGCTCGCCTTTTCCGGGATGCTCGCCGGTATGCTAAAGGAAGGGAAGAAGGGCGGCGTTTCGCTGGGCATGCTGCTCGGGGCAACCATTCTTTCCATCTATTTCAGCAATCCCGGAGAAGTCATGATCTCCACATGGGAAACCTGTGCGGCTATCGTGCTGTTCCTCTTGACACCGAAAAGCGTGATGCAGGCCATCGGCAAATATGTGCCGGGGACGCAGGACCATACCCGTTCTCAGCATGAATATGCCAAGCGGGTCCGGGACCTCACAGCCGATCGCGTGACCCAGTTCTCCAAGGTGTTCCGCCAGCTCTCGCAAAGTTTCGGACAAACGTCAGGGGTCATACAGCCTCCAGGCAAACAGACAGAGGAGATGAATCATTTCATGAACGCCGTGGCGGAAGGAAGCTGCGCCACCTGCTATAAACGGAATCAGTGCTGGGACATGAAGTTCTACCAGACTTATAAATATATGACCGATATGATGACCTCGATCGAGGAGAATCCCCAGATGGAAGCAGACGATCTGCCGCCGGAGTGGAGCCGGATCTGCGCCAAGAAGGAGGAGGTGCTCGGCATACTGAAGCAGCAGTATCATCTTTACCAACATGATATGCAGTGGAAACGCCAAATATACGATAGCCGCCATCTGGTAGCGGAACAATTATCCGGCGTTTCGCAGGTCATGGAGGACTTGGCTCGAGAGATTAAACGGGAAAGCCAGACGATGCACATTCAGGAGGAACAAATCAGGGAAGCGCTGCAGCAGCTGGGATTATCGATTCAAGGCATCGATATTATTAGCCTGGATTCGGGTCAGGTCGAGATTGAGATCGTGCATGCGTATACCCGCGGATATGACGAATGCAGGAAGATTATCGGACCGCTGCTGTCCGACATTCTCGGGGAGCATATCGCCGTGATGGAAGAAACCCTGACCCATCCTAGGGACGGATTGGCGACGGTGCGTTTCGGTTCGGCCAAAACATTTGAAATTATGACGGGGGTAGCGGCAGCGGCCAAGGGAGGAGATCTTTTATCAGGGGATAGTTTCAGCACGGTTGAGCTAGGCAACGGTACGTTTGCGGTAGCGCTCAGCGATGGAATGGGGAACGGGGAAAGGGCAAGGCTCGAGAGCAGCTCGGCCCTGAATATATTAGAGCAGCTGCTTCAATCCGGCATGGATGAGAAGCTGGCGATTAAATCGGTCAACTCGATCCTGATGTTGCGTTCGCCGGATGAAATCTATGCCACCGTCGATATGGCTCTCATCGATCAATACACGGCACAGACCACTTTTATGAAGATCGGTTCGACGCCAAGCTTTATCAAAAGGGGCAATGATGTCATACCGGTCTCGGCCAGCAATCTTCCCATCGGCATTATCCAGGATATCGAGGTGGATTTGGTATCCCTGCAGCTGCAGGCGGGCGATGTTCTCATTATGATGACGGACGGGATTTATGATGCGCCGGGTTATGCGGTGAACAAGGAGTTATGGATGAAACGAATGATCCAGGAAGTGAACAGTGAAGACCCTCAGGAAATAGCCGATTGCCTGCTAGAGAAGGTGATCCGCTATCAACAGAATCAAATCCATGATGATATGACGGTGGTGGTCGGGCGCGTGGATCACTTCCATCCGGAATGGTCGAACGTGCATGTTCCGGGATTCGCCCGCATGGAGCGGCCTAGAACGGTTAGCTGAGGATTTACAATATAACAAAGCGATTACCCGGGAAATGGAGGCCCGGAGCCGATCAATTCTTTTCCGCCTATTCTTCCTGATTGTCGTTTGAACTCTCTTGAATGTGGAAATGATAGAGATAGAAATCCAATCGATAGGATGGATCAGACGGGAGGCAATTTGATTATGAAACAAATCTTGCTGATTACAGACGGGTGTTCGAATGTCGGCGCTAGTCCGGTTCTGGCCGCGGCGCATGCGCTGCAGGATGGTATTGTTGTCAACGTGGTGGGGGTCCTTGATTACGGGACGATCGGTGAACTTGGGGGATTGGAAATACAGGAGATAGCCAAAGCGGGAGGAGGCATACACCGGATCGTGGGTACGCCGCAGCTTGCGCAGACGATGCAGATGATGACTCGGAAAACGGTGGTTCAGACGATCCAACAAGCGGTAAATAAGGAGATACAGCATATTTTGGGAGGCGGGACGCTGGAGGAACTTCCGCCGGACAAGCGTTCGCAAGTCGTCGAAGTGGTGGATGAGCTGGCCGAGACGTCATCCCTTCAGGTTGCACTGTTAATCGATGCAAGTGCAAGCATGAAGCCTAAGCTGGCAGCCGTTGAGGAAGCGATACGCGACCTGATGCTGAGCTTGAAAGCGCGCGCAGGCTCAAGCGAATTGTCGGTATTCCATTTTCCCGGAAAACATAGCGGCGAGGATATCGTCATGGACGTGGATTGGACCTCGGATCTTGACGGTGCCCGCGGCATGTTCAGCAAGCTGCAGATGAAGGGGGCGACGCCGACAGGACCTGCCTTGTTAAAGGTGATTGAATTTTACCGATATGGTACACTAGAAGGTAATCAATCATGGCAGGGTCGTTCCAGCCAAGAGGAAGGGATGCTCGGTGACTACGTTGTCTAACCCGGGTTATCCGCCAGGAACCGTAATTAAGGGCAAATGGCGGAACAGCCGGTACATCGTGGAACGTATGCTCGGTAAAGGGGCTAACGGCAAGGTGTATCTGGTCCACCGGGCAGGAGTGCGTGAGCGTTATGCTTTAAAAGTAGGGTATGACGCTCTGGATCTACAATCCGAAATTAATGTGCTGAATGCACTGAAAGAACAAATGACGGACCCTTATCTCGTGGAGGCGGACGATCATCATGACGGCAGCGGCGAAGTGTCCTTCTATGTCATGCGTTACATCGAGGGGAGCCCGCTGCATCATTTTATTCGCAAACGCGGCACCGAGTGGGTCGGCCTGATCGGGCTGAAGCTGCTTGAGAAGCTGTCCGTTCTGCATGCATCCGGTTATGCGTTCGGAGATTTGAAGCCGAATAATGTGATGGTTTCGGCCTACGGAAGAGTGGAACTGATCGATTACGGCGGCGTCAGCTCCTTCGGGCGCAGCGTAAAGCAGTTTACAGAATGGTACGACCGGGGATACTGGAATGCCGGGAGCCGGACCGGCGACGTATCCTATGATTTGTTCTCGTTTGCCGTGATGTGCATCGGCCTGCTGGATGAGAAGTCGCTTAAGGAGGCGTCTTGTCAGCTTCCCCAAACCCGGAGCGTTGCCGACCTGCAGCTGGTGCTGCGAAGAAACCCCGTATTCAAGCCATATGCCGTCTGGCTGAACAAGGCATTATCGGGAGAATTCGCGGATTCACGGGAAGCGCTGAACGAGTGGAGAAAACGGATATATGAAGGCTCGAGCCGAGGCGGGCGCCCAGCTCCGGGACGTACGCCGCGCTGGCTAAGGAACGCGTTTGGGTTGTCCTTGGTCATTATGGCCTGCGCCGTTTATTTCTTCTTCCGCTCATGAGTTGTTGCCTTGTTACTGGAAGTTCATAAAGGTGCGAGTTCAAAAGGTCGGTTTTCAGCACCGAAGCTTATGCTCCCGATGTGCGTTTTTTCAAAACGCTTCAGTTGGATGAAACTAGGGACGTCAGGAATGGAGCGTACGTTCTTGGTACGTGAGAACCTGAAATGTTTCCGCAGGAAACATACTTCGAAAGCATCTGCTTAGGCCCGGCTGAATTCAAGATTCGATGCCGAGTGGCTTCCTGATTCACTTCGTGTTAGATATAGAATTTATGAGTGATCAGTGGAACTGATGAAATTCTATATCGCAAGAAAACCTACCTATTTAATCGCGGTCGCTCATCCTTGAAGTAGCCTCGATAGGGGTTTTCTTATCGAAAGCGGGCTTTTTGAACAACCTCTAAAGGGGACCTGGAAGTGAAACAGGATTATTTACGGACATTCGTCCAACATATCGAGCGTACCGCCGCAGAGTTTGATTTGTGGTCGGAAGGCGACGGTATCGTGGTTGCCGTTTCCGGCGGACCGGATTCCGTTGCGCTTCTTCACGTTCTGCATGAAATCGCAATGCACCGTACGCCGCTCCGATTGATCTGCGCTCATGTGCATCATGGTTTTCGTAAAGAGTCGGATCAAGAGGCAGAGATGGTGCGCGAGCTGGCGGAGTCGCTCGGACTTCCATTGGAAACGGCGTTCATCGATATTCCCGCTTATATGGAAGAGAGCGGCAAGGGCGGACAGGAAGCGGCAAGAGAGAAGCGTTACGAATTTCTGCTGCAAACGGCCCGGAAACACAATGCGCGCTCCGTGGCTCTGGCTCATCATGCCGACGATCAAGCCGAGACGGTATTCATGAGGCTACTGCGCGGAAGCGGTTTGTCGGGCCTGGGCGGCATCAAATTTAAGCGCACGGAAAAAAAAGTGGAACTTATCCGCCCGTTCCTTCGTATGTACAAGGCGGATATCGTGGAGCTATGCCGCGTATGCGGATTCCAGTATGCGGTGGATCACAGCAATCTGCAGACGAAGTACCGCCGTAATGCGATTCGCCTGGAAGTATTTCCTTTTTTGGAGCGATACAACGGGCAGTTCTCCTCCTCACTCAATCAGCTGGCCGAAATTGTCCAGCAGGAGGATGATTTTGTGGAGCTTGAAGCTGCGAAGCAATTTCGGAGTTTGGTACGGGAGAACGATGGGAGGCTCGCTTTCGACGCGCCTTCCTTTTTGGGCTTACATGTCGCTTTACAACGGCGTTTGATTAAACTAATATTAAATTACCTGCCCTCAGATCAGGAAAACACCGATTTTGTCAAGATTGAAACGGTGCGCCACGGCATCCTTAACGATCAGCGAAGCAACTGGCGTCTGGATCTGGGTGACGGCATTACCTGTGTTCGTGAGTACGGAGTGATCCAGTTTTGGCCTAAACCTCCGGAAGAACAGGGACAGTACATATACATTCTTGATTCTCCTGATGCGTCAGAGCTTTATGTTAAGGAAATCGGAAAAATGCTGACATTGTCGTTAAAGACAGGAAGCGAAAGCCGGAGCGGCTCCAGACCATCGGCCTTTGTGGCGGATTTTGATGCGGATGAGCTGCGGTTTCCTTTAACCGTGCGCAACAGACAGCCGGGAGACAAGATGAAGATCATGGGATTAAACGGAAGCAAAAAGGTAAAAGATATTCTCATTGATGAGAAAATCCCGCCTTCTGTCCGTGCCCGGATTCCTATTCTTTGTGACGGTTCCGGCAGCATCGTATGGATTCCAGGTGTACGACGTTCCGTTCACGCCCCTTGCGGGCGGCACACACCACGAGTTCTCCGGATGGAGCTGTCGGATGTTTAAGGCAAGTGTAAAACGAAGAATGGCCCGTTTCACGCTTTCATAGTATAAACGTAGGAGGTCCACTTAAGTTGCAGAATGACATTCAGGAAATACTCATCAGTGAAGAAGAGATCCGCGCAAAAATTAAGGAACTCGGTTCCAAGCTCAGCGCCGAATATGAGGGACGCAATCCGCTCGTTATTTGCGTTCTTAAAGGTGCGTTTATTTTTATGGCCGACTTGGTTAAATCCATATCAGTACCTCTAGAGTTGGATTTCATGGCTGTATCCAGCTATGGAGCATCAACCAAATCCTCTGGCGTGGTCAAGATCATTAAAGATCTGGACGCTTCCGTTGAAGGCAGGGATGTTCTGATTGTGGAGGATATTATCGACAGCGGTCTTACGCTCAGCCATTTGATTGAGCTTCTTAAGAGCCGCAAGGCAGACTCGGTGCGTGTTGTCACCCTGTTCGACAAGCCGGCACGCCGTACGGTGGATTTGCAAGCTGATTATACCGGATTCGTGCTGCCGGATGCTTTTGTTGTCGGATACGGGCTCGATTACGCCGAGCATTACCGGAACCTCCCCTACATCGGGATTCTGAAACCGGAAATCTACAGCAGTTAAACCGCGCCAATAGGCTGCTGCCACAGATCGGGGGCCTTTGTTGAGATGGCCAGACAGGCTGTGGTAAAATATCTTATGTGTCTTGAGAGGAGGTAGGGGATGAGTCGGTTCATCCGGAATTCTGGTTTTTATTTGATTCTATTTTTAGTCGTGGTGGGCATAGTACAATTCGTCACCAATGGCGGCGAGCAAGCCGATGCCCCTAGTTATAATCAACTGCGGCAGGAAGTCAAAGCTAACAACATAGAGGAAATGACGGTACAATTTGACGGTTACGCTTATCTGGTGACCGGTAAGTATAGGGAGATATCCGAAGAGAAAAAATCGGAGAATTTCTCGACCTATATTCCTGCCACGGATGCAGCGATGCAAGAGCTGACTGCAGCCAGTGATAGCAACAATGTCAAACTGTCCGTGGTGCCAATGGAAGGCCAAAGCATTTGGCTGACATTGCTTTCATCCTTTATTCCGCTCATCATTATGTTTGTTCTGTTCTTCTTCCTGTTCAATCAGGCTCAGGGCGGCGGCGGCAAAGTGATGAACTTTGGTAAGAGCAAAGCCCGCTTATATAATGAAGAGAAGAAACGGATTACATTTGAAGATGTAGCCGGAGCAGATGAAGAGAAGCAGGAGCTTGTCGAGGTTGTTGACTTCTTGAAGGATCCGCGCAAATTTAACACGGTTGGCGCTCGCATTCCGAAGGGCGTCCTGCTTGTCGGTCCTCCGGGAACCGGTAAAACGCTCCTTGCACGCGCCGTTGCCGGCGAAGCGGGAGTGCCGTTCTTCAGTATTTCCGGTTCCGACTTCGTAGAGATGTTTGTCGGCGTCGGTGCTTCTCGCGTACGCGACTTGTTCGAAAACGCGAAGAAGAATGCACCTTGTATCATCTTCATTGATGAGATTGATGCTGTAGGTCGTCAGCGCGGCGCCGGTCTCGGCGGCGGTCATGACGAGCGCGAGCAGACGCTCAACCAATTGCTGGTTGAGATGGACGGTTTCGGAGCGAACGAAGGCATTATTATCGTCGCTGCGACCAACCGACCGGATATTTTGGACCCGGCGCTTCTTCGCCCGGGACGTTTTGACCGTCAGATTACCGTCGATCGCCCGGATGTGAAGGGCCGTGAAGCCGTACTGAAGGTTCATGCACGAAACAAACCGTTGACGAAGGATGTCAAGCTCGACATCATCGCCAAACGTACAACCGGTTTTACGGGCGCCGATCTGGAGAATCTCCTGAACGAGGCTGCCTTGCTTGCGGCTCGCCGCAACCGTAAAGATATCTCCATGCGAGAGGTGGATGAAGCGATTGACCGCGTTATCGTGGGTACCGAGAAGCGCAGCCGCGTGATCAGCGACCGCGAGAAACGCATCGTAGCTTACCATGAAGCCGGTCACACCATCGTGGGTTACTTCCTTGAGCATGCGGATACGGTGCACAAGGTAACGATTATTCCTCGCGGCCGTGCCGGCGGATATGTCATCATGATGCCGAAGGAAGATCGGATGCTCGTAACGAAGCAGGAATTGCTGGACCGCGTAACCGGTTTGCTTGGCGGCCGTGTCGCCGAGGAGCTGTTCATCGGCGAAATCGGAACCGGAGCCTACAGCGACTTCCAGCAAGCAACGGGCATCATTCGCAGCATGATTGTGGAGTACGGTATGAGTGAGAAGCTCGGACCGATGCAGTTCGGTACATCCCAAGGACAAGTGTTCCTGGGACGTGATATCGGACACGAGCAGAACTATAGTGATGCAATCGCTTATGAAATCGATCAGGAAATGCAGCGGTTCATTAACGAATGTTATGAGAAGTGTAGAGAGCTTCTGACCAAGCATTCCAAAGAGGTTCATCTGATTGCCAACACGCTTCTGGAGAAGGAAACACTGGAGCTGGAGCAGATCAAGAACCTCATTGAGACCGGATCGGCTGAAGGCGATGGCAGTGGCGAAGGTGAAGGTTCTTCCGAGAACGGCGAACCGATTATCGACAACATTGGGGACGTGAAAGTTCGCATCCAAGGGAAAGAAGACGGCGGGCAGCCGACTTCCACGGAAGAAATTCCGAACAACCCGATGGATTCGAATGATCCAGCACCGGAAACCAAAGATTCCGAACGCAAGGATCCTCCAGGCGGATCGGACAACGGTAACAGCAGGTTAACGTAATATTCGTTGATAAAACATCGAATACCGAATAAAAAAGAAGAACCGGAGAACGATAATTCGTTTTCCGGTTCTTTTTGTGCTTTCTATCACATTGACAGGGGACAGAACGAACGTGTACATTAGTTGTTAAATAAGGATGCGCTTCCTTTCACAAAGGTGGAAACCATCCTGAAAGTCACATGGTCATCAACGGCGAACAGCCGGACTACATAAAGGGAGAGGGTCGATCATGGAAGCTTTGGCACTGGAGCGCAAGGCAGAACAGAACCGTGAACTGCGTGAGCGGTTAATGCAGTTGAAGAAGGAACGCAATGCAATTATTTTGGCTCATTATTATCAACGGGACGAAATTCAGGAGGTTGCTGATTTCCGGGGGGATTCCTTCTTGCTCGCACAGAAGGCGGCACAAACCGACGCCGAGGTCATCGTATTCTGCGGCGTGCATTTTATGGGCGAGAGCGCCAAAATCCTGGCACCCAACAAAACGGTTCTCATTCCGGATGAACGAGCCGGCTGTCCTATGGCCGATATGGTGAACGTGGACGGACTGCGGAAATTGAAAGCGCAGCATCCGAATGCGAAGGTGGTTACGTACATCAATTCATCCGCTGAAATCAAGGCGGAAACGGATATCTGCTGCACTTCCTCCAACGCCGTGAAAGTGATTCAGTCGGTGGATTCGGACGAAATTATATGGGTTCCCGATAAGAACCTGGGGCACTATGTTCAGCAGCATACCGACAAGAAACTCATTATTTGGGAAGGATACTGCAACACGCATGACATGCTGACCGTTAAGGATGTCGTCGAGATGAAGGCCAAATATCCTCAGGCTGAATTTGTGGTGCATCCGGAATGCCGTCCGGAGGTTGTTGCCATGGGTGACTTTGTGGGAAGTACAACCGCCATTCTGGAATATTGCAAACAGTCATCGGCCAAGGAGTTTATCGTGGGAACTGAGGACGGTACCGGTTATCAGCTTCGATTGGATAGCCCGGATAAATCGTTCCACTTCGCGACGAAATTCCTGGTATGTCCGAATATGAAAGTGAATAATCTCAAAAAGCTGGTGAGAGCACTTGAAACGATGAAGCCGCAGATCTATGTGCCGCCGGTCGTTGCAGAGAAAGCCAGAACTTCATTAGAGCGCATGTTACAGGTTAAGTAGCATGCGCTACTCTTTCGTGAAAAGACAGGTGAGGCAACGTGATACCGCAGTATTTGATTGATTTTGAGCTGAACGATCTCCCGGTTGTAGAGACGGATGTCATCGTGATCGGTTCAGGCATTGCGGGTTTATATACGGCGATCATGGCAAGTGCGACTCAGAATGTGCTTTTGATTACGAAAAAATCGCTCCTCGAGAGCAACACGCGTTATGCTCAAGGCGGGATCGCGGCCGTAACGGCGGAGGATGACTCGCCAGCATATCACCGTCAGGACACCCTCCTTGCAGGGGCCGGTTTATGTTCATCTGCCGCGGTGGATGTGCTCGTAAACGAGGGGCCCGTCGGGGTTCAGGAGCTGATTCGCCTCGGTACAACGTTTGATGTGGAGAATGGCGAGCTTGCATTGACCAAAGAAGGTGCGCACAGCCACCGACGGATCCTTCATGCCAACGGTGATGCTACCGGTTATGAAATTGTGCGCGCTCTTTCCATTCAAGTCGAAATGCTTCACAATATAGAGGTATGGGACGATCATTTTGTCATTGACCTGATTACCGAGCAGGGAGAGTGTCACGGCGCATTGGTACAGATGCCGGATGGCAAGCGGGTATTCGTGCGCGGCCGTGCGACGATTATGTGTTCCGGCGGGGCCGGTCAATTGTACCGGTACACAACCAATCCGGAGGTTGCGACCGCGGATGGCATCGCCATGGCTTATCGGGCAGGCGCGGAAATTCGGGATATGGAGTTTATCCAGTTTCATCCGACGGCGCTAAGCTATCCGGGCGCTCCCCGTTTCCTGATATCAGAGGCGGTTCGCGGCGAAGGTGCTGTGCTTCGTAATATAAGAGGGGAACGGTTCATGCCGAAATACCATGAGTTACAGGAGCTGGCACCCCGGGATATCGTGGCACGGGCCATTGTCAGCGAAATGGAAGCGACCGGATCGACCTTCGTATACCTGGATATTACCCATGAGTCGCCGGAAATGGTCAAACACCGATTCCCAACGATCTATGAAACATGCATGCAATACGGGCTGGATTTATCGTCCGATTGGATTCCGGTCTCCCCGGCTGCGCATTATATGATGGGGGGCATCAAGACCAACCTGCACGGCGAGAGCAGCGTGAAGCGATTATTTGCTTGCGGAGAGGTCTCGTCTACCGGTGTTCACGGAGCGAACCGGTTGGCCAGCAATTCGCTTTCGGAGGCGGTCGTGTACGGCAGTCGGATTGTCGAGCGCATTAAGAGCCTCCCGGAACCCTCTGAGGCTCCTCTTCGGGTATCATTCCATCTGGGCCGCAAGGACGCTCCGTCTCAAGCGATGGTGGAAAAACGCTTGAAGCTTCAGAAGGTCATGGTGCGTTATGCAGGACTTCGGAGAAATCGGGATACTCTAATAAGAGCGGCGGAAGAGCTTGGCCGTCAGCTGCCCTTGTTCCAATCGATGCTCTCCAAGCGTGAAGAATACGAATTTGCGAACATGCTGACTGCATCCCTGCTGGTGGTTCAAGGCGCGCTGGGACGAGAAGAAAGCCGGGGAGCTCACTACCGCGAGGATTATCCGGAGCGAAATGACAGCGAATGGCGCAAGCATATTGTGTTTATACGGGACCAAGAAATGACGGAGGAATTGAGCGATGATGTTTAACGGATATAACGATGGCCTTCTCCAAAGCATACGGACTTGGCTTCAGGAGGATATTGGGTCGGGGGATATTACGACCCTCACCACGATCGAGCCGGGTCACGAATCCAAAGGGGTTATCCATGCCAAAGAGGCAGGCATCGTGGCAGGCATGCCGGTGGCAGAGCTGGTATTCGAAACGGTAGATCCAACGCTTGCGTTTACGGCATTGGTCCGTGACGGAGACGTGGTGGAAAAAGGGAGGGTTCTCGCTGAGGTGGAAGGAAGCACCCATCGTATTTTGACAGGCGAGCGGCTCGCGTTAAATTTGCTTCAGCGTCTATCGGGCATTGCAACCAAAACACGTTCTTTTGTTGATGTGCTTGAGGGATTGCCGACAAGGCTGGTGGATACCCGCAAAACGACGCCAGGCCACCGGATGCTTGAGAAATATGCCGTGCGGGTCGGCGGAGGCGCGAATCATCGCTTCGGCCTGTACGATGCCGTCATGATCAAGGATAATCACATCAAGGGTGCGGGCGGAATCGCCCAGGCGGTCAGCCGGGCCAGAGCCCATATTCCGCACACCATGACGATCGAAGTTGAAACCGAGAGCCTGGCACAAGTGGAAGAAGCCTTGGCTGCAGGTGCGGATATTATCATGCTGGACAACATGAGTCATGACATGATGACGGAGGCCGTGCGGAGAATCAAGGCCAAGTCGCCTCACGTTCGCGTCGAAGCGTCGGGGAACGTGACGCTGGAGACCGTGCGCGGGATTGCGGAGACCGGGGTCGATGTCATTTCGGTTGGACGGCTGACGTATTCATTCCATAGTCTCGATATTAGTTTGGATCTGAATGCAAAGAAAGGAGGAGCAGAGGGTTGATTCTGGTTGTGGACGTAGGGAATACCAATATTGTGCTGGGTGTGTACCAGGGAAAGAAACTGCTGCATGATTTTCGGATCAGTACATCGCGTCAGTCTACCGTGGACGAATACGGTGTATTGATCCACAATTTGTTTCAAATGTCCAATATATTGGTAAGCCAAATAGAAGGCGTTATTGTTTCTTCCGTAGTTCCTCCGCTTGTGCGCGTGGTCGAGGAAATGTGCAATAAATATATTGGCAAGGCACCCCTTATCGTTGGGCCGGGGATCAAAACCGGACTCAATCTGCGGTATGAGAATCCGCGCGAGGTGGGGGCTGATCGGATCGTGAATGCAGTTGCAGCCGTCGAGCAGTACGGGGGGCCGCTGATCGTAGTGGATTTCGGTACGGCGACGACGTTTGATTGCATTGATGAAGCAGGCAACTATCTGGGCGGCGTAATTGTGCCGGGCATTGGCATTGCTACGGAAGCCCTTGTACAGCGTGCTTCCAAGCTTCCTCGCGTAGAGCTCGAAAAGCCGAAAAAGGTGATTGGGCGCAACACCGTTCATGCCATGCAGGCCGGCATCGTATTCGGTTATGCGGGACAGGTCGATGGCCTGGTTAAACGCATAAAAGCCGAGATGGGAACGGACAATGTTAAGGTTATCGCCACGGGGGGAATGGCTGAGCTGATTGCCGGCGAAACGGAATCCATCGAAGAGATCTCTCCCCTCTTGACGCTGGAAGGCTTGCGTATTATTTACGAGCGTAACTAGAACCGATATCAAACCGTTAGATATTACAAACAACCAGAAAGACAAGGAGGCCTCAAGATGGGTAATCAAAAAGACCGTATGCTGCGGGGAACGGCGTTAAACGGGAAAGTGCGGGCATTTGCCGTTCGGACAACCGATCTGGTGGAAGAGCTTCGCCGAAGACACGATACGTTCCCTGTCGTCACAGCCGCTTTGGGCCGCACCGTGTCAGCAGCAGCGATGATGGGAGCTATGCTGAAGGGAGATGAGCGTCTTAGCATTCAGGTTCGCGGCGATGGACCGATCGGTCTGATTGCGGCGGAGAGCAATGCCAAGGGCGAGGTACGCGGTTATGTCAAAAATCCGCATGTGGAGCTGACGAATATACGTCCGGGCAAGATGGACGTAGCCGCAGCTGTAGGGACCACCGGTCAGATTGATGTGGTCAAGGATTTCGGATTGAAGGAGCCTTACCGTGGCAGCGTGCCGATTATCTCGGGCGAGCTGGCCGAAGATTTCACGTATTATTTTGCCGTATCCGAACAGACCAACTCGGCGGTAAGCTTGGGCGTCCTGGTTTCGCCGGATTATTCCGTGGCCAATGCCGGCGGCTTCATCATTCAGCTTCTCCCCGGCGTTAGCGATGAAGAGATTACGGAGATCGAGCTTGCATTAAGCAAAATTCCTCCGATCACCGAGATGCTGGAGGAAGGGCTGGATCTCGAGGATATCCTGAAACGCGTCGTTCCGGATGTGACGATTCTGGAGGAAACAGAAGTCTACTTTAGCTGCGACTGCTCGCATGAGCGGGTGGAGCGTGCACTGATCAGCTTGGGACGGGAAGAGCTCGAGCAGATGATCGAAGAGGACGGCAAAGCAGAGGTTTCCTGCCATTTTTGCAATGAACGATATACGTTTGACCGAGAACAGCTTAAATCCGTGCTAGAGCGGGCCAAATCTTAATGTTGGGATGAGCGACCGTGATGACGAGACAAGAGAAGGGATTGTGGGCGACCGTCATTGTCTTGACAGCATGCGTATTGGGTATGGGGGGCTGGATGTTGTTTTCCGAGGGCTTTTCGCAGGAGGCTTCTCCGCCGCGGAAAGCAGGCTCCCAGCCTGTTGCATCCATCCAGGACAGGGCGATTACCGAAGACGAGTGGGTTGACGAGCTGAAGAAGAGATATGGACGCGAAATGCTGATGACCATGCTGAATCGGCATGCCGTGGCGCTGGAAGCGAAAGCGAAGGGCATTGATGTGACGGCCGCGGAAGTCGAGACGGAAATCGAAGTCATGAGCCGAAGCTATGGCTCTAAGGAACGGTTCTTATCGGAAATGGAAGATCAGCTGGGCATTACGGAGAGTGAGTTAGAGACGGAGACGACGTATCGGCTCCTGCTTGAGAAAATTGCGACTTCCGATGTTCACATCGAGGAGCAGCAAATCGATTCGTATCTGGAACAGTACCCTGATCAATTTCGACCCAAGAAACAGCTGAATTTATCCATGATTGAAGTCGCTTCGGAAGATGAGGCGGAACGCGTCATGGATCGGCTGGAGAATGGGGAGGATTTTGCGGATCTCGCAGCTCAGGTATCCCTTGACGAGTACACTCGGGAAGACGGCGGACAGATCGGATTGGTAGAAGAGGATGACCCCTTTTTGCCGCCAGAGCTGCTTGAAGCAGCGTTATCGCTCAAGCCCGGAGATATTGCGGGCCCTGTATCGCTCACGGACACATACGCCATAGTATATGTGAGGGATATTATTGAGCCTCAAGCTCCTAGCGAGGAAAGTATCCGGAAGGCGGTTCGCAAGCAGCTGGCCCTGGAGCAGTCGGTGTCCTTATCGGAATTGGAGCGGCAGCTTCGCGAGAAATACGAGGCACGGATCAGTGCGGGTACGGTTACGCTGTAAATAGAGCAACAACATGAGGAAAGCTCGCTGTGGCGGAGATAGATCTGGCTGCAGGAGCTTTTTTCGCTATAGTTAATGCCTAAGCTCGGATGGATGCGGAAAATTGGCGGTTATCCGGCACGAAGTCCTCCGAAGGATTTCGCGTTCGGCTCGTTCATGAGTCGCAGGATAATTCACCTAGAAATGTTGATTTTCGAGCAGCTGGATATTGACAATGGCCTGTAACGTTGATAAGATGAAGGTACAAAAACCTACCTTTTTACTCGGATATTAGAGAGCCATTGAACATCTGGAATTTTATTAATCTGCTGGCTCCCATTTTTTTAACATCGAGAACCTACAAATTCATGATTCGACATTCGAATGAATAACACCATTATGTATTCACTATTTTTATCCAGATCCATATTTAGAGGAGGTCTTCATTCATGGCAAAAGTCGTAAATAATGTGACAGAATTAATCGGTGAAACACCGCTCGTCCGTTTGAACCGGATCGTACCGGAGGATAGCGCAGAGATCTATCTGAAGCTGGAATACCAGAACCCGGGCGCCAGCGTTAAAGACCGGATCGCGATCAGCATCGTGGAAGAGGCAGAGAAGGATGGTCGTTTGAAGCCGGGCGATACGATCATTGAAGCGACCAGCGGTAATACCGGCATCGGCTTAGCTATGGTGGCAGCGGCCAAAGGCTATAAAGCGGTTATCGTCATGCCTGAAACCATGAGCTTGGAGCGCCGGAACCTGCTGCGTGCTTACGGAGCGGAACTGGTCCTGACACCGGGATCGGAAGGAATGAACGGAGCCGTTAAGAAGGCCGAAGAAATCCTGAAGGAAAATGCCGGGTTCTTCATGGCCGAGCAGTTCAAGAACCAAGCCAACGTGAAGATCCACCGTGAAACGACTGGTCCGGAAATCGTAGAAGCGATCCAATCGATCGGCGGTTCCCTGGATGCGTTCGTGGCTGGCATCGGAACAGGTGGTACGATTACAGGCGCTGGGGAAGTGCTGAAAGAGCAATATCCTGACATCAAGATTATTGCAGTGGAGCCTGCTGCATCGCCAATCCTTGCCGGTGGCAAGCCAGGCCCTCACAAAATCCAGGGTATTGGCGCAAACTTTATCCCGGAAATTTTGAACCAAGAAGTCTACGATGAAATCGTCCATGTAGAGAATGACGATGCCTTTGAAACTTCCCGCCGCGTAGCGAAGGAAGAAGGCGTTCTTGGCGGTATCTCCTCCGGTGCGGCTGTATATGCTGCCTTGAAGGTCGCCAAAGAGCTTGGTAAAGGCAAACGGGTTGTCGCTGTCATTCCAAGTAACGGAGAACGTTACCTGAGCACGCCGCTCTATAACTTCGAATAAAATGATCTGGAATAGGCTGTGCATTTTCATCTCACCCAAGTGAGGTCATGTGCTGCGAGAAGGGAGCCCTCAATGTGTTTTTATAGCATTGAGGGCTTTTTGCGTATACTACTCCCTAAGATAACGCTTTAATGGATTCAAGGGCTGACCGCTTCAAAAATTATTGTTGGACAAGCCTCTATTTAGGGTTTTCAAGAGAAGCGGGATACAGTATACTGACAGGCAACAGTAAGGCTTTTGAAGACTAAGGGAGGATCGGCATGGAGAGAAAAGTGGAGCTGGCCCAGTGGCAGGCATGGGCTAAAGAGGGCTGGTCCGTCGTTCCCTATCTGGTTCAATATAAAGGAGCAACACGAGGATTACCCCTGTCATGGAGACATGCTTGGAAAGATGCATCGCCTTATGCCTTTGTGCTGGAGAGCGGCAAGGGTGGACGCTACACGTATCTTGGGTTACGACCAGTGTCCATTTTGCAGGGAAAAGGAAGTCAGGGCGAGATTATCGAAATGTCAGGCGGATTACGAAAGCTGGTAACGGGAGAGCCGCTGCGTCTGTTGGAGCAGTGGATGAAAGCGTGGAAAGCGCCCCGAGTGCCGGGATGGCCGGACTTTCGGGGAGGCTGTGCAGGCTTTCTGAGCTACGATGTCATCCGCTCGATCGAGCAACTGCCCGTGATGGCCAAGGATGAGCCCGGCTTTCCAGATTATATGTGGATGCGCATGGAAGAAATCTGGATTTACGATCATGCGGATGACAGCCTATACTGCTCGGTGCATGTTCCTCTGCCTTGGGCCTTCGGGAGCGGGGAAGATTCGAAGGAAGCGACGGTGCTTGAGGATTCAGGGGATGTTTCTGAAGGCTCGGTGCTCTCACCGGGGCAAGAAGGGATTTTGGAGGAATTATATGAGAAGGCCGGCTTAAGAGCCGAATCGATGCTCTCCCAATGGAATCAAATGTACGGAACGGGGTCAGAGAACGATTCGAAATCCGAAGATGAACGGGTACGGCAGGAACGATGGAAGAAAGCGCAGGAGCTGTCAGGGCCGAATGTGGAAGTCTGGGATCGGCTGGAGATTGATTTTTCGCAGGAAGCGTTCGAGCAGGCGGTTCTCTCGATCCAAGAATATATTCGGCAGGGCGATGTTTTTCAGGTCAACTTGTCTCTTCGCCGGCATCTGCAGCTCCATGCGGAACCTTCCGATATTTATGAATGGCTGCGCATTCTGAACCCTTCACCTTACATGGGGTATTTATCCTCACCAGGCTTCAGTTTGGCCAGCGGCTCGCCGGAATTGCTAGTGAAGTTGGATGGGGATACCGTGTCAGCCCGGCCGATCGCGGGTACCCGCCGCCGGGGGAGAAATCCGGAAGAGGACGCGGCCATGGAAGCGGAGCTGCTTGGAAGCGAGAAGGAACGGGCCGAGCATATTATGCTGGTGGACCTGGAGCGGAATGACATCGGCCGCATAGCCGCATACGGGACGGTGCATGTTCCGGAGCTGATGACCGTGGAGAGGTACTCGCACGTCATGCATTTGGTGTCCCAAGTGGAAGGGCGGATTGCTGAGGGCAACAATGCATATGATGTCATTGCGGCAGCGTTCCCTGGCGGCACCATTACCGGCGCACCCAAAATCAGGACCATGGAAATCATCGAAGAGCTGGAGCCCGTGACGCGGGGGCCTTATACCGGCTCCATGGGCTGGATCGATTATAACGGCGATATGGAGCTTAACATTATTATCCGAACCCTCGCCGTGAAGGATGGGGTCGGTTACATTCAGACAGGTGCTGGGATCGTCATTGATTCCGATCCATATCGGGAATACCGGGAGTGCCATAACAAGGCCAAAGCTTTGATAGCGGCGCTGATGTGCAGTGAAGAAGAAGCCGCAGCGGCGGCTGCCTATATAGGGGGGAAATAACATGATACTTGTCATCGACAATTATGATTCGTTTACGTATAACCTGGTTCAATATTTGGGGGAGCTCGGCGAGGAAGTGAAGGTTTACCGGAATGATGAGATCGACATCACCGGCATCGAAGCGTTGGCGCCGGACCATATCCTGATATCGCCGGGACCGTGCACGCCGAATGAAGCGGGCATCAGTCTGGACGTGATTTCACATTTCAAAGGGATCATTCCCATCTTCGGCGTCTGCCTCGGCCATCAGGCGATCGGGCAAGCCTTTGGCGGCAACGTCATTCGTGCGGAGCGCCTCATGCATGGAAAAACATCCGCCATCCAACACACAGGTGAGTCGGTCTTTGAAGGTTTGCCGGTTCCGTTCACCGCAACGCGATATCACTCGCTAATCGTTGAGAAGGAGACCCTCCCCGAGGAGCTGGAGATTACCGCCTGGACGGAAGAGGGCGAAATCATGGGGCTTCGGCACAAGCATTATCCCGTGGAAGGCGTGCAGTTCCACCCGGAATCCATCATTACGGACCATGGACATCAGATGCTGCGCAACTTCCTGAAGCGCACGGCTGGCGCCAAGGCATGAAATATATAGGCATGAACGGCGGCATCGTTGAAGCTGCCGACGCGGTCATACCTGTGATGGATCATGGGCTTTTGTACGGGATGGGGCTATTCGAGACCTTCCGCACGTATCAAGGGAAGCCCTACTTGCTAGAGCGGCATTTGAACCGGCTGACGGACAGCTGCCGGGAGCTCGGGATCGCCCACAAGGCGGATGCAGAGAGGATCAGCGGCTGGATTGCGGAGCTTATGGAGGCGAATGGCCTTCAGGATGCCTATATACGGTACACCGTAACCGCAGGAGAAGGATTACTCGGTTTGCCTTCCGGAGATTATGCGAAGCCGGCTGAGATATTATTCGCCAAAGAGCTGCCGGCCGCCAACGCTGCGCTTTACGAGACAGGCAAAGCCATGAGGCTGCTGTCCCTACCGCGGAACACGCCGGAATCATCGGTCCGGATGAAATCCCTGCATTATATGAACAATATACTCGCAAAGCGGGAATTGGCAAGATATCCGGAACCATCGGGTGGTCCGGCAGAGGGGCTGATGTTAACTTCGGCGGGAGACGTGGCCGAAGGCATCGTCAGCAACGTCTTTTTCGTCAAGAAGGGGCGTTTATATACACCGGACGTGGGTACGGGCATTTTACCGGGGATTACGCGGGCGGTGGTGCTGGAATTGGCTGCTGATCTTGGGATTGAGGCAGAAGAAGGCCGTTACGATTGGGATGTATTTACCGGAGCGGATGAAATATTTACGACAGGCTCTGTTCAGGAGATTGTTCCGGTTACGACGCTGTTTGGAGTAGAAAGCGAGGCTCTGACCATCGGACAAGGAGTGGCCGGCCCGGTAACCCGTACATTGCTGTATGCGTATAGAAGGAAAGCAGGGCTTGATATATGAAAACAACCATCTATGAACGTGAATATCGTTTGAGCAAGGACGCTTCGTTAAAGCTCGGTCAGTCAACGCTCATTATGGGCATATTGAATGTGACGCCGGATTCGTTCTCGGACGGAGGCCGCTATAACGACACGGAGCGAGCCGTGGAGCATGCGCTTCAGCTGATTGAGGGGGGAGCCGACATCATCGATATCGGCGGGGAATCGACGCGGCCGGGACACGAGCCGGTTGGAGCTTCAGAGGAGCTTGCCCGCGTAATCCCGGTTATTGAAGCTATTCACCGGCATGCGCCGCAAATTCCGTTGTCGATTGACACCTATAAAGCGGAAGTGGCGCGCCAGGCTATTGGAGCGGGGGCTCATATCATTAATGATATCTGGGGCTTTAAAGACGATCCTGATATGCCTAAGACGGCAGCAGAGCTCGGATGCCCCGTCATTCTTATGCATAATCGACGCGATCGAAATTACACGAATCTAATAGAAGACGTAAAATGCGATTTGCTGGAAAGTGTCGAAATTGCGCGCGCTGCCGGTGTGCAGGATCACCAAATTTTGCTTGATCCGGGCATCGGGTTTGCTAAGGACTATGACGAGAACATGAAAGTGATGGCATCTCTCGATCAGCTTGTGGGGCTGGGGTTTCCGGTACTGCTGGCTACCTCCCGCAAAAGGTTTATCCAAACCGCGCTTGGCGCTCCGGCACAAGACGTGCTGGAAGGAACGGCAGCCACCGTCGCATACGGGATTGCGCAAGGCTGTCAGATCGTTCGGGTGCACGACGTGAAGCATATGAAACGGACAGCCATGATGTGCGATGCCATGACGTACGCTTCAACGGAGCTTCAACGCAACTAATTTTTTGGGACCAAGGATGGAAGGGCGGAGTACGAGATGGATAAAATGATACTGAGTCGCATGGAATACTACGGTTACCACGGTGTGTTTGAGGAAGAGCGGAAGCTGGGCCAACGATTCTATGTGGATCTTGAGCTGGAGATGGATTTGAGCAAAGCCGCGAAGACGGATGATCTGACGTTAACGGTAAATTATGCCGAAATTCATGAACTCCTGCTGGAGATTATGCGGACGGAGTCGTTCCGCCTGATTGAAGCTTTAGCGGAGCATATTGCATCTAAGGTATTGGACACTTATACTATTATCGATGCTTTAACGGTCCGATTGACGAAGCCGCACCCGCCTTTTGACATTCATTTTGAAGGTGTGACCATTGAGCTGCACCGGACCAGGAAGTGAGACGATCATGAATTCACACGCCACCTCTGAGTGTTCAGAGGCTTATATTGCTTTAGGGGCCAATTTGGGAGACCGCGAGGGGAACCTGATGGAGGCTTTGGAACGGTTGGATGAAGTGCCAGGCATTGAGGTAGAGCGCGTATCCAACCTGTATGAGACCGAGCCGGTCGGTTACGTGGATCAGCCGATGTTCCTTAACATGGCCGCAGCCGTGTCGACATCGCTGAGTCCCCATGAGCTGCTTGCCGTAATGCAGCAAATCGAGAAACAGCTCGGCCGGGTCCGTCATATTCACTGGGGACCGCGGACGGTGGATCTGGATCTGTTATGGATGGAAGGACGCCATCTGGATACGCCGGATCTCGTTCTGCCGCATCCCCGCATGCAGGAACGGGCTTTCGTTCTCAAGCCGCTGGCCGATATCGTGTCTGAGCTTGAACCTTCTGGTCTGTACCCCGTGGTGAAGACAGCACTTGAGAACCTGGAAGGAAAGGAAGGAATTCAGCTTTGGAAAACAAGCAGCTGGCGCAGCGTATCCGCGCTTTCCGAAAATTGAAGGGTTTGACCCAGCAAGAGCTCGCCGAGCGATCCGGTATTTCTCTGGCTGTTCTTGGCGCCATCGAGCGGGGGAACCGCCGTGCCGAGGAGCAGATGCTGGCTCAGATTGCCGACGTGCTGGAGATTACGTTGCAGGAGCTTAAGGAACGAAGCTAGATTATCTATCGTGAAGGGATTCAGGTTTATTTTTTAGAAACCCTGCCATTAATATAGGAAGATGTCTTTTGGATGGGATCTACAAGAATGTGTAAATGTTGCGGACTGGACGATTTCGCGATTCATGGGTATGATGGTTTGGTTTGAAACTTAGGGATCTCACGCTCAAGAAGCGGGATCCTTCGACTATAAATATTTGAAAATAAAGGAGGGAAACATGGAATGGATCAATTGAAAATCGGAAACGTTGAGATGAAAAACCAAGTGGTTCTGGCGCCGATGGCTGGCGTGTGCAATCCGGCGTTCCGATTGATCGCGAAGGAATTCGGCACCGGTCTGGTCTGCGCCGAAATGGTCAGCGGCAAGGCGATCGTTCACGGCAACAAGCGCACCCAGGAAATGCTGTTCGTCGACGAACGGGAGAAGCCGTTGAGCTTGCAAATTTTTGGCGGCGACCGCGTATCCCTGGTGGAGGCGGCCAAAGTCGTCGATCAGCAGACCAATGCGGATATCATCGACATCAACATGGGCTGCCCTGCACCGAAGGTAACGAAGATGGATGCGGGAGCGCGCTGGCTACTGGATTCAAACAAAATCTATGAGATGGTCGCGGCGGTTGTCGATGCCGTGAACAAACCGGTCACGGTGAAGATGCGCACAGGCTGGGATAGCGATCATATCTACGCTGTCGAAAATGCGCAGGCTGTCGAACGGGCGGGCGGTCAAGCCGTCAGCGTTCACGGCCGTACGCGCGAGCAGCTCTACACCGGGCACGCAGATTGGGACATCATTCGCCAAGTGAAAGATGCCGTCTCCATTCCGGTTATCGGCAACGGCGATGTAGTGACGCCGGAAGATGCGCGCCGAATGCTGGATACGACGGGATGCGATGGCGTCATGATCGGTCGTGGAGCGCTGGGGAATCCTTGGATGCTGTACCGTACCGTGGAATACCTGAAGACGGGCCAGCTGCTGTCGGATCCGTCTCCGCAGGAGAAAATCCGGATTGCCATCCTGCATATGGACCGGCTGATCGCCCTACGCGGAGAAGCGGTAGCGGTTAGGGAGATGCGTAAGCATCTTTCCTGGTACTTGAAAGGGCTCAAGGGATCGGCTCGCATTAAAGATATTATTATGGAAGAAACGAAGCGCGATGAATTGGTCATCCTTCTGAACAACTTTGTGAACAATCTGGAGGACCATGAAGAATCGGCAAAAAGCGTATACCCTCAAGCCGCTGCGGCGATTGGATAATACGAGGTGCAGGCTGTTAACGGTTGCGTATATGCGTCATCCGTGACAGCCTTTGCGCGCATTGACTTTTTGAAATGGTTCCCATATAATCTTTCAGTATAAATTCAAGAAATTGAGCAGGCATCAGAGGGAAGTTCTGATCCCCAAGAATTCGCATATAGTATGTTGATACCGTGGTTTAAATTATTTACATGACAGGAGAATCGGTTAATGAGCGATAAAGAAGTCATTCTTACCCAGGACGGTCTGAAGAAACTGGAGGACGAACTTGAGAATCTGAAGTCTGTGAAGCGCCGCGAGGTGGCTGAGCGGATTAAAGTTGCCATCGGTTATGGCGATATTAGCGAAAACTCCGAATATGAAGACGCCAAGAACGAGCAAGCCTTTATCGAAGGTCGGATTATCACGCTGGAGAAAATGCTCCGTAATGCGCGCATCATCAACAACGATGATATCAATACCGATGTAGTCGGCGTGGGCAACACGGTGATCGTGGAGGATTTGGAATTTGGCGACACGATGGAATATACCATTGTAGGTACGGCTGAATCGGATCCGCTTAACAACAAAATCTCGAACGAGAGCCCTGTCGGCAAAGCGATTATCGGCAAGCAAAAAGGATCGGTTGTGGATGTTAACGTTCCTGCGGGCGTTATTCAATATAAAATTGTAGACATTAAGAAGTAAGTCGGAATGTGTTGTAGAAAGCTTCCTTCGGGGGGCTTTTTTAAATAGGTTAGGGCCGGGTTGAGGGCTTAATGGATGGATGGCATGTCTTGAAATGGCTGCCCTACCGTTAAGTCCTTGCCGAATGTGTACGGGATTCACAATGGAAGCGAAATGAAGGAGATGAATGACGATGACGGAAGAAATGAACAACCAGGAACAAGAACAGGAGTTAAGTGAGCTTCTGCAAATCCGCCGCAACAAATTGGACGAGCTTCGCAAGCTGGGCATCGATCCGTTTGGCGGAAAATACGAAAGAGAACATCACGCAGGTGATATTCTGAAACAGTACGACGAGCTCTCCAAGGAAGAGTTGGAAGAGAAGCAGGTGGAAGTGAACCTGGCTGGACGGATTATGGCTAAACGCGGCATGGGCAAGGCTTCTTTTGCTCATATTCAGGATTTGAGCGGCCGGATTCAGATTTATGTTCGCCAGGATTCCGTTGCAGAAGCGCAGTATGAAGCATTCAGCATCCTTGATCTGGGTGACATCATCGGGGTAAAAGGGGTCTTGTTCAAGACCAAGACCGGTGAAACTACCGTGAAAGTGAAGGAACTGGAGGTTCTTTCGAAATCGCTGTATCCGCTCCCTGAGAAATTCCATGGTTTGAAGGATGTAGAGCTCCGTTATCGTCAGCGTTACGTCGACCTGATCATCAATCCCGATGTGCAGAAAACCTTCATTACGCGTTCCCGGATTATCCAATCGATGCGCCGTTACCTGGATTCCCAAGGCTATCTTGAGGTGGAGACCCCGACCTTGCATTCCATCGCCGGCGGTGCGGCGGCACGCCCGTTCATCACGCATCATAATGCGCTGGATATGGAACTGTATATGCGGATCGCAATTGAGCTCCATCTGAAGCGCCTGATTGTGGGCGGACTTGAGAAAGTGTACGAAATTGGCCGCGTATACCGGAATGAAGGGATCTCTACCCGTCATAATCCGGAGTTTACGATGATTGAGCTTTATGAAGCTTATGCGGACTACAACGATATTATGGCACTGACCGAGAATCTGATTGCCCATATCGCCCAAGAGGTGCTGGGCACGCAAGTGATTTCCTATCAAGGGCATGAAGTGGACCTGACGCCGCAGTGGCGCCGGGTATCCATGGTGGATGCGGTAAAAGAAGTTGTCGGCGTAGACTTCAGCGTGGATATGTCTAACGAGGAAGCGCATCGTCTCGCCAAAGAACACAAAGTTCCGGTTGAGCCGCATATGACATTCGGTCATATTTTGAACGCGTTCTTTGAGCAATTCGTAGAAGAGACGCTGATTCAGCCGACGTTCGTAACCGGTCACCCGGTTGAGATTTCGCCGCTGGCGAAGAAGAACGACGTGGATCCGCGGTTCACGGATCGCTTTGAGCTGTTTATCGTGGCGCGCGAACACGCCAATGCATTCTCGGAGCTTAACGATCCGATTGACCAGCGTCAGCGTTTTGAAGCGCAGATGAAGGAGAAAGAGCAGGGCAATGACGAAGCGCACGAGATGGATGAGGATTTCTTGCGTGCCCTGGAATATGGTATGCCGCCAACAGGCGGACTTGGCATCGGGATCGATCGTCTGATCATGCTTCTGACCAATTCCCCGTCCATTCGCGATGTCTTACTGTTCCCGCACATGCGGAATAAGGAGTAGGTTTTGAAGGTTTTGCTCCTTTCATAGATAGAAAAGAGGCAGTCGGCTATAGCTTTCTATAGCCGACTGCCTCTTTTATGCATAGAGCGCGTTTTTGTTATGAATGTAAAGCTATGCAACATTCCTTTGGTACAATGTATCAACACGTAATGGACTGGGTGTTTAGGCGTCGTCTGCTTGGCGCCTATGATACTTGGCTGGGGAACCAGCACGAACGGAGCTGCTAAAGATGATGGCCCTGCAATAGACAGTCATTTTGGGGACTCATATATAGTATAGTTATACCCTATAGCCCGAGATGCAGAGGGAATTAGATGGAGTTAAAGAGTCATATAAGGCAAGCAAACGGGTGTATAATTTTACCTTATTCTTAATTTGCGAAAAAGGGTTGCATATAGGCGAATGCCATGGTATATTATATTTCCGGCCGAGAAATACGGCCTGGAACAAATGCTTGGATCAACAAGCCAAAATGAATTCGAAAAATAAATTCAAAAAAAGCTTGTAATGATCGAGCAGATGTGATAAGATATAAGAGTTGCTAACGAGACAACTTGTTGGTGACAAAACGAAGAAGTTGATCTTTGAAAACTGAACAACGAGTGAGTAAAACGAACCACTTCGGTGGGGAGTTGAAATAGAGAATTGAACAAATTCTCGTCAGTTAAGAAATGAGCAAGTCAAACTTTATTGGAGAGTTTGATCCTGGCTCAGGACGAACGCTGGCGGCGTGCCTAATACATGCAAGTCGAGCGGACTTGATGGAGTGCTTGCACTCCTGAAGGTTAGCGGCGGACGGGTGAGTAACACGTAGGCAACCTGCCCTCAAGACTGGGATAACTACCGGAAACGGTAGCTAATACCGGATAATTTATTTTGCAGCATTGTGAGATAATG